>CAUTJT010000012.1:0-6925 GCA_963539215.1 uncultured Streptobacillus sp. | reverse complement strand
TATTTTATTATTAGTCTACAACTTCTGCTTCTGCTACATCTTCATCTTTTTTGTCAGAACCTGCATTAGCTCCTGCTTGTTGTTGAGCTTGAGCCTGAGCTTGTGCTTCTTTATATAATTCTTCTGCAAATTTATGAGATGCTTGAGATAATTTTTCCATAGCTGAATCTATTGCTGATTTATCATCACTATCTTTAACTTTCTTTAATTCTTCAATAGCTTCTTCTATATTTTTCTTATCTCCTTCGCTTACTTTATCAGGATTTTCTTTTAAAGTCTTTTCAGTAGCAGAGATTAATTGGTCTGCTCTATTTCTTGTTTCTACTAATTCTTGGAATTTTTTATCTTCTTCAGCATGAGCTTCTGCTTCTTTAGTCATTCTTTCAATTTCATCTTTAGAAAGATTGCTTGATCCAGAAATAGTTACTTTATTTTCTTTTCCTGTTCCTAAATCTTTTGCAGATACATGAACTATTCCATTAGCATCTATATCAAATGTAACTTCTATTTGAGGTACTCCTCTTGGAGCAGCAGGTATACCTTCAAGGTTAAATTCTCCTAACTTGTGGTTATCTGCAGCTCTTGATCTTTCACCTTGTAATACATTTATAGTAACTGCTGGTTGGTTATCCACAGCTGTTGAGTAAACTTGTGATTTTTTAACTGGGATAGTAGTATTCTTTTCTATCATCTTTGTAAATACTCCACCAAGAGTTTCAATTCCTAATGATAATGGAGTTACATCAAGAAGTAATACATCTTTAACATCTCCCATTAATACTCCACCTTGTATTGCAGCACCTGCAGCAACAACTTCATCAGGATTTATTCCTTTATTAGGTTTCTTTCCAAAGAAATTTTCAACCCATTCTTGAACTGCTGGTATTCTTGTAGAACCTCCAACAAGTAAGATTTCATCTATTTCATTAGCTGATAAGCTAGCATCTTTTAAAGCTGTTTTTGTTGGTTCTTGAGTTGCTTCAACTAAATGTCTAGTTAAATCATTAAATTTAGCTCTAGTCAACTTCATTTCTAAGTGTTTAGGTCCTGTTGCGTCCATAGTTATAAATGGTAATGAAATTGAAGTTTCCATTAATGTTGATAATTCTTTTTTAGCTTTTTCTGCAGCATCTTTTAATCTTTGGTAAGCCATTTTATCATTTGATAAATCTATTCCACTTTCTTTTTTAAATTCTGCAACTAACCATTTTATAATTTCTGCATCAAAATCATCTCCACCTAAGTGGTTATTTCCTGCTGTTGATATAACTTCTATAACACCATCAGATATTTCAAGAACTGATACGTCAAATGTTCCTCCACCAAGGTCAAATACTAATACTTTTTCTTCTTTTTTCTTTTCAAGTCCATAAGCAAGTGCAGCAGCTGTTGGTTCGTTTATAATTCTTTTTACATCTAATCCAGCTATTGTTCCAGCATCTTTTGTTGCTTGTCTTTGAGAATCTGTAAAGTAAGCAGGTACTGTGATAACAGCTTCTTTAATTTCTTCTCCTAAGTATGCTTCAGCATCTTTTTTCAATTTTTGTAATATTTTAGCAGAAATTTCTTGTGGAGTGTATTTCTTTCCAAAAATTTCTACTTTGTAATCAGAACCCATATGAGTTTTGATTGAACTTACAGTTGAAGTAGGATTTGTAACAGCTTGTCTTTTTGCTATTTCTCCTACAACGACTTCTCCATTATCTTTAATGTTTACAACTGATGGAGTTGTTCTTGCTCCTTCAGAGTTTGGTATTATTGTTACATTTCCACCTTCCATTATTGCCACACAAGAGTTTGTTGTTCCTAAATCAATTCCTATTATTTTACTCATTTTTTTCCTCCTATAATCTATCTATATTTTTTTATTACCAAAATTATTATTTCTTACAAACTGTTACCATTGCAGGTCTTATTACTTTTCCTTTCATTGTGTAACCTTTCTGTAAAACTTTTACTATTTCATCATTTTTAAAATCATCATTTGCTTCAACTGCAACAGCATTATGGTACATTGGATCAAATGCTCCTTCAGCTTTAATCTCTTCAACTCCTTCTGAAGTCATAAGATCTTTTAAATTTCTAACTATCATTTCAACACCTTGTAAAAGTGAGTCAAAATTCTTACTTTCAACTGAAGACTCTATAGCTCTTTCAAGATTATCTAAACTTCCTAAAAATTGAGTTATAATTTTTTCAGAAGCAAATTTTTTAAGTTCTTCAACTTCTTTTTCTTTTCTTTTAGTAAAGTTTTGAAAATCTGCTTGTTTTCTTAAATAATCATTTTTCAAACCTTCTATTTCAAGCTTTAATTTTTCTATTTCTTCATTATTATGTTTGTGTCCATGTTTTCCACAACAACTGTGTCCTCCATGCTTGTGTTCATGATTTTCTTCTTTTACTTCATTTTTTTCTTCAACTTTCTCATCTACAACTTCCGTAGCTTCTTTTATTTCTTCTTCATTTTTTATGTCTTGCATTACACCCTCCTCAAGCTATTTTTTTATTTTTTCCATAGAATTTATTACTTTATTAACTTCCCTACTAACATGATTTATAAGTCCCATAGTCTTAGAGTAAGCCATTCTTTTTGGCCCCATAACTCCAATAATTCCTTGAGAACCTCCTATATCATATATTGAATAAACGAAACTAAAATCTTCAAGTTCTTTTATTCCAAGCTCATCACCCAATATAACATTGACATTTGTTTTTGAGTTTTCTTTAGCTTTTTGGTCTATTAATCTCTCAAATAGTTCTCTAATATCTTTTCTCTCATTAAAAAATTCCATTATATTAGCAATCTCAGATATATTTTCATTTTTTAACATACTAGGAAGATTATTAATAAAATATTTATTTAGGTCTTCATCTTCCTCATTTTCATAAATAATATCAGTAGTTTCTATAAAGAATTTCTCTATATCTCTAACAGAAATTTCATTATTTTTTATCTTTTCATTCAATTCCAAAGTTTTCTTTTCAAGTTCATCTTTTGTAATCGGGTAAGATAAATGTATATTTTTACTTTTAACTCTTCTGTCATCTGTTATAACCACTGCCATAATCAGATATTCATCTATATAAACCGTTTCAATACGACTAATTTTTTGATTATCTGTCTTTGGCTCTATTGCAATACCAGCATAATTTGTTAGACTAGATAATAAATTTGATGTTTTTTTCAAAACATTTTCAAGTTCATCAATTCTCCTGTTATATACATTATTTATATTCTCTATTTCTTCCTGAGTTATTCTTTCTATTTTTAAAAGCTCTGTTAGATAATATTTATACCCCATATCTGTTGGAATTCTACCTGATGAAGTATGAGTCTTTTCAATGAAACCCATATCTTCCAAATCAGCCATAACATTTCTTATCGTAGCTGACGATAGTTCAATTCCATATTTCTTTACTAATGTTCTTGATCCTATTGTATCTCCAACAGTAAGATAATAATCAACAATAGCATTAAGTACAAGTTTTTCCCTATCAGAAATGCTCATAACTCACACCTCTCTCTTTTTTTGTTAGCACTCATTTAAAAAGAGTGCTAAGATTTATAAAGACATAATACTATAGTATTTTTATTTTGTCAATAACTTTTTTATTTTACTATTTCTAAACTTGGAGAGTTTATAAAGTCATAAGGAAAGACAAAAATTCCCCCATCTGAATCTATATCTAGTTCAATCCCCAATTCTTTTGCAGTTATGTAATATACATACCAAATATACTGAGAGCAATAAAACCCATTTGTGTCCATTTTATCTGTGTGTATTTTATAACTTTCTCCAAAATATTTTTTTATATTTTCAACAAGTTTTTTTCTAAATCCATCATTCATATCTTTATATCTTAAAATTAAAAACTTTCTATTTTCTTCAAGCCAATAATTAAGATCTATTGCATAAGATTTTTCTCCAACTTTAGGATAATCTAAAACTAAAGTATTTGTCCCCATAATAGCTGCATGTCCAAATATACCTGTAGGATTTAATTCTTTTTCTTTTACAATAATATCTCCCTCCTGTACATCTAACATAACAAAAGGACCCTTAATTCCTTTCCATTCAACTTTTTCTTTTTTACTATAATTTTTTGTGTTTATATTAGTACAAGCTGTTAATAATATTAAACTACTTAAAAGAATTAATTTTATTTTTTTCATTTTGACCCCCAGTTCTATTTTTATTTATTTAATATTTTTTAATTCAACTTTATTTTTATTATATCAGAAAACAATTATATGAGATAAAAAACTTTAATTTTTTTTAATTTTATGATAATATAAAGTCCATAAATTATTTTTAGGAGGATTATTATGAGATTTTATTCATATAATTACTTACTTTATAATATAGCAAAGTTTGACTGGTGGGGATTAATTTTTATTATTTTTTTAGCTTTTTGCTTTATATTTACAATATATAAATATTTCAAAGGACACAAAGATACTAAATATCGTGAGCTTGCAATAATATTATCTCTAGGTATAGTCATATTAATTAGTGTAAAAATTAGTCAATATAAAATTTCTTCAGTAAACGACAATAAATATAGAACTGCTATTCATTTTATTGAAGTTGTTGCAAAAGATTTAAGAACAGACAAAGAAAATATTTACATAAATACATCTGCCTCTATAGATGGTGCTTTAGTGAAAGTTGGAACATCATATTATAGAGTCATTAGTGGTGATAACGGCCAAAATTATTTACTTGAAAAACTAGAAATGCACAATCCTAAAATTGAATTAATAGATATTGAGGTGAAAGAATGAGTGAGTTATCTTATATAGAAATAGCCCTTAAATTACTTATGGGACTACTTTCTTTAATTTTTGTTATAAATTTATCTGGGAAAGGAAATCTTGCTCCATCTTCTGCAATGGACCAAGTCTTAAATTATGTATTAGGGGGAATTGTTGGAGGAGTTATTTATAATCCTTCAATAACTATTTTACAATATTTTATAATTTTAATGACTTGGACTATAATTGTTTTAGCTTTAAAATGGATAAAAACGAATAATCATTTTTTTAAAACAATTATTGATGGACAACCAACTGTAATTATAAAAAAAGGTGTACTCGATGTTGAGGCTTGCCGTAGTGTTGGACTAACAGCTAATGACATTGCTTTTAAATTAAGAAACAATAACGTTTATAGTATAAAAAAAGTTAAAAGAGCTGTACTTGAACAAAACGGACAACTTATTATAGTTTTACATGGTGAAGAAAATCCTAAATATCCTATCATTACAGATGGTACTGTTCAAACTAATATTTTAGAAGCGATTGATAAAGATATCGATTGGTTAACTACTAAACTTAATGAGCTCGGTTATGAAAATATTTCTCAAATATTTTTAGCAGAATATGAAAATGGTGAGATCTCTATTGTTAGTTATTAATTAATTTTCTACTTAAATTTATATTTTCCTATGGGATAAAAAAAGCCAATTGCAGATTTTTAAAAAAATCTTTTGCAATTGGCTCTCTTTTTCTGTAAAATTTATTTGGACTAAAACATACAGAAAGGACTAATATCTCATGATTAAAGAAATACTATCCATAGTAAATTTACCACATGTTCTTAATTTTATCAAGCCTTTTTTAACTCACAACCATTTGGAGTACATTAAAACTTCTATCAATAAGTTCATCCTTTGTCGCGATACTAAAGCTGGTTTCATTAAATATACTTGTACTGAGTGTGGGCATTATCATACTATCCCTATTACTTGTAAATCTAGACTTTGTCCTTCTTGTGGATTTAAATATTCTGCTACTTGGACACAAAAGATGACTAATGATATTCTTAATGTTCCTCATAGACATATTCTTTTTACTATTCCTGAAGAGTTAAGACCTTTTTTCTTTTACGATAGAAACTTACTTTCTAAACTAGCTACTGCTGTCAATGAAACCATGGAATATCAATTTCATAATATCTATAAGAAAAATAATAGAAAAAATAAACTTCCTAAATCTTCTCCAGATTATTTCACTAACTCTGATATCGTTCACTATGGACTTATCACTGTTATTCATACTTTTGGTAGAGATTTAAAATGGAATCCTCATATTCATGCGCTTGTTTCTCTTGGCGGATTTACTAAAAATTTTACTTTTAAAAAATTAGACTACTTCCATGTACCTTCTATTGCTGGACAATGAAAGTATCATGTACTTGATATTGTTAAAAATGGTAATTATCCTAATCCTAAAATTAAAAATTTAGCACTAAAAACTGTTTCTAAACTATATAAAGAAAATAAAAGATTTTTCTTTAATGTAGGTTCTGGTAATGTTAATTCCCCTAAAGGAATTGTAAAATATTTAGGTAGATATCTCGCTCGTGCACCTATTGCTGAATACAAAATTATCAATTACGACAATAAAAAAGTTACTTTTTTCTTTAATGATTTAGCTGATAATAAAAAGAAAAAATATGTAACTATGGATATAGATAAATTTGTTCAACAAGTTCTTATTCATTTACCACCCAAAAATTTTAAGATGATTAATAGATTTGGTTTTTATGGGCGCAATATCTCAACAAAGTTAAAAGATACAATTAAAAAGTACAAAAAAAGATCTTCTAAATCTGAATATTCTTTTTTTGTAAAACAATCTATTGAAACATTTGATGTACATCCTTTTATGTGTCCTCATTGTAAAATTATGATGGATAAACAAGAAATCTATGTAAGCGCTAATTGGTATGGTCGGACCATACATAAAATTTATTTCTAATAGTTCTCTAATGACCATTTTCATTAGAGCTTTTTGTCGTGCAATTTTTTTAATTACTTTAGATATTTTAATAAATATTATCTTTTTACTTAAACCGATATCTTCACATTTCTTTTTTTATTTGACCTCTTTAAATTTATACTTTCCTATAGAAAAAATAAA
>CAUTJT010000011.1:0-20652 GCA_963539215.1 uncultured Streptobacillus sp. | reverse complement strand
TATAAAGAATATTATGAAAATGGTAAAATAAAAGTAGAAGGAACTTATAAAAATGGTGAAAAAGAAGGACCATATAAAGAATATTATGAAAATGGTAAAATAAAAGTAGAAGGAACTTATAAAAATGGTGAAAAAGAAGGACCATATAAAGAATATTATGAAAATGGCAAACTAAAAATAAAGAGGGTAGAAAGAGGGAGAGTTGGAAACTATAAATAATATGATGAAAATTGAGAAATAATAGAGGATATTATTTATGAAAAATCTGTATTTTAGTTTTTTATAAAAGATTTTTCATTTATAATTATAAGATTAAAAAATTTATAAAAAAAGAGGCTGTCCACAAATAGAATATAAAAAGTGAAAAAGTCTAAAAAAAATGGAGTGAATTTTAATTTTATTTTAATTTTCACTCCTTTTTATTTTATAACTAAGTTTTCTAATTTAATTGTTAAAATTTAGTTTTCTTTTCTTAAAAATAGAAGTATTTTACCTTCAATACATTCTATAGTTGCCAAATCATCTGCAACTACATTACTAACTAATCCCATAGTTGAAGGTATATCTTTACCATCTAAATTATACACAAAACCTTTAAGTATTAAATTTTTAATATTAGTAAGAGGTACAGTAGATGCAATATATCCTTTTTTATCTTTTATTTCATATTTCTTATCAACATATACTACATGTTCATTATACGATGTAATAAAAGTCATATTAGGATTATTTTCTAATAATTTTAAATTAGATAAAGTCATATCTACCCTATAACCAGTAGCTCCAAAAACTATAGCATCTATCTGTGTTTTTATTTGTACTATTTCATCTACAAATCTTGTATTCATATTATAATCAAGTTTTAATATATCCATTAATACTAATTCAAAATCAGTATAATCTTTATCTCCAGAAAATTTAATTATTTTCACATTATTAGCTTTAAAATAATTTAAAGCTTCAGAACTTATAGAATCTAGATCCCCTAATATTACACAAGGTAATATATTCTCCTTGTATGCAAAATTTGCACCACCATCTGCACAATATATTACCCTGTCTTTTAATAAGTTTCTATATTCTTCATTGAATTCTGGATATTCACCATTTAGAAATATAGCATATTTCATAATCATCTTAATTCCGCATCAAATTCTTTTTTTAGTTTTCCTACTATTTTATCCATAACACCATTAATATCTTTTTCTTCAAGAGTCTTATTATCATCTCTCATAACTATACTTATAGCAACAGATTTAAATCCTGGTTTAACTCCTATACCTCTATAAATATCAAATAATTCTACTTTTTCTATTAATTTATCTGCTTTTTGTATAGATTTAATCATATCCCCAACTAAAACTTCTTCTTTTACTACAACAGCAACATCTCTAGGAACAGATTGATATTTACTTAACCCTTTATATTTTATACCTTTATTAATATATTTAGACAATAAATCTAAATATATTTCAGAATATATAACACGATTTCTATCAATTTCCATATTTTCTAAAACATCTGGATGTATTTCTCCAAATGTAGCTATCAATTCTTTACCTACAAATAAGTCTACACTTCTTCCAGGATGATATGAAGGATTAGTACTTCTCTTAATTTGATAAGATTTAAAGTTTAGCTTTTCAAACATTGCTTCAACTATACCTTTCATATCAAAGAAATCATAACTTTCAGGTTTAGGTGACCATAAATTCTTATTAAATGAACCGCTAAGAACCATAGCTAAAGTTTCTCTTTCACTTACTCTTTTTTCATTAATATATACAGAATTTTCTATTTTATTATCATCTAAGGCAAATCTTTTAGATACTTCAAAGAATCTAATATCCTCTTGACCTCTATTTAAGTTATCTTTAACATTTTTTAATAAACTATACATTAAAGTAGGTCTTAAAACAGAAAATTCTTCAACTATAGGATTTTTTAAAGCTATTATACTTTCATCACTTATATCCATATTAAGTTTTTCAAATGAATTAGTTGGTATAAATGAGTAATTTATAACCTCTCTTAATCCTAAATTAGAAACAAGCACTTTAATATCTGTAGTATATTTCGTTGTATCATTTAATCTATTAGATGAAAGAGTTACATTAGGCATTTTATTTTCAATATTATCAAAGCCATACATACGTATAACTTCTTCAAAATAGTCAAATTGATTAATTAAATCTCCTCTAAAACTTGGAGCAGTTAATTCTAAAGTTTCACCTTTATCAACAACTTTTATTTCTAATTTAGTAAATATCTCTATAACTCTTTCTTTGGGTATAACTTTACCTATAAATCTATTCATTTTATCTATAGATAATTCACATATATTTTTTTCTTTTCCAACAGGATAAGAATCATTTATATTGCAAACTTCTCCACCTGCTATTTCAACTATTAAATCTGTTAATCTATTCATTACAAAATCAAAGTTTTCAGTATCCACTGCTCTTTCAAATCTATATGAAGATTCACTAATTAAAGCATGTCTTCTACTCGTTCTTCTAACAGATATATTATCAAAATGTGCAAGTTCTACAAGTATATTAGTTGTTAAATCAGATACTTCTGTATTTTCTCCACCCATAACTCCTGCAAGAGCTATTACTTCTCCATCATTTCTAACTACTATATCTTCTTCAGATAAAACTCTTTCTTTTGAGTCTAAAGTAACAAATTTTTCTTCATTTTTAGCCTTATCTATTACAATTTTATTAGTTTTCAACTTATCAAAATCAAATATATGATTAGGTTGATTTGTTTCTAACATAACAAAATTAGAAATATCAACTAAATTATTTATACTTCTTATACCCATAGATGCCAATCTATTTACAAGCCACTTAGGAGACGGCCCTACCTTTACATTTTTAATAACACGAGCCATATATCTATTAGATATGTTATCTTTTATATCTATATCAATAACTTCTTTAGAAATTTCGTGATTATTAATTTTAGGTAATTTTAAATTTTTATTATAGTAAGCGCAAAGTTCTCTTGCTATACCAATATGAGATAAACAATCAGGTCTATTAGGTGTTATTTCTAACTCAAATACAGTATCATTTAAATCATAATATTCATTTAAAGGTATACCAAGTTTTGTATCTTTAGGGAATATTATTATTCCAGAATCATCATTACCTACTCCAAGTTCTGTTTCAGAACATAACATTCCATTAGATTCTACACCTCTTATCTTTCCTTTTTTTATAACAAAATCTTCACCAAGCTTAGCACCAATTTGTGCCATAGCTACTATATCCCCTTCTTTATGATTACTTGCTCCACAAACAACTTGTGAAACAAATGAACCATTATCTACTTGGCACACAGTTAAGTGATCTGAATCCGGGTGCATTTTTAACTCTAATATTTTAGAAGTTAAAATATTTTTTAAATTCTCACCTTGTAATTCAATATTTTCAACTTCTTGACCTATCATAGTTAAAGCATTTTCCAATTCTTTTATATCTATATTTTCATCAAGATTAATATAATCTTTTAACCAATTAAGTGAAATTAACATATTTCCTCCATTAAAACTGTTCTAAAAATCTAATATCATTTTCAAAGAATGCTCTTAAATCATTTATTCCATATTTAAGCATAGTAATTCTTTCAACTCCTATACCAAAGGCAAATCCTTGATATTTTTCTCCATCTATTCCGGCATATTCAAGAACTTTAATATTTACCATACCTGAACCTAATATTTCAAGCCAACCAGTACTTTTACAAGTTCTACATCCTTTACCTCTACATACACCACATTCAACATCCATTTCTGCACTAGGCTCTGTAAATGGGAAAAAATGTGGTCTAAATCTTACATTTCTATCACTACCAAATATTCTTCTTACAACACTTTCAAGTATAGCTTTAAAATTAGAGAAAGATACATCTTCTCCAACCATCAATCCTTCTATTTGATGGAACATAGGAGTATGAGAAACATCATAATCAGGTCTATATACCTTACCTATAGATATCATTTTAAATGGTGGTTTATGTTCTTTCATATATCTAATCTGAACTGGTGATGTTTGAGTTCTTAATATCACATCATCATTTATATAAAACGTATCAGTAAGTTCTCTTGATGGATGAGTCTTAGGTATATTTAATGCATCAAAGTTTAACTTAACTTCTTCTACCTCTGGACCATCAACTATATCAAATCCCATTTCACTCATAATTTCTTTAACTTCTATTAACGTTTTAGTTATTGGATGTAAACTAGATTGTTCTAAACTTCTCCCAGGTAAAGTCACATCTATAACTTCAGATTCTAGTCTTGCTTTTTTAACTTCTTCTTTTAATATTTCAAGTTTAGTATCTATATCTTTTTGTAACTCATTTCTAAATTCATTAGCCATAGCACCATATTCTTTTCTTTTTTCAGCTACTATATTACCTATTTCTTTCATAGCAGAAGTGAACAGACCTTTTTTACCAAAGTATTTAATTCTTAATTCATTAAATCCTTCAACAGAAGATATTTCCTCTATTTCTTTAAGAGCTTCTTCCCTTATTTTTTTTAAATCATCAAACATTTTTCCTCCACTTCATCATTTAACTTTTACTATATTATTTACTTTAAGTACATTTAATAAATCTTCTTTATCTATATATATTTTTTGAGCATCAAAATTATTCAATGCTTCAAATCCTACAACATCAGAATTTTGTGTATACATAACACCTATATATATTAATTTATATACAATATTAACTTTATCTAATCCAACTATTTCTGTTATACTCAATTGATCTTTATTTACTTTTTCTAAGATATAGTATTCTTTTTTCCCATCTTTAGCATTACCTTCATATATACCAGTAATGTCATCATGTATACTTTTTGATATATATCTTCCATCATATTCATTTAAAAACTTAAATAAACTATCTATATTTATATTTGATATACTATCTACTATCTTAGGAACACTAGATATATATACCTTAGTTTCAATATTACCTGTTTTAAGTCCTAAACTTTCTTTAGTTTCTACATCATAACTAACATTAATTGTCTTTTCCTGATTACCAACTAAAGCTTTATCTGGATTTTGAACTTCATAGTTAACCCCTCTAAGATATAGATTTCTAAAAACTGGATCTACATTATTTGCATTAACTTTCTTCATATTAATAGTACCTATTAAATATACATCATCATTCTTATGAACATAATTTTTAACCATGTACTCTAGCGGTTTAAATTGTTTAACAGAATAACTAATATATACATTCCACGATATTAAAGAACCTAATAATATAAGAGATGATAGAAATATTCCTAAATTTAATTTAGCAAATTTAATATCATCTGATTTATCAAGTATTTCTCTAACATTTAGTATAATTGCCCCTAATGTTGAAATTAAAATTATGAATAATAATATAATTATTATATCTCTAAATTCAACTATTTTTTGAACTCTTCCTAATAAGTACATAGCATTTTCAAAACTTAAACTATAATCTCTTGTTGTTATACTTTTCAAAGCATAAAAAACATCACGAGTAATATACACATATAAAACTGTAGTCATAGAAGCTACCCATACCATCACTGTACTAGCTTGTAATAATCTTTTATTTTCTTTTCTGATTAATCTATAAACTATGAAGGCAGCAAATACAAATAATAAAATTAATAAAAATGAACGATTTATAAGTCCAAAAATTTGTATGGCTTTTAAATCTATAACTTTTGTCGAAAGCTTAGTTACTAAAGTTACAAAATCTGTCTGACTAGTTATACTTCCTCTTAAAGAATATGATAAATCAATAACTTTAAAAACTAAAAGAACTTGAGTTATGAAACAAAGGGATAAAAGCCATACCATTACTGTTTCAAACATTTTAATACTTTTTTTAACCATTTCTTCCTCCTTTAAACTCTATCTTCCCATCTTCATATATTGCATACTCATGATTAACTATAGCACCAGGATTAACAAAAATTATACCTTTAAAATCACTTAAATGTTGTATATGTGTATGGCCAAAAATTACCATATTAGCACCTTTTTCAACTCCCATAGTATATATGGTATTCATATTTCTTTTTACATCAAATAAATGTCCATGAGTTAGTATAACCTTACCCAATCCATCTACTTGTATTTCTTCTATATCTATACCCGTATAATCATCATAATCACAATTTCCTCTAACTATATAAACAGGAATATCAAAAGCTAAATTTAAATCATAAGCATCACTACTATGATCTCCTGCATACATAATAATATTCGGTTTTTCTTTATTTACCACTTCATAAAGATATTTAACATCTCTATGAGAATCTGAAACTAATAATATTTTCATAAAATCACCCTATAAATATCGGAGTTTTAGTGTTTTCTAAAACTTTAACTCCTACTTGTCCTGTTAACTTACCAATTAAAAGAGAATATCTTAAATTTCCCATAAGTAACATATCATATTTTGAATCTAATTCAAGTATTATAGAAGCAGGATCTCCACTTTTATCTATAATGTTACATTGAGAACCAAATCTTTCAACTAATCTATTTTCATCTTCAACATTCACTCTCAAAACATCTATATCCATGCAGCCAAATATATTAAAATATTGATATACAGATGTATTCACTTTATATCCGCCATCATTTAACATAAGTATTTTTTCAAAACTATAATCTTTATCTGTATTTGAAAGTATTATCAACGGTTTATACTGATGTTTAAGCAAAGCATTAAGATTATCACTTAATCTATTACCTTCATTTTTACAAATAACAAGTAAATCGTAAGCTTTTAATTCTTCTAGAGCAACATCTAATATTGTCCCCTCTAAAGCATATACCTTTCTAAAATACGGTTTAATTTGAGAATAATATTCATCATATTTTTCATTTTCAATAGCCCTATACTCTTTTATTAAATCTATAGTATTATTATTAACCCCTAGACCTTGTATAGTCAAAGGTAACTTTTCGTAAAGTTCTAAATCCTTAACATATACAAGGTCATTTTCAATATTATCACCAAATTTTTCTTTAAGGCTTTTTGAAAATTTAATTATTTCTTTTACTTCACTATCACTCGTTAGTAAAAATAGGAATCTTTTAAATTTTTCCATAATATACCTCTAATCTTCTATTTCTTCCTCTTTATTTTCAGAAATAACTCTATCTGCTGAAACTAGGTACTCATCTTTATGTTTTAATTTTTGAATTCTAACACCTTGTGTACTTCTTCCTATTACAGATAAATCTTTAATAATTGTTCTAATAACTGTTCCACTAGAAGATATAGCTATAAGGTTAATTTCTCCATTTTCTACTTCATTTTCTTTTATGATTGCCGAATAAACAACAAAATTATTTTCACCTACTAATTTATAATTTTTAAGACCTTTCCCACCTCTTGATTGAGTCTTATAATCTTCTAATGGTGTTCTCTTACCATATCCTTTAGAACTTATAGTAAGTACCGTTAATTTTTCAATATCATCATTACTATTAATAATATCAGCTGAAACTACAGCATCACCCTCATTTAATTTAATAGCTCTAACTCCTGCTGCACTTCTTCCCATAGAACGTATATCTTTTTCACTAAATCTAATCGCTATTCCATCTTTAGTTGCTATGAATATTTCATCATTTCCACTTCCTGATGTAACACCAACAAATTTAACTTCATCACTATCATCTTTAAATGTAAGTGCTTTTTTACCATTTTTATTTATACTTCTAAACTCTTCAAGTTTAGTCTTTTTAATTACTCCACTCTTAGTAATAAACACTAAATCTCTTGTGTCATTTTCTTTTTCATCTACTCTAATAATAACACTAACTTTTTCATTTTCTTCAAGATCTATAATATTTTGTATTAATTTACCACGAGCTTGTTTAGAACTTTCTGCAATTTCATAAACCTTAGTAGAATATACTTTACCTTTATCACTAAATATCATCAATTTATCTAAAGTTTTAGCAGTATATATGTCTTTAAGAACATCATCTTCAACCGTAGTTGTACTTGATACTCCTTGTCCACCTCTCTTTTGTGCTTTATATGCATCTAATGACATACGTTTAATATATCCTTTTTTAGTTATAGTAACTATAACATCTTCATTTTTAATTAGATCTTCTATACCTATTTCTAATCTATCATTTTCAATATCAGTACGTCTATCATCACCATATTTTTCTTTAAGTTCTAGAACTTCATTTCTAATTATTTCATATACTCTTGAATCATTAGCTAATATATCTTCTAAATCTTTAATTAAAATTAATAATTCTCTATATTCATTTTCTATTTTTTCTCTTTCAAGACCTGTTAATCTTTGTAATCTCATATCAAGTATAGATCTAGCTTGTATATCTGTGAAATCAAATTTCTCCATCAATGCTATACGAGCTGTATTCCCATCACTTGATCCTCTTATTATTTTAATAATTTCATCTATATGATCAAGAGCTTTTCTAAATCCTTCTAATATATGAGCACGTTTATTAGCCTTGTTTAATTCATATTTAGTTTTTCTAACAATAACATCAAATCTATGCTCTAAATATTTAACTAATATTTGTTTTAAGTTTAATACACGCGGTACATCATTAACTAGAGCAAGCATTATTATACCAAAAGTAGTTTGAAGATCAGTAAATTTATATAAGCTATTTAATATTAATTCACTTTCTTCACCTTTTTTAAGTTCTATAACAATTCTTGTATCAGTTTTACTTTCATCTCTTAAATCAGATATACCTGTAATCTTTTTTTCCTTAACAAGTTCAGCTATTCTTTCTATAAGTTTAGCTCTGTTTACTTGATATGGTATTTCTGTAATTACTATTGATTCTCTACCATTCTTCTTATCTTTTTCTATATGAGTTTTACCTGAAACTCTTACCTTACCTCTACCTGTTCTATATGCTGAATAAATTCCAGATTTACCATATATTATACCTCCAGTAGGAAAATCAGGACCTTTAATATATGTAATTAATTCATCAATACTAATGTCTCTATTATCTATTAAAGCAACTATAGCATCTGCTACTTCTTTCAAATTATGTGGAGGTATATTTGTCGCCATACCAACTGCTATACCTGTAGTTCCATTTAATAGTAAGTTTGGAAGTTTAGCAGGAAGAACTTTAGGTTCATCTAAACTTTCATCAAAGTTCTTTCTCCAATTTATAGTATCTTTATCTATATCTACAAGTAATTCAGATGTAATTTTCGCCATACGAGCTTCTGTATATCTCATTGCGGCTGCTGAATCTCCATCTATAGATCCAAAGTTACCATGACCATCAACTAACATATATCTAGTATTAAAATCTTGTGCCATTCTTACCATAGAATTATATACTGCACTATCTCCATGTGGGTGATATTTACCTAATACTTCCCCAACTATTCTTGCTGATTTTTTATAAGGTTTATCATGACCCATACCCATATCATTCATAGCAAATAGAATTCTTCTATGAACAGGTTTTAACCCATCTCTTACATCAGGAAGAGCACGTGAAACTATAACACTCATAGAATAATCTAAATATGAGTTTTTAATTTCATCTTCTATAAATATAGGGATTTCATTAGACATTTCTGTTCTACGCATTACCTCTAATACTTCAGCACTATCTTCTGTATTATCTTCTACTTCTTCAACAACTTCTTCTAAATTGTCGAATTCATCATATTTATTTGACATTTTTCACCTCTATCTCAAACTTTTTACTCATTTAATTTATCCTTTAACTTTTTAAACTCATATTTTCATACTATATATCTAAATTTCTAACATAAGTTGCATGCTCTTCAATAAATGCACGTCTTGGTTCAACCTTATCCCCCATTAATATATTAAACATTTGATCTGCATATTGTGCATCTTCAAGCGTTACTCTTAAAAGAGTTCTAACTTCAGGATCCATAGTAGTTTCATAAAGTTGTTCTGGATTCATTTCTCCCAACCCTTTATATCTTTGTATACTATATCTTCTATTCTCTCTTTCTATAACTGAAGTAATAGATTTAAGCTCAGTATCAGAATAAGCATATTTAATACTTTTCCCAACTGTTATTTTATACAATGGAGGTTGAGCTATATATATGTGTCCTCTATTAATTAATTCTCTTAAATATCTATAGAAGAATGTAAGCATAAGGGTTCTAATATGAGCACCATCAACATCGGCATCCGTCATTATTATTATCTTATGATATCTTAATTTTTCAGCATCAAATCTATCAAGTATGCCTGTACCAAATGCTGTTATCATATTTTTAATTTCTGAATTTTCAAGTATCTTATGTTCATTAGCTTTCTCAACATTTAATATCTTTCCACGTAATGGAAGTATTGCTTGAAATTCTCTTTTTCTTCCCTGTTTTGCAGAACCTCCTGCACTATCTCCTTCGACTATAAACACTTCTGAAATAGTAGGATCTTTAGATTGACAATCTGCAAGTTTACCAGGTAATGATCCAAATTCAAAGCTATTTTTCTTAGTAACAGCTTCACGAGCTTTTTTAGCAGCTTCACGAGCATCTTTAGATATAGCTATTTTGTCTATTATTACATCTGTTTCCTTTGGATTATCTTCTAAATACATTTTAAGTTTACTTGAAACAACTCCTGATACTATACCTGTTGCTTCCGTTGTTCCTAATTTTGATTTAGTTTGTGATTCAAATTGAGGTTCAGGATATTTAAGATTTATAACACAAACTAATCCTTCCCTAACATCTGTACCTTGGAAATTACCTTTTTTACCTAAAGTACGTGCCATATCATTCATAATACGAGTTAAGGCTGTTCTAAATCCTGACACATGAGTTCCACCATCATATGTATTAATATTATTTACAAATGAATATTCTCTTGTATCTTGAGCATTTCTATAAGTCATAGCTATTTCTACTTCTGAATATTTATCAGGAAGCGGATTTCCATCATCATCAAATTCATTCTTAGATAATACAACCTGATCTTTCATATATATTACATTACCTATAATATTATCTCCATCTGCTATTTCAAGTACAAAATCTTTTATACCCCCTTCAAAACAGAAGTCTACTTTCTTAATATTATCTGCATCTCTTTCATCTATTAAAATTATATTTAATCCACTATTTAAATACGCTAACTCCTTTAATCTTCTTTCTAATACTGAATATTCAAAATTAACGTTTTCAAATATTTCTGCATCCGGTTTAAAACTAATAGTTGTACCATGTGCATTTTTAGGTGCTTTACCTATTTCTAACGCCTCAGTTACAGGTTTACCTTTTGAAAATGTTTGTCTTACAACTTTACCATCTCTTGTAATTGTTGCAACTAATTCTTCTGATAATGCATTAACTACTGATACTCCAACTCCATGAAGTCCACCTGAAAATTGGTAATTTGAATTATCAAACTTTCCTCCAGCATGAAGAACCGTCATTACAACTTCTAATGTTGACTTACCTGACTTATGAGTTTCTGTCGGTATTCCTCTACCATTATCTGTTATTTCAATAACAGAATTTGGCAACATTTTAATAGTTATTGTATCACAAAACCCTGCTAAAGCCTCATCTATACTATTATCAACTATCTCCCAAACTAAATGATGCAATCCACTAGTTCCAGTAGATCCTATATACATTCCCGGTCTTACTCTGACAGCTTCCAATCCTTCTAAGACTGTAATACTATCTCCACCATAATTTTTCTCTGACATATTCCCTCCACAATATTTTCTTTTATACATAATTATAGCATAAATACAAGATTTTTTAAAGGTTTTTAGTAAAAAAAGTGGCTTAAAATCAATATAAATAATAGGGTAAAAAGAGATATGAAATTAAAACAAAATATATCACAAAAAATATATTTTAAAAAAGAATTGCTTTTTAAAGAAAATTTATTAAATGAATTTATATTTTATATAAAAAAATATATTATAGTATAAAAGTTATCAATTAAATTATAATAAAAAAAGATAGAATAATTCTATCTTATAATTATGTTGCAACCGCAACAACTCACTAAGTGAGCACTTTCGACAGTGTCTTATTTGAACACGTCATGTCATCTAGTAATATAATACCTCGATTTTAAATAAATTGCAAATTTTATTTTGGGTTTGATATATTTACTAGATGACATAACTCTCAAACGAGCTTGTCAACTATTATTTAGCAGAAAATGTTTGATATATTTACTAGATGACATAACTCTCAAACTCAGAATTTACAGCTGATATTGGTAATAAAGTTTGATATATTTACTAGATGACATAACTCTCAAACTAAATCAACTTCTATAATTCGCATTTATTCGTTTGATATATTTACTAGATGACATAACTCTCAAACCTATTAAAAGTGTCTATTGTCAATAGATATGTTTGATATATTTACTAGATGACATAACTCTCAAACCTAGAACAGTTGCTTTTACACCAAATGATAGTTTGATATATTTACTAGATGACATAACTCTCAAACTCTTTTCTTTGCAATTCCAAAATATTTTTCGTTTGATATATTTACTAGATGACATAACTCTCAAACACATATTTGGTTAGAATTTCATATAAAAAAGTTTGATATATTTACTAGATGACATAACTCTCAAACGTAGAACTAATCATAAATACAATAAATTTCGTTTGATATATTTACTAGATGACATAACTCTCAAACAAAAGAAATGGATGAAAAATTAAAAGTAATGTTTGATATATTTACTAGATGACATAACTCTCAAACAGAAGAAGTTATCGCAATCGTTCAAGATGAGTTTGATATATTTACTAGATGACATAACTCTCAAACACACGATAGGCGATGGTGCTGTAAGTTCATGTTTGATATATTTACTAGATGACATAACTCTCAAACTGTAATTGTAGGTATTAGAGGTCAAGAAAGGTTTGATATATTTACTAGATGACATAACTCTCAAACATTAATCCTTGTAATCTTAACTTCTCGAGCGTTTGATATATTTACTAGATGACATAACTCTCAAACCTATTTACTGCAGTGGAGACTTACTTAGATGTTTGATATATTTACTAGATGACATAACTCTCAAACTATATATGAGTATAACTCTTCATATAAACTGTTTGATATATTTACTAGATGACATAACTCTCAAACTACTGGACTTGTCATGTTATCAATCTCCTTGTTTGATATATTTACTAGATGACATAACTCTCAAACCTGATATGGTAGCTATAACTAATCAATTATGTTTGATATATTTACTAGATGACATAACTCTCAAACCTGATATGGTAGCTATAACTAATCAATTATGTTTGATATATTTACTAGATGACATAACTCTCAAACTCTTGATTGATTAATTTGTGTGAAAAATCTGTTTGATATATTTACTAGATGACATAACTCTCAAACAAATGCCGAGCTTAAAAAATTAGAAGAAGAGTTTGATATATTTACAAGATGACATAACTCTCAAACTATTCCTGTTTTTGTTCGTTAAAAAGCATTGTTTGATATATTTACTAGATGACATAACTCTCAAACTCTTGATTGATTAATTTGTGTGAAAAATCTGTTTGATATATTTACTAGATGACATAACTCTCAAACAAATGCCGAGCTTAAAAAATTAGAAGAAGAGTTTGATATATTTACTAGATGACATAACTCTCAAACTATTTAAAGATTTAAACTTTTTTCTATTCTGTTTGATATATTTACTAGATGACATAACTCTCAAACGAGGAGATATAAGAGTATCATTGTTTAATCGTTTGATATATTTACTAGATGACATAACTCTCAAACACTCTATTTATTAATTTTTAGTTATTTATAGTTTGATATATTTACTAGATGACATAACTCTCAAACAAGGAATGATAGAGCTATTAAGAAGAAGTGGTTTGATATATTTACTAGATGACATAACTCTCAAACAATCAACCACAATGCAATTGTTTTGGACTTGTTTGATATATTTACTAGATGACATAACTCTCAAACAAGATGGTTGGTGGAATAATGGACAAACATGTTTGATATATTTACTAGATGACATAACTCTCAAACTAAAGAAGTGTGTATTTGTATTATTCTTTTGTTTGATATATTTACTAGATGGAAAAAATTTTAAATCAAAATATTTCACACATATCTTTATCAATTATATATTTCTCCTCATACTCCAAATTATATGATTCATAATAATTTTCTATAAATACTACTTTTTTCTTTTTTAACAATAAATATTTATATGTCTCTATTCTATCAATTTCATCAAATAAATTCAATAAATTAACACAAAAAATCACTTTTATTTTTAATACATCTGTAAGAACATCAATATAAGTTATAAACTTTTCTATAAGTGTATTATAATTTTTAGAAATAGATATATCATATATTTTAAGGAATTTAGCTGCATCAAAATTTTCTTCTAATTCTAATTCAAAATCTGATTCATACATTATTTCCAAAATTAAATCTCTTATATTTTTTTCTAATTCTCTAATTTTAATGTAAAAAACTTCTGAATTAGAGATATTTTTTAATTCGTTAAATATCGCACTCTTTATTTTTTTAGAATCAAAATCTAAACAGAATAAATCTGTTAAAATATCACAATTTTTAGAAATTGATAATTCTTCATTGTTTAAATCAAATAAAATATAATCTCCATAATCACCATTTATTTGATTAATTAATTCATTAATTTTATTAATAAAAAAATTTTTATTTTCTAAAACCAAAATATTAATTTTATTTTCATCTATGACTATAGGATTTGTTATATCTTTATGTATAATTCTCATAATATCACCAATCTATCTGTAGTATCTAGAACTTCACTTTTAGATTCACCAACCAAAAACATCATCCTATTATACTGTGATTCAGTTATTATTAAAACCTGAACTAATCCACTTTTAGGTTTATTTTTAACTAAATTATCACACATATATTTAGCCATACCTAAATTAAGTAAAAGTCTTACATAAACAGATTCTTGAATCATTACAAAACCATTAGAAACCAAATATTTTCTAAACTTTCTGTATTGTTTTAAATCACTAGATGTCATTGTTGGTAAATCAAAAAATAATAATATTCTCACAAATCTATAACTCATATTCAAAAAACTTTATTTTTGAAACATCTTTTTCTTCTAACGCTTCAAAAATACTATTCACATAAATTCTAATTGCATTATTAACATATTGCTCTTTACCATCAATTTTCACTTTAGAATTTAAAACATCTAACATCATAATCTTTTCCTCTTTTTCAAATTTATCAGGTTTATTCTTATATACAACTTCATCTACCAAAACTCTAAAAGGTTCTATAAAATCACAAGATAAATTAAATTGATTAAACATACTTTTATGATGAAGTCCAATCATAGTTAAATATCCACTGGCAACAATTTCTCTATTAAACGCAGATAACATAACCATGTATCCATAATTAAGAGCAGCATTTATAGAATAAGTATTACTTCTACTAAAAGAATTTCCAAATAAAGAATTAAAATAGACCTTAGCAGCATAAGCTTCTCTATTTTCTTCATCATTAAAAACTACTTGATCTATATAAGATTTTAATAACTCAAAATTTCTTAACCCAAATTTACCTATTAATTTCGTTTGATTTCTAATTTTTTCTTTTACTATATCCGTCCAAACTAAAATTTTTATTTCTTCATCCCATTTAATTTGACTTCGTATTTTCAAACTTGTATCAACACTACCATAATATCCAATCAATTCAGATGAAGGATTCCTTTTCTCATCACAAAATATGATTTTTATTTTTCTTTTAATCATTTCATTTAATAGAGCGGCAGTAATTGATACTGCCGTATTTTCTACTATTAATATAGAAATTTCACTTAAATGTATTTTTGTAGTCTTATTCTCTGTTCTAACCACTAAATAATTTAACTTTAAATCTAATTTAGATATACTCGATACAGAAACTATTCTCCAACTCATTATTCATCACTCTTATAATTTTTTTAAATCTATTTCATCTTCATATATTCCTGTTATCGATTTACTTATTAATTTAATTTCTTCTATATTTTCAATATTTTTACTAAATTTTATAGTCCCAGATTGTGAAGCTCCACCAAAATCAGATAAATCAAACAAATCTCTAGAATTAGAAAAATATCCTAATATTTTAACAATTGAGCTACATTGATTTTTTAAATCTAAATCATTAAATTTATCTTTATCTAAAATTTTTAAAATACTATTTTCTTTACCTTTACTATTTCTATAATAAAATATCGTATTAGTAATTTTATTTACTATTTCTTCAAACAATAATTTATTTAATTCTTCCGTTATAAGGAAATTGTCATTTTTATCTTTTCTATTAATACCTGTTTCATTAAATTTAACAATATATTTCATATAATTAGTTTTATCTTGTTTCAATTTTAACTGTACATTTAAATTATACACAATATCTCCACCAGTTCTTCCTCTAAGAGTATAATAACAACCATTAATCTTAAAAATAGATCCTATAGGTATCTTATCAATTAATATTTCAGGTTCAATTAATTTCATTTTTTCTTTAAAATATAAAATTAAATCTTTTTTACTTTTTATTTCTTTACTAATATATATTGGTACAGTCTCTAAAGTTCTAACCCTTTTTTTCTTAAGTATATGACTCACTAAAACAAAATATGATCCAGAAACCTTATTAAAAGCTCCATATTTTTCTAAATTATTAGCTAATATACTATTATTACCCTTAATTGGTATATACATATTTTTAAGATCAACCGATTTTTTAGATATTAACTGTAAATCAGATATAGCTCCTTTTTCTTCTTTAGTTCTTTTTGTTACCAAAGGAAGTTTTTGATATAAAAATCTTTTAATTTTTTTATTGACCTCTATTTTATCAAAAATCTTTCTATCTTTAACAACAATATCATTATCAAACATTCTTTCTAAATTATAGTCATTCTTGCCATTTTTAGTTTCATCTCTATTTTTTCTCAACCATAAAATAGGATTTCTAGTAAATTTTTCATCGTATACATTACCAACTATTATATTTAAATAAGCATCATGAGCATGATGTAAATCATTTATTTCTCTAACCTTTAAATAATTATATCTTTTTCTAAACTCTGATACTCCTTCAGCCTTAACATAACACATTTGCGTATTAATAAACATAGTTTTAAGAACTTCAATAACATTTTTTATTGTTTGACTAGTTTCAACTAATTGTCTTGCAACGAATTTTTCTAAAATTTCTGGACTTAATTTTTCACTACCTATTAATCTTTCATATTTTATATCGCTTATAAGTTTTTTATTTTTTAATAAAGTCCAGAATGCATATCTAGAAGTTCTAACATCACTTGGCAATGGATAATCATTACTCTTAGCTCCATTAATATCTTTTCTAACTAAAACTAAATTATTCCAAGAATCATCTTTTGTTAAAGATCTAGGATATATATGATCTATATCATAGATATTAGAATTAAATAAATCTTCTAAATGTATATTTTCTCCACTATACATGCAACGTCCCATTTGACTAAAATATAGAAATAGTTTTTTACGTCTAAACTCTTTTGAATCTGTATTTTTTAATTCATCAAGAATATTCTTATCAACATCTTTAATATCTTTATATTTATCTTCTAATTGTTTTTTTCTTTTGTCTTTTGTCGTCTTAACTATATCTTCTTTTCTAGTCACTTCTACAAAAACTTTTTTAGGATCGTATTTCATTATTTTCTTAATTTCTTCAATAATTCTTAAAGTTTGCCAAACAGATCTTTTAACACTTGGAGATAAAACAAGATCTTCCATTATATTTTCATAATTTAATTTATTTATAACTTTAACTTCTTTAATTTCATCTAAAGATTCTAAAAATTTATATTTATTACTCAATAATTCCATTAAATTAAGTGAATGTTCCCACATCATATCAATTATATTAATATATGCTCCACCTGTTTCTTCTCCGTAATGTTCAACTTCAGTTAAAAATTTTCTAGATAAATTACCCCATCCAGAATATTTTAATGTTGATAATTTATTAATTTGATCTTTAGTTAACATGTCAGAATAAACTTCAGTAATTTTTTCTGAAATCATTTTTTTATCACCATTATAAACCGTAACCCAAAATATAACATTCTCTGCTAATTCCTTATATGAATCTCTATTAAAGTCTTCTCCCAAAATCTTATACATATCAATATGAGGTTTTAAAGTTGCATTTAATTCATCAACTCCTGTTATTTCAATATCATTATATAAATTATTCAATTGTAACATTTTCTTTAATTTATTTTTACTCATTTTCTCATTCAATAAATAACATTGTCTATATATCTTTTGTTTCAAATCTGTACTTAATCTTTCACCATTAATTTTAACATTATTTAATTCATTAAGAACCATAAATTTAGAATATAATAAAGAATTTTTAGCTAATGCATTTTCATTATGTAAATAAGTACATTTTCTAGTCATTCTAGTTATAAAATTTTCAGCACTTTTTTTAATATTAATTACTTCATTAAAATTCCACGGATATACTTTTGATTTGTAATCATTTCTTTCTAGCCATGAAAACTCACTTTTATCATTCATAGGTCCAATAAAATATGGTACTCTAAATTTAAAAATTTGTATAATTTTTTCCTTAAGACTTAAATTAGTACTATCTACTTCATTTAAAAATGTTAAATAATTACTTGCATTTTCAAGAATTTTTTTCAATTCATAAAGATGTAATTGCATAGGTATCACAGAATTTGAAATACTTTTTTGAACTTCTAACAACGTACCCTCTGATATACTATTTATAATATAATCTGCCAATTCTTTATCTTCATCTTCTATTTCTAATTCTTTAAATTTAGCCTCTTTTATTTCTAAAACTTTTTTTCTATAATCTTTAGAACTAAAAATTAGTTTATAATCTTCATCACTAAAATACTTTTTAATAAAATACTTTACTTTAACAAGATCTTCTTTATACTTAATATATGATTTAACTTTAGACTCTGAAATAGAATTTGAATCTTTAAGGATTTTTTGAAGTATAACATAATCATATATTTCTTTAGATTTATCTATCAATTCAATATCCTCACCTAAAATAGATTCTATTTCAGAATATTTTTCATCATACTTAGAATCAGAAAAATTAATTTTAACTTTATTTTCAACTATATTTTCATTATTTATATATATTTTATCTAATTGAGTTTCAAAACCAATTAAAAGTCTAATAATGATCTTATCTTTACCATTAACCAAAGATTTTAAATTAGTTTCTTTATCTTTTCTTCTAATACTTGAATCCAATAATATATCACAAAACTTATTTATATCATTTATTTCAAAATCAAGATCTTCCAAAGTAGAAATATAATCCTCCAAATTCATAACCAATTCTTTTAAAGCATCTTTATTATCTATTTTTTCAGAATCACTGACTTCAAAATTTTCAAATAAAAAATGACCTCTACTTTTCATAATGTGTGCTATTGCCAAATAAACTTCTCTAACATCATGTCCTTCTTTACTATTCATCAATTCATATCTTAAATGGTATATAGTAGGATATTTATGATGAAAATCTTTGTCTTTAAAATTTTCATCATTAAATAAAGTATTTTTTTGCTTAGTTCTTTTATCTTCCTCATAAAAGAAAGAATCTTCTAATCTTTCAAAAAATAAAGAATCTTTTTCTAATATATACTTTTCAAAAGAATTTTTCAAAAATTTTAATCTATCATTTCTTCTTTTCAATCTTCTCCTAATATTTCTGTTAACTCTTCTTTCAACAGCAGTCTTAGCCTCTTCAAATAAACGAACTCCATATAAAAATTTTCTATTTTTCTTTAATATATTATAATCTGTATCAGTTACCGCCCAACCTATAGAATTAGTCCCTATATCTAATCCTATATAATATTCCTTCCCTTCCATAAAATACTCCTCCTTAAAACATCTCTTTTATAAAGTATATCTTATTTTTTCTAAAAATCAAAAATATTTATTACAAATCATAATAATTTCATCATAAAATAATACAAATAAAAAAAGCCAAATAATAGAATCAATCTAAAATTTGGCTTAATAGTTATTTAATATACGCTATTACTTCTATTTCTACAAGTCCACCTTTAGGTAATTTAGCTACTTCAAAAGCTGATCTTGCAGGATATGGTTCTTCAAAGAAAGTCGCATAAACTTCATTAACATTTACAAAATGATCTATACTATCTAATAATACTGTAGTTTTAACTACATTTTTCGTAGTTAAACCATTCATTTCAAGTATAGTTTTAATATTTTCTAATGATTGTTTAGCTTGTTCAGCTGCTGTTTCCCCTTCTATAAGATTAGTTTCTGGATTAATTCCAAGTTGTCCTGAAATGTATAAAAAATCTCCTGCTACATAAAAAGCAGAATAAGGTCCTACTGCGTTAGGTATTTTTTTCATGATTACTCCTTTGTAAAAATAGCCTAATAAATTAGGCTATTTTATATATTTTAATATTTATTATTCGTTAATATCTGCAACTACTCCTGATGCAACTGTTCTTCC
>CAUTJT010000010.1:0-50185 GCA_963539215.1 uncultured Streptobacillus sp. | reverse complement strand
GGAAGAACAGTTGCATCAGGAGTAGTTGCAGATATTAACGAATAATAAATATTAACTGTAAATAAACAAATTGAGGAGGATTTATTTTGGAAACTAAATTAAAAAGAATTTATCTTCAATCTTATGATAACAAATTACTAGATCAAACTTCATTACAAATAGTAGAAGTAGTTAAAAAGGCTGGGGCAAAAATTGCAGGTCCTATGCCTTTACCTACTAAAACTAAAAAGTACACAGTTTTAAGATCAGTACATGTTAATAAAGATTCAAGAGAACAATTTGAAATGAGAATACACAGAAGATTCATTGAAATTAAAGAATCAAATAATGATATTTTAAAGGCATTAAGCTCACTTAGCTTACCTGCTGGTGTTTCAATTGAAATAAAGCAATAGTGCTTTGATACAAGTTGGTATATGAGAGACTATATCAACCAATATATTAAGGAGGATATTAAAAATGATATTAGGTAAAAAAATCGGAATGACACAAATTTTTGAAAACGAAAAATTAATACCAGTTACTGTTATTGAAGCTGGACCAAATTTTGTTGTTCAAACTAAAACAGATGATAAAGAAGGATATACTTCAGTAACATTAGCTTATGATGAAAAAAGAGAAAAATTAGTAAATAAACCAGAAATGGGTGTTTTCAAAAAAGCCGGAATCACAGCTAAAAAATTCTTAAAAGAGTTCAGATTAGATTCAGTTGAAGGATTTACTTTAGGACAAGAATTAAAAGTTGATGTATTAGAAGGAATTGAATTTGTTGATATTCAAGGAATCTCAAAAGGTAAAGGGACTGCAGGTGTTATGAAGAGACATAACTTCGGTGGAAACAGAGCAACTCACGGGGTTTCAAGAAACCATAGACTTGGAGGATCAAATGCAGGAGGAGCTGCGTCTAACTCAAATGTACCAAAAGGTAAGAAAATGGCTGGAAGATTAGGGAATGAAAATGTAACAGTTCAAAATCTTAAAGTTGTTAAGTTCGATGTAGAAAATAACTTATTATTAGTTAAAGGTGCAGTACCAGGTCCTAAAAATGGTTATTTAGTTATCAAAAAATCAGTGAAGAAATACTAATATAGAGAGAGGAGGCAAAAATGTCAGATTTTAATTTAAAAGTATATAATTTAAATGGTGAAGAAAAAGGTCAAGTTACAGTTAACGAAATCTTTGGATTAGAACCTAATAAATATGTTATGCATGAAGTTTTAACTGCTGAACTTGCAGCAAGTAGAGCAGGAACTGCATCAACAAAGAGTAGAGGAGAAGTTTCTGGAGGGGGAAGAAAACCTTTCAGACAAAAAGGAACAGGTCGTGCTAGACAAGGATCAACAAGAGCACCTCACATGGTAGGTGGAGGAGTTGTTCACGGACCTAAACCAAGAAGTTACGATAAGAAAGTAAACAAAAAAGTTAGAAAACTAGCTTTAAGATCAGCTTTAGCTGCTAGAATTCAAAATGGAGATGTAGTAGTTTTAGAAGACTTTACATTAGAAGTACCTAAAACAAGAACATTTGTTTCATTTACAGAAAAAGTTAATATTTTAAATGATAAAAAATTATTCATAGTTAATGATTATTTAGAAGAAGCAGATTGGAACTTATACTTATCAGTTAGAAATATTGAAAAAACTGAAATATTAGATCCAAGAGAGTTATCAGTATATGCTTTATTAAAATACAATAAAGTTGTAATAACTAAAGAAGCTCTTGCCACTATCGAGGAGGTGCTTGGATAATGACAATATTTGACATAATCAAAAAGCCAGTATTAAATACAGAAAAATCAAGAATTTTATTAGATTCTAATGAATATGTATTTATAGTTGATAGAAAGGCTAATAAATTACAAATAAAAGAAGCTGTAGAAAAATTATTTGATGTTAAAGTTAAATCAGTTAATACATTAAATATGAAACCTACAAAAGCTAGATCTAGAATGACTGTTTACAAAACACCTGCTTACAAAAAAGCAATTGTTAAATTAGTAGATGGTGAAACTATAAAAGCTTACGAAATATAAAAATAATATGATAGAACGAAGGAAAAGGGAATATATATTCCCTTTTCTGCTTTTTATTAAATATATTTTTATGAATTTAAAGATAAATTAAAGTTTATCTTTTTTTATATTATAAGATATAAAATTATTAATTTAATTTAGTATATAACTATTTAAAAAAATAGTATATAATATATGATAGGAGGTATTATGAATAAGGATGAGTTTTTAAGACAATTTACTGATAAGGATATAGCGACTAAAGTATATAATGTATTAGAAATGTGTTTAGAATATAATATAGTGGGAAATACCGAGATATTTGTAACGCCTAATATTTGGAAAAAAATTAATAATGAATATTTTGGGATAAAAACTGAAATGAGAGGTTATGATAGAAAACAAATATGTTTTTATCCTAAAGAATATACACCTATATTTGACTATGATATTTTAAAGATAGAAGTTATTAATAAATTTAAAGAGTATACTCATAAAGATTTTTTAGGATCTATAATGGCATTAAATATTAAAAGAGAAATGATAGGAGATATATTTATAGAAGAAGGGGTGGCATTTGTATTTGTTTCTAAAAGTATGAGTGTATATATACAGAATAATTTATTAGAAATTGGAAAGAATAAATGTAAAATTACTAATGTTGAAGAAAGAGAATTTAATTATAATTTTTCAAGCTTTAATATTACTATAGCATCTAATAGATTAGATACATTAGTATCAGAAATTACAAAACTTAGTAGAACTAAAAGTGTAGAATATATAGAATCAGGATTAGTTCAAATAGATTATGATGTATGTAAGAATAAAGATGAAAAAATAGAAAATGGAATGATAATAATTATTAGAAAATATGGTAAGTTTATACTAAACTCTCAATTAGGTGAAAGTAAAAAAGGAAAGAAAAAATGGGAAATAAAGAAATATATTTAATTTATTTTATTCTTATATTTAACTTTGTATATACTTTTATATAAAGCTATTTTTAGCTATTCAAGTTGAAGATTATTATTAAATATGGTATCATTTATTTGGAAGGTGATAAAATGAAAAAAGTTTTATTAATTGGATTAATGTTTTTTGTAGTTTCATGTAGTAGTATAGATTCATATTTAAAAGATAAAAACTACATTAATATTAATGATAATATTAAATATAGAGTTATAGAAAAAAAAGAAATAAAAAAGGAAATAGTAGAAGAAAAACCTACAAAGGTTATAAAAGAAACTCCTATAAAAAATACTACAACAGTAATAAAAGAAGAAGTAGTTGAAAAGATTCCAGTAAAGCCAGTTAAAGCTGTAGCAGAAGAAAATGTTACAAATAAAGATAAAGAAATAAATACTAAAGCAACTACACAACTTTTAAATAAGCTTACAACAAGAGTTACAAATTCAAATGTAGTTTTTAATTCAGAGGATGAAAAAATAATACAATACATATCAGGTCTTGTAATAGAAAATGAAACACAAATAAGAACTAAAACTATTGATAGTATAAATAGGCTAAAAGAAAAAGGTATAAATTTAAGTGCTAAAGAATTTTTAGCTTTGGCTTATAAGAATATTAAAGATACAAGGGTTAATTCATATATCTTAGCAGTGGCAAGAGTTATGAATAATGTAGAAAGAGGAAAAAAATGAGACTTGATAAATTTTTAAAAGTTACTAGAATAATAAAAAGAAGAACAATAGCAAATGAACTTTGTGATTTAGGTAGAGTAAAAGTTAATGGAGATGTTAAGAAAGCTTTATATTCTGTTAAAGATGGTGATAAATTAGAAATAAGATATTTTAATAGAATATTTAATGTTGATGTTTTAAAATTACCACCGGAATCATTAAAAAAAGATGACATATCTATGTATATTAATATATCTGAGCAAAAAGAAGAAAATTAAAAAATGGATTGGGTTTACCAATCCATTTTATATTATTTAATTTTAGCATTATTTAAGTAATAGTCTGAACCAAATGTAGGGAAAATAATACCATCAACTTTATTTTTATTAGTTAAGAATATAGTTCTCTTTTGGAATAAAGGACCAATAGGTACTTCATCAGCTATGATTTGTTCTGCTTGTTTGAATGCTTCAACTCTTACTTTTTGATCATTTGTTTTAGCAGCTTGATCAATTAAAGCATCATATTTAGGGTTATTATATTTACCATAGTTATTTCCTGATGTACTTACTAAAAGATCTAAGTAAGTCATAGGATCTAGATAATCTGCAGACCATCCAGCTAAAACTATATCAAAGTTTTGGTTATGCATTCTTTGAACTCTTTCTTTAAATGCAACTAATTCAACATTTAAATTGATTCCAAGATTTACTCTTAAGTTTTCTTGAATAGCTTCAACTATTTTTTTGTTAAGTCCAGCATCATTTACAAGTATAGATAATTCTGGCATAGAAGTTAATCCAACTTCTTTTAATCCTTCAGCTAAAAGTTTTTTAGCTTCTTCTACATTAAATTTAGAACCTAATATACCAATTTGTTCTGTGAAGTCTTGATTATCAGTTCCATTTATACCAACACCACTTGGAACAAAGTTGTAAGCAGCTTTATTGATTCCATTGAATATAGTATCTACTATAGTTTCTTTATCAACTCCTAAAAGTATTGCTTTTCTTATTTTAGGATTTTTAAGAACATCATTTTGTGAATTAAATAATAGATACCAAATTTGAGCACTATCTATTAAATCTACATTTTTATCATCTTTAAATTCTGCATATTGTTCGTTAGTTAATTTTATTACATCTAATTCTTCATTTTTAAATGCATTTAATGCAGAAGCTGGATCTTTAATAAATTTAATTACTACTGTTTCAATTTGAATATTATCTTTATTGTAATAATTAGGATTTTTTTCAAGAGTTATAGATGAATTATGATCCCAACTTTTCATTACATATGCACCAGAAGAAATTAATGAATCAGCTTCAAGAGCATAAGTATCACCTTTTTCTTCTATGAATTTTTGATTTTCAGGGTAGTAAGTACTAAAACCAAGTAATGTAGCAAAGTATGGTGTAGGATTTTCAAGTGTAACTTTTAAAGTTAACGGATCTACTACTTCTAGACCAACTTCATTAGCACTAGCTTGACCTGAATTGAATTTTTCAGCATTTTTAATAGGGAATAAAATATATGCATATTCAGAAGCTGTTTTTGGATCTAATCCTCTAAGCCAAGCATATTTAAAGTCTTGTGCTGTTAAATCTGAACCATCAGACCATTTTAAACCACTTTTTAAATGGAAAGTCCAAACAAGTCCATCTTCACTTATATCCCAATTTTCTGCAAGAGCAGGTTCAGCTTGTTTAGTATCAGGATTAACTTTAGCTAATCCTTCTTGTAAGAAAGAAGCAATAGTACCAGAAGATGCATCTGTCATAAGAGATGTATCCATAGATGGACCTTCTTCTTCTAAATAAAGTATTATTTGATTACTACTAGATGCTGTACCACAGCTAAATACTACAAACATCATTAAGAATGCGATTAATAATTTTTTCATATTTTCCTCCTATAATTTATCATAATTTTTTTCAACATAGTGATTATCATTTATTTTAATAAGTCCTGAATTTTCTTCTATATTATTTAATTCAGATTGAAGTCCTACTGGTGATCTTAAATATTTTTCATCCATTATTATTTTTTCAGAACGAACAAATTCTGGATCAGGTATAGGAACAGCAGAAAGAAGAGATTTAGTATATATGTGTAAAGGATTGTTATATACTTCATCTGGTGTTCCAAGTTCAACTATTTTTCCTCTGAACATTACTGCTACTCTATCTGATATATATTTAACCATAGATAAGTCGTGAGCTATAAATATCATTGTTAAGCCTTTTTTCTTTTGTAAATCTTTTAATAAGTTTACAACTTGAGCTTGTATAGAAACATCAAGTGCAGATATAGGCTCATCACATACAAGAATTTCTGGTTCAAGTGCAAGTGCACGAGCTATACCTATTCTTTGTCTTTGTCCTCCACTAAATTCGTGTGGGAATCTATTTATATGTTCTTTATTAAGACCTACAAGTTCTAATAATTCATAAACTTTTTCTCTCATTTCTTCATTATTTTTATACATTTTATGTATTATCATACCCTCAGATATTATTTCTCCAACAGTCATACGTGGATTAAGGCTTGCTTGAGGATCTTGAAATATCATTTGAACTTTTTTAGTAAGTTCAAGTTTTGAATAATCTTCAATTTTTTTACCTTCAATTAATATTTCACCAAAGCTTTTTTGGTAAAGATTTGATATTGTTCTTCCAAAAGTTGTTTTACCACTTCCAGATTCTCCAACTAGGGAAAGAACTTCACCTTTGTTTATATTTATAGTAACATCATCAACAGCTTTAAGGACTTTATCTCCCTTTAAAGGGAAGTATTTTTTTAAATGTTTGATTTCTATATACATTATTTATCCTCCCTTATATTTGCAAATCTAATTCCTTTTTTACTTTTTTCGGTTTCTAAAGTTTCAACTCTACCATCAGGGAATTTACGTGTGATAGTACCATCTGCATTAAATTTCATATCAGGAGCACCATCTACATATATCCATGATCTTACAAAGTGCCCATTTCCAAGATCAACTAATGGTGGTTTTTTCTCATAATCTATTTTCATAGAGAAATCAGATCTTGCCGCAAATGAATCACCTACTGGCGGATTAAGTAGATTTGGTGGTGTACCAGGTATAGAATAAAGAGCATTATTAGCATCCATATCTAAACGAGGAAGAGATTTTAATAATCCCCAAGTGTATGGATGATGAGCATCTTTAAATATTTCTTTAACTGGACCTTCTTCTAATTTTTCACCAGCATACATTACTATTACTCTATCTGAAGTTTCAGCAACAACTCCTAAATCGTGTGTTATAAGAATAACAGCTATGTTTAATTCTTTTTTTAATTTGTTAATTAATTCTAATATTTGTGCTTGAATTGTAACATCTAGTGCTGTAGTTGGCTCATCACAAATTAATAAATCTGGTTCACAAGCAAGTGCTATAGCTATTACAACTCTTTGACGCATCCCTCCAGAAAATTGGTGAGGATATTGATTAAATCTCTCTTCAGGTTTAGGTATACCTACTTTTTCAAGCATTTCTAAAGCTCTTTTTTTAGCTTCATCTTTACTAACTTTTTTATGTATCAATATACCTTCCATTATCTGTTCCCCAATTTTCATAACGGGATTTAGTGAAGTCATAGGATCTTGGAATATCATTCCTATTCTACCACCTCTATATTTTCTCATTTCTTTTTCATCTAATTTTAATAAGTCTATACCTTCAAATATTATTTCTCCAGTTTTAAATTCAGCGGGAGGAGTAGGTAGAAGTCTCATTATACTTTGAACAGTAACAGATTTTCCACTTCCAGATTCTCCAACTATTGCTAGAGTTTCTCCTCTATCAACTTTAAAACTAATATCTCTTAATGCTTTAACTTCACCGGCATATGTATTGAAGGATACACTTAAATTATTTACTTCTAATAAATTCATAAATTTTACTCCTCTCCGATTAATCTCTTAACTTAGGATTAAGTGCATCTGACATAGCATCCCCTATAATATTAAAAGATAAAGTTATTAATGATATAGCTATTGCTGGAATTAAGAACATATATGAATGTGTTGTTATTTCCTTAAATCCATCAGAAACTAAATTTCCAAGTGAAGCTTGAGGTATTGGAACTCCAAGTCCTATAAAACTTAAAAATGCTTCTGAGAATATTATTGAAGGAATATCCATAGTAAGTCTAACTATTATTATACTTAAAGTATTAGGTAGTAAGTGTTTTTTAATTATCCACCAAAAGTTAGCACCTAATGAATGTGAAGCAAGAACATATTCATTTTCTTTAATTTTTAAAACCTCACCTCTTACAAGTAAGGCATATCCTAACCATCTTGTTAAAGCAAGAGCTATTATTATTGTTTTAATGCTATTACCCATTATTACCATAAGTAATATTATATAAATCATAGAAGGAATAGATAGTACAATTTCTATAATTCTTACCATTATTGTATCTATTATACCTCCAAAATATGCTGATATTGAACCGTATACACTTCCTACGATTACACATATACTTGCAACTATTATAGAAAGTTGTAGTGATATTTTTATACCTTGAATAACTCTTGAATATATATCACGGCCTAGAGAGTCTGTACCTAGATAATATCCTTTAGAAAATCCTTTTGCTGGACTTAAGAATAAATCTTGAGTATGTTGTTCATAATAGTTATATTTAGTAAATAAGCTGCCAAATATACCGAATAATATATATATTCCCAAAAGAATTAGGAATCCAAGTGCAACTTTATTTTTTTTAAATCTTCTCCATGAATCCTTCCAATAAGTTGTACTAGGTTTATTAATATCTTCACTTTTTTTAAGATCTGGACCTACATAATCAAAATCACTAGGAACAGTTACATAATTTTCTCTATCATATTTATATTTTGACATATTAATTACCTCCTTCTAACTTAATTTTAGGATCTACAAGAGCATAAAGTACATCCATTACTATCATCATTAATATTAAGAATGCAGAATAAAATACTGTAACTCCTAATACCATAGTATAGTCTCTATCTATTATACTACCTATGTAGTATTTACCAAGTCCACCTATACTAAACATAGTTTCTATTACAAAAGATCCTGTTAGTATAGCTGCTATAGATGGTGATATTACTGTTATTATAGGTAACATTGCATTACGTAACGCATGTTTAAGTATAATATTTATAGGTTTTACACCTTTAGCGATTGCAAGTTTTATATAGTCTTGATCCATGATTTCTATCATTTTACTTCTCATAAGACGTGCAACTTCAGCTACTGAGAAAAATCCAAGTGCTATAACTGGTAGAATTTTTTTAGCTGGACTATCCCATCCTGTAAGTAAAATTTTACCTAATGGAAGATGCAGTCTATCTATTAGTATAGCTTTATGAATATCTACAGCATATAGCTGTAAAACACCTGCTATTACAAAGCTTGGAACCGATATTCCTATAACAGCTATTATCATAGAACTGTAATCTAATTTTTTACCTCTATTTAATGCAGCTAGTATTCCTAAAGGTATACCAAATACTAAGCCAAATATTACTGCCCTTATACCTAAATCTGCAGATATAGGGAAGGAATTTTTAATAACTGAATTAACAGTTCTACCTTTTTCTTTCATTGATATTCCAAGATCACCTTTAGCAACATTTTTCAAGTAATTAACATATTGTACTCCTAGTGGTTTATCTATTCCATATTTAACCATAAGATTTGCTTTTACTTGAGGAGGAATAGCTTTTTCACTCTCAAAAGGATCTCCAGGAAGTCTATGTAATAGGAAAAATGTAATAGTTATTACTAAAAATAACGTTATTAAACCAGTGAATACTCTTTTAAAGATAAATTTTAACATGTTTTTCATTATTGATTTCCCCTTTTCTTTGTATTAATTTAATCTATTATACAACATTGTATTTCAAAAAGTCAATAATTTAAGTATATAAATTATTAATAATAGCATTAATTTTATTAATGATTAGTTTGAAATAAAAAAGATGAAACTTAAAGTTCATCTTTTAATTTATTTATTAATATTAATGCCTCTAAAGGAGTCATGTTATTAGTGTCTATATTTTTTATGTTATTAAGCTTGTCGCTAAGATCTTTTATTGTGTCTTCCATTTCTTCTAATCTATCATATTCAGTATATTCTATACTATCAAATAAATTTATTTGAGAATCTTTTTTTGATTCTTCAAGAGATTTTAATATTTTTTTAGATTCTTTTATGATAACTTTAGGTAGTCCTGCAAGTTTTGCAACTTCTATTCCATAAGATTTATCTGCTCCACCTTTGATTATAGTTCTTAAGAAGTTTACTTTACCTTCTTTTTCTTCCACTTCTATTCTATAATTTAATATATTATCGTATCTATTTTCAAGATCAGTTAATTCATGATAATGTGTTGCAAATATAGTTTTTGCATTAATATTTTCTACTATATATTTAGATATAGAGCTAGCTATGGCTAGTCCATCGTAAGTTGAAGTACCACGACCTACTTCATCAAGTATTATTAAAGAGTTAGTTGTAGCCGAATTAATTATACTAGCAACTTCACTCATTTCAACCATAAATGTAGATTGACCACTTATGATATCATCACTTGCTCCAATTCTTGTAAGTATTTTATCTACAATAGAAATATTAGCATATTTTGCTGGAACAAAACAACCGATTTGTGCCATTATTGAAATTAAAGCTATTTGTTTCATGTATGTAGATTTTCCTGACATATTAGGACCAGTAAGGATTATAAATCTTTCTTTATCATCAAAATATATATCATTAGAAACAAAGGTTTGATCACCAATTAATTTTTCAACAACAGGATGTCTACCTTTTTTAATATCATATATACCCTTATTATTAAATATTGGTTTAACATATCCATTTTCCATAGAAACTATAGTAAATGAAATTATTATATCTATATAGGCTAAAATATTAGAAAGATCTATAAATATTTTTTTGAAATTTTTAATATATGAACTCAAATTTTTAAGTAATACATATTCTATTTCAGCTATTTTTGTACGAGAGTTTATTATTTTATCTTCATAGCTTTTTATTTCTTCAGTTATAAATCTTTCGGCATTAGATATTGTTTGTTTACGTATATATGTATCAGGGACTGCATCAAGATTAGATTTAGAAACTTCTATAAAATATCCAAATACATTATTATACTTAATTTTTAAATTTTTAATTCCTGTTTTTTCTTTTTCTCTATTTTCTATATCAAGTAAAATACTTGTACCATTATTCATAATATCTCTTAATTCATCTAATTGAGTATCTATTCCAGGTTTAATCATATTTCCTTCTCTAACAGAAAAAGGTGCATTTTCAAGTATAGTTTCATTTATTTTTGTATAAATATCTTTAAGTGAATTAAAATCTATATTTTGAAATTTTTCAGGCCATAAATTTCTTATTTTAAAACTAGCTTCTATAGTATTTTTAAGAGAAATTAAATCTTTACCATTTTCGTTTGAAAATATTATCTTACCCATAAGTCTTTCTATATCATATACACTATCAAGTAATTCTCTGATTTCTTCTCTGATTATTATTTCCTTGCTTAAATACTCTATATCATTAAACCTAGAGTTTATTTCATTTATATCAAGTAATGGAGCTTGAAGTAATTGTTTTAATTTTCTTGATCCATTAGAACTTTTGCATTTATCTAATACCCAAAGTAAAGAACCATAAGTATTTTTATCTCTTTGATTTTTAGAAATTTCTAAATTTCTAAGAGTTAAAGAAGAAAGTTCAACAAAATTTGATTTATTAATTATTTCTATTTTTTGTATGTTTAATTCATTGTTAAATTGTAATGTTAAGATATAGTCAAGTATTAAAGCACAAGCATCTATTACATTTTTCTTTCCATATATTCCAAAGCTATCAAGTGAAGCAATATTGAAATAATCTTTTAAGAATTTTTCACTATCATTTATTCTTGAAACTATACTAGTATTAATATTAAGTTTTTCTATTAAAGAACTTATTTTATCAGCTACATTGTTTGTAAATATTAATTCACTAGGTTCTATTTTATATATTTCACTAATTAAATTATCTTCATCAGTTTCTATTACTTTAAATTCTCCTGTCGTAATATCTATAAAAGATATTGCAAAATTATAGTTAGAATATGTTATACAAGCAAGATAATTATTAGATTTAGAATCTATAAAGTCTATATCTTGGATAGTTCCTGATGTAATAATTTGAATAACTTCTCTTTTTACCAATCCTTTAGTTTTTTTAGGATCTTCAGTTTGTTCACATATTGCAACCTTATACCCATTATTAACTAATTTTGCTATATATGGTTTAGAAGAATGAAAAGGTATACCTGCAAGTGGGACATTCATTCCTTTCTCTTTGTTTCTTGAAGTTAATGTTAATCCTAAGACTTTAGAAGCGATTTCAGCATCTTCGAAAAACATCTCATAGAAATCACCAAGTCTAAAAAATAGTATGTATTCTTTGTATTTTTCTTTTATTTCCCTATATTGTTTCATTAATGGAGTAGACATAAATTACCTCTTTTCTACTTTTTTAAATACATTATACTATAAATTAAAGCCATATTCAAATTGAAAAAAATATTGGAGTATAGTATAATAAATAGATTGAATAAGGAGGAATTTATGGTGAATGAATTAAAAAATTTAAAGTTGAAATCAAAAATTATAATTATATTATCTGTATTTTTGATTTATTTATTATCTAATTTTATAGGATCTGTTATTGAAAATGTATATTTTGTTATAACTAAAAGTTCATTTTTAAATTTAATAAATATTATGTTTTATACAAATATAATTTTTATACTATTATTTATTTTATTGTTTAGAATTATTAAAATTAAAGTTTTTAAATATTCATTAAAAAACATATCAAAAAATAATTTGAAAAATTTAGGAATAATAGGAGTTATAACTATCATTTTTTCGTTAATTTTATCTGGTTTTATTAATTATTTTAAGTTAATGCCAGAAAATCAAAATATTATAGAAACTCTTGCAGCTAAGACTAATACTTCTATATTATTCTTATCTTTAGTTGTATTTGCTCCTATAGCTGAGGAATTAATATTTAGATATACCATATTTGGGTTAAATAAGAATAAATTTGTAGGATTGATAATATCAAGTATATTATTTGCTTTAGTTCATGTATCATCAGATTTTGCTATATCTTCTTTCTTTATATATTTTTCTATGGGTATGTTATTTGGATTAATATATATTAAAACTGAATCAGTAGAGGCAACTATATTTGCTCATTTTATAAACAATGTTTTATCTTTTATTGAACTTATGTTTTAGAGGTGATTTATTTGTTGACAAATATTAGAAATATTTTGTTAAAATCAAGAGATGAAGAATATAGAAAATTTACAATAAAACTTATACCTAATATATCTAAAGATAAAATTATAGGAGTGAGAGCTCCTAAATTAAGGGAAATTATAAAAAATGAATTAAAAAGCATTGAAAATAAAGAAAAATATATTAGTCAATTAAAAGAATTTAAGTATTTTGAAGAGTATAACATATATATGTATATATTAGAAAAAGAAAAAGACTTAAATATAGCAATTAACAGAATAAAAGATATATTACCTTTTGTAGATAATTGGGCTACATGTGATATATCATCTCCTAAAATATTTAAAAAATATCCTAAAGAGGTTTATAAATTTGCTAAAGAATGTATAAATAGTGATATGCCGTATACAAAAAGATATGGTATAGGACTACTTTTATCTAATAGATTATATGATTATACAGACTTAGTAATAAAATCAGAAGATAATGATGAATATTATGTGAAAATGGTTAAAGCTTGGTATTTGAGTATGGCTTTAGTACACGATTATGAGAGAACTATTAAATATTTTGAAGATAAAAAAATAGATAAATGGGTACATAATAAAGCACTTCAAAAAGCTATAGAAAGTAGACAAATTGATATGAAAATAAAAGAATATTTAATAAAATTGAAGATTTGAGATGTGGAAAAAGAATATTAATATAGAATGATGATTTTTATTGTTTTGCTATTAATGTTCTTTTTTTATATTTTTTTTGAAATGTTTTTTCAAAATGGTGATATATATAAGTTTTTTTCAAATTTATTTTAATTAATAAAAATCAAGGTATAATATTATCGAAATAGATATTTATATTTTGGAGGTATTATTATGCAAACTTTACAAATTATTTTAATTTTTGCAATATTTTTTGCAGGAGCATATTTAATGATGACAAAAAAATTACCTGCAATATTAGCTTTACCTATTATGGGAATACTTATTGCGGTAATAGCTGGGGTTCCTTTTAAAACAGAAGATCCTGAAGTAAATTCAATAATGGATTTTGTTATAGCAAAAGGTGGAGTTAAGCTTGCTAGTACGATTATAGTTACTATCTATGGTGCAATATTTGCCAAGATTATTCAAAAAAAAGGTATATCTGATTCAATAATAAAAAGAGCCGCAGAACTAGCAGGAGATAAACCAACTATAATTGCTATAGTATTAACAGCAGCTATATCTATAATCTTTACTGCTATGAGTGGTGCTGGTGCTGTAATAATGGTAGCGCAAATAGCTATTCCTATATTTCTTGCATCAGGTATAGAATCATTAGTAGCAGCTTGTTTAATATTATTTGGATTAAATATTGGATTAATATTTAATGTTTCTCTATATCAAATATTTATAGATACTATAGGAATGGATATAGAAACAATTAAATCTTATTCTATAGTTATGGGTATAATTTCTACAATTATTACTCTTATATATATATACATTAATGTATATAGAAAAGGATTAAAAGGTACAAGAAAATCTTGGTGTGTAAATGTGTGTAAAAATAATGATGTAAATGTAATTGCTTTGTTTACACCAATTTTACCAATAATATTAGTTTTCTTTTTAAAATGGAATCCTGATACAGCATTAATTGTATCAATAATAATAACTGCTTTAATAGTAAGACCTATGGAAATGGTACAAGATTTATCTAGTTCTGTTGTTGAAGGTATTAAAGATGTTGCAGGAGTGATAGGATTAATGATAGGTATTGGTATACTTCTAAATGCAGTATTTACACCACAATCAGTAGAATTAATACAACCAGTTATATCATTTATAGCACCAACTAATCCTATTATGTATATAGCTATATTTACTATATTATCACCACTTGCACTTTATAGGGGACCATTAAATATGTTTGGATTAGGTTCAGGAATAGCTAAAATATTACTTTTATCTGGATTAAGTATACCTGCAGTTGGAATGGCCTTAAAGAGTACAAGTATGGTTCAAACAGTAACAGATCCAACTAATACTCAAAATGTAATTATAGCAGGATTTGCAAAAGTTGATGTAAATGATATATTGAAATCAACATTACCATATACTATGATTATGACTTTAGGAATACTTGTATATTCTGCAATAACATTATTTTAATTAAGGTGAAATTATGGAAACTAGAAAAGTAAGGATAGGGATAGATGTTGGAGGTACATTTACTGATGCTGTTGTAGTAGATAATAAAACTTTTGAAGTTATAGCAAAAACGAAGGTGCCTACAACTCATAGCTCAAAAAAAGGAGTTTCAGAGGGCATAATTTTAGCAATAAATAAAGTTCTTGAAGAAAATAATATTTCTACAGAGGATATAACTTTTATAGCTCATGGTACGACTCAAGCAACAAATGCACTTCTTGAAGGGGATGTTGCTAAAGTTGGTATTATAGGTATGGGTAAAGGTATAGAAGCTAATCGTTCAAAAAATGAAACTATAGTTGGAAATATTGAATTATCTAGTGATAAATATTTATATACTCATCATAGATTTATTGATTCGAGTAATATTGATGAAGATAATGTTATTAATTCTATAAATGAATTAAAAAAAGAAGGTGTTAAAATTATAGTTGCTTCAGAAAGTTATTCTGTAGATGATCCCACTAATGAAAAAAAAGTTGTGGAAATAGCGAATTCGATGGGTATGCTCGCTACAGGAGGATATGAAATATCTCAATTATATGGTCTTCAAGCAAGAACAAGAACTGCGGCAGTTAATGCTTCTCTTATACCAACAATGTTAGAAACTGCTAATATGACAGAAGCTGCAGTTAAAGATGCTGGTATAAAAAAACAATTGATGATAATGCGTTGTGATGGTGGGGTGATGAGTGTAGATGAGGTTAGAAAAAGACCTATACTAACTATGTTATCTGGCCTTGCAGCTGGAGTTGCTGGAGCTTTAATGTATGAAAAAATTACAGATGGTATATTTTTAGAGGTTGGAGGAACATCTACTGATATATCTGCAATTAAAGAAGGAAAAGTTATGATAAAGAATGCTGAAATTGGAGGAAAAAAACTTTATTTAACTTCTTTAGATGTTAGAACATTAGGTATAGCCGGTGGTAGTATGATAGTTATAGAAAATGGTGAAATAACAGATGTTGGTCCTAGATCAGCTCATATTGCAGAAAAGGAATATGAAGTATTTGCAAATCCAGCGAGAATAAAAAATCCCAAGATAGACTTAATAGCGCCTAAAGTAGATGATAATAAAAATTTTGCTATAATTAGGTGTGATGAAGGGGAAAGTTTTGCTTTAACTCTTGCAGGAGCTGCAAATATTTTAGGATATGTTCCAGATGAAGACTATGCTAAAGGTAATGTTGAATCTGCTAGAATTGCATGGTCTGCACTTGCAGATTATACAGGAGAAAAGGTAGAAATTCTTTGTGAAAAAGCTTTGCAAATTGCTTGTAATAAAGTTAAAGATGTAGTAAATAGTTTGATAGATGATTATAATTTAAATAGAAATATAATATATTTAGTTGGTGGAGGAGGTTCTGCTTCTATAATTACTCCATATTTAAGTAAACTTACAGGAGTTAGATTTAAAATAGCTAAAAATGCTCCATATATATCAACTATAGGTGTTTCTCTTGCTTTGTTAAGAGAACAGATAGAAAGAAATATATCTAATCCTACGGAAGAAGATATAAAAAAAATTAGGCATGATTGTAGTGAAATGATTATAAAATCAGGTGCAGATCCTAAAACTATAGATATAACTATAGAGATAGATTCTAAAAAGAATATTTTGAGAGCAATAGCTACGGCTGCGACTGAATTAAGAACTAAAGATAGAAATAGTAAAGCTTTAACTCAAGATGAATTGAAAAATAAATTATTAGAACTAAATAAAGATGAAAATATTAATATTTCACATATAGCTTCTACAGGAAAATGGAATATATTTGAACTTTCAAGTACTAATTCAATATTTTTTGGATTAATTAAAAATAAAAAAATAAATACTTGTGTAATAGATTCTGAAGGAGTTATACGTTTACAAAAACAAAATGCAAAAGTACTTTTTTGCAAAAAAGAAGAAATTAATTTGTACATAGATAAGTTTATAGATTCCATGACTATATATTCTGATGCTAATGAAACACTTCCAAATACTTTTGTATATTTTGGTCAAAAATCAGTAGATTTAAGTAGTATAAGCACAAAAGAGCAAATGTTATCTATATTAGATATGGAAATAGAATATTTAGATAATGAAGAAGATATTCTAGTGTTGTGTTCTAAGGATTAGAAATGATAAATGATGATACAATATATTTTTTAGAGTTGAAACAAGATGTACTTTTTAGAAAAATTAATAGAAATGATTATATGTATTATATAGAGAATTGCAAGTCTTTTGCACGAAAAATCTATGATATTTATAAAAATGAAAATATAGTGGATATAATTGAAAAACATGGTTTTAAAATTTTAAAAATATATGATAATGTAAGTAAAAATTCACCATATATTTTATATTCGGAAATAGTATATTTTGATAACAAAAAAGAAATAAATATATATGTAAATGATTTAAATAAAAAATTAGAATTAATTTCAAAAAATATAAAGAATATAGATTTAAATTTTTTAATAAATCTATGTATAGCACATGAATTTTATCATTTTTTAGAGATTAAATATGATATTTATGTACAAAAATATTTAAAAAAAATTAAAGGAATATTTTTTGAATCTAAATTAAATGCATGTAGTGAAATATGCGCTATTGAATTTTCTAGATTATTTACAAATTCTGAAATAAATCCTAAATATATAGATTATTTAGCTTTGATAAAAAAAGGTTATATTGACTATACGTATTTGGAGGAGGCTGAAAATGAACTATATAACATATGCAAATAAAATTATACCTATTTTTGGAGAATATGATACAGTTGTTGTAGGTGGGGGAACATCAGGGTCTTCGGCTGCTATAAGTGCTTCAAATTTAGGAAATAAAGTATTAATTGTAGAAAAAAGTATTTTTTTGGGAGGAGCAAGTGTAAATGCATTAGTAAATCCAATTATGGAATCTTTTGTTCCTCATAATGACAATTTTTATCTTATAGAAAAAGAATTGAAAAACTTAAATTTAACAACTAGAGATGGTTTTACAGAATATCTTTATTCTACACCTGAAAATAAAAGTTTTGTATTAGAAAAATTATTTAAAGGAGATATATTATATGATACTACTTTAGTTGATGTAATAATATATGAAAAGAAAATTAATTATATAATTGTAACTACAGTTGAAGGACTAGTTGCTATTAAAGCTAAACAATTTATTGATGCTACAGGTGATGCTATATTATCTAGATTATCTGGAGTTGAAACATTTAGCGGTGATGATAACGGTAACAATCAAATGAGTTCTTTGCGTTTTGAAATGGGTGGTATTGATATTAATAAATTTAGAAACTATGTTTTGAGTTTGAATGAGACTTTTTCTAAATTAATTAGCGGTGATTTTTTTGAAGCAGCAATGGTTAAAGGTAAAGGATTTAAACTTGAACCATTATTTGTTGAAGGAGTAGAAAAAGGAATACTTAAAGAAGAAGATTTGATATATTTTCAGTGTTTTTCTATTCCGGATACGGTAGGATGCATGACTTTTAATTGTCCTCATCTTGAAATGATGAAAAAAAATACTAATTCTTTAATTAGATCAAAAGCAATATTACAAGGTAAAGAAAAAATACAAAGATTAACAAAATTCTTAAAAGAAATGATGCCTGGTTTTGAAAAATCTTATTTAATTAGGATAGCTAATACTTTAGGAATTCGTGAATCTTATAGAATATTAGGAAAATATATTTTAGTTGAAGAAGATTATATTGAAAGAAAAAAATTTGAAGATGCAGTTGCTAAAGCAGACTGGTATATAGATGTTCATTCTACTAAGGGATTAATTCATATGGAAAAGTACAAAAAAGGAGAATATTATGAAATCCCATATAGATGTTTAATTAATGATGTTATTGATAATTTAATAACTGTAGGTAGATGTATCTCTACAAGTTTTTTAGTTCAAGCTAGTATTAGAGTTCAAGCTACATTGATTGATATGGGTGATACTGTAGGTAAAATATGTGCAAAAGCTTTGAATGATAATATAGAACTTTCTAATTATATACATAAAAATTAAATTTTAAAGGTAGTAATAATAAAATTCTAATATTTTGTTACTACCTTTTTATTATTCCAATAAAAACAAAAATTAATTTAATCATTATTTTAAAAAGGTTTTTGATTATTTTTGAATTTGAGTTATTAATTTATCTTAAAAAATATTTGGATTTTTTTGGAAAAGTATTGACTTTTTTGGAATTGTACTGTATTAATATAATGTAGATAAAATTGTTTAAAAAAGGAGATAAAAATGAGCGAAGAATTATTACCTGGAATTAGACTAAGAAAAGGCGATGTAGCAGAAAGAGTTCTTGTTGTTGGGGATCCATTTAGAGCAGAAATGCTTGCTAATAGACTTGATAACATGAAGTGTCTTGCTAAAGGTCGTGAATATTGGACTTATAGTGGAACATATAAAGGTGTTCCTGTTAATATATCATCTCATGGTGTTGGGGCAAGTGGAGCTATGCTTTCATTTATTTCATTAATTAAAGGTGGAGCTAAATTAATACTTAGACTTGGTACTTGTGGATCATTAAGTTCAAAAGTTAAGACAGGAGATATTATAGTTCCTACAGCAGCAGCTAAAGAAGAAGGAGTAAGTAATATATATGTTCCTGAATCATTTCCAGCTATAGCAGATTTTGATTGCGTTATGGAATTGGCTAAATCTGCTAAAGAACAAAATATAAAAGTTCATACAGGAGTTATAGTTACTCAAGGTGCTTTTTATGGAGGACTTTTAGAAACAAATACAGAACTTCAAGCTAAAGCTGGAGCGATAGGACTTGAAATGGAAGTTTCAGCTCTGTTTACAGCAGCATCTCTTTATAACATTAAAGCTGGAGCTATACTTGCAGTTGATGGTAATGCATTAGCTGTACTTGATAGTGCAGAAGATAATGATCCAGATCCAGAATTGTTAAATAAAACTGTACAAACTTGTGCAGATGTAGTATTTGAAGCGTTAATAAATATTAATATTTAATAGAATTAGAAGGGAGTCCAATTTATTATGGAAAAAAAATTAAGTTTTTGGGAGTTGTTTTTAGTAGGTGTCGGACAAATTATAGGGTCTGGGATAATGGTTCTACTTTGTATTGCTATGGGTATGACAGGTAAAGGGGTTGCTGTTTCATTTTTAATAGCAGCTGTTATAGTAGTTATACCTTTAATACCTTTAGCTGCACTTGGTTCTGCAATACCTAATGCAGGTGGTATGTATTCTTATGTTAGAGATTTAGTCGGTAGAAAAACAAGCTTCTTCTATGTTGCTTTATTAGTATTCGGACAATTTGTTCTTGCACAATATGCAATAGGATTTGCGCAATATGCACAACAACTATGGCCAAATATCAATGTTAATTTAATAGCTGGAGCTTGTATGACTTTTGTGTTTATAATAAACTTAGTTGGTATTAAAACATCAGTTTTAATTCAAAGAGCAGTTGTAGTTGTATTACTTGCTTCATTATTTGCTTTTGTTTCATTTGGATTACCTCAAGTACAAGATTTTGGTTCTTTCTTTGAAATAGGGAATATCTTACCTAATGGAGTTGGACAATTTATAGCAGCATCAGTGTTGGTTAGATATGCAATGATAGGTGGAGAATTTTTATCAGAATTTGGAGGAAATGCAAAAAATCCAGGTAGAGATATACCTGTAGCAATGATAAGTTCAACAGTTATTGTTTCAATTTTATACTTTTTAATAGCTTTAGTTGCAGCTGGTACTTTACCACTTGATGAAGTTGCTTATAAAAATTTAGGAGTTGTTGCAAAAGCTATATTACCTAATTGGATGTATTTAGTATTCATTATAGGTGGAGGAATGTGTGCTTTATTATCATCATTAAATGCAGTATTTGCTTGGGCACCAAATGGTATAAAACAAGCTATTAAAGATGGTTGGTTCCCTGAAAAATTTGCTCAAGAAAACAAAAAATTTGGAACACCTCACTGGTTATTATTAATGTATTATTTAGTAGGTATGTATCCAATTTTATTAGGACAAGAAATTAAAGCTGTATCAGTTATAGGAGCAAATGTTGGTTTAATATTTGCAATATTCCCTGTAATGGCAATAGCTTTCTTAGAAAAGAAAAATCCTGAAGCTTATAAAAATGCTCAATTTAAATTACCAAGATGGGCTTCAATATTATTACCTATTATAAGTGCTTGTATATATATTATAGCTATATATTCAAGTTGGGATTATATGAAAGAACAAGGTGCTATAATACCTATTATAGTATTTTGTTTATTGGTTATTATATATGCATTCTTAAGAGAAGGTCATGTAAAGAAAGTGTTAGATGCTAAAAAAAATAAATAATAAAACAATTATAATGTTTTAGGAGAAAATCTATATGGAAAGAAAAGATTATAACCTTCCTTTTATGTTAACTTATGAAAATATTGCATGGTTTTATGAAGAAGGTTTTGTAAAAATATTAGATAGAAGAATTTATCCAGAAAGAGTTGAATTTGTAACTTGTAGTAAACATGAAGAAGTAGCTCAAGCTGTAGCAGATATGGTTACACAAAGTGCAGGGCCTTATACAGCTGTAGGAATGGGAATGGCACTAGCTGCTTATGAATGTCGTAATTTAGATAAAGATGCTCAAATAGAATATCTTAAGAAAGCTAGTTATACATTAAGTCATGCTAGACCTACTACTGCAAATAGAATGGGAAAAATAACAAATTCTTGCTTAAATGTTGCAATAGAAGCTCTTGAAAAAGGTCAAATTACTTATGAAGCGATAAAAAATGATACTATTGCTTCTTTAAATAGAAGATATAGTATTATGGAAGAAGTTGCAGTTCATCTTTCAAGTCAAATAAAAGATGGAGATAAAGTACTTACTCAATGTTTTGGGGAAACTATAATAGGTATGTTAATTAGAGTTTTAAAAAGGGAAAATAAAGATAATGTTAAATTTTATTGTGCAGAAACTCGTCCTTATTTTCAAGGTGCGAGATTAACTGCAACTTGTTTTGCTGAAATGGGATTTGATACTACAGTTATTTCAGATAATATGGTTGCTTATACTATGAAATATATAGGTATTAACGTATTTACTTCAGCAGCTGATACAATTACACGTGCAGGATATATAGCCAATAAAGTTGGAACATTTCAAATAGCTATACTTGCTAAAGAATTTGGAGTACCATATTTTGTTACAGGTATACCTGATGTTGATAAATTCAACGAAGAGGATATAAAAATAGAGTTAAGAGATCCAAGTTTAGTACTAGGAAATCATACACATAAAAATACTAAGGCTATCTATCCATCATTTGATATAACTCCTCCACATTTGATAGGTGGTGTAGTAACTGATAAAGGAATATATTCAGCTTATGACTTAAACAGTTACTTCAAAAATGAAGTTAAAAGATTTTATTAATAAGGAGATAAAAAATGAATGTTAAAGAAATGATAGTTGAAGCAGGAAGAAAAATGTATAATACTGGGCTTGTGGCAGGTACGAGTGGAAATATTAGTATGCGTAATCCAGATAAAGAAGATAGCTTTTTTATAACACCAAGTAGTATGGCATACGATCAAATACAGGAACATGATATAGTAGAAATAAATTCAAAAGGAGAACCATATATAAAAGGACAAAGACCATCTTCTGAATGGCAAATGCATGTTTGTGTTTATGAAAGATTTAAAAAATATAATGCAATTGTTCATACTCATTCAACATTTGCTACATCATTTGCTGTTACACATGAAGATATACCGTTAATTTTGATAGAAATGAGACCATATTTAGGTGGAGATTTACATGTGGCACCTTATAGACCTGCAGGAAGCAAAGAATTAGGTGAAGTTATTTTACCATATTTAGAAGATAGAAATTCGTGTTTACTTGCAAATCATGGTACAATAAGTTGTGGAGAAACACTTGAAGATGCCTTTATGGCAGCTGAATATGTAGAAGATGCAGCAAAAATTTATTATTATGCCAAAACTTCAGGTACTCCCGTTATTATAAAATAAAGAGAGGTATATAAATGATCAAGGTAGTAAGACAAAATAAAATTCTTGAATATTTAGATATAAATGGAAGTTTATCAATATCAACTATTGCAAAAGAGTTAGATTGTAGTGAAGAAACTATAAGAAAAGATTTAATTGAACTTGAAAAAGAATCAAAGCTTGTTAGAACACATGGAGGGGCATATATAGAGTATAAGTATCATCATGGATTCTCATTGAACATACGTGAAACATTACTGAAAAATGAAAAAATATATATAGCTAATAAAGCTATAGATATAATAAAAGAAAGAGATACAATAATGTTAGATTCTAGCACTACATGTATAGAGCTTGCAAAAAAAATTATTGATTCTAAAATTATAGTTACTATAATTACTAATTCATTGCAAATAGCAAATCTTTGTGAGATGTCAGAAACAGTTAAGTTTATACTTATAGGAGGAAATTTTAGAAAAAAGAATAAATCTTTTGTAGGTTATTTAGCAACTGAAACTTTATCTGCTTATCATGCAGATATCTCTTTTGTAAGTTATACTTCTATAAATATGGAGTTTGGATTTGGTGATAATAAATTAGAAGAATTAAAAATAAGGGATTTAATGTTAAAACATTCTAAGAAAAAAGTTTTACTACTTGATCATACTAAGTTTGATGACAATGATTCAATAGTATTTTCAAAAATGGAGCCTGTTGATTTAATAGTTACAGATAAGAAACTTAGTAAAAAATGGGAGGACTTCTTAAAGAAGGAGAATATAAATGTTAGATTTTAATATAGATGATTCTAAATTTGAAAAGATGACACTTAGAGCAACTAAAAAAGATACTACAAAGATAGGACATTATTTAGGGCTTGATTCTAAAGAAATTATTGAAGTTTTAAATATTGCTTTATAAATATATTGTATATATAAATGTATATTTAGTCTTTTTTGAGATTAAATTTTAATTTTATGTTTTACATTTACAATGTTAAAAAAAAGTGATAGTATATGAATATATCGATTAAAGGAGAATTTAAAATGAAAAAATTATTATTGTTAATATCATTGTTAGGAATGATTGCTTTTGGTGGAGTTAAACCATATAAAGTATTAGGGCATGTTACATATAATAAGGGTAATTTAATTACAACAGGTCTTGAAGGACAACAATATTCTACATTTGGAATTACAGATAAGGTTTATGGTAAGGTTGGAGTTGGATTAGAAGCTGGAGCAGTAGTATCTATTGAAAATAAAAAGGTTGATACTGGATATGTAGGGCCTGTGGGTTCTATTGAAGTTGGGTATAAGGTAAATAATGATTTAAATGTTTACGGAGGGGTAAATGCAGGTTTACCAATTAGTTTTCATTATAAAGCAAAAACTTTTAGTATTAAATATGATATAACAGGAAGAGCATATGTAGGAACAGAATATAAAGGGTTTACAGCAGAAATTGGTGGTGGATATCCTGGATATGCAAGATTAGGTTTAGGTTATAGTTTTTAATATAAAAATAATGTGTACCAACAAATTTCTTGCTTTTATACTTTTGTTGAATTGTCATATTTAAAATAGTATAATAAATATAGATTATATAAAAATATAGTTGTTAAAAAAAGGGGAAATATAATGAAAAAAATTTTATTTTTACTAATTTTAATGTTATCTTTTGTTAGCTTTTCTGTAAACTATAATAATTTGATTAGAGAAACCTTACCACAAAATGATGGATATGCTTCTTTAAATGGAGGAGTTAGTGGTGGAGCTAATGCAGATAGTAAAAATATTTATAGAGTTAAAACTAAGAAAGAGTTATTAGATGCTTTGGGGAGTATAGGTAATAATGTTGAAAAAATAATAGTTATAGAAAATGATATAGATTTTACTGTTGATAGTAATGGAAATAAATTAAATGTAAGTAATTATGAAGTTTCTGGATATAGTTTGAAAGATTATTTGAAAGAATATAATCCTGATTCTTGGGGGAAAAATAAAATATCTGGAAACTTAGAAGAATTAAGAAAAAAATCTTCTAAAAATCAAGAAAAGGATGTAGTTATAGATATACCAAGTAATACGACTATAGTAGGCCTTGAAAATGTTAAATTAATTGGAGTTAATTTTAGGATTTCTACGAATAATATAATAATAAGAAATATACATTTCATAACTCCATTAGATTTATTTCCACAATGGGATCCTTTTGATGATAAAACTGGTAACTGGAATTCTCAATATGATAGTATAACTATAAAAGGTGGAAATAATATTTGGATAGATCATTGTATATTTGAAGATTCTAAAACAGAAGAAATTAAATATTTTGGAAGAAAATATGAGCAACATGATGGATTAGTTGATATAACAGATGGTGCAGATAATATAACAGTATCATATAATATATTTAGAAATCATAATAAAACTATGTTGATAGGATCTAGTGATAATAAAAAAAGTGATGATGGTAAATTAAAGGTTACGTTACATCATAACTATTTCTATAACATAGTTCAAAGGGGACCTAGAGTTAGATATGGTTTAATACATGTATATAATAATTATTATAAAAATGATAATAGAAATCCTGATTATAAATATTCTCTAGGTGTAGGATATAATTCAAAAATATATGCAGAAAATAATGTTGTAGATTTAGAAAATAAAGGATATGAATCATTTGTTAAAGTATTTAATGGTAAGTATATAACTTTAATTAATAATTTGGTAAATGGTAAAATTGAAAATGTATATAAAAACTATGAAAGTTTAGATATACAAGCACCTAGTTTATATAATAAAATGGATAATGTAAATAATGTTAAAGATAATGTGTCAAATAATGCAGGAATTTTTAAATAATGTATTAAAGAGAATTTGAATGAAAGTTTAAATTCTCTTTTTATATAATAAAAAATTGAAAGCCAAATAATTTTTTATAAAAATAAATATTTTAATTTAGGAAATTATTAGGTATAATAAGGGTGATTTAATTACAACAGGTCTTGAAGGACAACAATATTCTACATTTGGAATTACAGATAAGGTTTATGGTAAGGTTGGAGTTGGATTAGAAGCTGGAGCAGTAGTATCTATTGAAAATAAAAAGGTTGAAACTGGATATGCAAGATTAGGGTTAGGTAATAATAAATTAGGATGTGTAAAATAAGATTAGATGAATAAATATAAAATTAAAGAAAACTATAAAATTGATTATAATAAGTTAATAAAATATGGATTTAATGATAAATTAGAATATAGAGAATATATAATGGATAATGAATTTGAAGTTGTTGTTAGAATAGAAGATAATTCATTTTTAATAGATATATATGATGAATTTGATGAAAAGTATCTTCCGTTTTATATATCTAATTTTGAAGGTGAAATATTATCAGATGTAAATAAAAATGTGGTAAATATAATTGATGCTATATATTTAAATTGTTTTGTTGAAAATACACTAAAAAATGATGTTATTAATTATGTAAGTAATAAATATAGTGCAAAACTTGAAAGACCTTTTAAAAAACATTCTGATTATATTACAATAAAAAATTATAAAAATAAATGGTTTGGAATTATAGTAAATATTGAGTATGTTAAATTGGGATTAGATAAAGTTGGAAAATGTGATGTTATCAATTTAAAAAATGATGATGTAGATAATATAATTGATAATGAATATATTTTTAAAGCCTATCATATGAATAAAAAATATTGGATTTCTATTATTTTGACTAATAATAATGATTTAGAAAAAGTGAAAAAATTAATAGATAAAAGCTATGAATTAATTAAGGATTGACGATTTTAAATTTGTCAATCCTTTTTATTTTAAGTTAATTATTTTTATTATATTATTCTTTTTTTAATGATAATAAACTTACAGATACAATTATTATTAATCCACCAATTATTTGAACTATATAGATTTTAGTATTCATAAATAGTGTACCTATTATTAGAGCAGATATAGGTTCAAATGCTCCTAGCAGTGATGTTATTTTGGGAGAAATATATTTTGTGCTTTCAAGGAAAAGATAAAAAGGAATAACATTACCAAGTATTACATTTGAAGTAAATGTAAATAATATATCAGGTTTCATATATTCTGCCATATTGAAATCATTAAATGGTAGTATATATATAGAGCCTAATATCATACCTATTCCAAGAACTAAACTAATATGATATTTTTTAAATTCTTTAATATATATTACATAATATGCATAAAAGCACGCTGAAATAATACCAAATAATATACCATAAGGATTAACGACTAAATCATTTAAATTTCCATTTGTTATCATTAAAAACATTCCGAATAGTGAAATTAGAGTTAAAATAACTTCTGATAATTTAGGTTTTATTCTATTTTCTATGCTTATATACACAAGTATTATTAATGGTGATAGAAATTGTAAAAGAGTAGCAAGTGGTGCATTAGATAGAAGTATAGTTTTTGAAAAAGTATATTGTAATCCCATAATACCTAAAAATGAGTAAATTACTAGTTTTAGCATAATTTTTTTATCAAAAATTAATTTTTTAAATTCACTAAAGCTATTTAAAAATATACCATAAATTAGTAGTATTATACCTGAAAATAGCATTCTAAATGTAGTATAAGATAAATCTGTTATATCAGAATGAGTAAATATATATTCTGCAAAATTTCCAGATATTCCCCAAAGTATTGCAGCAATTAAAGCCATACTTATTCCTTTACTTTTATTATTCATATTATCACCTCTTTTTTGTTTATAGTATATACTACAAAATTTTTTTAATCAATGTTTGATGTGAAATATATATTTATTTTGATTTTAGTTAAAAAATGATATATAATTTTCATATATCAATAGAATAATTAGGAGGGAGAAGATGTCAGAATTATTAGAGGCAGGAAAAGCAGCTGTAACTAATTATGGTGAAACTGAAATACAAAATGAAGAAATAAAAAAATTATTTGTTAAAGCAGGATTAAATTAAATATATATAAATAAATAGATGCTGATGTGTCTATTTATTTTAAAATATTATTGTAACTATTGATATTACAACAAAACAGAGATAATATTATCTATAATTTAAATAAAGAGGTATGAAATGGATAAAAAAATATTGTTAATAGTATGTTAATGATTTTTTTATTTTTGTTGAATAGTGTTTATCAATTTGTTATAATAATTATGAAAAAAAATATAACTTAGGAGGAAAATAATGTCTTTAGTAGGAAAAGAAATACAAGAATTTAGTGCACAAGCATATAATCCAACAACAGAAGAATTTATAACTGTAACGGATAAAGATTTAAGAGGTAAGTGGAGCGTTATAATGTTTTATCCAGCAGATTTTACATTTGTATGCCCTACAGAATTAGAAGATTTACAAGAACAATATGATACTTTAAAATCTTTGGATACAGAAGTTTATTCTGTTTCAACTGATACTCATTTTGTACATAAAGCATGGCATGATCATTCAGATAAGATATCTAAACTTACATTTAAAATGATAGGAGATCCTAGTCATTTAATCTCTAAACAATTTGAAGTTTTAGATGAATCAGGATTAGCTCAAAGAGCAACATTTATAATAGATCCAGATGGTGTAGTTCAAGTAGTTGAAATAAATGCTGATGGAATAGGAAGAGATTCTTCAGTATTAGTTGATAAAATTAAAGCAGGACAATTTATTAGAAAAAACCCAGGACAAGTATGTCCAGCAAAATGGAAAGAAACAGGTGAAACTTTAACACCAGGATTAGATTTAGTAGGTAAAATATAATGAGCATAATAGATTCTAGTTTAAAAGGACAACTTTCACAGTATTTACAACTTTTAGAAAATAAGATTTCTATAGGTATGAGTTTAGATGAAAGTGAGAATTCAAAAAAATTAAGAGATTTTATTTTAGAAATTGTATCATTATCTGATAAAATTTCTGTAACTGAAGAAAAATTAAATTACACACCTTCATTTTCTGTAAATAGATTAGATGAAAAAACAGGTATAGAATTTGCAGGAATTCCTTTAGGCCATGAATTTGAATCTCTTGTATTAGCTTTACTTCAAGTAGGTGGGCGTAAACCTAAAATATCAGAAGAACAGTTTGCAAGAATTAAAGCTATAGATAAAGAATTAAAATTTGAAACTATAGTTAGTTTATCTTGTCATAATTGTCCTGATGTTGTACAGGCTTTAAATATATTATCAGTTTTAAATTCTAAAATTAGTCATACTATGATAGAAGGTGGAATGTTCAAAGAATTAGTAGATACTAAAGGTATTATGGCAGTTCCAACTGTTCTTTTAAATGGTGAGGAATTTATTGCTGGTAAAACAAATCTTGATAAAATTCTTGATATGATAGCTGGACCTAAATCTGATAATAAAATAAAGGAAATAACAAAATTAGATACTTTAATAATAGGTGGAGGACCAGCAGCGGCAACTGCAGCTATTTATCTTGCAAGAAAAGATTGGAATACAGCTATAGTTTGTGATGAATTTGGAGGACAAGTCAAAGAAACTTTAGGTATAGAAAATATCACGGGTACTAAATATACTGAAGGTCCTAAATATATGGCTCAAGTAAAAGAACATGTAATAGAATACAATATTCCAATATTTGAAGGATATAAGGTTGAAAGTATAGAAAAAGGTGATGAATTTAAATCTAAGTTAAATAATGGAATAGAGATATTATCTAAAACTGTTATAGTTGCAACAGGTGCAAGATGGAGACTTTTAGGTATTCCAGGTGAAACTGAATTTAAAAATAAAGGAATAGCATATTGTGTACATTGTGATGGACCTTTATTTAAAGATAAAAAAGTTGCTGTTATAGGTGGAGGAAATTCTGGTATAGAAGCAGCTATTGATTTAGCCCCTATAGCAAAAGAAGTAGTAGTATTAGAATTTACCGATACATTAAAAGCTGATGATGTTTTACAGGATAGAGCAAGATCATTAAGTAATATAGAAATAATAACTAATGCAGAAACAACATCTATAGATGGAGATGATAAGGTACAAGGTTTAACTTATACAGATAGAATATCTGGTAAATCTATTTCAAGAGATATAGATGGTTGTTTTATTCAAGTAGGGTTAGTTCCAAATACAGAATTTTTAGATAATAAAGTTGAAAAGACTAGAATGGGTGAAATTGTTGTTGATGGACAAGGTCAGAGTTCTATTGAAGGACTATTTGCTGCAGGAGATTGTACAAATACAGAATTTAAGCAAATAGTAATAGCTTCTGGAAGTGGAGCTAGTGCAGCTCTTGGAGTTAATAATTATTTAGTTAGAAAAAAATAGTATAAAAAAACATATATCAATAAAATAAATAATAATTTTGGTTATTATAAAATTTAGAGATATATGTTTTTATTTTTTCTCTTTAACACTTAATAAAGTAACAGAACCTATTATTAATATAACCCCTATAATTTGTATAAAAGATATAGTAGTTGTTTTCATAATAAATACAGATATAAGAAGAGCTGTTATAGGTTCGAATGATCCAATAATTGCTGTAATATTTGGACGTATATATCTTGTGCTTTCTAGGAAAAAGTAAAATGGTATTACATTTCCAAGTATAACATTAAAAGCAAATGCTGAAATAATATCATTTCTATTCATACTTTATATAAAATTAAGATGATTTGTAAATGGTGCAAGTGATACAGATCCAAGTAACATTCCAAGTCCTACTATCAAACACATATCATATTTAAAAAAATTTTTTATATAGATTATATAAAATACAAAAGTCATAGCAGAAATTATACCCATAATTAATGCTTGTGGACTTACTGAAATATTTGATAAATTTCCATTAGTAACCATCAAAAACATTCCAAATAGTGCAACGAAACTTAAAAAAACTTCAGATTTTAAAGGTAATTTTTTATCTTTTATACTTATTAGTATTAATATAATTATAGGAGATAAAAATTGAAGTAATGTTGTAAATGGTGCATTTGAATACTCTATAGTCTTTGCAAATGTAGTTTGTAAAAGCATTACACCTATTACAGAATATATGATTAATTTTAATATTTCTTTTTTATTCGACATAAGTTTTTTAACATCATTATACCCGTTAATATATATAGAATAAGGTACTAGAATAAGTCCTGAAAATAGCATTCTAAATGTAGTATAAGATAAATCTGTTATGTTATAATGAGTGAATATATATTCTGCAAAATTTCCAGATACTCCCCAAAGTATTGCAGCAATTAAAGCCATACTTATACCTTTGCTTTTATTATTCATATTATCACCTCTTTTTATTTATAGTATATACTACAATATTTTTTTAATCAATGTTTAATGTGAAATATATATTTATTTTGATTTTAGTTAAAAAATGAGATATAATTTTTGTATGTTAATAGAACAATTAGGAGGGAGAATATGTCAGAATTATTAAGAGTAGAAGATCTATATGCTGGTGTAGAAGAAAAAGAAATAATTAAAGGATTAAATTTAAAAATTAACAAAGGAGAAATCCATGTAATAATGGGGCCTAATGGAGCAGGTAAATCAACACTTGCATCTATACTTATAGGTCATCCAAAATATGAAATAACAAAAGGAAAGATAATACTTGAAGGAGAAGAAATTCAAGAAGATGCAGTTGATGAAAGAGCTAGAAAAGGGTTGTTTCTTTCTTTTCAATATCCAGAAGAAATACCAGGTCTTACAGTTGAAGATTTTTTAAGATCTGCAAGAGAAGCTGTTACTGGAGAAAAACAATATATATTTAAGTTTAATAAGTTATTAAAAGAAAAAATGGCAGAACTTAAAATGGATGAGTCTTATGCAAGTAGATATTTAAATGTAGGATTTTCAGGTGGAGAAAAGAAAAAAAATGAGATATTGCAAATGTCTATACTTGAACCTAAACTTGCTATACTTGATGAAACAGATTCAGGATTAGATAGAGATGCAACAAAAATAGTTTTTGAAGGTATTAAAACTCTTAAGAGTACAGATAGATCTATGCTTATAATAACTCATTATGATAAAGTTTTAGAATATTTAGAACCTGATTTTTTCCATATATTAATAGATGGTAAAATAGTTAAAACTGGCGGTAAAGAATTAGCTGAGTTTATAGAAGAAAATGGATATGAAAAATTAAGAGAAACTTTATTAGGAGAATAGTAATGGAAATAACAAAAAAGACATATATAGCTGATGTTGAACGTGGTATATATGATATTAAAGATGAAATGTTACATACTTTTACTACTGGTAAAGGATTAAATGAAGAAGTAGTAAGAAAAATATCAGAAAAGAAAAATGAACCACAATGGATGTTAGAAAAAAGGCTTGAATCTTTAAAAATATTTGAATCAAAACCTATGCCTACTTGGAGTACAGATTTATCAGATTTAGATATAGATGAGATAATACATTATTTAGAAACTGAATCAGAAAATATGAATAATTCTTGGGATGATGTACCTGAGTATATTAAAAAAACTTTTGATAGATTAGGTATACCTGAAGCTGAAAAGCATAGTCTTTCAGGAGTAGGAGCTCAATATGATTCAAATGTTGTTTATCATAGTTTAAATGAAGAATTAAAAGCTCAAGGAGTAATATATACAGATATAGAAACGGCATTAGTGGAACATGAAGATATTATTAAAAAATATTTTATGAGTCTAATAACACCTAATGATCATAAATTTGCAGCACTTCATGGAGCAGTTTGGTCAGGAGGATCATTTGTTTATGTTCCTAAAGGAGTCAAGGTTGAAAAACCTCTTCAATCATATTTTAGACTTAATGCATCAGAATCTGGTCAATTTGAGCATACTTTGATTATAGTTGAAGAAGACGCGTATCTTCACTTTATAGAAGGGTGTTCGGCACCTAAATATTTTAAAAATGCTTTACATGCAGGAGCAGTTGAGTTATTTGTTGCAAAGAATGCTAAACTTCGTTATTCAACTATAGAAAATTGGTCTAAAAATTTATATAATCTTAATACTAAAAGAGCAATAGTTGAAGAAAATGGAACGATAGAATGGATATCAGGATCATTTGGATCACGTGTTACAAATCTATTTCCTATGAGTATATTAAATGGTCCTAGAGCAACTTGTGAATTTACGGGAGTTACTTTTGCTGCAGCTGGACAATTTTTAGATACAGGATGTAAGATAATACATGCTGCACCATATACAACTTCTAATGTTTCATCTAAATCAATTTCTAAAAATGGTGGAGGATGTTTTTATAGAAGTTTACTTAAGGTAGTACCGGGAGCACATCATTGTAAAGCTACTGCTGAATGTGAATCGTTAATGTTAGATAATAATGGTTCAGCTTCTCATACTATGCCTATAATAGAAGTAAATACTGATGATATAGATATAGGACATGAAGCATCAATAGGAAGAATAAGTGATGAAGCTATATTTTATTTAATGAGTAGAGGTATTAGTGAAGATGAAGCTAAACTTATGATAATTAGAGGGTTTGTTGAACCAATATCTAAGGAACTTCCTTTAGAATATGCTGTTGAATTAAATAAATTAATAGAATTAGAATTAGAAGGGACTATAGGATAGGTGGAAGTATGAAAAAAGAAAAGAAATTTTCTCCTAAGGTTCAGGAGACGATAGATTTATTAAAATCTGCAGTTGCCTCAGAGGCAAAAAAAGCTACACCTAAAAAACAAGATCTTTCTTTTGAAAAACCTAGTTGGAAAAGAATAAATTATGAAGTTAAAGGTGTTTCTAAAATACATGAATTTAATAATGTTAAAATTAAAGGGTTAGATTCTGAAAATATATTGCTAAATTCTGATGTAGAAGTAGGTATGAGACTTAGTAATTATTTTAAAAATGAATCAGAAAAATATTCTAATGTTAGGAAGAATATACAAATAAATAAAGGTAAGAGAGAAAATATTTTTATAGAATTTGATGTTGATAAAACAAATTCAACTCTAGTAGATGTATTTAATATACATATGAAAAAGGGTTCTGATGCAAGAATATTTATTAAATATAATGGAATTGATGAAGAATACACATATCATAATGGATATATTAAAGTAGTTGCAGAAGAAGAGTCAAAGCTTGATATATTTATTATGCAAAATTTAAATTTAAATTCTGAAAACTTTTTAAGTATGGATATAGATATTAAAAGAGATGCTGATGTTAAATATTATGGTATAGAATTAGGTGGAGAAGTAAATGTTACTTCAGTTTCTTCAAATTTATTAGAAGATGATTCTAAATCACTTTTAATGCCTATATATTTATCTGATAAAGAAAGAAAAACAGATTATGAATATACATTAAACTTTTTAGGAAAGAGATCTATAGCAGATATTGATGCAAGGGGAGTAACTAAGGATAAAGCTGTTAAAGTTTTTAGAGGAAATTTGGTTTTTGAAAGATTTTCTACTAAATCAGAAGGTTCTGAGTCTGAATTTTCTATACTTTTAGATAAAACTGTAAATGCACATTCTATACCTACATTATTTTGTGATGAAGATGATGTAATAGGAGCGCATTCAGCAAGTATAGGTAAAATAGATCAAGATAAATTATTTTATTTAATGAGTAGAGGATTTAGTGAAAAGGCTGCTAAAAAACTTGTAGTAGAATCTTCGTTTGGGCCTGTATTTGATGCTATAGAAGATGAAGATATAATAGGAGAAATAAAAGAAATACTTGAAAGAAGGATTTAGTATGGATGAGTTTAAAAAGGATTTTCCTTTAATAAACAACGTAGATATACATTATTTAGATAGTGCAGCTACTACTCAAAAACCATATATGATACTTGAAGAAATAGATAAGTATTATAGTTTTAGTAATGGTAATGCAGGACGTGGTTCTCATAAATTATCCATCGAGAATACTAATATTATTGAAAAAGTAAGGCATGAGGTTGCACAATTTGTAGGTGTTTCTGATAAAAGTCAAATAATATTTACTAAAAATACTACAGAATCTTTAAATGTTATAGCTTTTTCTTATGCTTTAAATACTTTGAATAAAGATGATGAAATAATAATTGCAATTTCAAATCATCATTCAAATATTGTTCCTTGGCAGGAGGTTGCAAGAAAAACAGGAGCTAGACTTAGATATATATATTTAAATAAAGATGGTAGTTTAGATATGAAACAATTTGGATATATGTTAAGTAAAAGAGTGAAAATAGTTTCTATATCAGCTGTTGTTAATACAACTGGAATTATTCAGGATTTTAATAATATTATAGAATTGTCTCATAGATTTGGAGCTAAGGTTATACTTGACTGTGCTCAGTCTATAATTCATTTTAAGCATGAATTTGATAAGTGGGATGTTGATTTTGGAGTATTTTCAGGACATAAGATGTTTTCTGCGTTTGGAGTAGGTATACTTTTTGGTAAAAAAGAATTACTTGATGAAATGGATCCTTTTATATTCGGTGGAGATATGGTTGAATATGTAGAAGAAGATAGTTCTACCTTCAAAGATGTTCCTTATAAGTTTGAAGGAGGAACTTTAAATGTTGAAAGTATAAAAACATTAGGTATAGCTATTGAATATATAAACAGTATTGGGTATGATAGAATATATGAACATGAAAAGGAATTGATGCGTTATGTACAACTTTCTTTATCCTTACTTGATTTTGTTGAAATATATTATCCAGAATCTGATAGAGTTGGAATTATACCTTTTAATGTAAAAGGTGTTCATTCTCATGATAGTGCATTTATACTTGATAATATGAATGTAGCTGTAAGATCTGGACAACATTGTACTGCACCACTTATGAAGCATATGGGTATAAATTCATGTTGTAGAGCTAGTTTTAGTATATATAATACAAAAGAAGATGTTGATGCTTTAATTAGTGCATTAAAAGAAGTAAATAGAGTATTTAATTAAAATAAGGAGAAGTAATTCTCCTTATTTTATAAATTAATTTTATTCATTATATTTTCTATGAATTTAAATTTAAATACTTCTTTTTTGTATGCATGATATGCTGTAATTACAACAATAATACTTAAAACTGCATTTAATAAAGTAAATAAATAAGTTATTACTGAAAGAATAGTAAGTAATGAAAATGCTATACTAAATAATAAAGATTGTTTTGCATAATCTCTTACGAAGATATTGTTAGGTTCAAAAATCAAAGTACCTAATGCAATTATTATTCCTACTCCTGTAATTAAACTACATATCAATACTATTGAAGCTATGATATTTTCTTTTAAACCACCTATTGAATTATTCATATTTATTTTCCTTTCTTGTATTTTTAAGTTATTATAACAAAAAAGATTATGAATGTCTATTATTGAATTTTGTTTATGATTTTTAATATTTCATCAATATTTTCACTATGTTTAATTAAATCTGCAGTATTTTTATCTATTATATTACGAGATAGAGACATAAGTATATCTATATGTAAATCTTCATAATTAGGTTTTATTAAAAGAACGAAAATATATTTAACCTTATCATTTTCATCATTCCATTTAATAGAATTTTTAAGACGTATAAACATAAGTGTATTTTCTATAACTTTTCTACTTTTAACATGAGGAATAGCAAAATGTGAACCTAAGAACGTTTTAACTTTATTCTCCTTGTTATTCATTTTCTCTAAAATTCTTTCAGGATTTTCAATTCTCTCTTTTTTTACAAGTTCATTGATTATAAAACTAAATAACTCTTCTTTACTAGAAACTTCTAAATCATCATAAAACAAATCTTTTTTACATAATTCTAAAGACATAATCACCATCTCCTAATTCGTTATTTATATACTATATTATACCTTGAAAAAAATTAAAGGCAAACACTAAATTTATGTTAATAAAGTTTTGTTGTATTTAATAGCTTCTATTTAGCTTAATAAAATGCATAACGAATATTTTAGTTTGATAAAATATTTTCATAAGCTAATCAAAGTATTTTTAAAATATCCTTAAATGCTTTGTGCACTAGATTTATAGCAATGATATTTTGATTGACAAAGTAATTAAAATATTGTAATATAAAAATAGAATAAAAGAAGGAGAGGATTATGAATGAAAAATTTTAAGAAACTTTTAGTTTTATTTGTTATGTTTATAGCTGCAATTTCTTGTGGTTCAAAAGCAGATACTAATGTAGATAATGCAGAAGGGAAAAAAATTAAAGTTACAACAACTTTAAATTACTATGTTGACTTATTAAATCAAATAGGTGGAGATAAAGTTGAAATTACAGGTCTTATGAAAGAAGGAGAAGATCCACATTTATACGTTGCAACAGCAGGAGATGTTGAAAAATTAAATAGTGCTGATTTAGTTGTTTATGGTGGACTTCATTTAGAAGGTAAAATGGTTGATATCTTTGATAAATTACAAGGTAGAGAAGTTCTTAATTTAGGAGATGCTTTAGATAAATCTCAATTAACTAAAGTTGATGATGAACTTTATGATCCACATGTATGGTTTAATACTCAATTTTGGGCATTACAAGCTAAAGCTGTTGCTGATAAATTATCAAGTATGGATGAAGCTAACAAAGATTATTATCAAGCAAATCTTGAGAAATATATGAAAGAGTTAGATGAAACAACTAAATATATACAAGATAGAATTAATGAAATACCAGAAGGATCAAGATATTTAGTTACAGCTCACGATGCATTTGGATATTTCTCTAAACAATTTGGATTAAAAGTTGAATCTATACAAGGAGTTTCAACAGATTCTGAAGTAAGTACTAAGAGAATAGAAGAATTAGCTCAATTTATAGCTGATAATAAGATTAAAGCAATATTCACTGAATCTTCTGTATCACCTGCAAGTATACACGCTCTTGAAGAAGCTGTTAAAGCAAAAGGTTGGGAAATTAAAATAGGAGATGAATTATATTCAGATTCTATGGGTGATAAAGAACACGATACAGATACATATATAAAAACAATAAAAGCAAATGCAGACAAAATTGCTAATGCTTTAAAATAGGATAGGAGTAATATGAAAGTTATTGAAATTGAAAAATTAGTAGTTGCTTATGATGAGGATAAGCCGGTTCTAGATGGTTTTAATTTAGGTATAGAAAAAGGTAAGATGACAGCTTTTGTAGGACCTAATGGTGCGGGTAAGTCAACATTAATTAAGGCAATATTAGAATTTGTAAAACCAATAACTGGAAGTATAAAAATTAACGGTAAAACATATGCACAAGAGAAAAAGAAAATAGCCTATGTACCTCAAAGAGGTAGTGTAGATTGGGATTTTCCAACAACTCTATATGATGTTGTTGAAATGGGTAGTTATGGAAGAGTTGGCTTTTTGAAAAGAGTACCAAAAAGTGAAAAAAAGAGAGTTATGGAAGCAATAGAAAAAGTTGATATGATAGAATACATAGATAGACAAATTTCACAATTATCTGGTGGACAACAACAAAGGGTATTTATAGCTCGTGCATTGGTACAAGATGCTGAAATATATTTATTAGATGAACCTTTCCAAGGTATAGATAAAAAGACAGAAGGATCTATAGTTAATATATTAAAAGGACTTAAAGAAGAAGGGAAGACTGTAATAGTTGTTCACCATGATCTTCAAACAGTTCCTGAATATTTTGATGAAGTGGTTTTAATTAATAGAAAAGTAATTGCAAGTGGTAAAGTAAATGAAGTATTTACTAAAGAAAATATAGATGAGACATATAAAAAGAGTATGGATATGTGATATTTATGAGAGAAATAATTGAATTATTTATTAATAGCTATACATTTAGAGTGGTTGCGTTAGGTTGTTCACTTTTAGGTGGTATAAGTGCTATTATAGGAACATTTGCAGTACTTAAAAGAGAAAGTTTACTAGGAGATGGTATAGCACACGCTTCACTTGCTGGTGTGTGTCTTGCCTTCATACTTACAGGGAAAAAAGAATTAACAGTTTTACTTTTGGGGGCTTTAATTATTGGGGTTATATGTATATTATTGATATATTTTATACAATTAAATTCAAAAGTTAAATTTGATAGTTCTATTGCACTTATGTTATCAACTTTTTTTGGTCTTGGACTTGTTTTATTAACTTATCTTAAAACGGTTCCGGGAGCTAAAAAAGCGGGATTAAATAGGTTTATCTTTGGTCAAGCATCAACTCTAATATTAAGAGATATATATTTTATTACTTCCGTAGGTTTAATATTATTGATATTAGTTCTAATATTTTGGAAAGAAATAAAGATAAGTATTTTTGATAAAGATTATGCTAAAACTTTAGGTATAAATAGCGATAGAATAAGATTATTGGTATCTATAATGATAGTTATAAATGTTATAACAGGTATACAAGTTGCTGGAGTAGTTTTAATGACATCTATGTTAGTGGCACCATCAGTTGCTGCAAGGCAGTGGAGTGACAAACTTAGTGTAGTTGTTTTACTTGGTTCTATATTCGGAATAATTTCTGGTTTTATTGGAACAAGTATTTCTACTATAAATGTTGAACTTCCAACAGGTCCATTAATAATATTATCTTTAAGTTTATTTGTCTTAGTAAGTTTACTATTCTCACCTCGTGGAATTATTAAGAGATATATAAATATAAGACGAAGAAACAAAGAGATAATTAATAAGATGGAAGGTGAGAAATGATGAGTGCTGGGTTAATTATACAGACAATAGCTGTATTAATATCAATTTCATGTTCATTGTTAGGAGTTTTCCTTGTTCTTAAGAATATGAGTATGTTAACAGATGCTATAACACATACAGTACTTTTAGGTATAGTGTTAGGTTTCTTTGCTACTCATGATATTACATCACCTATATTAATAATAGGTGCAACACTTGTTGGACTTTTAACGGTATATTTAGTAGAAGTTTTAGTTAATACTAGGATGATGAAAGAAGATGCAGCTATAGCTGTAGTACTATCTTTCTTATTTAGTTTAGCTATAATTTTAGTGTCTAAATATACAGCTAATATACATTTAGATGTAGATGCTGTTCTTCTTGGAGAAATAGCTTTTGCACCATTCCATATTACTAATATATTTGGGTATAATATAGCTGTAGGAATAATTACAGGTTCTATAATATTGGTAATAAATTTAATATTTGTTAGTTTGTTTTATAAGGAATTAAAAATTTCTATATTTGATAAGGCTTTAGCTAGTTCGCTTGGAATGTTGCCTATACTTGTACATTACATTTTGATGACTTTAGTATCAGTAACTTCTGTAATTTCGTTTGAAGCAGTAGGGTCTATACTTTTAATATCATTAATGATAGGGCCAGCTGCAACGGCATACATGATATCTAAAAGATTATCACATATGCTAATTATTAGTGCTATAATAGGTGCTATATCTTCTATAGTGGGTTATCATGTAGCGGTATTTATAGATGTATCTATAGCTGGATCTATAGCTGTTATTATAGGTATTGTATTCATTGTAGTACTTTTATTGAAAAATATGTTAAGAAGACTAATAGGCTAAATATTTATATTTGGATTGACTTTAAAAGGTCAATCCTTTTTTAAATAAAAAAGAGTAATAAAGGAAATTGAAAATTTTAACTTTAAAACTCTTTTTTTATATAGTTTAATTATAATTCATTTTTACAATTACCACAGCTTATTAATTCTGCTAGATTTTCATAAGTTGTTTCTATCATATTTGTTACTGCTTCATCAGTAAATGAACCTAAATGAGGAGTAAGTAAAACTTTTGGATAAAGATTTACAAGTTCTTCAAAATCTTTGTTAGGGATTTCTTTATTTGTGAAATCTTTGAAGAATAATTCAGATTCATTTTCTAAAGTATCTATACCTACTCCTGAAAGTTTTCCGGATTTAATAGCATCTATTATAGCTTTAGTATCCATAGTCTCCCCACGCCCTGTATTTATAAGTATAGAATTATCTTTCATTTTATCTAAGAATTCTTTAGTTACAAGTTTTCCTTGTTCTTTAATGAATGGAACATGTAGTGATATTATATCACTTTCCTTGATTAAAGTATCCAAATCTACTTGAGTTAATGTATTTTCTATACCTTCTTTTTTAAATATATCATATCCTAGTACATTAGCTCCAAGTCCTTTAAATAATTTAGCAGCAGTAAAACCTATTTTACCTAGACCTATAACACCAACTGTACAATTTCTAATTTCTCTAGAAAACATTGTTGATTTTACTCTAAAATCTCTTTGTGCTGATAATGAAGTCATTAAAGCTGTGTTTCTTAATAACATCATTACAAGTGTTACTGCAAGTTCTGCTATTGCGTTAGGTGAATAAAAAGGAACATATGCTAATTTCATTCCTAATTCTTTGGCATATTTTGTGTCTATATGATTAACTCCTACTGTACGAGTTAAAACATATTTGACACCTAATTCTTTGTAGATATCAAGAACTTCATTAGTTGCCCAACAATTACCTCTTAATATTACTGCTTCATGCCCTTTTGCTAATTTTGCAGTTTCTAAATTATTAAGATATTCAGGAACACAAGTTATTTCAAAATTAAATTTTTTATTTAATTCATGGAAGAATTTTTCTTCCACATCTCTAACACCGTAACATAAAACTTTCATATAACCTTCTTTCTATATTATACCCATTCCATGAGTAATGTTTAATATGATTATCCATAAAATTATACCAAATACTGCAAGAACAGTATTTACTAATGAAATATTTGAAGCTAGTATTGATTCTTTTTCAAATTTAATTGCATAAGCAACTGCAACTGTTGCAGGTGGAGTGGCAAGCATTATAATTATACTTGCAATAGCTTCATATTGGAAAGTTATTCCAAATTTGTTTAGTAAGATTAACAATACCAAGAATATTGCAGGTATTAATAATAATTTAAAGAAAGCATAAACTAAAGTTAACTTTTCTGATAATGCTTCTTTTAGAGATATAGAAGCTAAAGTTATACCTATTGCAAGCCAAGCAAGAGGAGAAGATAGATCACCTAAGTATTTAAGACCTTTAAATACCCAAGGTAATGTTTTGTCTATTCTAAATATTGAGAAACTCTTTATTGCATCTTCTGTACCTGGTTTAGTAGCTTTTACTAATACTTCAACTTGTGGCATATTTGCTTGGAATACCCATAAGATTAAACCTATAAATGTTGCTATTATTATTGGATTTGCGAATATTTGTTTTAAATTCTTTTTATCAAATTTTGATCCACTCATAACAATTAAAGCGTAAGAATAAAGGAATACTCTATAAGCTATGTTAAAAATATTTGCATAAAGAGTTCCATCGTTACCAAATAATCCATTTATTATTGGTATACCAAAGAAAGTAGTTGAACCAAATGCTGTTAATATAACTAAAGTATCTTTTAAATCTTCTTTTTTATTTAAATAGAATATTTTAGCTAAAACTATTAAAAGAAAATAGGCAATGAATCCAAATATTAAAACATTTATTCCTGATGTAAATGTTTCAGGTTTAATATCTGTCATAAAAGCATTAAATGCAAGAGCAGGTAGTGCTGCACTTAATAATATTGAACTTAAAGCTTTTGAAGCTGTTTCATTTACTAAATTTTTCTTTCTTAAATAATAACCTATTACAATAATGAAAATTGTTGAAAAAATAGCTGATAAGAAATTTTCTGTTAACACTATTTTTAATAATTCACTTAAAGTCATTTTTACCTCCAAAATATTGATGTGTTAGGAATATGATAACATAAAGAGTTTTAAAAAACAAATTTTATGGTAAAGTTTCCATTTCTTGTTAAAAGTTATTTTAAGTGGTATACTGATATATATTTTTAGAAAGTTGGATTAATATGGATAGAAAAGAAATAAGTTTAATAGATTTATTTAGACGATTATTTATAATAAATTTAGTTACTTTTGGAGGAGGCTATACTATAATACCTGTAATTAAAGATGAGTTTGTTTATAGAGGTAGGTATTTAGAAGAAGATAAGATGATTAAGATTATTTCACTTGCTCAAAGTGTACCAGGGGCTATGACTATATCTACATCTTTTCTTGTTGGGTATTATACAAGAGGTAAAAAAGGCTCTATAATTGCTGTTTTAGCATCGGTTTTACCTTGTTTAATAATTATATCAGCTATTGCTTTTAGTTATTCAAAGTTGATAGAAAATATTAAAATTAAAAATGCTTTAAGTGGTATAAGTGGTTCTATAATAGCTCTCCTTGTTATTACGGTTGTTGAACTTATAAAAAAAGAATGGAATAGTCCTAAAAAATATTTTTATATTTCTATAACTATTGTGTCGTTTTTGGTGAAAGTTATATTTAATATTCCGGTTATGTATATATTAATAGTTTCTGGAATTTTAGGTTATTGGTATAATAGAGGTGATAAATAATGGATATTTTAATACTTTTAACACTTTATTATATATTTTTTTTAATAGGGATAAGTGCATTTGGTGGAGGTTATGTAATATTACCTTTAATAGAATCTTATTTGGTTAATATATATTCTTGGATAGATACTAAGACCTTGATAGATATTGTTGCTATATCTCAAATAACACCAGGTCCTATAGCTATAAATGCATCTACTTTTATTGGTATGATAAAAGGTAATTTATTTGGGGCTGTTATATCTACGCTTGGAGTTGTTAGTCCACAAATTTTGATATTAACCATTTTTTTAAGATATATAGGTTTAGACAATAAATTTATGAAAAAAATTATAGATGGTATAAATCCAGCAACAACAGCTCTTATAATAATAGCTACTATAAATATAGCTAAAAGTTCATTATTTATAGATATATCTAATTCTTATGCTTTAGATCATAGAGCACTAGTATGTATGATTTTAACTTTTATTCTTAATAAATTTAAAGTTAATATGATATATATAATAGTAATATGTGGTTTAATTTCTATAGTAATATAACACTTTGATAGAAGAAGTTATTTATTTTTAAAAAAATTTAATATTTTCTATTGACTTTTTTTTTTAGTTATGGTATTATAATCCTTGTCAGCACAAGAGGAAACTAAGAGGCTGATAGGTTTTGGGCCCTTCGTCTAGTGGTCAGGACATTAGGTTTTCATCCTAAAAACAGGAGTTCGATTCTCCTAGGGCCTACCAAAACATTATGGTCGCATAGCTCAGTTGGGAGAGCACCTGCCTTACAAGCAGGGGGTCACTGGTTCGAGCCCAGTTGTGACCACCATTTATGGAGGTGTAGCTCAGTTGGTTAGAGTGCTTGCCTGTCACGCAAGATGTCGCGAGTTCGAGTCTCGTCACTTCCGCCATTTTTATTAACAATTGAATAAGATTTTTTTTGCCGCTTTAGCTCACTAGGTAGAGCAGCTGACTTGTAATCAGCAGGTAATTGGTTCGAATCCGATAAGCGGCACCATGTGGCGAGATACCCGAGTGGCCAAAGGGAGCAGACTGTAAATCTGCCGGCTCAGCCTTCGAAGGTTCGAATCCTTCTCTCGCCACCATTTTTTTATATAATCTAGGAGGAATTAAGATGGTTAGAAAATTAAAAGGTGCGTCAAATGGAAATGGTCAATCTGATATCATCAGAAGAGCTCAAGAAATGCAAGGAAGAATGTTAGCTATACAAGAGGAATTAAAAGATAAGTTCGTTAAAGCAGAAGTTGCTGGAGGATCAGTAGTGGTAGAAGCTAATGGACAAAAAGATATAGTAAATATAACTATAGCTCAAGAATTAGTTGATGATGCATCAAACGATAAAGACCCTAAAATATTATCTGATTTAATCTTAAGTGCTATAAAAGATGCAATGCAAAAAGCTGAAGAATTAGCTGAAAAAGAAATGAGCGTTGTAACAGGTGGAGTTAGCATACCAGGATTATTCTAATATAGTTAATAAATAAAATATCTATAATATAAAGTGCGTTTTTAGTCTTAAATTATATAAGGTTTAAGATTAATAATGCACTTTTTTCTTTCTAAAATTGCAATTTTAGTAAGAGTTTGGTATAATTTGAAATAATGAAGTGAGGTGTTATAAAGTATGAGAAAAATTAAAAATAATTCTAATCATTTGAAAGATGATTCTATTGTTATAGAAGATGAATCAAAATATTTGAAACAAATATTATTACTTGGATGGTTAATTCCTTTCTTTGGGCTTTACGTCGTCTATTTTATGGGAATTAAATTACCTAAAAGAACTAGAATGGTTATGTGTGAATTACTTAATAAGAACTTCACTATGACTTTGTTCTATATAGCTATACTAACTCCTTTAAGATCGCTTACTGGAACAGAGTTTGGGGGAAAACTTTTAAGCTTTTTAGTTTTTGTGTTTATTGCTTCGATTATATTTCAAATCAGAAAAACTATAGCTTGGTTAAAAGGTGAGAATGCAAGATATAAATATACGTTTAAATTTTTCAAGGAGGCATATTAATGGATAAATATACACCTATTGATATAGAATCAAAATGGTATAAAGAATGGGAACAAAAAGGATATTTTAAAGCAGCTATAGATAATCAAAAAGTACCATATACTATAGTAATACCACCACCTAACGTAACTGGAGTATTACATATGGGACATGTACTTAATAATACTATACAAGATGTAGTTATTAGATATAAAAGGATGAGTGGATTTGATACACTTTGGCAAACTGGTACAGATCATGCAGGTATAGCCACTCAAAATGTTGTAGAAAAAATGCTTGCTAAGGATGGATTAAGAAAAGAAGATATAGGAAGAGAAGTATTTATAGAAAAAGTTTGGGAATGGAAAGAAAAATACGGTAATATAATAACTACTCAACAAAGAAGAATAGGAAATTCAACTGATTGGGAAAGAGAAAGATTTACTATGGATGAAGGACTTTCTCAAGCTGTTAAAGAGGTATTTGTTGAATTGTATAACAAAGACTTAATATATAAAGGCGAGTACATGGTTAACTGGTGTCCTAGATGTCAAACGGCTTTAGCTGATGATGAGATAGAACACCAAGATAAAGAAGGTCATATATGGGAAATCAAATATCCTATTAAAGATAGTAAAGATTTTCTTATTATAGCTACAACAAGACCTGAAACTATGCTTGGAGATACAGGAGTTGCTGTAAATCCAGATGATGAAAGATATAAAGATCTTGTAGGTAAAAGTGTTATATTACCTTTAATGGATAGAGAAATCCCTATAGTTGCTGATAGTTATGTAGATCTTGAATTTGGAACAGGTGCAGTTAAGATGACACCGGCACATGATCCTAATGATTTTGAAGTATCTAAAAGAACAGGGCTTGAAATAATAAATATTTTAGAAAAAGATGGTACAATTAATTCAAATGGTGGAAAATATAAGGGACTTGATAGATTTGAAGCAAGAAAAGCTATACTTAAAGATTTAGAAGAATTAGGATTACTTGTGTCAACTAAGAAACATAATCACGCAGTAGGACATTGTTATCGTTGTAATACAGTAATAGAACCAAGAATATCTGAACAATGGTTTGTAAAAATGCGCCCACTTGCAGAAAAAGCAATAGCAGCAGTTAAAAATGGAGAAATAAAACTAACTCCAAAAAGAATGGAAAAGATTTACTATAATTGGCTTGAAAATATACGTGATTGGACTATATCAAGACAAATATGGTGGGGACATAGAATACCTGCATATTACACACCAAATGGTGAATTAATAGTAGCTAAAAGTTTAGAAGATGCCAAAAAACAATGTGTAGAAAAATTTGGTAGCGAAATGGAATTAAGAGAAGAAACTGATGTTTTAGATACTTGGTTTTCATCAAGCCTTTGGCCATTTTCTACTATGGGTTGGCCTGAAAGAACTCCAGATTTAGAAAGACGTATGCCAACAGACTTACTTGTAACAGGAGCAGATATTATTTTCTTCTGGGTTGCTCGTATGATAATGATGAGTTTAGAATTTGAAAATAAGATACCATTTAAAGAAGTTTACTTTACAGGAATAATAAGAGATGAAATAGGAAGAAAGATGTCTAAATCTTTAGGAAATGCACCTGATACTTTAGGTATACTTGATAAGTATGGAGCTGATGCTGTAAGATTTAGTTTAATGTATAATACATCACAAGGACAAGATATACTATTTTCTGAAAAATTATTGGAAATGGGTTCAACATTTGCAAATAAAGTATGGAATGCATCAAAATTTGTAATATCTAATTTAGAAGGGTTTAAAGAAGATATATCTATACTTGATTTAGACTTTAAGTTAGAAGATCAATGGATATTATCTAAATTACAAAATTCTGCTAGAAAATTCAACGAAGAAATGGAAGAATACAATATAGATAGTTGTGCAAAAATTGCTTATGAATTCTTTAGAAATGATTTCTGTGATTGGTATGTAGAAATAGCTAAAACTAGAATTTATGGAGTAGATGCTGATAACACTGATAGACAAACTGCACAGTGGGTATTAAGACATATATTAGATAATGGATTAAGACTACTTCATCCATTTATGCCGTTTATAACTGAAGAAGTATGGCAAAAAATTAAAGTTTATGGTGAAAGTATTATGCTTGCAGACTTCCCAAGAGAAGATAAGGCTCTAATTAATGTTAAAGCTGAAAATGATTTTGAGTATTTAGAAGAAGTTATAGGAGCTATAAGAAATATAAGAGCTGAAAATAATGTATCACCTGCTAAAAAGATATCTATAATTATAGATACAGAAGATAGTGGAGAAAAAGATATAGTACTTAATAATCCTAAGATACTTGATAAATTAGCAAATGTAGAGAAAATAGAAATTCTTACAGAATTACCTAAGATGTCTGGATTTAGAGTGGTAGGAAATAGTAAGATATATGTTTCTTTAGAAGGGTTAATAGATATAGAAAAAGAAGTAGAGAAGTTAAATAAAGAAATAGAAAAAGTTCAAAAAGAATTAGATAGAACTTTAAATAAACTATCTAATGAACAATTTGTTTCTAAAGCTCCTCAAGCAGTAATTGATAAAGAAAAAGCTATACAAGCAGAACTTGAATCAAAACTTAAAAAATTACAAGATAATATTAAAATATTTCAAAATTAGAAGGAGAGAAAATTAAATGAGATTTTCTAGATCGTTTATAAAAACATATAAGGAAGTACCAAAAGATGCAGAAACTGTTTCACATAGATTGATGTTAAGATCTTCTATGATAAAACAACTTACGAGAGGGGTTTATACATATTTACCTTTAGGTCTTAGAGTATTAAGAAAGATAGAAAATATAGTAAGAGAAGAAATGGATAGAATTGGAGCACATGAATTACTTATGCCGGTTCTTCAACCAGCTGATCTTTGGAAAGAATCTAAAAGATGGTTTTCTTATGGTCCTGAGTTAATGAGATTACATGATAGAAATAATAGAGAAAGTGTACTTGGACCAACTCATGAGGAAGTTGTTACTGATATTTTTAGAAATACAGTTACATCATATAAGGAATTGCCATTAAATGTATATCAAATACAAAGTAAATTTAGAGATGAAAAAAGACCTAGATTCGGACTTATGCGTGGTAGAGAATTCATAATGAAAGATGCTTATAGTTTTCATTTAACTCAAAGTAGTTTAGATGAAGTATACAATGATGTTAAAGGAGCATACTTTAAAATATTTGAAAGATGTGGATTAAACTTTAGAGCAGTTGAAGCAGATACTGGAAGTATAGGTGGAAGTGAGAGTCATGAGTTTATGGTTCTTGCTGAAAGCGGAGAAGATGATATACTTTATTCAAATAAATCAGATTATGCGGCTAATGTTGAAAAAGCTACAAGTATAATAGATTTTAAAGAAAGTAATGAAGAAAAATTAGAAAAAGTATTAGTAGATACACCTAATGTTAAAAGTATAGAAGAATTAGCTAAGTTTTTGAATATAGAAGAAAGTAAAACACTTAAAGCAGTTCTTTTAAAAGAAATAGGTGAAGAAAAGATAAACTATTTCATGGCTATAATTAGAGGAGATTTAGATATTAACGATGTAAAAGTTAAAAATTTAGTTGGTGCAATTTTAGATCTTGAAATGATGGATGAAAAAGATTTGGAAAATTTAGGACTAGAAGCAGGATTTACATCAGCTCTTAAAGATATAGAAAGCATTAAAGATGGAAGAATTAAAGTAGTTGCCGATGAAAGTGTATTCTATTTAAGAAATTTTGTAGGTGGAGCTAATGTTAAAGATAAGCATTATATAAATTTAAATATAGAAGATTTACATATAGACTATAAAGGTGATATTAGAACTGCAAGAGTGGGAGATAAATCGCCTAGAGATGAAGGAACTTTAGAAATAGCAAGAGGAATAGAAGTAGGACATATATTTAAACTTGGTAAAAAATATTCTGATGCTTTAAATGCAAAAGTTCTTAATGATAAAGGAGTTGCAGAAACTGTAATTATGGGATGTTATGGAATAGGTGTATCTCGTGTTGCAGCAGCTGCAATAGAACAAAACTATGATGAAAATGGTATAATATGGCCTAAAAATATAGCACCTTTCTTAGTAGATTTAATATTAGTAAATTCTAAAGATGAAGATGCTGATAAATTATCAGAAAAATTATATAAAGATATGTTAGATGCTAATATAGAAGTTATGTTTGATGATAGAGATGAAAAAGCTGGATTTAAGTTTAAAGATGCAGATTTAATAGGATTCCCATTAAAAGTTGTAGTTGGGAAAGCTGCTAAAGATGGGAAAGTAGAAATCAAACATAGAGATGGAAGTCAAAGTCTTGAAATTGAAGCAGAAAAAGTAGTTGAATATATTAAAGAATATATGGTGAAATAGTGCTTAATTAGCTAAAAATCAATATTGACTTTAGTATACTTAAATGATATAATTAATTGATAAAAAATAAATAATAAAACGGAGGAATAAAATGGCAAAACAAAAGTTTGAAAGAAGTAAACCACACGTAAACGTAGGGACAAT
>CAUTJT010000009.1:0-61114 GCA_963539215.1 uncultured Streptobacillus sp. | reverse complement strand
TACGCCGAAAATACTAAGTAATTGGGAAGATAGGTAGTTGCCAAACTCTTTTTTTATTTGTAGCAATATGCTACATTTTTTTAAGAAAACATTGTAATAAAAAAATAACAAAGTATTGACTTTTATAATTTAAAATGATAAAATTAATTAAATTAAAATTAAAATGAAGGGGGCTTTATGGCTAAAAAAAAGGAAACAGATCTTGAATCTGAAAAAAGTAAATCATTAGAAATGGCACTTTCAAATATACGTAAATCGTATGGTGAAGGTGCTATTATGAAGCTTGGAGAAAATAGAAAACTTGACGTTAAAGCAATATCTACAGGTTCTATAGGTATTGATATTGCACTTGGAATAGGAGGTGTTCCAAGGGGAAGAATAGTAGAAATATATGGTGCAGAATCTTCAGGTAAAACAACTATAGCTTTACATATTATAGCAGAAGCTCAAAAAAAAGGAGGTTTAGCCGCTTTTATTGATGCTGAACATGCTTTAGATCCTATATATGCGAAAGCATTAGGTGTTAATATTGATGAATTATTAATATCACAACCTGATACTGGAGAACAAGCTTTAGAAATTGCTGATCATTTAGTAAGAAGTGGTGCTCTTGATGTTGTTATAGTTGATTCAGTTGCTGCTCTTGTTCCTAAACAAGAAATTGAAGGAGAAATGGGAGATCAACAAATGGGGCTGCAAGCTAGATTAATGTCTAAAGGATTAAGAAAAATAACAGGAAGTGTATCTAAATCTGATACAGTACTAGTATTTATTAATCAAATAAGAGAAAAAATAGGTGGATTTTCATTCACTCCAGGTGTTCAAACTACTACATCAGGTGGTCGTGCGCTGAAGTTTTTCTCTTCTGTTAGAATGGAGATTAAGAGAGTTGGAAGCATAAAGCAAGGAGATGAGGTTATAGGAAATGAAACTTTAGCTAAAATAACTAAGAATAAAGTTGCACCTCCACATAAGGAAGTTAAATTTGCAATAATGTACGGTAAAGGTATATCTCATATTACTGAGGTTTTAGATATTGCCCTTGAAAGAGAAATTTGTAGAAAAAGTGGAGCATGGTTTAGCTTTGGAGATGAAAGACTTGGTCAAGGTAAAGTTAATGTTGAAAAGATGTTAGCAGAGAATAAAGAGTTATTTGAAGAAATAGAAGCTAAAGTATTGGAATCTATAAAAGCGGAACAAAAAGCAAGTGTTACAGTTGAAGATACAGTGATAGAAGATGAAAATACAGAAAATACAGAAGAATAAGTTATATTTAGAAGACGAGATTATTGATATATCTAAAGATATTATATATATGTATTCCTTAAAAGTTGATATGGATATTAGAAATATATATGATGAATTAATTTTTGAATCTATGAAATATAAGGCACTGTATATTATTGGTTTAAGAAGTCGAACAGAATTAGAATTGAGAAACAAATTAAAAGAAAAATATTCTAAACATAATTTTCATATAATTGATGATGTTATATTAAAATTAAAAGATATGAATTTAATTAATGATTATGAGTATGCAAATTATTATGTTAAATGTAATATGAATAAAGGTAAAAATAAAATTAAAAAATATCTTTTAACTAAAGGTATATCTAATAATGTGTTAGATGAAATATTATCTGAATTTTCAGATGAATTATATAATGAAGAAATTTTAAAAGTAAAAGAAATATTAGAAAAAAATAAGAGTATTCCTGTAGAAAAAATTTTTAGAAAATTGATAACTATGGGTTATAGTTATTCTGTAGTATATAAAGTTGTTAAAACCAAGCTTAAATAGTTTGGTTTTAATTTTAGGAGGAAAAATGAAGTATGTTTTAGCAACTAAAAATAGGGGTAAATTAGAGGAATTTCAAAAATTATTTTCAGAAATTGGCTTAGAAATAGTTTCAGAAGAAGAATTTTTTAATGGTGAAATTGTAGAAGACGGTAAAACTTTTGAAGAAAATTCTTTAATTAAAGCAAAAACAATAGGAGATATATCTAAATTTCCTACAGTTGCTGATGACTCTGGATTATGTATAGATGATTTGAACGGTGAACCTGGAATATTTAGTGCTAGATATTTTCCAGAATGTAAGGACTATAATGAAAAATGTAAAAAAATGATAGAACTTGTTAATTCAAAAAATGGAAGTAGAAAAGCTCATTTTGTCTCAGTGATTACTATATATTATCCAGAAAATGGTCATATTGAACATTTTAGAGGCGAGTGTTATGGTGAAATATCTAAAGAATTAAAAGGAACTAATGGACATGGCTATGATCCTATATTTTATTCATATGAATTAGAAAAAGGATTTGCTGAGGTAACTTTAGAAGAAAAGAATAAAGTAAGTCATAGAGCTAAGGCCTTTGGACTATTGAAAAAATATTTATTGGAGAAATAAATGTATAATAAAGTATATGATGAATTAGAATGTTTTAATTTTAAATCTTTAGCTAAAAATAAGAGCTATAAAAATAAAATAAATGCATTAAAAAGACTTGGTATATATACTTTGAAGGATTTAATATATTTTTTTCCAAGAGCATATGAAAATAGTGCTAAACTAAAGAAAATTTCTACATTAAAAGATGGAGAAAATGCTATAGTAAGAGGTATAGTAATTGATCTAAAAGTTAATATTTTTAATGCAAGAAAAATGATTAAAGCTTTAATTAAGGATGAAGATGGAGATGTGTTGGAAGTTGTGTGGTTTAATGCTCCATATATATCAAAATCTATATTTATTAATGATAATATACAAGTTACATCAAAAGTAAGAAAAAAAAGAATATTACAAATGGTTAATCCTTCGTATATAAAATTAAATAGTAAAAGTGTTAGAGTAAATGAAGTTGATAAAAAAGATGCTATATATCCTTTGACATCAGGGATAACACAAAAAATTTTAATTGGAATTATAGAAGAAGCTATAGATAAATATTTATTTCTTTTTGAAGAAAATTTACCTAGAACTTTTATATTAGATAATAAATTGATGGATAGAAAACAAGCTATTATTAATATGCATAAACCTAAAAATGAAAATGATTACAGAGAAGCTAAAAAGAGATTTATATTTGAAGAAGCTCTTATACTTGAAACTAAAATTTTGAAAAATAGATATTCAGAAAATATGAAAAATAGTAGTTTATATTTTTTAAATGATAATAAAAAATATGTTAAAGAGTATATTAAAAATTTACCATTTGAATTAACTCATGATCAAAAGACTGTTATATCAGAGATATATAAAGAATTAAATGAAGGTAAAATTATTAATAGATTACTTCAAGGAGATGTGGGTAGTGGGAAAACGGTAGTTTCATTGGTGATGTTATTATATATGGCTGAAAATTCATATCAAGGAGTAATAATGGCTCCTACAGAAATATTAGCAAGACAGCATTATTTAGAAGTATGTGATGAGTTTAGTAAATTTGGGATTAATGTTGGATTACTAACAGGAAGTGTTAAAGGTAAAGTTAAAGAAAAAGTATATGAAGATGTTAAAAATGGTACTATAGATATATTGATAGGAACTCATTCTCTTATAGAAGATAATCTTGAATTTAATAAATTAGGTCTAATAATTATAGATGAACAACACAAATTTGGTGTTGAGCAAAGAAATAAAATACGTGATAAAGGTATATATTCTAATTTAATAGTTATGAGTGCAACTCCAATTCCAAGATCATTAGCTCTTACTATTTATGGTGATTTAGATGTGTCTATTATAAAAAATAAGCCTATAGGACGTAAATCTATTAAAACAAAATGGATAAAAAATAAAAAAGAAGAAAAAATGATGTATAAATTTATAGAAAATAAAATAAAAGAAGGAAGACAGATATATGTTGTTTCTCCTTTGATAGAAGAAAGTGAAAAATTAAATTTATCATCAGCTGAAGAAGTTTTTCAATTGTATAAAGAAAAATTTCCTCAATTTAATGTTGGACTTTTACACGGAAGATTAAATAACAAAGAAAAAGATAAGGTTATGGAAGAATTTAAAAATAATTATATAGATATACTAGTTTCTACAACTGTTGTTGAAGTAGGTGTAAATGTACCAAACTCTACAATAATAGTTATATTAAGTTCTGAGAGGTTTGGGTTATCTTCCCTACATCAATTGAGAGGTAGAGTTGGAAGAAGTTCTATGCAATCATATTGTTTTTTAGTTTCTGATACTAAAAACGAAATATCAAGAAAAAGGCTTGAAATTATGGAAAAAACTGATGATGGATTTGAAATAGCTGAAGAAGATTTAAAAATACGTGATACAGGAGAAATATTTGGTATAAAACAAAGCGGACTATCAGATCTTAAAATAGTAGATATAGTTGAAAATATGACAGAAATTTTAATTTCAAAAAATTATGCTCAAATTTATTTGCAAAAAAATAAAGGTAAAATTATTGATGAAAATCTTGAGTATGATATTAAAATATTATAAATTTTATTTAAAAAAAATTATATTAAAAACAAAAAAACTAGACTTTAAGAGAAAAATATAGTATAATCATATTGAATATATGAATAAAGATAATATTATAGGAGGATAAAATGAAAAAAGCATTATTATTATTGTCAGCATTAGTATCACTTACTGCAGCTGCAAATGTTGAGGTGCAATTAAAAGGAGGATATGACGTATTTAGAAGATATGCTAAAAATGATCAATTCTTCAGCAGCAACGAAAATACTCAAGATTTACAAAAAGGATTTGTTGCTAACGTTGAAGTATTCCCTTTTAATGAATATAAAGTTGAATTAGGAGCTGGAGTAGAATACAATTTCAATAACAAAACTTATGGTTATGGATTTGAAAACTCTGATAGAAGATATCACAGTGTTCCAGTATACGGAATAGTTAAAGCGAATGTATTACAAGCAGAAAATGGAGATGCACCTTTAGCAATAGTTGGTAAATTAGGATATAACTTTGTTAAAGATGTTTATAGAACAAAACCTACAAATGAAACAGCTGCTGCAGGTGGATTATACTATGCATTAGGATTTAATGGAGAATATGGACCATTCGTAGTAGAAGCATTAGCTTCAAGAACACATTTAGATAAAAATGTTATTTCAGCTGATGCGAAAGATGCGGATGTTAAAAAATCTGAAGAAGGTGTTATAAACAAAGTAGGAATTACTGCAGGATTAAGACTTGGAAAATTAGACAATACAGTTGAAGCTATTACTGAAAAACCAGTTGTAGTTGCTCAACCTAAAGTTGAAGCTCCTAAAGTTGAAGAACCAAAAGTAATTTATGTTCCTCAAATAGTTGAAGTAGTTAAAGAAGTAATCAAAGAAGTACCAGTTACTACTAAAGAAACTCCAACTGTTCAAAAATATACTTTAGAAATTAGTGCTGATGCATTATTTGCATTTGATAGATATGAATTAAAAGATATGAAACCTGAAGGAAAAGCACAAATTGAAAAATTTGCTTCTGAATTAAATAAAGTTTATTCAAATGTAGTACAAATAGATGTTGTAGGACATACAGATAGATTAGGTTCAGATTCTTATAACTATAGATTAGGACAACGTCGTGCTAACACAGTTAAGAATTACTTACAAACTTTAGGTGTTAAAGAAAGAATAGTAGCTTCAAGTAAAGGTGAAAGCGAACCTAAAGTTAATCCAATGAATAAAAACTTAACTATCTTAAAACAAGAATTAGCACCTAACCGTCGTGTTGAAATATCAGTTACTGGTGTTAAATTAGAATATGAAGTTCAAAAATAGTAAAATATAATAACTGAGTCGAAAGACTCAGTTTTTTATTTATTTATTATTTTAACACTAAAAAAATATAGATATAAAAATCTCTTTATAATAATCTTTTAAAGCTTTTAAGACTGAATTTGCTTGCTTGAATTAGTTGTTTAAAAAATGTTATAATTTAACAAAAATATATTAGGAGTAATAGTGAAAATTAAAAAAGTTAAACCTTTGGATAATACCAAAGAAAATAGATGTGTATATATTACTGTTATAATAACCTTAATAATATCTCTTAGTTTAATATTTTTAACAAATAATAGTAAATTTGAAAGAGTGCTGTCTAATAATGAAATTAGCAGTTTTGATAATTTTAATAGTGAAGAAAATGGTATCTATTCTGATTTATATAATTATTCATCTGAATTAGAACTTAATACTCAAATTAGTGATTTTAAAAGTGTTAATGATCTAGAAAATGAAAATGTATATCCTTTTGTTAAAGATGATTTATGGATTAAAAGAGGATCAATTGATTGGGTTAAGTTAGAACGTGAAAATATTGTTTATTATATTGGTAAAAGTAATAATAAAGATATTGGGAATTTTATACTTTCTTCAAAAATAAGGGAAGATGGCGTTGAAAATACTATTTTGTATTATAAAGGAAAGATAGAAAATCCTAAAGATGCAATTAAAAATATTGAAAAATTTAAAAAAATAATACCTTTAAAAGGTGAAGATTTAATGAACCAAGCGAATGGAGAATAGTATGTGTAAGGGTTTAGAGATAGAATTTAAAAATTTCTCTCTTAATTTAGGTGGTAATCAAATTTTAAAAGATATTAATTTGAAAATAGAAAGTGGAACAATACATTGTTTAATAGGACCTAATGGAGGAGGAAAATCAAGTCTAGTCAAGTCAATATTATCAATGATGCCTCATGAAGGAGATATCTTAATGAAGTATGATGATGATATAAGAATAGGTTATGTTCCTCAAAAATTAGACTTTGATAAAACAATACCTATAACAGTTTGGGATTTTTTTGTTATGATATATCAAAAAAAACCGTGTATTTTTAGACCAAATAAAGAATTGAGAGAAAATATAAATGATATACTTAAAAGTATAGATATGTATGATAAAAAAGATAGACTTCTTGGTGAACTTTCAGGTGGTGAACTACAGAGATTAAGTCTTGCACAATCTTTATATCCAAGACCAAACTTACTAATATTAGATGAACCATTTAATGGTATAGATACAGTTTGTGAAAATTTCTTTATAGATAAAATTAAAAAATTAAAAAAAGAAGGTGTTACAATAATATGGATACACCATAATATTAAGCAAATTATAGGTATAGCAGATAAGGTTAGCTGTATAAAATCTTCTTTAATTTTTAGTGGTATCCCAGAAGAAGAATTAAAAGATGAGAGAATATTTGATGTATTCTCATAAGGAGTAGTATGGAGTTTTTGAGATTATACTTTGTAGATTTAGTAAATAGTGGAGTATTACCTGAGTTTTTTAAATATGGTTTTGTAATTAATTCTATAATTGCATCATTTTTAATAGGACCAATATTAGGTGGCATAGGTACTATGGTGATAATAAAAAAAATGGCTTTTTTTTCTGAAGCTATTGGTCATGCTGCTCTTGCTGGAATTGCTATAGGAATTCTTTTAGGAGAGCCTTACGAATCACCTTATATAATGTTGTTTAGTTATTGTATAATATTTGCTATAATAATTAATTATACTAGAAATAGAACTTATATGGGAACTGATACATTAATAGGTATATTTTTATCTGTATCTATTGCACTTGGAGCTATATTGATAATATATATATCGGGTAAAGTCAATTCTCATATGTTAGAATCTGTTTTATTTGGATCTATATTAACTGTTTCAGATTTAGATTTATTTGTTTTGGTTCTTGTTAATATTATTTTAATTGGACTTGTTATGTTATGGTATAATAAGATTTTATTTTCTAGTTTTAATAAAAATATTTCTATGGTAAGAGGGGTTAATGTAATATTTTTAGATTATGTATTTATACTTATAATCACAATAGTTACAGTAGCTTCTGTAAAAATAATAGGAGCATCTTTAGTTGAAGCGTTACTTTTAATACCAGCAGCATCAGCTAGAAATATATCTAGAAATATTAAAAGTTTTATGAGTTATAGTATATTATTTTCAACGATGAGTTGCTTGCTTGGAATATTATTACCTTTAATATTTGAAGTATCCATTCCATCTGGACCAGCAGTTATTATAGTATCTGCTATAATATTCTTTGTGACTATAGCTATTAAAAATTTAATTAAACTTTAGTGGAAGGTGAAGTTATGAAAAAAATATATATATTTATTTTTACAATATTATCTTTAATAAGTTTATCTAATAGTAAAATTATAACATCTAATCAGGTTAGTTATACTTTAGGTAAAAATTTAGTAAAAGGAACTGATATTGATGTAGTTAATGTATTTGATGCTTATGCAGATATGTTTAATCAAAAAATAAGTTTTAGTAATTTGGATAATAAACAAGATGTACTTGGTAAAGCTGATGCAGTAATATCTTTTTCACATAATTTAGAAGAAGATTATATTTTTGAAGCGGCAAGAAGATATAACATTAGAGTAGTAGATCTTGATTTAAGTTATAGTTATAGAGAAGACTCTTCTCTTGTGTTAAATGAAAAGTTAGATGATCGTGGAAATCAACTTAAATTCAATTGGGTAGATTATTCTAATATTTATAAAATGATAGATATTTTAAAGTTAGATTTATCAGATTTATATCCTAAATACACAAGTGTGTTTGAAAAAAATTCTATAGAATTAAAAAATAAATTTATGAATGATTATAATAATTTTATGGAATATGTTTTAGATAAAAAATTAGATATAGCAGTTATTCAAATTGGTAATTCAGAACTAGATTATTTATTAGATTCTTTAGAAATATATCATTATAATATAGATTTAAATCCTAGTTTAAATATTCTGAAAAAAACTATGGAAGAAACAGGTGTTAATAAATTTGTGTCATATAGGGCTTTAAGTAAAGATACAATTAAAATGATTGAAAGTCTTGGTGGTAAATATGTTAAATTATCTTTAGCTAATATACCTTCGGATACAGATGATGATGATTTAGTAGATGAAGATGGATTTATATATATATTAAAAGATAATTTAGAAAAATTAAAATTATTATTAGGAGGTAAATAGTATGAAAAAATTATTATTATTATTATTATTAGTTATAGTTTCAACTTTTTCATTTTCACATACTCCTTTATTAAATATTAGTGAAGTAGAAAATGAAAAAGGATTAATACAAATAAAAGGTGGATTTGATAACGGAGAATCTGCTAGCGGTGAAACTATTTATTTATTAAGTGATTTAGCTTACGATGGTAATGATGAAGTTTATGAAGAAGAAGGTGGAGAAAATTACTTTGGAAAATTTGTTATTTATAAAGGTGAGTTAAATGATAAAGAAGAATTGGTTTTACCCAAACCTGCAATGAGAAGATATTTGGTTGTATTATCTGCTGGTATAGGGCATGTAGTTTCTGTTAAAGGTATAGCTTTAAAAAATGATGAAATTGAAAATTGGAATAAATTATTAGAAAATTATACTTCTAAATTAGGAAAGTATCAAGATAAATTTAAGATTAAGAATTTTAAATAGATTCACAACTTTTGTGAATCTATTTTTAAGTTTATAAGACTTTACAAATATCTTAAATAGTTGTATAATAATTAATAATAATATATATTTTTGGAGGTAAATAAATGGGATTTTTAGATAAACTATGGAGTGGAGAAGAAGAGGAAAAAGTTGTTGAGGAAAAACAAACTGTAAATACTAGTAATAATGGTGCAATACGTTTATTTAATAATGATAAAAAAGATAAGAAAGAGGAAGAATTTATGCCTGAAGTAAAATATGCCATAATAAACCCAAGAGTTTTGAGTGAAGCTCAAACTATATTAGGATTAGTAAAAGAAAGAGTAATGGTTACTTTTAGTGTTGAAAATTTAAATAAAGAAGATGCTCAAAGATTAATAGATATGGTGTCAGGAGCAACAAGTGCTATGAGTGGTAAAGTATATCAAGTTACTGCAAAAGTATTAACTTCTGTTCCAGCTGGTGTTATAATAGAGGAATATACAAAGACTGGAGAAGAATTCTAAAATAATGTTTATTGATGAAAGTATAATAACAATAAAATCAGGAAAAGGGGGAGATGGTGCAGCTACTTTTAGAAGAGAAAAGTTTGTACAATTCGGTGGTCCTGATGGTGGTGATGGAGGAAATGGTGGAAGTATAATATTTAGAGCCAATCCTAACATTAATACATTAGTTGATTTTAAAACAAAAAAAATGTTTGAAGCTGAAGATGGAGTTAAAGGTAGTGCAGCTAGATGTAAGGGTGCTTCTGGTAAAGATTGTATAATAGAAGTTCCAGTTGGGACTATGATAAGAGACTATGAAACTGGACAACTTTTAGTAGATCTTGATGAAGATAATGAAGAGGTAGTCTTACTTAAGGGAGGTTTAGGAGGAAGAGGAAATATTCATTTTAAATCTTCTATTAGAAAAGCTCCTAAAATAGCCGAATCGGGTAAAGATGGTATGGAATTAAAAGTTAAACTTGAGTTAAAACTTTTAGCTGATGTAGCACTAGTAGGTTATCCTAGTGTTGGAAAATCAAGTTTTATAAATAAAGTATCTGCAGCAAAATCTAAAGTTGCAGATTATCATTTTACTACTTTAAAACCGAAACTTGGAGTTGTTAAAGTAAGTGATGAAGAAAGTTTTGTTATTGCAGATATTCCAGGTCTTATAGAAGGAGCTCATGAAGGGGTTGGATTAGGAGATAGATTTTTAAAACATATAGAAAGATGTAAATTGATTTTACATATAGTAGATATTTCAGGTTTTGAAGGTAGAGATCCTATAGTTGATTTTGAAAAAATAAATATGGAGCTATCCAAATTCTCTAAAAAATTATCAAATAAAAAGCAAATAGTATTTGCTAATAAAATAGATAATTTATATGATGGAGTAGAAGAGTTAAAAGAAAAGTTTGAAAAAGAAATAGTTTCTCATGGAATAGAAAAAGAAAATATAGTATTTGGTTCTATATTAACAGGTGAAAATTTAAAAGATTTAGTAAGTAAAATATGGAAATTAGTCCAAGAGATTCCTAGAGATATAATAGAGGAAGAAGCCAACTTAGATGAAGTTTTACCGGATCTTGTTAAAAAACAAGATGATTGGATAGTTAAAAAACTTGATGATGAGGTTTATGAAGTTAAGGGACAAATTGTTGATAATGTACTTAGAAAATATGTTCTTATAGGTGAAGAGGGAATAATACAATTCTTACAAATAATGAGAAAATTAGGTATGGAAAAAGTATTAGAAGATAATGGTGTAGTTGAGGGAGATACAATAATAATAGCAGGATATGAATTTACTTATGTTATATAATTCATTAGTTATTGCTGGTCCAACGGGTGTAGGTAAAACTGCACTCTCTTTAAAGTTAGCAAAAATTTTAGGCTGTGAAATAATTTCAGCTGATTCTATGCAAGTTTATAAAGGTTTGGATATTGGTACAGCAAAGATAAAAATTGATGAGATGCAAGGAATAAAGCATCATATGTTAGATGTGGTTAATCCAGATGTAGATTATTCTGTAGGAGATTATGAAAAAGCAGTAAATAATATACTTAATAATAAAGATAAAAAATATATGTTAGTTGGAGGTACAGGATTATACATATCCTCAATAACAGATGGTTTTTCTATTTTACCTTCAAGAGATGAAAAGTTAAGATCTAAGTTAGAATCTAGAGATTTAAAAGATCTTTTAGAAGAATTAAAAATATTAGATTTGGAAACATATATGGATATAGATAAAGCAAATAAGGTTAGAGTGATTAGAGCTTTAGAAGTATGTAAATTAACAAACTCAAAATTCAGCTATTTAAATAAACAAAATATTAAAAATAATGATTATACTTTTTATAAAGTTTTTCTTATTAGAGATAGAGAGGAGCTTTATAAAATTATAGATAAAAGAATAGATGTTATGTTAGAAAATGGACTTTTAGAAGAAGCTAGGTATATACATCAAACTTTTCCTAATAATAAAGCTATTGGCTATAAAGAATTATTTGATTATTTTGATGGTAAATCTAATCTTAAAGAAGCTGTTGATTTATTAAAAAGAAGAACAAGGAATTATGCTAAGAGACAAATAACTTGGTTTAAAAATCATAATGATTATAATATATATAATTTAAGTGTGATGTCAGAAGATGAAATCATAGAAGATATTTTAAAAAAAATGAGGTAAAAGATGAATATAACAGATTTTTTAAATGAAAATAGAATAGTATTTGGATTAAAATCTACAAATAAAGAAGATATTTTAAAAGAAATGGCATCTTTATTTTTAGGTGATGAAGGTATAGTAAAAGAAGGAATGTTTGATACATTTTTAGAAGATTTGATAGAAAGAGAAAATCTTACATCAACAGGAATGCAAGATGGTATAGCTATACCTCATGCTAAATCACCAGCTATTAATAAAATAGCTTTAGCAGTTGCTATAGTTCCAGAAGGTTTAGATTTTGATTCTTTTGATGGAGAACCTTCAAAATTATTCTTTATGATTGCTAGCCCTGAAAGTACAAAAAGAGAACATTTAGACTTATTACAAAAAATTTCTAAATTATCATATGAAGATGATTTATTAGAAAAATTAATAGGTACTAATGAAAAAGTAGAAGTTAAAAAGATATTAGGTTCACTATAGGAGGAAATATGAAAAAAGCTATTGTTATTGGAATAGCTGGAGGAACTGGTAGTGGTAAGACAAGTATAGCGCAAGCAATTCTTGAAGATTTAAAAAAAGGTGGAGCAGAAGCCTTATTACTTGAACAAGATTCTTATTATATAAAAAATGATGAAATGCCTTTTGAAGAAAGAGTGAAATTGAATTATGATCATCCAGATGTAATAGATTTTGAACTTTTAGAAAAACATATTATAGATTTAAAAAATGGCAATACTATAGAAAAACCTATATATAATTTCTCAGAATATAATAGATGTAAAGAGACTGAAATAATAGAATCTAAACCTATAATTATAGTTGAAGGTATATTGATATTATCAGTACCTAAGATAAGAGAACTTCTTGATATGAAGATATTTGTAGATACTGATGATGATGAAAGACTTTTAAGAAGAATGGAAAGAGATATTCAAGAAAGGGGTAGAAGTTTTGAAAATATAAAAAATCAATATATAAAAACAGTTAAACCTATGCATCTTGAATTTGTTGAACCCTCTAAAAGATATGCTGATGTTATAATACCAAGAGGTAAAGAAAATGAAATAGGAATAAAAATGGTTTCTAGTAGATTAAGATATTTAATTAGAAAAAATACGTTATAAAGAGGTAAAATATGAAAAGAAGTTTATCAGGTATACAACCAAGTGGTGTATTGCATCTTGGTAATTACTTTGGTGCATTGAAACAGTTTGTTGATATGCAAAATAATTATGAAGGACTGTATTTTATTGCAGATTATCATTCGTTAACTAGTCAAATAAATCCAGAAATTTTAAGAAAACAAAGTATAAATATTGTAATGGATTATATAGCTGCAGGATTAGATCCTAAAAAATCAACTATATTTTTACAATCTTCAGTTCCTTTACATACTGAGCTTATGTGGATATTATCTAACTTAACTCCTATGGCTTTACTTGAAAGAGGACATGCATATAAAGATAAGATTGCTAAAGGTGTTAAACCTAATGTTGGTTTGTTTAATTATCCGGTTTTAATGGCTTCAGATATATTAATATACGACACGGATCTTGTGCCTGTAGGTAAGGATCAAAAACAGCATATAGAATTTACTCGTGATTTTGCGACTAGATTTAATGAATTTTATGATAAAGAAATATTTAAATTACCAGATGCCCTTATTCTTGATACAGTAGCAACTGTTGTTGGTACAGATGGTGATAAAATGTCTAAATCTTATGGTAATATTATAAATATGTATGTTCCAGAAAAAGAATTGAAAAAGCAAGTTATGAGCATAGTTACAGATTCAACTCCACTGGAAGAACCTAAAAATCCAGATAATAATATAACAAAATTGTATTCTTTATTTTCTACAGAAAAAGAATTAAATATTATGAAAGAAAAATTTCTTGCGGGGAATTATGGATATGGACATGCTAAAAAAGAGCTGTTAGAAAGAATATTAGATTATTTTAAGGAACAAAGAGAAATAAGATTTAAATTAGAAAATAATTTAGATTATGTAAATAAAATATTAAAAGAAGGTAGTTATAGAGCTAATGAAATAGCTAGTAAAAAAATGAAAGAAGTAAGAGAAGTTGTAGGACTTATTGGAGGAAATTTATGAAAAAATATGTTTTAGGAATATTTATGAGTTTATTTTTCATATCATGTTCGGCTTTATCTATTATAGATAAATATAATGTGCCAAATTCAGAAGTTAAAAAATCAGTGGCAGCTAAAGTTAATGGAAGTCAAGATTTTGTAGTTGTTAAGGGAACAAGTACAGTAGAAGATGTTTATGTAGAAAATAATAAATTACAAGTAGTTATAAAACTTGAAGTAAGCAATGTTTTAAGTGCAATATTTTTACCAAGCTCAACTAATGAGATGAAGATATATGTTGAAACAGGAATTAAGTATAGAAATGGAAAATTATATACAAATAATATTAGAATAAGAAAGATCACTGGTATATTAGATCAAGCTCAAATTAAACAAATATCAAATGGTATAGTTTATACATTGTTAGATAATAATGAAATTTATGATTTTAGAGCTAAGGGTATAAATCCAAATCTTATAGAAAATGTTTATATAGGAGAAAATAATATAGTTGTAGATTTTAAATAAATATAAGGCTTAAATAGAGTATTCTATTTAAGCCTTTTGTATTATAATTCCAATTCTTTGATAATATCTTTTAAAATCTTTTTAGTATTTTCTAACTTTTCTTTTTCTGACTTTTCAAATTCTGGACATATTTTTAATTGTTGTCCATTTCTTCCAACTATGTTTGGAACTGAATAGTACACATCTTCTAATTGGTTGTATGATGAAACTGTAAGTATAGAATGCTCATCTCTAAGTATAGCTTCTACAATTCTTCTAGTAGCCATTCCTATTGCATAGTTTGTATATCCTTTTCTTGAAATAATATCATAAGCTGAGTTTTTAACCTTATCATGTATATTCTCTTTTAATTTTTCTGGATCCTTACCTTCTCTTGCGCAAAATTCATAAAAGCTTAAAGGACCTATTGAAGCTGAAGACCATACAGGAAATTCAGAGTCACCGTGTTCTCCTATAATATACGCATGTATATTTCTAGCATCTAAATCAAATTCTTCTGCAAGATAATATCTTAATCTTGAAGTATCAAGTACAGTACCTGTACCTATAACTCTATTAGAAGGGAAACCTGATAATTTATATGCAACCCATGTAAGTATATCTACAGGATTAGTAGCTATAACTAATACGGCATTAGGAGAATAACGTGCAACTTGTGGTATTATAGTTTTGAATATAGCTACATTTTTATGAACTAGATCAAGTCTAGTTTCTCCAGGTTTTTGATTAGCACCTGCTGTTATTATTACTATATCTGAATCTTCGGTATCTCTATATTCACCTGAAACTATATTTACTGCTTTAATAAATGCTGCACCATGTGCAATATCTAAAACTTCACCTTCTGCTTTTTCTTTATTCAAATCAACTAGTACAACATGTGATGCAAGCCCTGAAAGTACTACAGATAAAGTTGTAGCTGAACCAACAAATCCAGCTCCAATTATTGAAACTTTTGATGTTTTTTTCATGATTCCTCCAATTTATTCTTTTTCTAAATTATATCATTTTAATTATATATTTTCAAACAAAGTCAAGATATTGTTGTTTTTATTGATGAAATTTATTATAAAATTAATATTTGTTTCTCTTTATGAATTTATTTTTATATTTTTAAATATATAAAAATTAAATCTTTATATTGAAAAAATTTAAAAATAAAGTATAATAGTACATAGAAAGAGGTGAATATGAGAGTTTTAGGAATAGATCCAGGTACAGCTATAGTGGGTTATTCTATAATAGATTATACCAATAATAAAATAGAATTAATAGATTATGGATGTATATATACAAATAAAGAGGATAGTTTATCTCTTAGACTAGAACAGGTATATTTTAGAGTTGAAAGTTTAATAAATTTATATAAGCCAGATCATATGGCTATAGAAGAATTATTTTTCTTTAAAAATCAAAAAACTATAATTAGTGTTGCTCAAGCTCGTGGTGTAATAATACTTAAAGCACAATTATCAGGAATAGATATATATAATTATACTCCGTTACAAGTAAAAACTGGAATTACAGGATATGGGAGAGCAACTAAAAAGCAAGTTCAGGAAATGACTAAAGTAATTTTAAAACTTAATGAAATACCAAAGCCTGATGATGCTGCAGATGCTATAGCTATAGCTATAAATCATATAAATACAATAAAAGGGGTTGGAGCCTTACTTAATAATCCTAGAGGTTTAGTTAATAATGTTACTAAATTAAAAATGAAAAAAGCTAATGAAATCAGTCTAGCAGACTATAAGAATATTATAAAGAAAAAATAGGAGATATAATGTTAAATAAAATTAAAGAAGAAATAGATAAATATAATAATATAGTTCTATCTGCACATATAAATCCAGATGGTGATGCTTTTGGTGCTTTATTTGCGTTTAAGTTTATGATAGAAAAATATAATCCAAGTAAAAAAGTAGATATAGTAATACAGTATGAATTACCTAAATTTATTAAAAAATTTGAAGAAAGTAAATATGTGAAATCAGAATATAATGATGAAGAAGTAGAGTTGGTAATAATGTTGGATACAGCTAATATGGAAAGAGCTGCTATCAATAATGAAATTTTTAAAATAGCTAAGAATACTATAAATATCGATCATCACGTAAGTAATACTAAATATTTAAATATTAATTATGTAGAAAATATATCTTCAGCTTCTGAATTATTATATAAGTTTTTAGATGTATTTGATATAGAATTAGATAGTCAAATTGCAAAATTTATGTATTTAGGTATAATAAATGATACGGGTAATTTTAGACATTCTAATGTAACTAAAGAAACTTTTTATATAGCTTCTAAATTAATGGAAGTAGGGATAAATAATAGAGAGATTTCAAGTATATTATTTTCTAGAAGTGTTGGAAAAGCTAAGATTTTTGGTATGGCTTTACAAGAATTTAAATATATAAAAGATATTGAATTGGCATATTTTATATTAACTAAAGATGAGATGAATAAATTAGGAGTAACTGATGATGAAACTGATGGTATATCAGAATTATTAGCGGGTATAGATGATGTTGAAATTTCTATGTTTATAAGACAAGATGAAAATTTAAATTGGAAAGGTAGCATTAGATCCAAACATGTAGATGTTAATAAATTGGCTTCAAATTTTAATGGGGGTGGTCATAAGTTAGCTGCAGGATTTAGATTTGATGGAGATATACAATATATATTAAATAAAATTATAGAAAATTTAAGAGGTGATAAAAATGCGTAAAATATTAATGAGTATAATTTTTTTAACAACAATGTTTTCTTGTTATACGATATCAACTCCTATATCTAAATATAACGTTAAGGAGATAACATCTTTTGCTTCAAAATATGTAAAAGAAAAAAATGGAGAATTAATAGAATATAAAGATGCTAAAATTATTAAAAGAGGATATGGAATGTGGTATGTAACACTTTATGGTGTTGATAAAATATATAATTTGAATATAAATGAAGATGGAGAAATAGTGAAATATAGTATAGAAAACTATGTAAAGTAAAAAATAGATACTAAGAATTTAAATCTTAGTATCTATTTTATTTTAATCAATTTTATCATTTATCATTTTCTCTATTATTAAATCAAAGAACATTAAAAATTCTTCTACAGGTGAACTATTTTTTATTCTTTTTAACTTTAAGCAAGTACCCTCTAGATTATTTAATAATAATTCAGAATACAAAATAACATTATTTGATTGATATTTAGGATATACGTGACCTAAAGTTTGAAGAAATAAAGAAATTGTATTTTCTATTTCAAAATAAGCTTCTTTTATTTTATGATTAATTTCATTATTGATATTAGACATTTCAGCATTTAAATTTCCTAGGGGAGATCCTCCGTAGAAAAAGCTATTATCAATATTTTTTATTATTACTATATTTTCAAAAAATTTTGAGAAAAAAGATTTTAATTTAAATATGGATAAATCATCAACAGTATCAGAAAATAAAGATATTATTTTATCTTTATGAAAATCTATTACTTTTAATAAAACTTCATCTTTACTTGAAAAGTAATAATAAAATGAACCTTTTGCGATATCGCATGCTTTAAGTATGTCATTTAAACCTGTGTTAACATAACCATTTCTAAAAAAAAGTTCAGCAGACTTTTCTATGACGAATTCTTTTTTTTCGGTCAAACTTTTTTTCTCAATATTATTTTTCAAAATACTCACCTCTAGTATATTTTAATATCAAAATACTATAAAGTCAAGCTATTAAAAGTATTTTCTGATGTTATAGTATAAGTTCCAAAATCAATTTCATATATATTTTTTATTGGTTTTGAAAAGCTTCCATGAACTTCTGTAAAACCAACTTCTATAAATTCATTTAAATTTTCATTTGTTATACCACTTCCAGGTAAAATATTATTAAATATTTTTTTAGCTTCAATTAAGTTATCTAATCCTAGTATAGCTGTTTTTTCATGACCTGAAGTAAGTATTCTATCTATGCCTATATTTTTTAAAAGAGTGATGTTTTTAAGGTAATCAGAACTTACATCTATTGCTCTATGAAATATAGCTTCTTTACCATATTGATGAGCTAAAGATATCATTTTTTTAGTTTTAGTTATATCTATATCTAAATTTTTATCAAGAAAACCAAAAACTATACCATTTACACCCATATCAAGAAAATTCTTAGCATCATCATACATTACGTTAAATTCATTTTCTGTATATGAAAAAGATCCTTCTCGAGTTCGTATCATTACTATAATTTCATGCCTAGACAATTCGAGAGCTTTTTTAACTAAAGAAAAACTAGGAGTAATACCACCTGTACTAAGTCCTTGATTTAATTCTATACGAGCTATATTTTTAAGTTTATTTGCAATAAGTATATCTTCTATGTTTCCAGCGCATATTTCTATTTTCATATTATCATCTCCAAATAAATATATTTAGATTATACAATATTTTATTTTTAATAACAAATTAAGTTGTAATAAAAAAATTAATGTAGTATAATTTTTACATAAAATAATATTGGAGGTAAAAAATGAAAATTACTATGGGTGGAAATCCTTTAACATTAGTTGGAAATGAAGTTAAAGTAGGAGAAATGGCTCCTTTATTTAAGGCTATAAATAAAAATTTAGAAGAAGTGAGTTTAAAGGAATTTTTAGGTAAGGTAATAGTTCTTACATCTTTTCCATCAATTGATACAGGTATATGTGCTATGCAAGCTGCTAAATTTAATAATGAACTTTCTAAATATGATGAAGTTTCTGTAATTACTATATCAAATGATTTACCTTTTGCTTTAGGTAGATATTGTGGTGCAAATGGAATTAATAACGCTGTTACTTTATCAGATCATAGAGATTTAGAGTTTGCAAATAGTTATGGAATGTTATTGAAAGAATTGAGATTATTAGCAAGAGCGGTATTTATAATTGATAAAAAAGGTCAAATAATATATAAAGAAGTTGTAAGTGAAATAAAAACTGAATTAAATTATGAAGCTGCACTTAAAGTTGTTAAGAAAGTTATAAATGAATAATAAAAAAATATATATAGCTCCAATGGCTGGTGTAAGTGATTATTCTTTTAGAAGATATATGGAGAAATTTGGACCTGATTTAATTTTTACAGAAATGATAAGTTCAAATAATTTAGCTATGTATAACATTAAAGAAGTTCCTAAAATATTAAAGTTACGTTCAGGAAATGTAGTTCAAATATTTGGAGAAGATATTGAACGTTTAAATAATTGTGCGAAGTATGTGGAAAATTTAGGGGCAAATCATATTAATTTAAATTGTGGTTGTCCTATGAAAAAAATAGTTAGTAATGGAAGTGGAGCAACTCTTTTAAAAGATCCAGATAAGATAAAACGTATTTTATATTCTCTTAGAGAAGTTTTAAAACCTGAAACAAAAATTTCTTTAAAAATAAGGCTTGGATATGAAGAGGCTGATAAACATTTAGAAATAGCAAAAATAGCTCAAGAATTGAAATGTGATCATATTACAGTACACGGAAGAACTAGAAGTGAATTATATTCTGGAATGGCAAATTGGGAATATATAAAAGAAGTTAAAGATAATATTTCTATACCGGTTATAGGAAATGGAGATATATTCAGTTTAGAAGATGCTGTAGATAAAATTAAATTTAGTGGAGTAGATGGAATTATGCTGGCAAGAGGAGTATTGGGTAATCCATGGCTTGTTAATCAAATAAAAAACTATATTAATGGTAGTGATTTTGAAATAATAGATGATGTTAAAAGAATAGATGGATTAATAGAATATATAAATTTATTTAAAGAGGATAACCCTATATTTAATCCTGAAATTCGTAAGTTTATAAATTATTATTTAGAAAAAACTAAAAAAAATTATCATCATGAAAATTTATTAATTTTAAATGATTACGAAGAGTTGATACATAATTTAAATGAGTTAAAATAGAAGGCGCCTTAGGGTGCTTTTTTCTTAATCTTATACTAGAAAAAAAATGAAAAAAGTTGTATAATATAAATAATTTGAAAAAAATAGAAAGTTGGAATAAATATGAAAAAAAGAGTTGTTTTAGGAATGTCAGGGGGTGTAGATTCATCGGTTGCTGCCGTATTATTAAAAGAACAAGGATACGAAGTTATAGGAGTTTTCATGAAAAATTGGGATGAGGAAGACGAAAATGGAGTTTGTATGGCAGATGAGGACTATAAAGATGTTGTTGCAGTTGCAGAGCAACTAAATATCCCTTATTATTCTATTAATTTTGTTAAAGAATATTGGGAGAGAGTATTTCAGTATTTTTTATCAGAATATAGACTTGCAAGAACGCCTAATCCTGATGTTATGTGTAATAAAGAAATTAAGTTTAAAGCATTTTTGGAATATGCTGAAAAATTAGGAGCAGATTATATAGCTACTGGGCATTATGCGAGACTTATAGAAGATGAAAATGGACAAAAAATAATGTTAAAAGGAGTAGATGATAATAAAGATCAAACATATTTTTTAAGCGGTTTAACACAAAAACAATTAGAAAAAGTATTATTTCCTTTAGGAGAATATCAAAAAAGTGAAATAAGAGAAATTGCCCAAAAATATGATTTGAAAACGGCAAACAAGAAAGATTCTACAGGTATATGTTTTATAGGTGAAAGAAATTTCAATGAATTTTTAAGTAAATATTTACCTGCACAAAAAGGAGACATAGTAGATATAGATGGTAAAAAATTAGGTACTCATAATGGATTAATGTATTATACTATAGGGCAAAGAAAGGGTATAGGATTAGGTAATTCAAAAGACGGTACAGGTGAACCATACTTTGTTGTTGATAAGAAACTTGAAACAAATGAATTAATTGTAGCTCAAGGTGATGATAAATTACTTTATTCAAAAGCATTAATAGCTAATAATTTTAATTTCATAAACCTAATAGAATTTCCTTTTGAATGTGGAGTTAAATTTAGATATAGACAAAAAGATGTTAAGGGAATTATCACTAAAATTAATGATGATGAGTATAGAATAGATTTTGAGGAACCACAAAGAGCGGTAACTTTAGGACAAATAGCTGTTATATATAAAGGGGATATTTGTCTTGGTGGAGGTACAATAGATAAGGTTATAAAATAAACGGGAGGAAATATAATGTTCTGGAATATATTTAAAAATAAAAATGATGAAGTACAAGAAAAAACTAAAATAAAGGTTTATGATGAAAAGTTAAATGAAGAAGTAGAAGTATATCAAGAACAATGGATAAAAAAATTTCTTAAACCTCAATTAAATGAAAATAGAGATAATAATGAAATAGTATATACATTATTAGTTGAAGCTTTAAATTATAATATATATAAGGAAATATTGGAGTATAGTTTAAGATTTAGAGAAAGTGATTTTGAATCTTTAAGATCAACAGAGATTTTAGTTGAGATATATTATAATTCAGGTGCTTATGATGAGGTTATAACTCTATTTGAAAAATATAAAGAAGATGGATCTGAATTAAGTCCAGATTTATGCTATTATTATGCTAAATCATATGAAAAAATGTCAAATAATGTAGAATATGAAGATGCTGTAATAGATGGTATATATAAATTTCCAAATAGTTCAAAACTTATGGAAGAGTTTTATAAATTATTTTTAAATAAAAATTTAGAAGAAAGAGAAACAATTAAAGAAATAGTTACAAATATATCGACGGCATATAGATTACCTATTGATTTTGCACTTATTGAATATAAAAATCAAAATTATGTTAAAGCCAATGAATATATAATTAGAGCTATAAATCATAGTAATAACAATTTGGATGTATTGATAGAAATATCTCGTATTTTATTTAACTATAATCAATTTGAAATTTTTGAAAATTATATTTTAATAAATTTTGAATTAGAAAATAAACGTTCAGTATTTGCAAATATAATTCTTGAGTATTATTATCTTACTTTAAATTATAAAGCTGGATTAGAATTGTTAAATACAATGTATGAAAGTAAAATATATGATAGAAATTCATTGGAATTAATATATAGATATGAAAATGATTTCTTATGGTTAAAATATACAAATGAAAAACCTGAAGAATATAAAGAAAAAATAAATAAATCAATGCCAAAAGATGTTTCATATTCTAATATATTACATCCTTTGTATTATTATGTATTGAATAGAAATCCTAAAATAGAAGTAAAAAAAGATGAAGAAAGAAGTATAATGTATCTTCCGATTACTCTTGAAAAAGATATGGACTTACCTATAAATTTAGCCAATATGCTATATGTTGTACCTTTAATTATATTAGAAAAAATTTACAGAGTTACAGATATTAAATTCCAAGTTACATATATGAAAAATAAATTAAAATTAGTTGATAAAATAGGAGTCTATGATATAGAGTTTTTAAGAAAAATAGCTAAGGATAATAAAAAATTAAAATATGTAATATCAGGAACTCTTAAAAAAAATGAAGATGGATATTATGTTGAGTTGTATAGATATAAATGTAGCACTGATAGTTTAGAAACTATTGTAGAAAAGAAAATAGAAAATATTGATGGAAGTTTTGTTACAGAAGTATTAGAAGAATTTAATAAATTGTATAATATAGTTCTTACTAAAAGTAAGTATGTTAGCACAGAAGATATTGTTTCTGCAATGTTTAGATTAATGTTATTCATGAACTTTGATGGATATAATAAATACAGAAAGTGGACTATGTTATGGTTGTTAGAATATAGTTTAAAATCATGTAAAAATGAAGAAGGAGTTCTAACTGCATTATCTATAGTTAAATTTATGAATATATATAATATTAAATGTTATGAAAGATTTAGAACAGAACTTTATGAATTGAATGCTGCATCAAATAATAATAGAGAAATACTTATGATGATAAAGGAAGTTTTTGAAGGGGAAATAAGTTATGAATAAATATAGCTTATTAAAAATTTTAAAAAATACTTTAGATATTATGTTATGTATACAATACATATATGTTATAAACTCACCTGTACCAAATATTGTTATACTTATATCATCTCTATTATTCATGTATGTTACAGTTAGTTTTATAACTAAGTTAATGATGAAAATAGAATTGTTAGATAAAAAAAAATATATGTTATTAACAGTTTCTAGTTTTACTGCTTTCTTATTTGAAGCAGCTTTAAATTCTTCAGATTATATGCAAGATGCAGTTGCTAATTCCTATTTAATATCTTTTGTAATATTTATACCTAGGTTAGCATATATTATCTCAACTATAGTGTTACTTTATACATTAATTGATATGAAAAAATATAGATATATTATAATTGGAGTATTATTAATTATTTCTTCCATCATGTTATATTTAGAAGTTATAAGTTCACTTATTCCTTATGTATATATTTTGTCGATTTTATTAATGAGAGTATTGGAGAATATAGATGAATATAAAAAAAGATCTAATTGATTTAATTAGTTTAGTTATAGATGAAGGAAAGTATAGTAATATAGAGCTTAATAGATTATTTGATAATAAAGCCTATTCAAAATCTGAAAAAGCTTTTATAAATAATATGTTAAATATGGTTTTGAAAAATTATATTTATATAGATTATGTTATAGAAAAACTTGCTAAATCTCCTAAAAAATATATAAAAAATATTTTAAGAGTTAGTATAGCACAAATAATTAATAAAGATAATGACTATAATGGTATAGTTTATGAAGCTGTGGAAATAGCTAAAGATATTAATGAGTTTCAAGCAAAGTTTGTAAATTCATTTTTGAGAAACTTTATAACTCAAAAAGAAAAAATATATAATGATGCTAAAATCTCAATTAAATTATCTTATCCACAATGGTTTGTGGATAAAGTTAAAATTCAATTTGGCGAAGATAAATATATAGATGTTCTTAAAAGATATAAAAAAAGAAGTTATTTTTCCGTAAGAGTTAATCATAATAATATTAGTTATGATAGTTTTAGAAATTTACTTAAAAATATTGATACAGAAATATTATTTGAAGTTAATGATGTATATTATTTATCTAATAATAATATATTAAAGACTTTGGAATACATTAATGGGGATATATATATACAAGATGGATCATCTAATCTTGTTGTTTATGCTTTAAATCCTAATTCTAATGATGAGGTTTATGATGTAGCTGCAGCCCCGGGAGGTAAAAGTTTAGCAATATTAGATAAGTATAATCCTAAGAAGTTGGTTGCTACAGATATACATGATTATAAGGTTAAAGAGCTAAAAAAATATGAAGATAAATATGAAAATTTTGAAGTTTATCAAGCAGACGCAAGAAGTTTTGATAAAGGAATTTATGATAAAATATTATTAGACCTTCCTTGTTCAGGCTTGGGAGTTTTAACTAAAAAACCAGAAAAAATATATAATATAGAGCCAAAAGATATAAAAGAAATAAAGAGATTACAAAAAAAGATATTTGATAATGTATATAAATTATTAAAAAAAGGTGGGGAGATGGTATATAGTACATGTACTATCTTAGATAATGAAAATACAAATAATATAGAATATTTCTTAGATAAATATAAAGATTTATCTGTGGTTGATGTAACATATCCTGATAATGTGATAATTATAAAAGATAAATTTGGTGGATCTTTAATATCTTATGAAAATAAATATTTAGATGGATTCTATATAATAAAACTTAAGAAAAGGTAGTTGTCATGAATATAGATGAGAGGGTTATATATATATTAAACATATTAAATGAATATGGACAGGCCTACTTAGTAGGTGGAGCTTTAAGAGATATATTAAGAGGTGAAGTTCCTAATGATTATGATATAGCTAGTAATATTCCTATGGAAGATTTGATACATATACTTTGGGAATATAATCCAAAAGTTATTTCAGAAAAATATAATATAGTTGGAATAATTATAGATGGACTAAGTATAGAAATTGCTAGATTTAGAAAAGAAGAAGGAATTTTAGATGGTAGGAATCCTAAAAATATAGAATTTGTAGATACTATAGAAGAGGATATATTAAGAAGGGATTTTACTGTTAATTCTTTAGCTTATAATATTTCTTCCGGAATAATTGATCTTTTTGATGGTCAAAAAGACTTAGAAGATAGAGTTATTAGAGTTGTAGGAGATGCTACATTAAGATTTGAAGAAGATAATTTAAGAATATTAAGAGCACTACATTTAATGGCTAAATATAATTTTGAGCTAGATATAGAATGTGAAAGAGCTATGTCTGAGTTTAAAAATAAAAAGATTAAAATTACTAATAATAATTTTACTAAATATATGAATAAAATACTTTTTGAAAAATATTCATATAAAGCTTTAGATAAAATTCTTAAATATAATCTTTTATCTAATTTTATTCCTGAATTAACTTCTAGAAAATTAGGAACTAAAATATGTGAAGATATAGTAAATGCTTATAGAGTTTATTGTAAATACAATGCTTATGAAGAAAGATCTATAGGTTATGCTATATTATTTCTGTATTTGGGTAAAGTATATGAGGATAAAGATTATATATTAAATAGTATGGTAATAGCTGAAAATAATTTAAAAAAACTAGATGTAAGTATTGTAGATTTGATTCTTATAAAAAATCTTATTTATTATAGCAATATAATAGAAAAAAAATATACTATACATTCTATAAAAAGAATGTTATTTGAATTTAGAAGTAATACAAATATATCAAAATTACTTAATTTAATTTCATTTATAACATATCATAAACCTAATTATAATGAGTATGTTAAAATGACTTTAGAATTATTGAGTAAAATACAAGCTATATATTTTAATGAAGATATAGTTTATATAAATGATTTAGATATTAATATGGTAGATTTACATAATTTAGATTTAGATTCACGTTACACTAAAGAATATATAAGAAAAGAGATATATGATTTATTAGCTGATAATAAATTAGAAAATAAAAAAGAAAAAATATTGAAATATATAATAAATAAATATGGAAATAGAAAAGAAATAAAAAAAGTTTCATCTTTTGGTAGTATAGTATTTAGATATAATGATAATAATGAAGTTGAGTTTTTGTTAGTTAAGATCATAAGTGGAAATTGGGGATTTCCTAAAGGGCATATAGAAGAGGGTGAAGATGGACAAAAAACTGCTATACGTGAAACTAAAGAAGAAACTGGATTATCTGTAAATCTTTATGAACCTGATAAATTTTCAGAGACTATATCATATATAACAAATCAAAGTGAGTTAAAATATGTAACACTTTATTTATCAAGACTTAAGGATAAAAATCAATTTGTAAAGATAGATGAAGATGAAATAAGTGAATATAAATGGTGTAGATATGAAGAAGCTTTAAGAATAATAACTTATTCATCACAAAGAGAAGTTCTTCAAAAAGCAAGATTATATATATTCATTTAAGAAAGGTGTGAAAATGAGAGAAAAAGTATTTTTAGGATTAGTTCATTATCCAGTGTATAATAAAAATAGAGATGTTGTTGCAACATCTGTTACAAATTTTGATATACATGATATATCAAGAACTTGTAGAACTTATGATATATCTAAATATTTTATAATCACTCCAGTAGATGCTCAACAAGAGCTAACAGCTAGAATACTTGGATTTTGGCAAGAAGGAGATGGAATAGACTTTAATAAAGATAGAAATGAAGCATTTGAAAATACTTTATTAGCTTCAAGTATAGAAGAAAGTGTAAAAAAAATAAAAGAATTGACAGGTAAAAAACCTAAAATTGTAACAACTTCTGCTAAGACTTTTCCTAATACTTTGAGTTTTAATGAATTAAGTGAAAAAATATATAATGATGATGAGGTTTATTTACTGTTATTTGGTACAGGATGGGGATTAATACAAGAAGTTATGGATATGTCTACATATATATTAGAACCTATTAGATTAAATACGAGGTATAATCATTTATCTGTAAGAGCAGCAGTAGCAATAATTTTAGATAGACTATTTGGAGAAAAATAGGAGGTAAAATGAAAGAAATAGTTGGTATAGTTTTAGTATGTCATAGCAATTCTATGGCAGATGCATTTATAGAATTTTGTGAAGTACTAAAACAAGATGATTTTGAAATATTAAATGGTGGAGGGAAAAATTATGATACTTATGGAACTACACCAGAAATAGTTGCACAGTCTATTAGAGAGGCTAATAGAGGCAAAGGGGTATTATTATTAGTTGATTTTGGAAGTTCTATAAATGCAGCATTAGGTGCTAAAGAATTATTAAAAGGAGAAATTGAAGTTGAAATTGCAGATTGTCCTTTAATAGAGGGGGCTATATCTGCTATAGCTGGAAATGATGAAGATACAGATCTTAAAACATTAAAATTAATAGCTGAAGATAGTAAAAACTTTAAAAAGATTAAAGGTTAATTATGAAAATATTAGATATATTTAAAGAAGGAATTAAAATAATTTACTCAAATATTATATATTTTATATTGTTTACTTTAATTATTTTTTTTACAAATACTTATTCTAAAAAATTTATAATAAATAATTTTGTATATACTTTAATTACTGTATTTAGTATAATTATAGTTGCTAAATATTATGAGAATTATAAAATAAATATTAAAAGATTTGTTATATATTATTTTATACTTGTAATTTTTAACTATTTAACTAATATTGTATACACTTCAACATTATTAACTTCGTTTAATTTGAGTTTGAGATTAGTTTTTGCATATTTTGGATATATATTTTTAATAAAAGAAATCAATTTTAAATATTCTATTAAATATTCATTAAGCTTATTTGGTATTAGTATGTATAGTATGCTTAAAACTATAATTTTTAGTTATATAATTTTATACATTCCATTGTATGCCTATTTAATGAGATATACTACAGAAAAAATATCTTCATTATCTTCAAATTTAGAATTTGATGCTATGGTTAAGATGGTTGTTGATTTACTAGGAGAAAGAATTATATTAATTTCAACATATTCTATAGTTGTAGGTATATTTATAACTCTTAATTTAGGTATATTGTATTATAACCTAACAGGTTTAAAAGGCGGTGAGAATAATAGATAATTTAATATATATTGGTACTATAACTGGTACACATAGATTACTTGGTACAGTTAAATTAAAAACTTCTTTTTCTTTAATTTCAGAAATTATAGGTTTTGATGTTATATTAAAAAAAGATTCTGATATGAATGTACAAAAGATATCTAATGTTAAAGGTATGACAGATAAAAGAGTTTTAATAGATTTTGAAAGTATAAATAATATGGATAAAGCTAAGGAGTATATAGGCTATAATGTATATATTAGAAAAGATTTAGTACCAGATTATGAAGAGGAATTAAGTTTAATAGGCTTTAAAGTATATGATAAAAATGATTATGTAGGAGATGTAATAGATATATTAGAAACAGCAGCACATGATATATTGATAATACTTAATGATTCAGATGAAATTATGGTTCCTATGGTAGATGAATTTATAAAGGAAATAGATGAAAAAGAAAAAATTATTAATACAGAATTGATAGAAGGTATGAGATAATGAAAATAAGGGTCTTAACACTATTTAATGAATTGTTTGAAATGTATTTATCTCAAACTATATTAAATAGAGCCATTAATAATGATATTGAATATATTATAGAAAATATTAGAGATTATACAAATGATAAGCATAAACAAGTAGATGATGCCCCTTTTGGAGGAGGAGCCGGTATGGTTCTTAAGCCTGAACCTTTTTGGGCCTATTTTGTAGGTTTGAGAAAAGCTAAAGTCAAAAAACCTTATACTGTTTTTGTTACTCCACAAGGAGAAAGATTAAATCAAAAGACATTAATAGAATTATCACAAAAAGATGATATTTGTATAATATCGGGAAGGTATGAAGGATTAGATCAAAGGGTAATAGATAAATTTGTAGATAAGGAAATTTCTATAGGTGATTATGTTTTGAGTAGTGGAGATTTACCATCTCTTGTACTTATAGATGGTATAGTTAGGATGAAAGATGGAATAATAAAAAAAGAATCATATGAAACGGATTCTTTCTATAATGGTCTACTTGGATTTCCTCAATATACAAGACCTCAAATTATTGATAAAATGGAAGTACCTGAAGTTCTTTTGAACGGTAATCACAAACTAATAGAGGAATTTAGAGATGATGAATCCTTGAAAAAAACTTTGAAAAATAGACCGGATTTAATCTCTAAAAAAATGGAAGAAGAAGACTTTAAAGAAAAATTAAATAAAATTTTAAAAAAATAAAAAATATGATATAATAAGGTAGTGATTCAAATGAAAAAAATTTTTATTTTATTATTATTTATTTCACTCATATCATATACCAATAACGATAATACAAATAAAATATTAATTTCGAGAGAAAGTGAAGTAGAGGAAACTAGATTAAATGATTTTTTCAATGCCATTAGATATTTTAATAATACTAAAGTTATGAGATATATTAATGGTGATGATGAGGAAAATATAAAAATATATCCTGATAATGCGTATAGACCAGCTTTCAAAAATATAGAAATATCTAAAATTGAAAAGGTAGATATTAATGCGAAAAATTCTAAAGGTGAAACAGCTTTAATGACGGCTATAGAGTATAGCAATAATACTATACTTGAAGAACTCTTGAAACGAGATGTTAATTTAGATATTAGGCATCATATATTTGGTAAATATCCTCTTAATATAGCAGCATATTATTCAAATTATGATGGAGCAAAGTTACTTATAGAAAAAGATAAAACTTTAGTAAATAAGGTTAACGATATAGATGGATGGCATGCTTTAGAAGATGCAACATTAAAGGGAAATTCCAATATAGTTGCTTTATTACTTGAAAATGGAGCAGATCCTTTTATGAAAGATAAAAAAGGATATAGGGCCTTAGATCTTGCGGCTAATTTTGGCAAGGGAGAAATTGTAAAATTGTTACGTATAAGAATGAAAGAAATTAGAGAAAATAATAAATAATTCGGAGGTATATTATGCTAAGATTAACAGGTATAGGAGCATCTGAAGGTGTTGCTATAGGTAAGGTATTAATTTTCCATCAAGAAGATATAGTTCTTCCTGAAGAAAAAAACTTAACAAGTGAAACAGCTGAATCAGAGTTTTTAAAACTTGAAGAAGCAATGAAAAAATCTAAAACACAACTAATATCTATTAGAGAAAAAGTTAGAGCTAAAATGGGAGATGATAAGGCAGATATATTTGATGGTCATATACTACTTTTGGAAGATGAAGACCTAATGGATGATATAAAGACTAAAATTAAAGAAGATGGAATGAAGGCAGAATATGCATTAAAAGAAGGAATACAAACTTATGCTGATATGTTTTCACAATTAGATGATCCATATTTAAGAGAAAGAGCAGCAGATATACAAGATATAGGAACTAGATGGCTAAAGAATTTATTAAATATTAAAATAAAAGATTTAAGTAATTTAGAACCAAATACAATAATAGTAACAAATGATTTAACTCCTTCAGATACAGCACAATTAGATCTTGATAATTGTAAAGGTTTTGTAACTGAAATAGGAGGTAAAACAGCCCATTCAGCTATAATGGCTAGATCACTTGAAATACCAGCTGTGGTTGGGACAAAATCTATAATTTCTACTGTTAAAGATGGAGAAGATATAGTAATAGATGGAGAAAAAGGAGAAGTTTATTTAAGTCCATCTAAAGAGCTAATTGAAGAGTTTGGAAGAAAAAGAGAAGAACAACGTCAATTAAAAGAAGAATTAAAGAAAATAAAAGATTTAAAACCTATAACAACTGATGGACACAGTGTAGAAGTTTGGGGAAATATTGGTAAACCTGAAGATGTGGATGCGGTAATAGAAGCAGGAGCTACAGGTATAGGGTTATATAGAACTGAATTCTTATTTATGAATTCTGATCATATGCCAACAGAAGAAGAACAATATAGAGCATATAGAACAGTTGTTGAAAAAATGAATAATAATCCTGTAACTATAAGAACTATGGACATAGGTGGAGATAAAGAATTACCTTATTTAGATCTTCCTAAAGAATTAAATCCATTCTTAGGTTATAGAGCTATAAGAATATCTTTAGTAAATAAAGATATGTTTAAAACACAACTTAGAGCAATATTAAGAGCATCAGCTTATGGAACAGTTAAGATAATGTATCCAATGATAAGTTCAATTAAAGAAGTAAGACTTGCAAATATAATATTAAAAGAGTGTATGGATGAATTAGATGCTATAGGTAAGAAATTTGATAGAAATATTAAAGTAGGTATAATGGTTGAAACACCTTCTTCTGCAATAATAGCATATAAATTTGCAAAAGAAGTTGACTTCTTCTCTATAGGAACTAATGATTTAACTCAATATTTCTTAGCTGTTGATAGAGGAAATGAAATGGTTTCTGATCTTTATTCAGCGTTTAACCCTGCTGTACTTGAAGCTATACAAAAAGTAATAGATGCTGCACATAATCAAGGAATTTCAATAAGTATGTGTGGAGAATTTGCAGGAAATAAAGATGCTACTGAATTACTTTTAGGAATGGGACTTGACTCATTTAGTATGTCAGCATCTTCAGTATTAAAAGTTAAGAGAAAAATTTTAGATACAAATTATGCTGAAGCTCAAAAGTATAGAGATTTAATTTTAAGTAAAGATACTACTGAAGAAGTTATTGAGTCTTTAAGATAGGAGAAATATGAGAAAGTTAAAAGGTGAAAAAGAACAAAAGAGAAAAGCTAAAGAAGAAAAGGAGTTTGAAGAAAAAAAGAGAGAAGAAGAAATTTTAAATCAAATGCCTTTTACTAAATTTGACTATATAATATATGTTTTATTCTTTATATCAACTTTATTATCTTCTAATATTTTTGGAATATTTTTAATAATGGCAGCTGTACTTGCAGCTATGATAGTTTATAGTAGGGTTACTAAAAAAGGTGCGCCTATGTATATTTATAGAATGGTTGTATTTACAATACTTTCTTTAGTTGCTATGCCTGTACAATATTTGATTAGATTAATTATAAGATAGGAGATTTTATGAAAAAAATATTAGCTATATTAGTAGATGGTTTTGAAGAGACAGAAGCCTTATTTCCTATAGATTTAATGAGAAGATCAGGCATAGAGGTATTAATTGTTACTCCACAAGATTCTTTAGATATAGTTAGTTCTCATGGGATTAAAATATCTAGAGAAAAAAAATTAGTTGAAATAAACTATGATGAATTTGATGGTGTATTTTTACCAGGAGGACCAGGTACTAAAAAATATTATGATTATAGTATTATAAAAGATATTGTTTTGAAAATGTTTCATGATAAAAAATTGGTATCAGCTATATGTGCAGCCCCTTCATATCTAGCCAAAATAGGTGTTTTAAATGGAATGAATGCAACTGCATATCCAGGATATGAAAAATATATTTTAGAAAATGGAGGAAGTGCTAATAATTTTCCTGTAATAGTAGATAAAAATGTTATAACAGGAAGATCTGTTGCTGCTTCTAAAGATTTAGGGTTAGAAATAGTTAAATATTTATTAGGAAATGAAATCCATGATAAATTAAAAATAGAAATAGTAAATTATTAATAAATTTAAGCTGTATTATTTATTTAATACAGCTTTTTTAATTTACTAGAAAAAAAACTTAAAAAGTTGTATAATACATATATATTAAAAAATAGGAGAAATATGGAAATAAGAGTACATTATGATATGAATATAGATGAAGTTGTTGAAAAATATCCGATAGTTACTCATATATTGATGAGATATGGACTTGGGTGTTCTGGTTGTGTAATATCAACAGCTGAAACTATAGGTGAAGGTATAGAATTACATGGATTAGATTCAGATATTATACTTGAAGAAATTAATATGATATTAGAATTAGAGGAAGAAGAAAGACTTAAAGAGGAAGAAAGAAAAAAAGTAGGTGAGTAATGGTTACTACTGGAGATATATTGACTAAGTATTTAAATAAATTAAATATTACACAAACTACTATAGCTAATATACTAGGGGTAAGTCCTCAGTATATTAATGCTTTAATAAATAATAGAAAAAAACCTTCTAAAATTGTTATGAATAATTTGGTAAAGGTTTTGAATATTTCTAAAGAAGATATACAGATTATAGAGAAATATGAAGTATATAAAAAGGTAAAATATACAGAAGATTATCCTACAGATATACAATGTATTGGAGTATATACTTTAAATGGATTTGAATATAAGTTTAGTGAAGAAAAAATAAGTATATCAAATTTAAAAAGAAATGATTTAAAATATTTAAAAATAGAAACAGATAATTTAGAGGAATTTAAATTAGGGGAGTATATTTTTATTGAAACTAAAGATTTATACATAGAAAGTATTGATAAAGATTTTATTTTAATTAATTTTGATGGAAGTATAGACTTTGTATATGTAGAACATGTTAATGATAAGTTATATATGAGATATTTGAATCATTTAAAAGGAACTAATATATTAAGTAGAACTAATCAAAGTAAGATAAAAATAATAGGTAAATATATAGGTAAGTATATGGGAAGGATATTAAATGGCTAGAAAATATTTTGGAACAGATGGAATAAGAGGAGAAGCTAATAGGGATTTAAATATAGATATAGTAACAAATCTTGGGTTAGCTCTAGGATACTATTTAAGAACAAATAAAATTACAGAAGGAAAGCCTAAAGTAATATTAGGAACTGATACTAGGATTTCAGGATATATGATAAGATCAGCTCTTTCTGCTGGATTAACAGCAATGGGAGTAAATATAGATTTTGTTGGTGTTCTTCCAACTCCTGGTGTAAGCTATATTACAAGACATTTACATGCAGATGCAGGAGTTATGATATCAGCATCTCATAATCCTATAAAAGATAATGGTATAAAAATATTTTCTAGTTTAGGATATAAATTAAGTGACGAAGTTGAAGAAGAAATAGAAAGATTGATGGATGATAGAGATTTTTTAATGGAAAATCTAGTTTATGGAGAAAAATTAGGAAGATTTACATATGTAGAAGATGATATGAAGATGTATAGAAAATTTTTACAAACTACAGTTAAAACTTCTTTCGCTGGATATAAAGTTGTAGTTGATACAGCAAATGGTGCAGCATATAGAGTGGCGGCTAAGGTTTTACAAAATTTAGGAGCAGAGGTTGTCGTTATAAATAATACTCCTACAGGAAAAAATATCAATGTAAATTGTGGATCAACACATCCAGAAAAATTATGTAAAGCAGTTAAGTTATTTGAAGCAGATATGGGAATAGCTTATGATGGAGATGCTGATAGATTAATAGCTGTTGATGAAAAAGGTGTATTGTTAGATGGAGATATAGTAGTTAGTATATTGGCTATGAATTTACATTCTAAAGGTATGTTAAATTCAAATAAAGTTGTAACTACGGTTTTAACTAATATGGGAGTTGAAAAGTACTTAGAAGATAATAATATACGTTTAATTAGATCTAATGTTGGAGATAGATATGTATTAGAGAAAATGAGAACTTATGCTTTAAATCTTGGTGGAGAACAATCAGGACATGTAATAATGTTAGATTATAATACTACAGGAGATGGTATATTAACAAGTATACAATTGATGCAAGCATTTATAGAAAGTGGTAAAAAACTTAGTGAATTAAGAGAAGAAATATCACTTTGGCCTCAAGATATGGTTAATATAATAGTGGATAAAGAAAAGAAAAAAACTTGGGATAAAAATGAAAAACTTATTAAATTTATAGAAGAAAAAGAAAAAGAGATACATGGATTAGGTAGAATACTTGTAAGAGCTTCAGGTACTGAAAATTTAATAAGAGTAATGGTTGAAGCTAAAGAAGAAGGTGTTTTAAATAAAATATTAAATGAATTAGTTGATAAAGTTAAGGAAGAATTAGTATGATACATAAAAAGTTTGCGGATATATATGATGAGTTCATGGATAATGTTAACTATAATTCATGGTTTACTTTTATAAAATCATATTTACCTAAAAAAGGTATAAAAAATGTTGCTGATTTAGGTTGTGGTACAGGTAAGATGTCACATCTATTTGCTAAAGATGGTTATGATGTTGATGCTTATGATATTTCAGATGATATGTTAGAAATTGCAAAATCTAAGTATAATTTTTCAAATCTTAATTTTATTAAATTGGATATAGTTAATGAAGTTATTGGTAAAAAATACGGTTTAATAATGTGTAATTTTGATACAGTAAACTATTTTTCATCTTTGTCAGATCTTAAAAAGTTTTTATCAAATGTATATAATTCATTAGAAGATGATGGATACTTTATTTTTGATTTTGTTGAAGTTGAAATATTTGATGAGATATTTGAAAATGATATATTTATAGATGAAACTGATAACTATACATATATTATGAGACATGAACAGTTAAGTAAGTATAAACATTTAGTTGAAATGACAATATTTTTAAAAGAAGATGATATTTATAGAAAATATGTAGAGAAACATGAAAAAAATATTTTTGAAACAGATAAATTGTTAGAGATAGTTAGGGAACAAGGTTTTGAAATATATGATACAGCTAGGAATGAAGAATATGGAGAAAGTAGAGTATTTCTAGTATGTAAAAAGAAAAAGTAGGTGGATTATGAAAGAATTACATGAAATGAAAGAATTTGAATTTAGTGAATTACTTGAAAACACAAAATTTACTTCAGTTGAAGAAGAAAGACAAAATAATAGTAAAACTTATTTAGATATAGGTGTTGATTCTGATGGAGATGAGATACGTGATGATATTCTTGAAAAAGAAAGATTTAAAGAAAATTTTAAGAAAAAAGATAGTAAATTACATAAGTATTTATCTTTTGCCACAGGTTTTGCATATACAATAATTTCTCCTGTGTTATTACTTCTTGGAATATATTTTGCTTTACAAAGAGTTATAGGATTTAAAAGTAATGATCTTGTAATAATATTATTAATATTTTTGGGTATAGTTACGGGATATTGGACATTATTTAAGGATATAAATAAGATTACGAATAAGAAAGGTAATAAGAATGGAAAATAAAATGAAAATTAAAAAATTAGATGCAAGAGCAACTATACCTACTTATGGGACACAATATTCTGCAGGTGCTGATATTTATGCTTTACTTGAGGAAGATGTAATTATAAAACCGGGTGAAACTTTCTTAGTTAAAACTGGAATTTCATTTGAAATTCCTAATGGTTATGTAGGACTTGTTTATGCAAGAAGTGGATTAGCTTCTAAAACGGGAATAGCTCCAGCTAATAAAGTAGGTGTTATAGATTCAGATTATAGAGGAGAATTGATAGTTCCTTTATATAATCATAGTGATAAAGATTTCAAGTTAGAACATGGCTTAAGAATAGCACAGCTTGTAATAGCTCCATATATACAAGTTGAATTTGAAGAAGTTGAAGAATTGGATAGTACAGAAAGAGGACATGGAGGATTTGGTAGTACAGGATTAAAATAAAGGGATTTTATGAAGTAATTTTTTATATTGATAATAAATTTATTGAAATTCATTTAAAAAGAAAAGGATTAATAATTTATGAATAGAAAAAATTTATATAGATATATTTTAAGTCAATCAATTAGTAAAATAGGAAGTTCGATATTAGATTTTGCAATAATATGGTCATTGGTTTTATATAACGATACCTCTACTCCATTTATTATAAGTATATTAATAACTTATTTACCTAAGATTTTAATTCTTTATTTATTAAATAAAATTAAAATAAAAAAGAGACACAAATTAATGATGAATATTGGAGATGCTATAACTGCTTTTTTTAGCTTTATATTAATTTATGTAGATATAACAAATTTGAAATTAGTTTATTTTATAATATTTATGAGATCTATAGGTTCAGGAATAATGGAGCCTTATTCAAATTCTATAATAGTAATGTTATTTGATAAGGAAAGTTATTTTAAAAAAGTTAATGCCTTGAATAGTTTGATAAATTCTATGATTTCACTAGTGATCCCTGCAATAACTGCTTTTATTTTAAGTTATTATTCATTGAACTATATTGCAATTATTGATGTTATAACAGCAATAATAAGTATATTGATTGTAAGTAATTTTAATATAATAAATGATATAGATGTTGATGATATAAAAAAAGAATATACTATAAGATTAAATAATTTATTAAAGAGAATGTTAGCTATAAATTTTATTTTTTATTTTTTCATGACAATACCGGGATTTATGACAGCTCTATTAGTAAAATATTATTTTGGTAATAATATTAAATATTTAAAATATAATGAGATTTTTTGGTCTCTTGGGATGTTTATAGGATCATATATTGTAATAAAGGCAAAATTTAAAAATAAATATTATTATTCAAATTCAATTATTTTGTTTGGTTTATCAATATCAGTATTAGCATTTTCAAGTAATATTTATTTATATTTACTTGTAATTTTAATATCAGGTATATCTTTTCCATTTTATTCAACTTCTAATAAATTAATTATTCAGAAAAATTTTGATAAAAAAGAAAATGAATTTTATTTTTTAAAAGAAAGTGTATGTATAAATATTGCAACACCAATATCAATGATTTTGGTAGGATATATTTTAAAATATATAAAAATAAATGTAATATTTTGTATAAGTGGAGTATTTATTATATTATTAGGTTTAGTATGTTATATTAAATTTTTAAAAAATAATGATATAAAATTATAATATGAAATAAAGGAGTTAATTTTTACTCCTTTTTTAATTAAGCATAATATTGAAATAAAAACACAATATATGGTATAATACAAGGTAAAGAATTGAGTAGAAAGGATAGATATATGAATATTAAACCCTTAGGGAAAAGAGTGTTAGTTGAATTAGCTAAAACTGAAAATAGAAGTAAATCTGGATTAATATTAACTGAAGAGATTGTACAGATAGATAATTATGGTAAAATTTCTGAAAAAAGTGATGAAGTAGATAATTTAAAAATAGGTGATTTTATAATATTTGATAAAGAAAAATCTTTAGAAGTTAGAAATTCAAGTGAAGTGAAATATATAGTTAATATAGAAGATATATACGCAAAGGTGGGTGATTAGATTGTCTAAAATTATAAAATTTAATTATGAAGCAAGACAAGCTCTTGAAAGAGGAGTTGATATTTTAGCTGATGCAGTTAAAGTTACATTAGGACCTCGTGGAAGAAATGTTGTTTTAGATAGAGGATATGGTGCACCTTTAATTACTAATGATGGAGTAACAATAGCTCGTGAAATAGAGCTTGATGATCCTAGTGAAAATTTAGGAGCAGAATTAATTAAACAAGTTGCGATAAAGGCAAATGATGTTGCAGGAGATGGAACTACAACTGCAACTGTTTTAGCTCAAAGTTTAATAAAAGAAGGGTCTAAAATGATACAAGCAGGTTCAAATCCTGTTTTTATTAGACGTGGTATAGAAAAAGCTTCAAAGTTTGCTGTAGAAAAACTTAAAGAAATATCAGTATCGATTAAAGGAAATAATGAAATAGAACAAGTTGCTTCAATTTCAGCTGCAGATGAAACTATAGGTAAATTAATATCTGAAGCTATGGAAAAAGTAGGGACAGATGGAGTAATAACAGTTGAAGAAGCAAGATCTTTAGAAACAAGTTTAGATATTGTTGAAGGTATGCAGTTTGATAATGGGTATTTATCTCCTTATTTTGTAACAGATAGCGATAGAATGTATGTAGAACTAGAAAATCCATATATATTATTAACTAGTAGAAAAATAACATCTATGAAAGAAATTATAGGAATACTTGAAAAAATTGCTGAGCAATCAAAATCATTATTAATAATAGCTGATGATGTTGATGGGGAAGCTCTTTCAACTTTAGTGTTAAATAAAATACGTGGAGCCTTAAATGTAGTTGCAGTTAAAGCACCAGCATTTGGGGAAAGAAGATTAGCCATACTTGAAGATATAGCAATACTTACAGGAGCAGTTGTATTATCTGAAGAAAAAGCTATGAAACTTGAGAATGCTGATCTTGATGATTTAGGTATGGCAAGAAGGGTAAAAGTAACTAAAGATAAGAGTATAATAGTAGATGGTATGGGTAATAACGATGAAAGACTTGAAAGAATAAATCAAATTAAAGAGCAAATAAAGGAAACTAAATCAGAGTATGATAGAGAGAAGTTACAAGAAAGACTTGCAAAACTTTCAGGTGGAGTTTCTGTTATTAAAGTTGGAGCAGCAACAGAAACAGAAATGAAAGAAAAGAAAATGAGAATAGAAGATGCTCTTAATGCGACTCGTGCAGCAGTAGAGGAAGGGGTAGTTGCTGGTGGAGGAACAGCTCTTGTTCAAGTTTATAAAGATATGCTTGATTTTTCTATTGATGGAGAAGAAGGTATAGGAGTTGAGATATTTAAGAAGGCATTATTATCACCTCTTAAACAAATTGCTATAAATTCTGGTGTTGAATCGGGAGTTGTAGTAGATAAAGTTCTTAACTCTGAAATAAATTTTGGTTATGATGCTTTAAAGGAAGAATATGTTAATATGTTTGAACGTGGTATATTAGATCCTACTAAAGTAACTCGTTCTGCTATACAAAATGCAAGTTCTATAGCTTCTTTATTGCTAACAACTGAAGTTAGTGTAGTAACTAAACCTGATGAAAATAAAAATCAACAAGTACCAGGAATGTATTAGGTGATTTTATGGGGAAAAAAAGGAAGTTAACTCTAAGAAGAATATTTATTGTTATTACTTTAGGGATATTACTTCTATCTTTGAGATTTATTTTTTTAAAATTTGCTAACGTTGCTTTAGAAGGTATAAATAATGGTCTTGTAAAATCTAAAAGCATAATATTTACTAAAGTTAATAGTTATGGTAATAAATTAGAATATATACAAAATATTGGCGAAATTATGCAAGATAGTAAAAAGAAGGATGAAGAGATAGAGTTACTTAAAGCTAAAAATATAGAATATGAAAATTTAATTAGAGAAAATAGAGAATTAAGAGAAAATTTAGAATTGAAATCTAGCTCTAATTCAGAATATATAGTTGCTAATACTATTCTTATTGAATCTTTAATCGAAGAAAATATAATATATATTGACAAGGGTAGTGATTCAGGTGTAGAAAAATATCTTCCTGTATTACTTAATGGCAATGTAATAGGTAGAGTAAATAAAGTTAATAAAGAATATTCTGAAATTCAACTTTTATCTAACCCAGATTTTAAAATGTCAGTTGATATTAATGGACATATACAAGGAATATTAAGGGGTAAAGGAAATTCTGAATTTGTAATAAATAACTTTAATGATGAATCCGTAGATAAAATCAGCATATTTAATATAAAAACATCAGGAATAAGCGAACTTTATCCTAAAGGTTTAAATATTGGAAGTTTTGGGTTAACTAATAAAAAAAATCTGATAGAAAATAAAACTTTAGTATTAAAGCTTAATTTTGATTTAAGTAAAGTAAGTACTGTAGTTATATATAAATATGATAAGAGTAAAATAAATTTAATTAATCGTATTGTTGAGGAAAGAAGTGGAGAAGAATGAAAAAAATAATATTATTTTTAACTTTATTATCAAGTTTATCTTTTTCTAAAGTTTACCCATATCTTAATGGTAATTTTAAGGTAAAGGTTACAGAAAATTCTTTGATAAATAATGTTAAGAAAAAAAAGGTGTATGATGTAAGTTATACACCGACTAAAATGGAATTTAAAGTTTTAGAGCCTGCTTTAAATACGGGAGAAATTTATACATATTCTAAGAGTGGTAAAACACTTTATTCTCCAAAACTTAAACAGACAGTTAAACAAAGTATATCTGGACAAGATGAAAGTATTTATTCTATACTTTCTGAATTATCTACTTTGGATACTGCAGTTACGCAAAATAAGGGAAATAAAAAATATATATTTGAGAATTCTATTTTAAAAAGAATAGAGGCTAAGGATTATAGTATAGAATTTGATTCTTTTAATAATAATAGACCTACTAAAATTAGATTTTTATCAAAATCTATTATAGTTGATTATCAATTAAGTTATTAAGATGAAAACTATTAGAGATATAGCCTTAGTTATTAATAAAAAAGATGTGAATTCAGCTAATGTAATATCAACACTTTTTACTAAAAAATATGGGAAAATATCTGCAATAACTTATGGTATTAAAAAGTCTAAAAATAGGAATCTTTCAGCATTGATGCCACTTAGTTTAGTAGAAGTAGAAATGACTAATGTAAATGAGAGTTATTCTATAAATGATATATTTTTAAATAAACAATTTAGAAATATATTATCTGATATTAATAAGCTTGAAATAGGATTATACATACTTCATGTTTTAAATGAAATATTGGAGTATAGTAACCCTGAAGAAAATCTTTTTTATAGGAATATAGAAATACTTGAATATATAGATAATATAGAAAGCTACAAATTAGAAGACAAAGTATATTTTTATTCTTTAATATTAGTTTATTTAAGACGTATGATGTTAGAGTTAGGTGTATTTGATTTAGAATTGATACTAGATGATAATACGAAATCATTATACAATAAGTATTTATTATATATTAAAGGAGAAAGTGAAATTGAAGTTTATCAAATTAAGATATTAATTAATATATTTGAAAAATACATGAATTCATATTTTTCAACAAAGATAAGATATAATAAAATTTTAATATAAGGAGACCAGCTATGAAAAGTATTTATGAAAATATAAAAGTAGAAGGAATTAGTTTGAAACTAGAATCAAAAACAAAAGCTAGTTTATTAAAAGATATGTTTAAACTTATAGAAGATGATGAAAGAATCATAGATAAAGATAAAGCGTTTCAAGATTTAATGGATAGAGAAATAATAGGATCAACAGGTATAGGTAAGGGATTTGCTATACCTCATGCTAAGACAGATGCTGTAAAAGATATAATTATAGGTGTTGGAATACTTGATCAAGCAATAGATTATGAAGCTATAGATGATAAACCTGTAAATATAGTGTTTATGTTTTTAACACCAATATCTCTTAGTCAAGAATATTTGACATTACTTGCAAGAATTTCAAGATTTGCACAAGATGTGAATTTTAGAGAAAAGTTTTTAAATGCTAAAAATTCTCAAGAAATTATAGATATAGTTAAAAGTATGGAAATGAATTAGGTGATAATATGAAGTGTCCATATTGTGGTAACGAAGACACCAAAGTAATTGATAGCAGACCATTTAGCGATGGAAATTCTATAAAAAGAAGAAGAAAATGTGATAATTGTAATAATAGATTTAATACTACTGAAAAGATTTTTAAATTACCTATACAAGTTGAAAAAAAGGACGGAAGCGTAGAAGAATTTAATAGAAATAAGATTTTTCAGGGCCTTCTTAGATCTTTAGTTAAAAGAGATATAGATGAATCAAAACTTGAAGAAATGATAGATAATATAGAAAGAGAAATTTTAAATAGATTTAATGGGAGAATACAAAGTAATGAACTAGGTTCTATAATAATGGAAAATTTATTAGAAATTGATGAAGTTGCTTATATTAGATTTGCTTCTGTATATAATAAGTTTGATAGTTTAGATAGTTTTGTTTCAATTATTAGAGATATTAAAAAGAAAAAGAAAGAGAGAAAAAAATGACTAAGAGACGATTTACAGTAATAGTTGCTTTGGTTGTATTAACACTTAGTGGTTATCTTTTTGTTAAGTTTTCTTATAATTATATACGTATACATGAAGCAAAGAAAAAACTTGTTGAAAGAGATATACGTTATGAGAAATTACTGGAAGAAAAGGAAAAAATTAAAAAAGAATTAGAAACTTCTAAAAAAGATATAAATAAAGAAAAATTTGTTAGAGATAAATTGAACATGAAAAAAGAAGGGGAAACAGTTTATAAAGTAGTTGACCAAGAAATTGTAGAGGAAAATACTAAAGTAGATGAGTCTACTGAGATTAATAAAGAAGAAAGTAAAAATACAAATAAGGAGTAGCTATGTTTATAACAAATAAAGAAAGTTTTGAAAATGAACTTAATAAAGTTTATATACCATATCCTAGTAAACAAATGTTATACAGAGTTTCTTTAGTATACATATTGAAGAGTTTAATTTTAATATTTGCTTTACTTATGATTATTGTTTATTCTTCAACTGCTTTTATACATCCTTTTGAAGCTAATAACTTAATAGCTATATTTTTAAGTTTGCTTCTTGTTATATATATATTCTTTAATTTATATACTATTTTAGGGTATGGGATTAAAGTTGATGGTGAATATATTAAGAATAATAATGTTAAAATTTCTATTTTAGATATTGTTAAACTTCAATATATGTTAGTTAGAGTAAATGGTAAAAAATATGAAAGAGTTCTTTCAGTTGTAACCAATAGTCATAATGAATATATGTTTAGATTAAATATATCAAAACCTTTTCACTTTATGAAACAGGTTTCGGTTTTATCTAATTGTGATATTGAATATATAGATTAGAAAGGTAAATTATGATAGAGTTTTTTATAGCCAAAAGGCACGTATTAGATAGAAAATTTCAAAGTTTGGTATCAATTTTAGGTATAGCAATATCTTTAGGAGTTTTCGTTGTAGCTCTAGCTATATCTAATGGTTTAAGGGATAATATGTTAAATTCTATACTTTCATTATCTCCTCATATAAGTGTGAGTATAGAAGGTGATTATCAATCTGATTATAAGGAAATAATTGAAAATTTAAAAAAATATAACCCTAAAGGATTAAATCCTAGAATAGAAAGTCAAGGTTTAATTAATGTTAATGGAGGATCTATAACTACATTAATAATAGGAACTGATTTAAATTTATTGGATATAAATATAATAGAGGGTAAAAAAGAAAATGATAATTTAACAGGTATAATAGTTGGGAATGAGTTTATAAAACAAACTGGGACCAAAATAGGAGATGAAGTAAATATAATAACTTCAGATACTAAAGAAATTAGAGCTAAAATAACAGGAATATTTAAAACAGGATACTATAATTATGATTCAAGTCTTGTATTATTACCACTTGAGACTTTACAACTTTTACAAGAAAGAGGTGAGGTTGCAAGTAGTATATCTTTAAATGTTAAAGACCCAACTAATATTAAAGATATAAATATTTTGGTTAATAATATTAATAAAGATATGGGGGATAAAGTTTTTGCACATAGTTGGAATATGGATAATCAAAGTTTATTAAGTGCTATAAATTTTGAAAAATTTGTATTAGTTGCAATACTTAGTTTGATTGTACTGATAGCTTCTTTTGCTATTTCTGTTATACTTAATATGGTTGTTAGAGAAAAAACTACAGATATAGGTATACTTAAGGCTATGGGTTATTCAAATGATAATATTATGAAGATATTTCTTTTTGAAGGATTAATAATAGGAGTTACAGGTATGATAATTTCATTAATATTAGCTCCTGTTATAATACTCACTTTAAAAATACTATTTAAATACTATGTTACGACTACATATTATCTAGATAAATTACCTATAAGTATAAGTATACATGAATTATTTATAATATATATAATATCTTTTATTTTAATAGTATTATCGACTATATTACCATCTAAAAAAGCTGCTAATATGAATCCTACAGATGCTATTAAGTATAATAATTAGGAGAATAATATGATAGAATTAAAAAATGTTTCTAAAAGTTATAAAACCAAAATAGAAGAAATTAATATATTGAAAAATATAAACTTTAAATTTAATAGTGGGGATTTTGTTTCTATACAAGGTAAATCGGGAAGTGGTAAAACAACATTTCTTAATATTTTAGGATTACTTGACATAAAATCAGGAGGAGAAATATATATAAATTCAGAAAAAATTGAAAAACAGGATTTGACAAAATTAAGATCTGAAAATATAGGTTTTGTATTTCAATTTCATTATTTATTAAATGAATTTACAGCTCTTGAAAATGTTATGATACCTGCATTAAATAAAAAAGATTCAAATAAAAAAGAAATAGAAAAAAGAGCTAAAGAATTGCTTAATATGGTTGGTCTTTCTCATAGATTAAATCATAAACCTAATGAATTATCAGGTGGTGAAAAACAAAGGGTATCTATAGCTAGGGCTATGATTAATTCACCGGAGTTAATTTTAGCAGATGAACCTACTGGTAATTTGGATTATGAAACAAGTCAGATTATTAATGATATTTTTGTTGAACTTAATAAAAATGGTCAAGGTATAATAATAGTTACTCACAGTCAAGAATTAGCTAATTTAGCTAAAGATAAATATATTTTAAAGAATGGTGTTTTGGAAAAGATATAGACTTTTTAATTAAATAGTGTTATACTATTTATATAGATGTAGAAAGGGCGTGTTATTATGAAGATAATAGTAAGCGGGAAACAATTAGAAATGACAGAAGCACTTAAAAATTATGCGGAAACAAAAGTTTCTAGAATAGCTAAGTATCTTGAAAATATTACTGAAACTCATGTTACTTTAACGGTTGAAAATACTAAAACTGAAGGTAAAATATTTAAAGCTATAGGAACAGTTCAAGTTCCAGGTAAAGTAATTAGGGTTGAGGAAGCTAATTCAGATCTATACGGAGCAATAGACTTATTGGCTGATGGTTTAGAAAGACAGACAAGAAAGTTTAAAGAAAAAATGAAAGAAAGAGAGTAGGAGGAATTTTTAAATGGAAAAAACAATTAATGCATTAAATCAATATTTAGCAGATTTAAATGTATATTATAGAAAAGTACAAAATTATCACTGGAATGTAGTGGGGCAAGGATTCTTTACGGTACATGCTAAACTTGAAGAAATATATGATGGTGTTAATGAAAAAATTGATGTTGTTGCTGAAAGAATATTAGCTATAGGTGGAAGACCTTTAGGAAGTTCTAAAAAATATTTAGAAATAACAAAAATTGTTGAAGCAAAAGATGAAGATATTAGAGTTAAAGATGCTTTAGTAAACTTAATAGTTGATACTGAATATTTATTAAATTCTGTAAGAAACTTAAAAGAAATAACTGATGAGGATAAAGATTATGCAACAAGTGCAGAACTTGATAATCATGTTACAGAATATGAAAAATTATTATGGATGATGAAATCATACGTTAAATAAGAAATAGGGTACTAGGCATTAGTACCCTTTTGCTTTGAAAGGGAGATAATGAAAAATTTAGTAGATACACATATACATCTTTATGATGAAAGTTATAATGATAATAAAGATGAAATTATAGAAGAAATAGACAAAAAACTTGATTTTGTTGTAAATATTTCTTGTGATTATGAAAGCTCAAAAAGATGTATAGAATATGCACAAAAATATAAATTTATGTATGCTACCATAGGATATCACCCTTGTGATATTTCTAAATATGATGAAGAAAAAATGGAAGAGTTACTTAAATTATCTAAAAAATATAATAAAATAGTGGCAGTTGGAGAAATTGGTCTTGATTATCATTGGATGAATGATCCTATTGAAGTTCAAAAAGAAGGTTTTAAAAAACAAATAGAAAAGGCCATAGAGTATGATTTGCCTATAGTTATACATACAAGGGAAGCTCTTGAAGATACACTAGAGATTTTAAGAGAATATCCTAAAGCTCGTGGTATATTACATTGTTACCCTGGAAGTTTAGAAGATATAAAAGATCTTTTAGATAGGTTTTATATAGGTATAGGTGGAACTGTTACTTTTAAAAATAATCACATAGGACATAAGTTGGTAGAAGAAATAGATTTAAAACATGTAGTTCTTGAAACGGATTCTCCATATTTAACACCTGTTCCATATAGAGGAAAGCAAAATAATCCTGTATATGTAGAATTTGTTGCAGAAAAGATAGCAAGTTTAAAGAATATATCTGTAGAAGAAGTGAAAAAGATTACGACTGAAAATGCTATGAAGGTGTATGGCATATGTATAAAATAGGTATAGATATTTTAGAAGTAAGTAGGATTAAAGAATCTATAGAAAGAACTAAAGGATTTAAAGAAAAAATTTTTAGCATAAGAGAAATTGAATATTGTGAATCGAAAAAAAATAAATATGAATCATATGCTGCTAGATTTTGTGCTAAGGAATCTTTTGTTAAAGCCATGAATATATCTATAGATTTTAAAGAGCTAGAAATATTAAATGAAGAAAATGGTAAGCCGTATATGCTTTATAAAGGTAGTAAAATAAATGGTGAAGTTTCTTTGAGTCATGTAAAAGAATATGCGATAGCGAATGTATTAATTTTAGAATAAAAATATTTTTATAGAATGTTAATATTTTAGGATATATCAACTATTGACAAAGAGTATAAAAAAAAGTATAATATCTATGAATATCTATAATTATTAAATTAGGAGGACATAAAATGAAAAAAGTATTATTAGGAGTTGCAGCTTTAACTTCAATAGCTACATTAGCTGATACTCAATATCCACATTTCCATGGATATTTAGATTCTGAAACTAAGGCAACTGTAAACAATACGTTAAAAGATGGTAAATTTGAAAATGAAGGGAAACCTGCTGAAGCTGGAGCTTCTCAAAAATTAACATTTGGAGCTTTCTTACATAAAGAAGCACAATTAAACGTATTTGCAGGATTAAAAGGGGATTATGTTAAATACAACAAAGAAGGATCAACAGGAGTAAGTGTACCTAACTATTACTTCGGTGCTAGATGGGATGCTCCAATAGTAGATGACTTTAATATAGCTTTAACATTTGGTCATAAACAAGGATACATTGCTGAAAAGGATGTTTATTCAGATGATGCTTTATCTACTAAAAAAGTAAAAGTTGAAGATGAAACAGTTTTAGAAGATGTAGTTGTTAAACATTTAAAAGCTAAAAATAAATTAAATCAAGCTAAATTAGATTCAAAAGATGATAAAGAAGGATACTTAAAAGATAACGGTTATAAATTAGCTGCTAAAGATAATACTCAATTATTATCTGCTGTATTAACTGGTAAAATTGAAGATAATTTCGATTTAACTGTTGCAGGATTATATAACTCAACTGAATTCAAAGATGGAACTCATGAATTAGAAAGCTATGCTAAAACTTCAGGAAAATTAACTGATAACGTTAAACTTTCTGCAGAAGTTAATCATTTAATCAAGAGTGAATCTTATGATGAAGCTGGAAGATTAAAAGGAAATGTTAAATTAGAATCTCAATTAAATAGAGATACTATGTTAACTAACGAAGCAAAAGCTGAATTAAAAAATGTTAAAGGTGAAAAACATGATGGTGAATTAGTAGTAGAAAATGGATTAAAATATACTGGATTCTCTAATTTAACATTAAATACTGGATTAAACTATAAGTTAGAAGCTAATGGTAAAACAAATAAATTCAATCATATACCTGAATTTAAATTAGATCTTACTTATACTGGTGTAAAAAATGTTACTTTAACATCTAAAAATTCAGAAAAAGTTGAAGTTAAGACAGATAGAACAACTGGTGTAGAAGAATTAAATAACTTATTTAAGACTTACAACAATGTTAAATATGTAAATGGTGGATTTGAATTAGGATTAGATGCAAATTATGATTTAAATACTGATTTAAAAACAAGTCCTAACTATAATTATATGCAATTATTAGTAGGTCCAACTCTTAAATATTCTTACAATGATGAAGACGTATTAACAGTTTCTACTGATAACAGTGCTAAAACTTTATTAACAGCTGTAGTACCTACAGGTGAAAAAGCTGTAAAACTTTCAAATCAAGTATTTGCTTTCACAAAAAATAATGTTAAAGTATCTGAATTATTTGGTGTAGACACTGAATTAAAATTAAATGCATTTAACGAATTTGTTCCTTTAGGAGAAGAAAAATTTGCTAATGAATTAGTAGCTAATGCAGGAGTTAAATTCACTAAAGAATTAACTGATATGACTAAAGCTTCATTAGAAGTTAATGGAAATTACTACTTAAGAGCAAGTAATTATAAGTTAAATGCAGCTAAAGATGGTTATGAAAAAGATAAAGAAACTACTTTACGTCATTTTGGTTCAGCTGATGCTACTTTAAATGTTACATCTACTTTATCTGAATCTGGAGATAGAAAAGTTGAATTAATATCAGAAGTTAAAGGTGAATATAAATATAAAAAATTAGGTTCTAAATTTGTAGAAGGATTCTCTAAATATGTAGAAGCAGCTGGTTATGCTGATGGAGAATATAGAACATTAGAAGGATATGTTGCTAAAGAATTTAGTCAAAAAGATCAACATGACTTTATAAACCAATCTAAAGATTTAAAACAAAAAGAAGTTAAATATAACTTAGAAGTTAAACCTAGTGTAGCAGTTAAAGTTGCTTTAACTAAGAACTTAACAGTAACACCTAAATTAGGAGCTAACTTTGAATTTGATCAAAAATCAGCTGATAATTCTAAATTTACATTAAATAAAGTAAGTGGAGAAGGAGCATTAAATATTTCTTACACTTGGTAATTAATAAAAGTAAAAGTACCATACTATGTATGGTACTTTTTTTTATATTATGATATAATAAATTATAAAAAATATAAGTATTTACATGGAGGGAATATGTTAGAAAGATTTAAAAAATATGTACAATTTGAAACAAGATCTGATGAAAGTTCAAAGGTTATACCATCAACACCTAGTCAATATGAATTTGCGAAACTTCTTGTTGAAGATTTAAAAGAAATTGGTTTAGAAAATATATATATCAATGACTTTTGTTTTGTAAATGCTACTTTACCAAGTAATTTAGATAAAAAGGTTCCTACTATTGGGTTTATATCTCATATGGATACAGCAGATTTTGAAGCCAGAAATGTTAAACCTCAAATTATAGAGAAATATGATGGGACAGATATAGTTTTAAATAAAGAAAAAATTATGAAAGTATCAGAATTTCCTAATTTAAAAAATTATTTAGGCAAAACTTTAATTACTACTGATGGAACAACTCTTTTAGGTGCAGATGATAAAGCTGGAATAACAGCTATCATGGAAGCTGTAAAATACTTAAAAGATCATCCTGAAATTAAACATGGAGATATTAAAGTAGCTTTTGGTCCTGATGAAGAGATAGGAAGAGGAGCAGATAAATTTAACGTTGAAGAATTTGGTGCAGATTTTGCATATACTATAGATGGTGGTAGTTTAGGAGAGTTGCAATATGAAAGCTTTAATGCGGCTCAAATTATATATACAATAACAGGTGTTAGCGTTCATCCTGGTTCTGCAAAGGATAAAATGATAAATGCTAATACAGTTGCAGGATATTTAATTAATTTATTTCCTGAAAATGAAGTTCCTGAACATACTTCTGGATATGAAGGGTTTTATCTTCTTTGCTCAATAGATTCAAAAATTGAAAAAGCTGAGCTTACATATATAATTCGTGATTTTGATAGAGATAATTTCGAAAAAAGAAAGGAATTTTGTGAAGAAGTAGCAAAAAAAGTAATAGAAAAGTTTGGGAATATTTTAGAATATGAAATGTTTGATCAATATTATAATATGGGTGAAATTATTAGTAAAGATATGAGAAGTGTAGAATTGGCTAAAAAAGCTATGGAAAATCTTGAAATAAAACCAATAATAGAACCTATACGTGGTGGTACAGATGGATCTAAAATATCATTTATGGGACTGCCTACACCTAATATATTTGTAGGAGGAGAAAATTTTCACGGTGAATATGAGTTTGCTTGTTTAGAAGATATGAAAAAATCACGTGATACAATAATAGAAATTGCGAGATTAAATGCAGAATAGAATATTTAAAGTATTAGTTTTATTATTTTTCCCACTAATTTTATTTGGGCAAACTCCTACGTTTAAAGAAAAAATTATAAATTGGTCTAAATATGTTACTTGGAATATTGATAGGACTAAGTTGTATGAAGCTTTTACAACGGTTAATTCAGAATTACATGATTATTTTTTAAATGAGTATTCTCAAAAAATTTATCAAGAAGGCAATTCGAGAGTTGAATTATTTAAAAAGGTACATAGTAATAATAAAAAATTGATAATAATTGCAAATGGTGGAAGTTTTATAAATTATTATAATGAAAGAAGAAAAATATTTTTTATTAAGCATATACTAACTAAATTAGATAATTATGATATGATGTTTGTCGATTTAAGAACAGGATATGCTAATAATTTTCCATCAGAAAATGAAGATTATATAGATGCTTATAAAATCGCTATAAAATTAGGATATAATCCTAGTAATATAGTATTTATGGGAGATAGTTCAGGAGGTAATATAGTAGTGTCTTCTACTATATACTTAAACGATAATGATTTACCTATGCCACGTGCTATAGTATTATTATCCCCTTATCTTGACGCTACAAATGTTGTTGAAAGTAGAGAGAGAAATAGAATAAAAGATCCATTATTTGGTTCTTTTAAAGAAAATGGTGGAATTAAATTTGAAAAAAATATGCCTTATTTTATATACATTAAAGATAAAAGCAATAGGTATGTATCACCTATATATGCAAATAATTTAAAGAGGTTTCCAGATACTTTAATTCATGTGGGATCTAATGAAATATTAGAAGATGATAGTATAATTTTTGCTGAAAAACTTAGAAAATCAGGAGTTAATGTCAGTTTACATGATTTTGAAGAGCAATTTCATGTTTTTCATATTGCAGAAACAGACATGTCTATAATTGCCCTAAAAGAAATAGTGACATATATTAAAAACTTAGCTGAAATAGAAGGGGTTAGGGTAAGTGTGTCTACTTTAAATAAGATTAAATTTGATGTTAAATTAAATGAATATACAGATGAGGAAGTAGAAGAAATATTTAAAAATAGTGGTATAGATATAGAAAATTCTAAATATATAGAAAATAAGAATTTAAAGAAAAGTAATAGAAAATATATATTAAAGCTTAAAAAAACTTGACAAAAGACTTTTTTGAATGTAAAATGTTAAGCAAGGAAATATATAATATTTTAGGAGGATAATAAAATGAAAAAAGCATTATTAGGAGTTTTAGCATTAACTTCTGTGGCTTCATTCGCTGATGTTACGGGATATGTAAAATCTAATTCGGAAGCTAAAGCTGAAACTGATGTTAAAAAAGAAGAAAGTGGAGTTAAATTTGAAGGACAAAAATTCCCTGTTAAAACTAAGTTAGATTTAGGATTCTTCTTAGATTCTAACAAAGATACTTTCTTATTCACAGGGACTAAACTTAGTGGAGAAGCTCAAAAAGAAGGAGTTACAAGAGAAGCTTATGCAGGTGCTAGATTTGATTCAATGTTAACTGAAAATACTTCATTAATATTAAATGCAGTTGCAGGGTATACTGATTCTGAAAAAGGTTTCGATAAAAAAGAAAAATCTATTGAAACTGCTTTAAAAGAGCATTTAGATGCTAAAAAAGTATGGTCAGCAGAAAAGAAAGCTGAATTAGAAAGAAAAGATAAAGAAGATGACAGAAATAACTTCTATAAAGATAATGGATTTAGATTAACAGAAAATGATAGATTATTATTATCAGCTGTTGTTAAAAATACAACAGAATCTTCTAATTTATTAGCTGGAACTATATATAATTTAGATAAAGATGTATATTCAAGATTAGAATCATTTGTTAAAGCTGGAAAACAATTCGAAGGATTTAAATTAGATGCAGAATTAACTCATGTATTAGGTAAAGATAAAGAGTTTGTTCCTGCAAATGAGAATTCTTTAGATTTATTAACTGAATCAGATACAACTAATTTAAATTTTGGAGGAAGACTTAAAGGTAATGTTAAACTTTCAACTAAATTATTAAACGATACTTTAGAATTATCTACTAAACCAAGTTTTGATTTAGGATTACTTCTTGAAAAAACAAGTCAAAGAGAAAATGTTATGTCTGAAAGATATTTCAAAGCTGGAATAGAAAATGTTGCTAAATATACAGGTTTAAAAAATACTACTGTAGAAGGTAAATTAGTTTATGATGCAGAAGTTGCAAACTTACCTATAGAAGCTGGTAAAACTTATACAGATGGTGATTATAAATATACTGAAAATGCAGGAAGTTTATTAAATCTTCCTAAGGCAGTATTAAATGTTAAATATGATGATAAAAAATTATTAGTTAATACTGAAAATGAAGTTAAATTCTTCGTAGGAACATACTTAGGTAAAATAAAAGTTGGTGAAGAAGATCTTGAAAGAAGTGCTTTAGAAGCTGTTAAGTTTGATTCTAAGAATAAATTAGCATATAAATTAACAGATAACTTAGGAGTAAATACAATTGCAAATTATAAATTAGAAGATGCAATTATTAATTCTACAGTTCAACACAATTTATTAACTGGAGCTGGAGTTTCATACTCTAAAGATGCACTTAAAGCTGAATTAAATGGACGTTATAACTTATTCTATGGAAAACAATTAAAAGAAGATGAATCAGATTATGATACTAAGTCATATCATGATGTATTTGGAAATCTTAAGATTTCTGATATGATTAAAAATGGTAAATTAACATTTACTCCTTCATTAAATGCTTTTGTTGTATCTAAACTTGTAGAGAAAGAAGCTTTCTTAGGAGTTAGACCTTCATTAAAAACTACATATACAATAAATTCATTTGAGTTAAATAACGAATTAGGGTTCAAATATTTATTATCTCACTTTGAAGAAGGTGAAGAAAAAACAAATATTAACTCATATTCAGGGTTAGCTAATTTTGGTGTTAATTACTTAATAAATGAAAACCATAAATTAGGATTAGGATTAGATTCAGAATATTCATATTTATTAAATAACAAATTCTTTGATGCATATGAAACTGGTACAGATAAATTAATGAATAATTTTGAAGGGGAAAAAGCTAAGACTTTCCTTGACTACTTAAAAGAAAAAGGTAAAGGTATAAAAGAAGAACAAACAGATGTAGTAGCTTATACAGAAAGATTCAGCTTAACTCCAAAAGTAAATGCTGAACTTAAATATGGAAAAGTAACAGTTAAACCTGAAGTATCTGCTCAATTTAAATTTGGTAAAGAAGATGGAGAAAATAAAGTATTCGGATTAAAGAAAATTTCTGGAAAAGGAACTTTAAATATCGAATATAGATGGTAAGATTTAAATTAAATGGAAACTATTTTAGTTTCCATTTTTTTTTACTAATCTTCATAGTATTAAAAAATATCTTGAAAATTTAATGATTTAATGGTAAAATATTTAGGTAAATAGTAATTAAAGATACTAGGAGGATGAAATGAAAAAAATTGCTATCTTGACTAGTGGTGGAGATTCACAAGGAATGAATGCTGCCATAAGAGTAGTAGCAAAAACTGCTATGTCAAAGGGAATGGAAGTTTATGGTATCAGAAGAGGATATAAAGGAATCTTGGATAGAGATATATTCAAAATGACTTCATTAGATGTTGCAGGACTTGCAGGTAAGGGAGGAACTATGCTTCTTTCAGCTAGACTTCCAGAATTTAAAGACCCTGCAGTAAGAACAGAAGCTGCTAATATATTAAAAGAAATGGGGATTGAAGGATTAGTTGTAATAGGAGGAGATGGATCATTCCATGGGGCTCATTACTTGTATGAAGAACATGGTATAAAAACTATAGGAATACCTGGAACTATAGATAATGATATAGCTGGTACAGATTATACAATAGGTTATGATACTGCACTAAATATTATACTTGAATCATTTAATCAAATAAGAGATACAGCTAAATCACATGATAGAACATTTGTGATAGAAGTTATGGGAAGAAACTGTGGAGATTTAGCTTTAAATGCAGGTATTGCATGTGGGGCAAATGGTATTTTAATTCCTGAAGTTGATTCTAAGGTTGAAGATATTGTTAAAATCATTAACAATAGAAGAAAAGAAGGTAAAACTTATGATGTAATTATTATGTCAGAAGGGTACAAAGGTAAAGAAACAATAATTAAAGATTTAACAGATAGAATACCTGATTTAGATCCAAGATTAGTTGTTTTAGCTCATATACAAAGAGGAGGGAATCCAACAGCTGCAGATAGATTATTAGCTACAAAATTTGGAGTTAAAGCAGTTGAGTTATTAGTTGAAGGTAAAGCAGGACTAATGGTTGGAGTTGAAAGTTCAAATATTGTAACTCATAAATTATCTTATGCTTGGGAAAATTATCATAAAAAATCTCAAGAAGATTATGATGTTGCTATGATGTTATCAGTTTAAATATAGGAGGAATAATATGAAAATAAAAATGACTAAGGTTGTATGTACAATAGGACCTAAAAGTGAAAAAAAAGAAGTACTTAAAGAATTAGTTTTAAGTGGAATGAACGTAATGAGATTAAACTTCTCACACGGGGATCATGAAGAACACGGTGCAAGAATTAAAACAATAAGAGAAATATCAAAAGAAACAGGGAAACATGTAGCTATCTTATTAGATACTAAAGGTCCAGAAATAAGAACAGGATCTCACGCAGAAGGAGACGTTAAATACGATTTAGTAGAAGGACAAGATTTCATAGTTACTACAGATTATTCATTCAAAGGAACTCCTGAAAAAATATCAGTTTCTTACCCAGGGATGACAAAAGATTTAAAACCTGGAGATACAATCTTAGTTGATGATGGATTAATAGGATTAGAAGTTAAAGAAATTAAAGGAGAAGAAATATTCTGTAAAGTTAAAAACTCTGGTGCTTTAGGACAAAAGAAAGGTGTTAACTTACCAGGAGTTTCAGTTTCTTTACCAGCTTTAGCTGAAAAAGATAAAGCAGATTTAAAATTTGGTTGTGAAGTTGGCGTGGACTATATTGCTGCATCATTCATTAGAAAAGCATCTGATGTTGCTGAAGTTAGAAGAGTATTAGATGAAAATGGTGGAGAAAATATTAAAATAATTTCTAAAATAGAAAACCAAGAAGGTATAGATAACTTTGATGAAATATTAGAATTATCAGATGGTATAATGGTAGCAAGAGGTGACTTAGGAGTAGAAGTTCCAGTTGAAGAAGTTCCATTTATGCAAAAAATGATGATAAGAAAATGTAATGCAGTTGGTAAACCAGTAATTACTGCAACACAAATGTTAGATTCAATGCAAAAGAATCCAAGACCTACAAGAGCAGAAGCAGGAGACGTAGCTAATGCTATATTAGATGGTACTGATGCTGTTATGTTATCTGGAGAATCTGCAAATGGTAAATATCCTGTAGAAGCTGTAAGAACTATGGCTACTATATCAGCTAAAACTGATGAATATGGAGTGCCAAAAATATTCTATACTCATGATGTAACAATAACAGAAGCAATATCTAAAGGTGCAGTAGAAGCTGCTGAAAATTTAGGTGCTAAATTAATAGTTTGTTGGACAAAAACAGGAAGAGCAGCTAAAATGATAAGAAAATACAATCCTTCAATGCCAATAATTGCATTAACTGATAGTGATGTAACTGCAAGACAATTAGCATTAGTAAGAGGAGTAAGAGCTATAGTTGCTAATGACTTAGATAATCCTGAACACTTCTTTAATAAAGCTTTAGAAGTTGCTGCTTCAAATGCTTCAACTACAGCAGATGAAGCTTATACAGGATTTAAGAAAGGTGATTTAGTTGTTTTAGTAACAGGTGTTTCTGAAACTGGTACAACTAATACTTTCAAAGTTTCAAGAATTGTTTAATAATTGAAATTAATAATCTTAAATAGAGAAGAACTGTTAATTCAGTTCTTTTCTTTTCATAGGAAGGTATAGATGAAAAAGATTGATGAATTAATAAATGCTTTATCAAAATTAAAAGGTATAGGGAAGAAAAATGCTACACGTATAGCATTTGATCTTTTACTAAAAGATGAAGAAGATATTGCTTATTTATTAGAAACTATTAGAAGTTCGTATGACAGTATAAAACCATGTAAATTATGCTTTAATTTGACAGATACCGATATTTGTGATATATGTAGTGATGAAAAAAGAGATAGAAGTATAATTTGTATTGTTGAAGATACGAGAGATATATATGCTATAAAAAAAAGTAATACATACAATGGTCTGTTTCATGTTTTAGGAGGTAAAATAAATCCTTTAAATGGAATAGGTGTAAACGAACTAAATATATCAGAGTTATTAGAGAGAGTTGATGAGAATATTAATGAGGTAATATTTGCTTTAAATCCTGATTTTGAGGGAGAAACAACTATACAGTATCTTGTTAAATTACTAAAAGATAAAAATGTAAAAATGAGTAGAATTGCAAGTGGTATACCGATAGGTGGAAATATTGAATATTCTGATAGTGCAACACTTTCTCAATCTTTAGAGGGTAGAAAAAGTATAGATTAGGAGGTAATGAATATGGCAATAAGATATTTTACTTCTGAATTTGTTTCACCAGGACATCCTGATAAAATATGTGATCAAATTTCAGATGCAGTATTAGATGCTTGTTTAAAAGATGATGAAAATTCAAGAGTAGCTTGTGAAACATTTGCAACAACAGGTTTTGTTTTAGTTGGTGGTGAAATAACAACTAAAACATATATAGATATACAAAGTTTAGTTAGAGATAAAATAAGAGAGATAGGTTATGTTCCAGGACTTGGTTTTGATTATGATTGTGGTGTTGTTAATATGATACATTCTCAATCTCCAGATATATCTCAAGGAGTAGATGTAGGGGGTGCTGGAGATCAAGGTATAATGTTTGGAGGTGCTGTAAATGAAACGCCAGAACTTATGCCACTTGCTTTAACTTTAGCTAGAAATATAATAATAAAATTAACAGAACTTACAAGAAGTAAAGTTTTAAGTTGGGCAAGACCAGATGCTAAAGCACAAGTTACACTTAAATATGATGAAAATGATAATATATTAGGTATAGAAACTATAGTTTTATCAGTACAACATGATGAAGAAGTAAGTAGAGAACAAATAGAGAAAGAATTAAAAGAAAGAGTAATTATTCCAGCTTTAGCTGAATACGGTAGAGATATATCTGAAGTATCTAAATTTTATATTAATCCAACAGGAAGATTTGTTATAGGAGGTCCACACGGTGATACTGGTCTTACAGGTAGAAAGATTATTGTAGATACTTATGGTGGATACTTTAGACATGGTGGTGGAGCTTTTTCTGGTAAAGATAGTTCAAAAGTAGATAGATCTGCAGCTTATGCAGCGAGATGGATAGCTAAAAATATAGTTGCTGCAGGACTTGCTAAAAAATGTGAGGTACAGTTATCTTATGCTATAGGTGTTGTAGAACCTACATCTATTCGTATTGATACATTTGGAACTTCAAATATATCAGAAGATAGAATGGCTGAAGTAGTATCAAAGATTTTTGATTTAACACCAAGAGGTATAGAAAAAACTTTATCTTTAAGAAAACCTAATTTTAAATATCAAGATTTGGCTGCTTTTGGTCATATAGGTAGAAAGGATATAGATATTCCTTGGGAAAGATTAGATAAGGTTGAAGAATTGAAAAAGGAACTAGGTGATTAGTATTGAAGAAATTATTTAGTATAATTTTAATGTTGCTTATTTTATCTTGTGGCGTTAGTAATGAAACGGTTGTCTATAATATATTTTCAGCTCCCAAAAGTTTAGATCCACAAAAATATAGTGATAATATTTCACTTCAAGTTTCAAATACTCTTTTCGAAGGTTTAATGCGTTATGATAAAGATGGGAATTTAGATCTTGCTTTAGCTAAAGGATATGTTAAAGAAGAAAATAAATATATATTTGAAATTAAGGATAATTTGAGATATTCAGATGGGACTCTAATAACTATAGAAGATGTTTATAACGGAATTCTTAGAACTTTAGATAAAAAAGAATTATCTCAATATGCTAATATGTTAAATGTTGTTAAAAATGCAAAAGAATATTATGAGGGTAAGGTTTCAAAAGAAAAATTAGGAATTAAACTTGAAAATAATAAACTTATATTTGAATTAAAGGAGGATGTTCCTTATTTCTTATCATTATTAACACTGCCTCTTTCATATCCTTATATTGAAGGTAAGTATAATGGTCCATATATGCTTAAGCAACAAAATGAACAAGATATTTTATTAGAAAAGAATCCTTATTATTGGAGAAGTAAAGATGTTAAAATAGAAAATATTAAATATGTTTACTTTAATGACTATTCTGTTGTGAATAACCTTATAAAAAACGGGGATATAGATATATCGAGAGTTGATGTTGAATTATTGGGTGACAATGTTAATCAATATTATGATGGTAGAATTTGGTATATAGATTATAATGTATTTAGTAATGAGAGTATTAAGAATTTACATTTAAGAAAAGCTATATCTTTAGGTATTAATAGAGAAGAATATGTAAATTTAGTTAAAAAGGATGGCTCTAAAGTTGCTTTAAATATGGTAAGTGATATTCTTGGTTATAAAAAAGGATATGGTATTTCTGATTTCAATTTTGAAGAATCAAAAAAAGAATTAGAATTAGCAAAAAAAGAATTAGGGAATAAAAAAATCAAACTTGAACTTTTAACAGGAAATACTCCTATAGAAATTAAAGAAGCACAATTTTTACAAAATAGTATATCTAAGTTAGGTATAGATGTTGTTATAAAGACTGTGCCATTTAAAGAAAGATTAAGTCTTATAAAAGAAAATAATTATGATATTGCTTTAAATACTTGGTCTCCTAAATATAGAGATCCGCTTGCTATACTTGAAAGATTCTATTTTAAAAATAAGGAAGTATCTGTATTTAATCAAAAAGAATATCAAAAATTAATAGATGAATCAAAAAATGATTTGAATGGAAGAAATGATAAATTACATCTTGCAGAAAAACTTCTTCTTGAATCTTTAGTGGTTTCACCTTTATATTTTTCTGTTGAAAATCAGTATATAAATCCTAAAATAAAAGGATTGTTAAATGTGCCTATAGGAAATATTACAGATTTATCGTATGCATATATTAAATAAGATGGTTTGAACTGCATCCATAATCTTGACCACAAGATTGGTGGTGCAGTTTTTTATAAGTAAATTAATAAGAGAAGATAAAATTGAAATATATAAAAGAAGGAAAAAGGTAGACAAATATACTTTGAAGTTCAAAGTAAAGTTTTTCGTAAAGTAAATCAAGTTGGTCAAGTTAATCTTGGAATTAGATATACATTTTAAAATAAATTAAGAATTCTTAAAATTTTTTGAGAATTCTTTTTTATTTAAACACGCTAAAATAAAGGTAAAACAAATAAAAAACAAAATTTT
>CAUTJT010000008.1:0-75243 GCA_963539215.1 uncultured Streptobacillus sp. | reverse complement strand
AGTGTCAGCCTTCCAAGCTGAATGTCGCGAGTTCGAACCTCGTTTCCCGCTCCATTTTTTTATGGTGACCGTAGTTCAGTTGGTAGAGCGCCAGTTTGTGGATCTGGTTGTCGCGGGTTCAAGTCCCGTCGGTCACCCCATAACAATCTCATATGCATGAGTGGCGAAATTGGTATACGCACTAGACTTAGGATCTAGCGTCTCCGACATGTGGGTTCGAGTCCCACCTTGTGCACCATTTTAAATGATATTCATTTGAATAGCTAAAGACAGTAGGTACAAAGTAAATCCTACCGAGGTATATTCGAGTATGTTGTATATATACTTAGCCTCGTCCAGTAGTAATACTGGTTTTTTAAATTTTAAGGAGGTGACAAATATGGCATCAAAGGCAAATTTAGAAGCAGTTGAAGCGTTGACAGAAAAATTACGTAGTGCCAAAGCAGTAGTATTTGTTGATTATAAAGGTATTACAGTTAATGAAGATACAGAATTAAGAAATGAAGCTAGAAAAGCTGATGTTGAGTACTTTGTAGCAAAAAATAGATTATTCCAAATAGCATTAAAAAATGTAGGAATAGAAGCTGAAACTAAAGAATTAACTGAAGGAACAACTTCATTTGTATTAGGAAAAGAAGATGGTGTTGCGCCATCAAAATTAATCTATGATTTTTCTCAACAATTTAAAGGTGAAAAATTAAAAATTAAAGGTGGAATCATAGATGGTCAAGTAGTTGACAAAACTATGGTTGAAGCACTAGCTAAGTTACCATCAAGAACAGAGATGTTAGGAATGATAGCTTATGGATTATTATCTGGTGTAAGAATGTTAGCAGTTGCATTAACTAATGTAGCAGAACAAAAAGAAGCTTAATAAGTAAAAAAATAAAAATAAAATATAGGAGGATATAAAATGGCATTCAATAAAGAACAATTTATAGAAGATTTAAAATCAATGACAGTATTAGAATTAAAAGAAGTTGTAGAAGCAATAGAAGAAACTTTTGGAGTATCAGCACAACCAGTTGCAGTAGCAGGTGCTGGAGTAGCAGCAGAATCTGCTGAAGAAAAAACTTCATTTGATGTAGTATTAACTGCAGCAGGTGGAAATAAAATAGCAGTTATTAAAGAAGTAAGAGGAATCACAGGATTAGGATTAAAAGAAGCTAAAGACTTAGTTGATAACGGTGGAGCAGTTAAAGAAGGAGCTTCAAAAGAAGAAGCTGAAGAAATCAAAGGTAAATTAGAAGCTGCAGGAGCTAGCGTAGAATTAAAATAATAATTTATCAATAATACATGGAAATAGACATCCACTTAGGTGTGATGTCTTTTCCGCATTATTATCAAATCATTTCAATTCACTACAAAATATAGTAGTTTTTAAATTTAAAATATCATTAAATGATAACAATTCTTAGTATATCAATGTATATATTTCACAGGAGGATAAATGAATAACAAACTAATAAACAGATATAGTTTTGGGAAAATAAAAGATAGAGGGCATATGCCTAATTTTTTAGAATTCCAACTAGATTCATATGAAGACTTCTTACAAGTAAAAAGAGAATCTTTTTCAAGAGAAGATAAAGGACTTGAGTCTATCTTTAGAGAAGTATTTCCAATAGAATCAAGTAATGGAATTTTAAAATTAGAATATCTAGGATATGAAATCCATGATAATGACGTTCCTTTAAATGATGAGTTAGAATGTAAAAAAAGAGGTAAAACATATTCAGGACAATTAAAAGTTAAGTTAAGATTAACTAATAACAAAACAGGGGAAATAAAAGAAACTTTAGTTCATTTTGGAGATATACCATTGATGACTGATAAAGCAACATTTATAATAAATGGTGCAGAAAGAGTTGTTGTTTCTCAATTACATAGATCACCAGGTATAACTTTTAATAAGGAATTAAATATACAAACAGGTAAAGATATGTATATAGGTAAAATAATACCATATAAAGGAACTTGGCTTGAATTTGAAACAGATAAAAATGATGTTCTAAATGTAAAAATAGATAGAAAGAAAAAAGTTTTAGTTTCAGTATTTTTAAAAGCTGTTAAATTCTTTGAAAATAATGCACAAATTATGGATGAGTTCTTTACTATAAAAGATTTTAATATTAAATCAATATTAGATAAATATAGTGATATAGAAGAGGCAAAAGGTGTTATAAGAACTGAAATAGAAGGTTCATTTATAAACGAAGATGTTATAAATGAGGAAACTGGAGAGTTAATTTTAGAATCAGAAACATACATAGATGAAATAGTTGTAGACGATTTATTAACTAAAGGTGTGGAAGTCGTTAAAATTTGGGAAGTTAAACCTGAAGATAGAATGATAGCTAAATCTATAAAAGATGATGAAACTAAAAATTCAGATGAAGCAGTAGTAGAAGTATTTAAAAAATTAAAACCAGGAGATATAGTAACTGTTGAGAGTGCATATAATTTAATAATTCCAATGTTCTTTAACTCTCAAAGATATGATTTTGCTCCAGTTGGAAGATACAAAATAAATAAAAGATTAAAGATAAATGAAGAAGTAAATGATGAGGAAGTAACTTTAACTAAAAGAGATGTAATAGAAACTATAAATTATATCAAAGTACTTTATAACGGTGGAGGAACTACAGATGATATAGATAATCTTTCTAATAGACGTGTTAGAGGTGTTGGAGAGTTATTATCTATACAAATTAAAGGTGGAGTTGCAAAAATGTCTAAGATGGTTAGAGAAAAAATGCAAACTCAAAATATTGAAACATTAACACCTCAAAGTTTATTAAATACTAAGCCATTAAATGCTTTAATTTTAGAATTCTTTGGTAGTGGACAATTATCACAATTTATGGATCAATCTAATCCACTTGCTGAGTTAACACATAAGAGAAGAATATCAGCTTTAGGACCAGGAGGTTTATCAAGAGATAGAGCAGGATTTGAGGTGCGTGACGTTCACAATTCTCATTATGGAAGGGTATGTCCTATAGAAAGTCCAGAAGGTCCAAATATAGGATTAATAGCTTCACTTTCAACTTATGGAAAAGTTAATAAATATGGATTTATAGAAACTCCATTTATTAAAGTTAAAAATGGTGTTGCTAATTTTGATGATATTAATTATGTAGGTGCAGATGAAGAAGAAGGATTATTCATTGCACAAGCAGATACAAGAGTTGATGAAAAAGGAAAATTATTAGATGATGAAGTAACTTGTCGTTATGGTGATGAAATAGTTCACGTTAAAAAAGAACAAGTTGATTTAATGGATGTTTCACCTAAACAAATAGTTTCAGTTTCAGCAGGGCTTATACCATTCCTAGAACACGATGATGCTAACCGTGCACTTATGGGTTCAAATATGCAAAGACAAGCAGTACCTTTACTTAAGACAGAAGCTCCTTATGTAGGAACAGGTTTAGAAAGAAAAGTTGCAGTAGATTCAGGAGCAGTGCTTGTATCAAAATCTGATGGTAAAGTAACTTATGTTGATGCAAATAAGGTTATAGTAACAGATAATAAAGGTGAAGAACATTTACATAGATTATTAAACTTTGAAAAATCAAACCAATCTATGTGTTTACATCAAAAACCAATAATAGATTTAGGAGCAGAAGTTAAAAAAGGTGATATATTAGCAGATGGACCATCAACTGCAGGTGGAGATTTAGCGTTAGGGAAAAATATATTACTAGCATTCATGCCATGGGAAGGGTATAACTTCGAAGATGCGATATTAATTTCTGAAAGATTAAGAAAAGATGATGTATTTACATCACTTCATATAGAAGAATTTGATATAGAAGCAAGAACAACTAAACTTGGTGAAGAAGAAATAACAAGAGAAATACCTAATGTTTCAGATGAAGCGTTAAGAAACTTAGATGAAAATGGTATAGTTCGTGTTGGTGCTTATGTAGAACCAGATGATATATTAGTAGGTAAAGTAACGCCTAAAGGAGAAAGTGAACCACCTGCAGAAGAAAGATTATTAAGAGCTATTTTCGGTGAAAAGGCTAAAGATGTTAGGGATACTTCATTAAGATTACCTCATGGAGTTAAAGGAACTGTAGTAAGCGTTTTAGTTCTTTCTAAAGAAAATAAAGATGAATTAAAAGCAGGGGTAAATAAAGTAGTACGTATATATGTAGCGGAAAAGAGAAAAATAATGGTAGGAGATAAGATGTCTGGAAGACATGGAAACAAAGGGGTTGTATCTCGTGTTCTACCTATTGAAGATATGCCACATTTAGAAGATGGTACACCAATAGATATTTGTTTAAACCCACTAGGGGTTCCATCACGTATGAATATAGGACAAGTATTAGAAGTTCACTTAGGATTAGCTATAGGTGATATGAATAAATATATTGCAACTCCAGTATTTGATGGTGCTAGCGAGGAAGACGTTAAGAACTATCTAGAAGAAGCAGGATATCCAAGAACAGGTAAAGTTAAGTTAATTGATGGAAGAACAGGAGAATATTTTGATAATCCTGTAACTGTAGGAAGAATGTATATGCTTAAACTTCACCACTTAGTAGAAGATAAAATGCATGCTAGAGCTATTGGACCTTATTCATTAGTAACGCAACAACCATTGGGAGGAAAAGCTCAATTTGGAGGACAAAGATTAGGAGAAATGGAAGTTTGGGCTCTTGAAGCTTATGGAGCATCAAATATATTACAAGAAATGTTAACTGTTAAATCAGATGACATTAACGGAAGAACTAAAACTTATGAATCTATAATTAAAGGTCAAGCAATGCCTGAAGCAGATGCACCTGAATCATTCAAAGTTTTAGTTAAAGAATTCCAATCTTTAGGACTAGATGTTAATCTATATGATAAAGAAGGTGCAAAAATAGCACTAGATAATAACTTCGAAGGTTAAGAATAAATATATAAGGAGGCTCATATTCTATGAGTATAAGAGATTTTGATAGTATTCAAATAAAACTTGCATCACCAGAGAAAATACTAGAATGGTCATTTGGTGAGGTTACAAAGTCAGAAACAATAAATTATAGAACATTGAAACCGGAACCAGATGGACTATTTTGTGAAAAAATATTCGGTCCAACAAAAGACTATGAATGCTCTTGTGGTAAACATAAGAAAATGAAAGATAAAGGTACAGTTTGTGAAAAATGTAAGGTAACCATAACTACTTCTAAGGTTAGAAGAGAAAGAATGGGACACATTAAACTTGCAACTCCTATAGCACATATATGGTATTCTAAGGGAACTCCTAATAAAATGAGTTTACTTTTAGGTATAAGTACTAAAGATTTAGAATCTGTATTATATTTTTCAAGATATATAGTAATAGATGGTGGAAATACAGAATATAGTAAATATTCAATAATTAAAGAACAACAATATAGAAATGCTATGGAAAATGGTAATGTAGGAAGTTTCTGTGCAAAAATGGGTGCTGAAGGTATACTTGAATTATTACAAGAGTTAGACCTTAAGGTATTAGAAAGTGAATTAGAAAATGAAATTGAAAACGAAAATTCAACTCAAAAGAGAAAAAAATCAGTTAAAAGATTAAAGATAGTTAGAGATTTCATTACTTCAGGGAATAAGCCAGAATGGTTAGTTCTTACTGTACTTCCAGTAATGCCAGCAGACTTAAGACCATTAGTGCAATTAGATGGAGGAAGATTTGCTACTTCTGATTTAAATGATTTATATAGAAGAGTTATTAATAGAAATATTAGACTTGAAAAATTAATTGAATCACATGCTCCAGAAATAATGATAAGAAATGAAAAACGTATGTTACAAGAAGCAGTAGATGCGTTAATAGATAATGGTAGACGTGGTAAGCCAGTTCTTACACAAACAAATAGAGAGTTAAAATCTTTATCAAATATGCTTAAAGGTAAGCAAGGAAGATTTAGACAAAATTTACTTGGAAAACGTGTTGATTATTCAGGAAGATCTGTTATAGTTGTAGGTCCTAATTTAAAGATTAATCAATGTGGATTACCTAAAAAAATGGCACTTGAGTTATATAAACCATTTTTAATGAGAGAATTAGTTAAAAGAGGACTTTCGACTAATATTAAAACAGCTAAGAAAATGGTAGAAGAAGAAAATGAAGCAGTTTGGGAATTAATAGAAGAAATTATAAAAAACCATCCAGTTCTTTTAAACCGTGCGCCAACTTTACATAGATTGTCAATACAAGCATTTGAACCTACTTTAATAGAAGGTAAAGCTATTAGACTTCATCCACTTGTATGTTCAGCATTTAATGCCGATTTTGATGGAGACCAAATGGCTGTTCACTTGGTATTATCACCTGAAGCACAAGCTGAAGCAAAATTATTAATGCTTGCAACTAATAATATTATTGCTCCTTCAAGTGGTAAACCTATAGCAGTTCCATCTCAAGATATGGTTATGGGATGTTATTACATGACTAAAGAAAAACCTGGAGAATTTGGAGAAGGAATGAAATTCTCTAGTATGGAACAATTGATAACAGCTTATCAAAATAAAAAAGTTGGAACACATGCTCCAATTTCAGTAAGAGTAAATGGTGAAGTTATAGAAACAACTGCAGGTAGAATAATGTTTAATTTAATGTTGCCTGAAGAAATAAGAGACTATAATGTAACTTATGGTAAAGGTGAGCTTGCTAAATTAATAGCTTTACTTTACGATAATTATGGTTTTGAAAAAACTTGTGAATTAATAGATAAAATTAAAGAATTTGGATATCACTATGGAACACTAGCTGGTATAAGTGTTGGTATAGAAGATTTAGAAATTCCAGAAAGTAAGAAGGCAATTTTAGATGAAGCAGATCGTGAAGTTGCTGAAATAGAGAATGCATATAAGGCTGGGGAAATAATAAATGAGGAAAGATATAGAAAAATCGTTAAAGTTTGGTTAAAAGCTACAGATGATGTAACTAATGCCATGATGGGTAATCTTGATCAATTTAACCCGGTTTATATGATGGCAAACTCTGGAGCCAGAGGTAATATATCACAAATGCGTCAATTAGGTGGAATGCGTGGGATGATGGCAAATACTAAAGGGGAAATCATAGAAATACCTATTAAAGCTAACTTTAGAGAAGGACTAACAGTTTTAGATTACTTTATGTCTTCTCATGGTGCTAGAAAGGGACTTGCCGATACTGCTTTAAGAACTGCCGATTCAGGATATTTGACAAGAAGACTTGTTGATATTTCACATGAATTAATTATTAATAAAGAAGATTGTGGTTGTCATGGTGAAGGTATAGAGGTTGGAGATTTAATTTATGAAGGTAAAGTTATAGAAAAACTTGAAGAAAGAATATACGGTAGATATTTAGCACAAGATTTATATAATTCAAATGGTGAATTAATCGCTCCTGCTAATACTTTAATCACAAAAGACTTAAATAAGAAAATAAAAGAAGAAAATGTTACTATGGTTAAAATGCGTAGTCCATTGACATGTAAACTTGATAAAGGTGTATGTAAAAAATGTTATGGTATTGACTTATCTAATCATAAAGAAGTTCTTTTAGGAGAAGCTGTAGGAGTTATAGCAGCACAATCAATAGGAGAACCAGGAACACAGCTTACAATGCGTACTTTCCATACAGGAGGGGTTGCAACTGGAGCTGATGAACAATCAGAATATAGAGCAGATGAATCTGGAAAGATAGTATTTGAAAATATTGAATTATTCCAATATCCAGACACTGTAGAGATTATAAATGGTAAGGAAACTAAAGTAAAAGGACAAGAAGTTGTTGTTTCAGCTTCAGGTAAAGCTATACTTGGTAAATATCGTTATGAAGTTCCATCAGGATCTATATTAAAAGTAAAAGATGGAGAAAAAGTTAAGAAAGGTCAAGTAATATTAGAATTTGATCCTTATCAAACTCCAGTAATATCTACAACTTCTGGGCGTATAGAGTTTAGAGATATATATATTAAAGAAAATTTAGATGTTAAATATGGTGTAACAGAAAGACTAGCTATTAAACCTATAGAAAGTACACAAGTTAAACCAAGAATCATAGTATTTGATAATAAAGGTAAGAAAATAAAAGAATATGATATTACTTATGGATCTTATTTAATGTTTAAAGAGGGAGATAGTATCAAACCAGGAGATATCATTGCAAAACTTCCTAAAACAGGAGGAGGAAACAAGGATATAACTGGAGGTCTTACTCGTGTTCAAGAATTATTTGAAGCTAGAAACTTAAAAGGTAAAGCAATACTTGCTGAAAAATCAGGAAGAATTGTATTCTCTGATAAGATGAAAAAAGGTATGAGAATAGTTAGTATTATGGATATTGATAATCCTGAACATGAATTGGCAGAATATGCTATACCTGCTGGAGAACATTTAATTGTTTCGAATGAAATGATAGTGAAAGCAGGAGATAAACTAACAGAAGGGCCTATATCTCCACATGATATATTAAAGATTAAAGGTGTAGTTGATGCACAACAATTTATATTAGAATCTGTACAAGGGGTATATAGAAGCCAAGGAGTTTCTGTTAATGATAAACATATAGAAATTATAGTTAAGCAAATGTTCCAAAAGGTTAAAATTGAAAATTCTGGAGATTCATTATTCTTAGAAGATGAATTGATAGATAGAAAAACTATAGAAGTGGAAAATGCAAGACTAAGAAATAAAGGTAAAAAAGAAGCTGAATTTGTTTCTGTAATTCAAGGTATAACAAAAGCAGCTGTTAATACTGAAAGCTTTATATCAGCAGCTTCATTCCAAGAAACAACAAAAGTATTAGCTAATGCCGCTGTTGAAGGTAAAGTTGATAAGTTAGAAGGATTAAAAGAAAATGTAACTATAGGTAAGAAGATACCTGGAGGTACAGGATTTAAGAATTACAAAGACTTGAATATAGATTTAGGTGAAGTAGAGGAAGAAATATCTGATATAATAAAAGAATAATAAAAAGGGGGAAATTTTCCCCCTTTGAATAAGGAGAATTAATGAGAGGTAAACTTTTTATTGTTTCAGGTCCATCAGGAAGTGGAAAATCAACAATAACAAAAATAGTTCGTGATAGGTTAAATATACCTTTAGCAATTTCAGCGACTACAAGAGAAAAACGTAATGGTGAAATAGAAGCTAAAGATTATTACTTCATAACTAAAGAAGAATTTGAATCAAAAATAGATAATAATGAATTTTTTGAATATGCTAATGTTCATGGAAATTATTATGGAACATTAAATTCAGAAATTGAAAAACATTTAGATGAGGGTAAAAATGTAATACTTGAAATAGATGTTCAAGGAGGGGCTATAGCAAAGTCAAAGAGAAATGATTCAGTTTTAGTTTTCTTTAAAGCGCCAGATCTTGAGGTTTTAGAAAAAAGACTAAGAACTAGAAATACTGATAGTGAAGAGGTTATACTTAAGAGACTTGAAAATGCTAAACAAGAATTAGAATATGAAAGATATTATGATTATTGTATTATTAATTATGAGATAGAAAAATCTTGTGAAGAATTAATAGAAATTATTAATAAGTAAGGGGAAAGTATGAAAAAAGATAGAATATCAGTTGATGAATTATTAAAAGTAATTCCTAATAAATACGAATTAGCAATTTTAGCAGGTAAGGCTGCTAGGAAAGAATTTGTTGAAGGTGTAGAAAAATACAAGATTTTAGATAATGTTTTTGAAGGAATTTTAGATGGTAAAGTAAAGATAGTAGAAAATGATTAATTAATCTTGACTTTTTAAATTTACATATTATACTTATAATGGTGGAGGGTGTGTGGACGAAAGTAAATATATTTCCGACTTCAATAAAGTCAAAGATGGAGTTGATATTGTAGAAGTAGTGGAAAAATTTGTTAGTTTAAGTAAGGATGGAAATTCTTATGTTGGATTTTCACCTTTCAAGAATGAAAATACTCCATCATTTAAGGTGAATCAAAATAAAAAAATATTTAAAGATTTTAGTAGTGGTATAGGTGGAGACGTCATACAATTTTACTCTCTCATGAAGAAAATATCTAGGGTAGATGCTATGCGTGAATTAGCTAGAATGTACAATATTAACATTTCAAATAGCTATAATAGAGATTTATATTCTTTAGAACATAAAATATTAAATGATGCTGTTAAATTCTTTTCTGATAAGTTCAAAGTAAGTAAAGTGGCACAAGAATATATGATAAATAGAGGGTATAATATCAAAGATTTGAATGAATATTCAATAGGATATGCACCAGATAGTTGGAATGAACTTTATGAAGAATTAAAACTTAAATATGATGTTAAAGCTATACAATCATTAGGATTAATTTCTAATGATAATTTAAATTCAGATAGATATTATGATAATTTTAGAAATCGTATAATTTTTCCTATATTTAATACTAAAAATCAAATAATAGCCTTAGGTGGAAGATATATAGGTACTGGGGATTCTCCTAAATATATAAACTCAATGGAAAGTAAAATATTTAATAAAAGTAATGAGCTATATGGTATATTTGATGGAGGAGTTTCTTTGAAACAAGATAAATATGCTATTCTTACTGAAGGATATTTAGATGTTTTAAGTTCTCATCTTAATGGTTTTAAAAATACAGTAGCTTCATTAGGTACAGCTTTTACAGATGGACAAGCTAAGCTTATTAAGAAATATGTAAATAGTATATTAATACTTTATGACAATGATGATGCAGGTAAAATGGCTACTATTAGAGCTATAAATATATTAAATAAAAATGGATTTTCAATAAGATGTTTAAATTTACCTAATGGGTTTAAAGATCCAGATGAATACTTTAGAATTAATAATAAAGATGATTTTATATCTTTACTTGATACTTCTATAGAAGCATTCCAATATGTATTTAATATCTATAGTTCAGATTTGGATTTGGAAGAAGTTAGTTCTAAACTAGAAATAATAAATAGGTTTAAGCCATATTTTAAGAATATTAATAATAGAATAATTTTAAAAGATGAAATAGTTAAATTATCTAAAAATATAAAAGTTGATTATGATGATTTAATAAGAGAATATAAAGATATTTTTGCTAGTAGTAAGAAAGAAATTAGGAATGATAAAATTAAGACTAATTTTATAGCAAATAATAAAAATAATAAAAGATATATGTTAGAAAAAGTTACATTAGAGTTTCTTCTTTCAAGTGATTTGAAATTTGAAAGATATGTAGATATAATTTCTACATTTGATTTTAAAAATGAAATATATAATAATTTAAACTTAAAACTAAGAGGTATAGGGTATAATACTGATAATATAAATGAGAATTTGTATCTTTCAGAAGATGAATATCAGGTTTTATCAGATTTAGTTTTTAATAAGAAAAAAGATCTTGATGAAAATAGTTATGTTAGATTATTACAAAGTTGGTTGAAACTCTATTTAGAAGAAATAAAGGAAGAAATAAATTTGTTTGAAGATATAGAAAAAATGGGGGCATTATACAAAGTAAGTTTATTAACAAATAAATTAAATGTAAAAGATTCAATAATGGATTTAGAGATTCTTCATAAAGATATAATTGAATTAAGGAGAGAGTACGATGGCCGTAAACAATGAAAACATAAAGGAAAGCTTAGCCAATTTGATAAAAAAAGCCAAAGAAGAGAAAATTGTAAGCCGTGAAGAAGTTAATAAACTTATGAAGGGTATGTCACAAGATAAAATAGATATGACTTTTTTCAAATTATCTGAAATGGGAATAGAAATAGTTAATAAAGTTTCAGATAAAAATAAAAAAATGGCTAAAAAAAATAAATCTGTTGATATAGTTGAAAAATTAGATATAGATGATGAAGAAGTAGAAGAACTATTAAAAGAAGACTTTATACATGTTGGTGATTCAACTGATGTAGATGAACCTATAAAAATGTATTTAAGAGAAATAGGTCAAATACCTTTACTTACTAATGAAAGAGAATTAGAACTTGCTAAAAGAATTAGTGAGGGAGATGAAAGAGCAAAACAAGAATTGATGGAGGCTAACTTAAGATTAGTTGTTAGTATAGCTAAAAAACATACTAATCGTGGACTTAAGTTATTAGATTTAATTCAAGAGGGAAATATAGGACTTATGAAGGCAGTAGAAAAATTTGAATCTAATAAAGGATTTAAGTTTTCAACTTATGCAACTTGGTGGATAAGACAAGCCATAACTCGTGCAATAGCAGATCAAGGTAGAACTATAAGAATACCAGTACATATGATAGAGACTATAAATAAGATAAAAAAAGCTTCAAGAATACATCTACAAGAAACAGGGAAAGAACCTACTGCTGATTATTTAGCTAAAACAGTAGAGATGCCTGTAGAAAAAGTTAAGAATATATTAGAAATGAATCAAGATCCGATATCGCTTGAAACTCCTGTAGGTAGTGAGGATGATAGTGAACTTGGTGATTTTGTTGAAGATGATAAATTCTTAAATCCTCATGAAGCAACTGTGAGATCTGTTCTTAAGGAAAAACTTAATGAAGTTCTAAAAAAAGAATTGAATGAAAGAGAAGAACAAGTATTAAGACTTAGATATGGTCTTGATGATGGTGCTCCTAAAACATTAGAAGAAGTTGGAAAAATATTTGAAGTAACAAGAGAAAGAATACGTCAAATAGAAGTTAAAGCTATAAACAAATTAAAAAATATTAAAAAGAAAAAAGGTTTAGAAGAATTTAGAAATTAAAAAAGCATTTAGTAGAGATTTTTACTCTACTAATGCTTTTTTTTGTATATATTCATTATGAAATTTTCTACTCCAATTTCAAGATCTATTTCTCCAGTTTTTATCATTAATTCAGTTTTAAAAGCTAATTTTAATAAGTCTAAACAGTCTTTTTTACTAAATTTATCTAAGAAATTTTGTTTTTTGAAAATATAGTAAGGAGAGTAGGAGTTAAATATATATAAAGTTTTGATAATTTCTTTAAAATTATTATAATTATTTTCTCTTATTTTTAATACGTGTAATTTATATAATACATCAAAATCATTAGTTAAAGAACTTAAAACACCCATGTGTTCTTTAATTGGATAATCAATTTCTTTATTATTTAAAATATCATTTGTTAATTCAAATATTATAAACTTAGAGTTTTTAGATAAAATTGATTTAACATTGTCTAAAGAATATATTTTTCCGTTTAAAAAATTTTCAATTTTATCTAATTCATTTGAAATTAAATAATAATCTTCATCTAGTAAATCAAGTAATTGATTTGATTCATTATTTTTTATTTTTAGTCTTTTTTCTATATATTCTAAAAAATTTTTCCTATTTAAGTTTACATTAAATACAGAATAAGTATCAAATGTTTTGGTTAAATCATTAATTTTTTTACTTTCATTATTACTGTTATATACTATAATAACTTCTTCATCTGTGTTATCATAATTTGAAAGTTTTTCAAGTATTTGAGATATATTTTTAATTTTATCTGCATTGTTTAATAAAACTATTTTTGGTTCTGCAAAAAGAGAACCAGAATTTATCTCGCTCAAGAAAAAATCAGAATTAGTTTCATCGAATTTTGAGATATTATTTATATTTAATTTCTTTAATAATGCTTCTAGGTATATAGTTTTAGAAGAAAGACCTTGTATAAAATGTATCATTTATTTCCTCCTATAATTTCTTTAACTCTTTGTTTTAAAAAAGATATGTTTTCTTCAAACCAAGGATTTTTATTAAACCATCTAAAGTTTAAGGGTGATGGATGAACTAAAGGTATATATTTAGGTAAATAAATTTTATAATTTTTAACTGTTTCAGTTAAATTTTTTTTAACCTTATTGCCTAAGTAATATTTTTGTGCATAAAATCCTACTAGTATTATGATTTCAATATTAGGCATATTAGATATTAATAATTTATGCCATTTATCTGCACATTCTAAGCGAGGAGGTAAATCTCCATTTTTTCCTTTTCCAGGGTAATAAAAATCTAATGGTAATATAGATATTAGTTTAGAATTATAGAAAAAGTCACTATCAACTCCCAACCATTCTCTTAATCTTTCACCACTTTTATCCTTAAATGGAATACCTTGTTCTTGTGTTTTTAATCCAGGTGCTTGTCCTATTATTAATATTTTACTTTCGCTATATGCTGTAAAAATAGGTTTTATACCATTTTTTGTATATTTTAGATTATTATTATCTTCTATTATTTTTTTAGTTATTTTTTCAATGTTCATAAAATCACCTAACCATATTTTACTATAATTTGAAAAAAAAGTACACCTTTTGAACTATTATTTTCACTAACTTTCTAAACATTTTAAAAGATTATGTTTACAAGTGTCTATTACATATATATTAATTTTGTGGTATACTCATAAAGGAAGGAGTATCATTAATATGAAAATGATTATACAAAAGGTACTAAGTGCTAAAGTAATATTTGAAGATAACAGTTTTAATAGTATAGATAATGGACTTTTAGTTTACCTAGGTGTACATAGAAATGATACAGAAAAAGATATAGATCTTTGTATTAGAAAACTTATAGGATTAAGAATATTTGAAGATAATGAGAAAAATTTTGAAAAATCTGTTGTTGATAAAGATTTTAAATTATTAGTAATAAGTAATTTCACATTATATGGAAATATTAATCATGGGAGAAGACCTTCTTTTACAAACTCTGCAAATGCAGAGTTAGGTAAAGAAATATATGATAAATTTATGGATAGATTACATAATAGCGGTATAAGTTGTTATGGAGGGATATTCCAAACTCATATGTTGGTTGAATCTGTAAATGATGGCCCTATAAATATTATTTTTGATACAAAAGAAGGAGAATGATATGTTTAAAAAAGCAACTTTGTTATTTACACTGATACTTTTATCAACAAACTCATTTGCCATTAATTTGAAAAAATCAGCAGCTAAGTCACAAAAAGATTTAGTGCTACAAGATGCAAATTCTATAGTATTTGATGGAGAGTATATTCACGATCAGTCATATATTAATAGTAAGATAAATGAAATTGAAGAATCAGTAATGTCAATGTCAGGTGTTTATAGTAACCTTGATAATATAATATTAAAAAATAAATTATTTAATGCATTTGACAAATGGTCAGGAACTAGATATAGGCTGGGAGGTACGAATAAGAGTGGTATAGATTGTTCAGCTCTTACACGTGAAGTTTTCAGAGATGTATTTGGTTATGATTTACCTAGAGTAAGTGTTGATCAAGTTAAAAAAGGTAGAAGAGTATTAACGTCTGATTTAAAACCTGGTGATCTTTTATACTTTACACCAGAAAATAGAGTTAATCACGTTGCGGTGTATATAGGAAATTCACTATTTATTAATGCATCATCATCACAAGGTGTTGTATTATCTAGTTTGAATAATTCTTATTGGTCAAAATATTTTAAATATGCCGTAAGAGTTGATGCAGCAAGAGAAGTAAGATAAATCATATAATATAGGTAGAGAAATCTACCTATTTTTTTATATATACAATTTGAATATTTATATAGATTGTTTTTTTTGTTTTTCAAGTTATACTAGTAGTGAAAAAGTAGATGAATATTTAGGAGGTATTTATTATGAAAGTTTATTCTAGTAGTAATATAAGAAATGTAGGAATATTAGGGCAAAGTGGTTCTGGTAAAAGTAACATGTTAGAATCTATTGAATATACAGTAGGTTTAATTTCAAGAATTTCATCACCAAATGATGTTATTAAATCATCTAATGTTACAACTCTATCTTCTGTAGAGTATCAAGGAATGAAATATAATTTCTTAGATATGCCTAGTTATTCAGATTTTTATGGGGAATTAGAATCTGGATTATCTGCAATAGCTAGTGCTATAATTGTCATAGATTCAACTGCAGATTTAAGTGTTGGGACTGAAATAGCATTAGAAACTACTGAGGAAAGAAAAATACCTAAGTTTATTTTTATTAATAAAGTAGATTCAGATAAATCAAATTATTCAAAAATACTTGGTCAATTAAGAGAAAAATATGGTAAAAAAATTGCACCTTTCCATATTCCTTGGGGAAATGGTGAAGACTTTAAGGGGCATATAAATGTAGTGGACTTATTTGCTAGAAAATATAATGGAAAAGAATGTGATACAGTTGATATGCCGGAAGAATATAGGGATGAAGTTCATGGAGTTAGAGAAATGTTGCTTGAATCAGTTGCAGAAACTGAAGAAGAGCTTATGAATAAATTTTTTGAAGGTGTTGAATTTACAACAGAAGAAATTCATAGAGGGTTGAGAAAGGGAGTTCTTGATGGTACTCTTATTCCTGTTATATGTGGTTCTACATATAAAAATATAGGATTACATACTACTCTTGAGATGGTTAGAGATTATTTACCTTCACCTATAGATAATAAAAAAAATATAAATATTTCAGAATTTATAGGTCAAGTATTTAAAACAGTAATAGATCCATTTGTTGGTAAGATTTCTTATGTTAAAGTTTTATCTGGAGAAATAAAAAATGATAGTGATATATATAATGTAAATAAAAGAGAGTATGAAAAAGTTAGTAAAATATTTACTTTGTCTCATGGTGAAATGATAGAATTACCTAAAGCTACTATGGGAGATATAGTTCTTTTGACTAAGTTAAATAGTTTACAAAATTCTGATACTATATCTAAAAATGAAAAACAATCTGAATTAGAATATATTAATTTCCCTAAAGAACAAATGATGATAGCTATACAGGCAAAAAATAAATCAGATGAAGATAAAATTTCAACTGCACTTCACAAGATTCGTGAAGAGGATTCATCTCTTTATTGGAGAAGAGTTGTAGAAACATCACAAACTATACTTGGAGTTCAAGGAGAAATACATGCAAATAGTGTTATTTCTAAATTAAAAGATAGATATGGAGTTGAAGTTTTAATAGAAGACTTAAAAGTGCCGTATAAGGAAACTATAAAGGGATCTTCTGATGTTCAAGGTAAACATAAAAAACAATCTGGTGGTCATGGTCAATATGGTGATGTAAAAATAAGATTTAGTTATTCACCTGATAAAGAATTTGAATTTTCTGAAGAAATAGTAGGTGGAGTTGTTCCTAAAGGATATATACCTGCTGTAGAAAAAGGTTTGATAGAATCAATGAAAGAAGGTGTAATGGCTAAGTATCCAGTTACTAATATAAAAGCTGTTCTTTATGATGGTTCATATCATGATGTTGATTCATCAGAAATGGCTTTCAAATTAGCTGCTAATATTGCATTTAAAAAAGGTATGTTGGAAGCTCGCCCTGTATTACTTGAACCTATAATGGAATTAAGAATTATTGTTCCTGAAGATAATGTTGGAGATGTAATGGGAGATATAACTAAGAAACGTGGAAAGATATTGGGAATGAGTTCAGTTTCTAAGAATAAACAAGAAATAATAGCAGAAGCTCCTATGGCAGAAACGTTTAAATATTCTAATGATTTGAAATCAATGACTCAAGGAAGAGGATATTTTGAAATGAAACTTATAAAATATGAAGAAGTACCTACAGATATTTCTAAGAAAATTATTGAAAAAAGTATGATATAAATAAAATAGCGGATATTTCCGCTATTTTTTAGATTTAGTTAATACTTCATAACCATCTTCTGTTACAAGTATATCATCTTCTATTCTTATTCCAACTTTGTTAGGTATATATATACCTGGTTCAATAGTAAAAGTCATACCTTTTTCTAGTTTGTCTAATGTTTTTTGAGATACATCAGGATATTCGTGACAATCTATACCTAATCCATGACCTAATCTATGATTGAAATATTGTCCATATCCTGCATCTTCTATTATACTACGAGCTTTTTTATCAAGTTCTGCAAAAGTAACTCCTGGTTTAACAAGTTTTATAGCCTCTGTATTTGCTTTAACAACTAAGTTATAAATAAATTTATCGAACTCTTTTGCTTCACCAAATTCTATACAACGAGTTATATCACTAGCATAATTTTTATAATAACATCCTAAATCTAATAATACATATTCATTTAATTTAAGTTTTCTTTTTCCACTTACACCATGAGGATTTGCAGCATTATCTCCAAATAATACGATAGTATCAAAGGACATTTTTTCTACACCTTCATTGAATATTGTATTTTCTATTATATTTTTTAGTTCAAGTTCTGTTATACCCTCACGTAGATTTCTTTCTGCAATATCTATACAAAGATCTGCAAGTCTTGCTGCTTCTCTCATAAATTTTATTTCTTCATCACTTTTATATTTTCTAAAATCTTTGATCAATTGAGAAGAATCTATAATTTCTTTTATATTAAATTCATAAATTATCTTTTCATAACGGCTAACAGTTATGTGTTCTTTTTCAATTCCTACATTATTAAGATTTCCAACTAATTTAGCAAGTTTATTTATTCCATTTTCAGTATCTAAATATCCAATAATCTCAATTTCTTTAGTTGAATTTTTAGCACTTTCAACTTCAAGAGCTGGACAAAGAATATATTGACTACCATCATTTTTTAAAATATAGAAAAGTAGTCTTTCGTGAGGATTACATTCAAAACCTGTTAAATATAGAATATTTGTAGGGGTTGAAATAATAAGAGCATCCATACCTTTTTGATTAATGTTTTCTAAAATTTTTTGTAATTTCATTTTATCACCTCTATCTATTTATGCTTATTATACTCTCATTTATTTTAAAAGTCTATTAAAGTTTAATAATTATTCTTTACTTTTATTAAACTATAATTAATCTTAATATTTTATTAGTGTTGTTGACAAAAGAATTTTATAGTTGTATATTTATTATATATAAATAAGATGAGGTGTAAAATGAAGAATTTAATAAAGAGAATAACTTTAGGAGTTTCAAGTATATTTTTTATAATATCTTGTAGTTCTTTAAGTGCTAAAGAATATTTTGAAAAAGGTAGATATCTTGAAGCTTTACAAGCGACAGCAAATGAATTAAAAGAAAATAAAAAAGGTTTAAGTATCGAAGAGGAAAATGCAGTTGCTTCAAGAGTTAGAGAAATTGAAAGAACTTATAAAAATAAGTTAAGTTTAGCAGTTGATGAAAAAAGTAGAGCTAATGCTTATTTAGAATTGTGGGAAATGAATGATATAGTTCAAAAAAATCCACAGTTATCTAAATACATATCTTTAACTAGTTATTCAAATTCTCAAGAATTATTAAATAATTCAGTTAATAATATTTTTAGATATGTGAATGTTGATCCTTTAAATAGAGTATCAGAATTAAATGCATATATTAATAAATTTAGCAAATATAATCTTCAAAATAGTGTTTATAAAGATTATTATGAAATAGTTGCAAGACGTGCTGCAGATATATATTTTGAACAAGCAACTAGATATGAAAACTTAGGGAATTTAGAGTATGCTCGTGATAATTATTATAGAGCAGCAAGTGCTTATTCAGATTTTGCTAATAATTATAGAGGTTCAACTCAAAAATACAGAGAAATTAAAAGAAATATAGATTTGACTAAAGCGAATAAGTATTATGAAGAAGCTTTAAGAAATTATAGATTAGAATCTTATGAAACTTCTCGTGAATATTTTGAAAGAGCACGTTCTATATTTGATGAATATAATATGAATGTACAAGTTGATCAAATTAATGGATATATTACAAATATAACTAGAACAATTGAATTAAATAGAGCTAATACTGCATATAATAATGCAATTAGATATTATAATTCTTCAGATTTTAATAGAGCTAAATCTAATTTTGATGAAGCTAGAAGAATATATAATAAATATGGTATGGTATTACAAATAAATCAAATTGATTCATATTTAATTAATTTAAATAGAGTAAGAGATTTAAAAGAGGCTCAAGATAACTATAATAATGGTATAAAAAATTATCAAAATAGAAATTATCAAAATGCTTTAAATTATTTTAACAAAGCAAGAGTAACTTTTGTTAAATATGGTATGAGTTCAGAGATAACAACTATAGATATGTATATTCAAAATATTAATAATCAAAAATTTGAAAATAGAAATAATTCAAGATTTGAAAATTACTATAATGCAGCTAAATCTTATGAAAAATTAGCTGAAAATTCATATTCTTATGAAATTAAGGTAAGTTATTACTCAAAAGCAAGAATAGAATATATAAATGCTTTAGCATATACGACTGATTCTTACTATATAAATTTAATAAACGATAGAATAAGATCTATAGATTCTGTTATAGGGACAGATTATCAAATAAAAAGATAGATATTCAAAAAATACATATTTTATTAATGTGATAGTACAAACTTCTAATTTATTTAAATATGCATTGTATTGAAAGATACAAGTGCATATTTTTATTTTAAAGATAAACTATTATCAAAATTCAATCATATATAAAATTAATGGATACGATATATATAATATATTATAGAAACTACTAGTAAAAAATCGATAAATGTAGTAGAATATAAGTCTAAGAATATTTTATTGAAAGGAGTAATTTATGGCAAGCAATACATTACTTGAAATAAAGAATTTAACAACAAGTTTTCGTATAAAAGATAAATACTATAGTGCAGTTGATAATGTAAGTTTGAGTTTAAATAAAAATGAAGTCCTTGCTATTGTTGGTGAATCTGGTTGTGGTAAGTCAACACTTGCTACTGCTATAATGGGATTACATAATCCTTTGTTCACTGATATTAAAGGAGAAATATTGTTTGAAGGTAACAATTTAGTTAACTTTGATGAACAACAGTTTAATCAAATAAGAGGAAATAAAATAGGTATGATATTCCAAGATCCACTATCTTCATTAAATCCATTAATGAGAATAGGAGATCAAATAGAAGAGGGAATGAAGTATCATACAGATTTAAATTCTGAACAAAGAAAAGAAAGAGTAAAAGAATTAATAACAAAAGTAGGTATAGATAATCCAGAAAGAGTTATGAGACAATTTCCGCATGAATTATCAGGAGGTATGCGTCAAAGAGTAATAATAGCAATAGCACTTTCTTGTAGACCTGATATATTAATAGCTGATGAACCAACTACAGCTTTAGATGTTACTATACAGGCTCAAATATTAGATTTGTTACGTGAATTACAAAATGAAATAGGTGCAGGTATCATACTTATCACCCATGATTTAGGTGTTGTTGCAGAAATGGCAGATAGAGTTGCTGTTATGTATGCTGGAGAAGTAGTTGAAGTTGCAAAAGTTGAAGATTTATTTAATAATCCAAAACATCCATATACAAGATCGCTTTTAAGCTCTATACCACAAATGGATAAAGAAAATGATGATGAAGAATTGTATGTTATACATGGAACAGTTCCATCTCTTAAAAATTTACCAAGACAAGGATGTAGATTTAGACAAAGAATTCCTTGGGTGAGTGAATCAGAACATGAAGATCATCCAGGATTACATGAAGTGGAAGATGGACATTTTGTAAGATGTAGTTGTTATAAAAACTTTTATTTTTCAAAGGTAGGTGAGTAAAAAGGTGAATGAAGAATTAATGAAGATTAAAGATCTTAAGGTGCACTACCCTATAAGAGGCGGATTTTTTAATACTATAAAAGATCATGTTAAAGCTGTTGATGGAATCAGCATGACTTTAGAAAAGGGTAAAACTTATGGTCTAGTTGGAGAATCAGGAAGTGGTAAATCAACTATAGGAAGATCTATCATTGGTCTTGAAAAAGTTACTTCAGGTAGTGTTATATTTGAAGGAGAAAATATAAATTTAAATAGAATACCAAGAAAATCTTTATATAGAAAGAATATACAAATGATTTTTCAAGATTCTATGTCATCTTTGAATCCTAAAAAAAGAGTTTTAGATTTATTATCAGAACCTTTAAAGAATTTTGAAAATTTCACTCCAGAAGAAGAAAGAAGAAGGGTTTGTGAACTGTTAGAAATAGTTGGTATGACTGAAGACAATATAGTTAAATATCCACATGAATTCAGTGGAGGTCAAAGACAAAGATTAGGTGTAGCAAGAGCGGTAGCAACTAACCCTAAATTAATAATAGCTGATGAACCAGTTTCTGCATTAGATTTATCAGTTCAAGCACAAGTGCTAAACTATATGAAAAAAATCCAAAAGCAATTAGGATTAAGCTATATTTTCATATCTCATGATTTGGGTGTAGTTAAACATATGTGTGACCATATTTCTATAATGTATAAAGGAAGATTTGTTGAAACAGGAACAAAACAAGATATATATAAAAATGGAGTACATATATATACTAAGAGATTAATAGCAGCAATACCTGATGTTAATCCATTGGTTAGAGAAGAAAAACGTATTTTTAGAAAAAAAGTTGAAATAGAATACAATGAATCATTAAAAGATTATTTTGATGAAAAAGGAAGAGTTTTTGACTTAATTAAAATGGATGGAACAAATAATCATTTTGTTGCACTTGATAAGGGAGGTAAATAAATATGTGGAAAACTGTATTAAGAAGAACATTATTAATGATACCTCAATTAATAATATTAAGTTTAATAGTATTTATGGTAGCTAGACTTATGCCAGGAGATCCATTTACTGGATTAATAAGTCCATCTACACCGCCTGAAGCTGTTGAAAGATTAAGAGAGCAAGCAGGATTAAATGATCCTTTATTTATGCAATATTTAAATTGGATAAAAAAAATATTACATGGAGATTTTGGTGTAAGTTATACATTTAAATTACCGGTTATGCAAATAATAGGAGAAAGAATTTATAATACATTCTTCTTATCATTATTTTCAGTTCTTTTAATGTACTCTATAGCATTACCTGTAGGTATATTAACTGGTAGATATAACGGATCAAGATTAGATAAAATAGTTACTATATATAATTTTATAAGTTTTGCTATACCAACATTTATATTATCTTTATTAATGGTATTCTTATTTGGTTATAAATTAAGACTATTCCCTACAGGAGGATCAGTTGATATAGGATATGTTCCTGGAACACTAAGTTATGCTTTAAATAAAGCTTATCACTTATTACTTCCGGCTATTACTTATGCTTTATTAGGAACTACTGGAACTATTAGATATTTAAGAAATGAAATAATAGATGCTAAATCTTTAGATTATGTTAAAACTGCAAGATCTAAAGGGGTGCCAGAATCTGTGGTTTATTCAAGACATATATTTAGAAACTCTGTATTACCTATAGCTACATTTTTAGGATATGTTATAACAGGTTTATTTGGAGGATCTATATTTATAGAAACTATATTTAATTATCCTGGTATGGGACAATTATCTATACAATCTATATCATCAAGAGATTATTCTATGATAACAACATTATTATTAATATTTGGATTCTTAACATTACTTGGTTCTTTATTATCAGATATTATACTTATGATAGTGGATCCAAGAATTAGAATAGAGTAAAGGAGGAGAAAATGGAAACTAAAAATGAATTTGAATTAGAAAAAGATGATATTATAGAAGAACAAAGTTTTGTTCCTTCTACATTTGAAATAATTAAAAGAGAATTTTTAAAAGATAAGTTAGCTTTATTTTCTCTAACTTTATTAGTATCTCTTATAGTTATAATATTCTTTTCAGCCTCTTTCTTACTTGATGTTAATGAAGTAATGAAAGTTAGGTTGTTAGATAAATATGCAGCTCCTATGGAAGGGTATTGGCTTGGAGCAGATTATGGTGGACGTAGTATATTAGGGCAATTAATAATAGGGGCAAGAAACTCTATATTAATAGGTGTATGTGTTACTATAATTACTGAGTTTACTGGTATTGCAATAGGGGTAGTAATTTCTTATTATGGTGGAATAGTTGAAAATATAGCAATGAGAATTATAGATTTCATAAGTATATTACCAACTACTTTATTAATAATAGTTTTTGCAACTATAGTACCTAAATATAATGTGTTTACGTTTATAATGATGATGTCTGTATTTTATTGGATAGGTACAGCAAGACTTATACGTGGTAAAGTGTTATCTGAAGTTAGAAGAGATTATATAAGTGCTTCTAAAACAATGGGAACTAGTGATTTAGTAATAATATTTAGAGAATTATTACCTAATATATCAAGTATTATTATAGTTGACTTAACTTTATCATTTGCAGGTAATATTGGTATTGAAACTGGATTAACGTTCTTAGGATATGGATTACCACCTTCAACACCATCTTTAGGAATATTGGTAAGTTATGCTACTGCACCTGAAGTATTAGCTGATAAATGGTGGGTATGGCTTCCTGCTTCATTATTAATATTAGTATTAATGCTTTGTATTAATTATGTAGGTGAAGCTTTAAAAAGAGCAAGTGATGCAAGACAAAGACTTGGATAAATATCAAACTGACCTTAGGGTCAGTTTTTTATTTTGAAAATTTATTTCAAAATAAAAATTTTTGTTGATTTATTTTTTAAAATGTTATATGATGTACTTTAAAACAAAATTGATTTCATTATAAATTGAAATGTTTTAAATCTTGAAAATGGACTCAATGAAGATATACTTTATTGTGGAGAGGAGATAAAATGTTAAACTCTAGATTACTGGAAATAATTAATGTCATAATTGACAAAGGAGATGTTACTTTAAATGAACTTTCTGTTCATTTGAATATAACGGAAAGAATGTTGAGGTATGATATAAATAATATTAATGAGTTATTTGTATATTATTTTAATCTAGAACTTATAGAAATCAGAAATTCATATATTACTCTTACTATAACTAAAATAAGATGTAAAGAATATATTAAAGAAATACCTTTGAAGGAATATAACTTTAATAATTCAGAAAGATCAAAAATGATTATGTTTGATATTTTGTTATTTAATAATCAATTTAAATTAGATGAAATATCTGATGTATATTTATTAAGTAAGGCTACAATTAGAAATGATATAAAAAATATTAATGAATTACTTAGGGAATACAGTGTAAAAGTAAGGCATACTAATAAAGGTTACATGTTAAGTGGTAGTGAATTAAATATTAGAAAGTGTATAATAAATCAGCTAAATGAAATCAAAAATAATAATTATATATTTAATTTTATTGAGAAAAAATTAAATAATCTTAGTGTAAAAAAAGATACTTGTAAAAAATTATTAAAAGATTTTTTGAAAATGGATAATTTAAAAATAAATGATGATGCTTTTGATATAATACTTTTATACATATATATATCAAAAAATAGAAATAATATGGGGAAATATCTTCAATCTACAGATGTATCAAATAAATCATTTTTGATAAATACTCAAGAGTATGAAAAATTATGTTCATATTTTATTGATAAAGATTTTTTTGAGATTGATGTTGAGGTTCTAACAGATTTTTATTTAGGTTTATATAATTTTAATGATAAATATTCTTTCTTTTTAAATTGGATAAATATAGAAAATTTAGTTGATAGGTTACTGGAAGGTTTATCTAATGAATTTAATAAAGAGCTTAGAGAAGATGATATATTAAGAAAAGAGTTGATACATCATATAAAACCTTGCTTATATAGAATAAATAATAAACTTTATTTAGGTGAAAATATAAGCAAAGAAGTTAAAAAAGAATATGAAGATATTTATTTTAAAACTAAAATTGTATTTGAATGTGTAGAGGATATATTTAATATTAGTTTAGAAGATGAAGAAATAGCCTATATTACTATAATGGTAAAAAGAGCTTTGGATAGATTAGGTGATTTAAAAGAAAGTTCTAAAATTAAAATTTTGATAGTTTGTGGTTTCGGTTATTCTACTTCAAAACTTATACAAGAAGGTCTTACAAATAACTTTGATGTTGAGATATTAGATAATATTCCGTATAATCAGTTGGAAAATTATACTAAAATTAAAGATGTAGATTTAATTGTTACAACAATAGATTTTAATACTAAAACTCATGATGTAATAAAAGTTAATCCTATATTTAAAAGTGATGATATACTTAAACTTGAAAAATATGGATTAAAAAGAAATTCTAAAATATTAGAAAGTAGGCTTTTGGAGTTTATAAAAGAAAATAAGCATAAAGATCAAGAAACTATATTAAAACTTATGCGTGAAAAATTTAAAGGCTATATATATAACGATATGATGAAGTCAAACAATGAAAAACATATATATGAATTTGTTAATGAAAAAAATACTATTTTAAATGCTGAAGTGAATAATATGGATGATTTATTGAAATTAATATCTGATACTATGGAAGATAACGGTTATACGGAAAAAGGATATGAAAATGTTCTTAAAAAACAAATTGAAAAATATGGTAAATATATTATGGTAGGGGATGAAACTATATTGCCTCATGGTGAACTTGGGTATATGGTTAAAAATACAGGTTTTGTATTCATTACTCTTAAAAAGCCTATTAAATTTTTAGATAGTGATATTAGCATAGTTATAGCCCTTGCAACAAGGGATAAAGATGAACATATTAGAGGAATATTAGACATTAATGCTATGTTAAGATTAAAAGAATTTGAAAGTAAAATTAAAGAACAAAAAGATTATAAATCTCTTATATCTTACTTTAAATCAAATTTAGGAAGGGAATTATGAAAATAGTAGAAAGAAAAAATATTTTAATAGAAAATACAAATATATCTAAAACAGATCTTATACTTAAAATGATAAAAAAATTGGAATTAGACGATGATAAAACTGAGAAATTATTTAAAGAAGTTTTAGAAAGAGAAAAAATAGATAATACAGTACTTGGATTTGGGGTATCTATACCACACTCTAAGTCTAACAATGTTTATGATAGTTATATAGTTTATTGTAAATTAAATGAATATATTTTATGGGAAGAAGATGAAGAAAAGATTAATAAGGTTTTACTTATTATAGTTCCTAAAAATAATCCTGATAAACATATAGAAATATTAAAGGATATCTCTGTTAAAATAATGAATAAAGAATTTAGAGATAAGTTAAATGAATCAAATGATGTGGATGAAATTTATAAAATATTAAATAGTTAATGGGAGGAAGAAAATGAGTAAAAAGGTTGTAGCAATTTGTGCTTGCCCTATGGGTCTTGCACATACATTTATGGCTGCTGAATCATTAGAAAATGCAGCAAAAGAATTAGGAGTTGATATTAAAATTGAAACTCAAGGAGCAGATGGAATTCAAAATGAATTATCTAGAAAGGATATAGAGGAAGCTGATGCTATAATTCATGCTGTTGCGATAACACCACAAGGTATAGAGCGTTTTGAGGATTTTGATGTATATGAGGTAACTTTAAAAGAAGCTATAAGAGAAGCGAAAGAAATATTAGAAGAAATATTAGAAGAAAATTAAGGAGGAATAAAAATGGCAGTTGTTAAAAGAAGAGGAAAAGAAGTTTCAGGATTACAAGCTTTTTATAAGCATATTATGACGGGTATATCTTATATGATTCCTATACTAATAATGGGAGGTTTAATTGGAGCATTTTCTCAAGTTATACCTTATGTAATATATAAGTTAGATCCATCAGTATCTATACTTGCTGCTATTCAATCAGGCAATTTTATAGGTTTTGATTTAACTTTATTAAAGCTTGCCTCACTTATGGAAAGTTTTGGATTTACGTTATTTGGATTTGCGATACCTATGTTTGCTGCTTTTGTTGCAAATTCTATAGGTGGTAAAACTGCCCTTGCTGCAGGATTTATTGGTGGTTATGTTGCTAATAAACCTATACAAATAATATCTCTTGTTGATGGTGCTTATGATAAAGTAACTCCTGTTCCTAGTGGATTCCTTGGTGCGATAATAATATCTATATTTATTGGATATTCTGTTAAATGGATGAATAAAAATATTAAAATGGGTGAAAAATGGTTAGCGTTTAAAACTACATTTTTAATTCCTTTACTTGCAGCTATATTATGTATGGTTGCAATGATATTTGTAATTACTCCTATTGGTGGTTTAATAAATGTTGGTATTAGAAATACTCTTGAACTTGCAGGGAAACAAGGTCAATATGCTTATGCGTTGATAGTATCTGCCGCTACTGCATTTGATTTGGGTGGGCCTGTTAATAAAGCAGCTAGTTTTGTAGCTATAGGATTTACTACTGAAAAAATATTGCCTATAACTGCTAGAAATATTGCAGTTGTTGTACCATCTATTGGTTTAGGGTTATCTACTTTAATAGATAAAAAATTAGTTGGTAGAAAAGTATATAATAAAGAATTCTATAATGCAGGTAAAACTTCAATGTTCTTGGCTTTTATGGGAATATCAGAAGGTGCAATACCATTTGCATTAGAAAATCCAGTGTTTGTTATACCTTTATATGTAATTTCTTCAGTTATAGGAGCTATGACAGCTGTAGTATTAGGTTCAGTACAATGGTTCCCTGAAAGTGCTATATGGGCTTGGCCTTTAGTTTCAGGATTACCTGCCTATATGTTAGGAATAGCTGTAGGTTCTATAATAATAGCAGTTGTTAATGTAATTTATAGAAATCAAATGATAAAACAAGGAAAATTAGAAGTAGATGAAGATTAATAATTTTGATGAGAAAGTTGAACGTTCATTTGATATTAGACGTAAATGGGACTATAATCTTATTAAAACAAATATATGTAAGGATACTCCAATTGACTTTATACCTTTATGGATAGCGGATATGGATTTTAAATTACCAGATAAATTGATAGAAGTTTTAACTATGTATATACAAAACGGAAGTTTAGGATATACGAGTTTAACTATTGATTTTTATGATTCTATAATTTATTGGCAAAAAAAAAGACATGGTGTTAATGTAAAAAAAGAATGGATAAATATATCTTACGGTACAGTAGGAATGTTACATGTTTTAAATCAAGTATTTTTAGAAAAAGGAGATTATGTATTAATTAATACTCCTGTATATGAACCTTTTAAAAATGCAGCGTTAAATAATGGGAATAATATAGTAACAAGTCCTATGAAAATTGAAAATGGAAGATATTATATTGATTTTGAGGATATGGAAGAAAAGATTATACAGTATAAACCTAAAATATATATATTATGCAATCCTCATAATCCTAGTGGTAGAGTTTGGGAAATGAATGAAATAGAAAAACTTGCTAAGATTTGTTATAAATACGGGGTTATAATGGTATCTGATGAAGTTCATTCAGAAATGGTGTTTTCTAATAATCATAATAGTTCACTTAAATTAGAAAATGAATATTTGAATAATTTAATATTTTTAACTTCTCCTAATAAAGCATTTAATTTAGGTGGACTAAAAACATCATATAGTATAATTCCTAATGATGATATAAGGGAAAAATTGAAAAAAGGTATGAAAAAAAATTCTATAACTTCTCCAAATATATTAGGTTTAATATCTCTTATTACAGTTTATAGAGAGTGTGAACAGTGGTTAGATGATTTAGTTGAATATATTTATGAAAATTATATATATTTGAAAAACTATATTGAAAATGAATTAAAGAATTTTCAATTGTTTTCAATGGAGTCATCTTATCTTGCTTGGATAAATTTAGAGAAAACTGGTAAAGATGCTAATTGGTGGACAGAGGAACTGGCTAAGGTTGGAGTTATAGTTGAAAATGGTAATGAATTTGTAGAAAATTCTAAAAATTTTATAAGATTAAATTTGGGGATTCCTAAAAAATATATAGAAGAATCTTTAAATAGAATAAAAAAAGTTTACGATTCACTTTAATTATATTGGTAGGTGTTATTTAAATAGCATCTACTTTTTATTTTTAAATTTTTATAGATTTTAATTATATAATTTGGTATAATTATTATAGAAATATTTAATTAAGAATTAAGGGAGTTGAATAAAAATGACACAATATGTATTGAATGTTAAAGATGGACTTATATCTGTTATACCTTGTGTAAGTTTACCAGAAGATGAAGTTATGGCTAAAATTGCAAAAGAAAATGGATATCCAGAAACTACTTTTGTTGTTAGAAAATCTTTTGGAGTTTATGATTTAAAAGTATTTACAAAAGAAGGGGAGAAAGAACTATCAAGTAATGCTACTCTAGCTACAGCTTATATTGTTAATAAATATATGGATAGAAGTATAGCGTATATTGAATTTAATACTTTAGCTGGTAAACTTAAAATAAATAGAAAAGAAATAGAATATACTTTAAAATTCCCAGTTGGAATGGGTGAAGATGTAGTCGTAGAATTGCCTAAAGATTATAAATTAGAAGTAAAAGAATTATAATATATTAAATTTAAAATTCTAAATCATAGTTTGTTGTAAAATTGTAAGTAATTTTATGACTTTCTATGATTTTTAATTATTAAGTGTTAACTAATAAAGATGAAATAAATGTAGTAATTTTAACAAATGGAATATAAATCAAATAATTTAAGGAGTATAAATGCAAAAATTAAATGGAACAAGTATGGATTTAGTTCAAGAAAATGTTAAAAAGTTAAAAGAAATTTTTCCAGAAATATTGACAGAAGGAAGAATAGACTTTAATTTATTAAGACAAATTATCGTGGGGGGGGGTACAAGATTTAGAGGATTCTAAGGAAAGATATTCTTTAACTTGGAAAGGAAAATCAAGAGCAAGACAAATAGCACAAGAAGTAAGTACAGGTACGTTAAGACCATTTAAAGAAGAATCAAAGAATTGGGATAGTACAGAAAATATCTATATAGAAGGAGATAATTTAGAAGTATTAAAACTATTACAAAAATCATACCATGGAAAGATAAAAATGATATATATAGATCCACCGTATAATACAGGAAAAGATTTTGTATATAAAGATAATTTTAGAGATAATATAGAAAACTATAAAAAAGTAACAGGACAAGTAAGTGAAGAAGGAATTAAATTAACAACAAATACAGATTCAGATGGAAGATATCATTCAAATTGGTTAAATATGATGTATCCAAGATTAAAGTTAGCAAGAAATTTACTAACAGATGATGGAGTAATTTTTATATCAATAGATGATAATGAACAAGCCAACTTAAAGAAATTATGCGATGAGATATTTGGTGAAGAAAATTTTGTTGCAAATTTTATATGGCAAAAAAATTTTGCTCCTAAAAATGATAATAAATATATTTCTATAAGTACAGAACATATATTGTTATACGCTAAAAATAAGAACAATTATGATAGGGGATTATTACCAAGGGAAGAAAGGCATAATGAAGGATATTCAAATCCTGATGGAGATGTTAGAGGTGATTGGACTTCTGGAAGTATTTTAGCAACAACTTTTTTAGAGAGTGGAGTCTTTACAATAATTGCTCCTAATGGAAAAGAGCACTTACCACCAAATGGGAGATGTTGGCGTTTTTCAGAAAAAACAATAGAAGAATTAAGAAATGATAACAGACTATGGTTTGGGAGAGATGGAAATGGTGTACCAAGAATAAAAAGATTTCTAAAGGAAATGCCAGATGGAGTAGTTCCACAAAATTTATTATTATATCAAGATGTAGGAAGTAATCAAACAGGAAATAGAGAAATTACAGATATATTTAATACTCAGATTTTTAATTTTCCTAAAAATACCAAATTAATAACACACTTATTAAGAATTTCAAATGTATTGAAAAATGGTATTGTTTTAGACTTTTTCTCAGGTTCATCAACAACAGCCCATTCAGTAATGCAACTAAATGCTGAAGATGGAGGAAATAGAAAATATATAATGGTACAATTACCAGAATTATGTGATGAAAGTTCAGAAGCATATAAAGCAGGGTATAAAAATATATGTGAAATAGGAAAAGAAAGAATAAGAAGAGCAGGAGAAAATATAAAATTAGATGAAAGTATTCCATTAGAAAATAGAGAAAAATTAGATATAGGTTTTAAAGTATTTAAGTTGGATTCAACAAATATAAAAGAATGGGATACAAATACAGAAGATTTAGAACAAACATTGTTAGATTTAATAGAAAATATAAAATCAGATAGAAATTCATTTGATGTTCTATATGAAATTTTATTAAAATATGGATTAGACTTAAATATTCAAATAGAAGAAAATAAAGACTTCTATTCAATAGGTGGAGGAAGGCTATTGGTAAGTTTGAATGAAAAAATTAATGATGAAGTAATAAATTCAATATGTGAAGAATATAAAAAATTATTAGAAATATATAAAGATTTTAAGACAACAGTAATATTAAGAGATAATTCATTTAAAAATGATGTAGATAAAACAAATGCAATAAAGAAATTAGAACAAGTTGGAATAAATGAAATTAGAAGTATATAGGAGGGGATAATGAAAATTAAATTTGAAGAGAATTTAGAATATCAGTTGGAAGCTATAAAATCTATAACTGATATATTTTCAGGACAAGAAATATCAAAGACTGTATTTACAGTAGAAAAAGCAAATAATCCTCAATTAAGTATAATAGCGAATGAAAATGATTTAGGAACTGGTAATAAACTTTTATTATCTCCAGAAGAAATTTTAGAAAATTTAAATAAAATCCAAACTAGAAATGGTTTGTCTAAAACGAAAGTATCGAGTAAAAATGAATATAATTTTTCTGTTGAAATGGAAACTGGGACAGGAAAAACTTATGTATATTTAAGAACTATAATGGAGTTGAATAAAAAATATGGATTAAAAAAATTTGTTATAGTTGTTCCTTCGCTAGCAATAAAAGAGGGAGTATATAAAACACTTCAAATTACAGAAGAACATTTTAAAAGTCTATATGAAAATACTCCTTATGATTATTTTATTTATGATTCAAAAAAAATAAATATGATAAGAAATTTTGCTGTAAATGATAGTATACAAATTTTAATTATTAATATTGATTCTTTTAATAAAGATATAAACATTATTAACCGAGAAAGAGATCAAGCTAATGGATATAAACCGATAGATTATATTAGTCAGTGTAATCCAATAGTAATAGTTGATGAACCTCAAAATATGGAAAGTGATAAAGCTAAGAATGCAATAAAAGAATTAAATCCTCTATGTACATTAAGATATTCAGCGACACATAAAGAAATATATAATCCAGTATATAAACTAGATTCAATATCTGCTTATGAAAAGAAGTTAGTAAAACAAATAGAAGTAGCAACAGTAGGAGTTACACAAAATTTAAATACGGAATATATAAAAGTTATCAGTATAAAAGCTAGTAAGAATGGAATTACAGCTAAGATAGAGCTTGATATAAAAAATAGGTCAGGTGTTAGTAGGAAAGAAATTAGTATAAAACATGGTGATGTTTTAAGTGAAAAGGCAAAAAGAGATATTTATGACGGATATATAGTAAATGAAATTACATATAATGAAGTTGAACCTTCTAAATCTTTTGTAGATTTTGGAAAAGTGAAATTAACTTTGGGACAAGTTAATGGAGGACAAGATCCGATTTTAATAAAAAGATTACAAATTAGAAAAACGATTCAAGAACATTTTGAAAAACAATTAGCTTTAAAAAGTAAAGGGATAAAAGTATTGTCACTTTTTTTTATAGATAAGGTTGCAAATTATAGAATATATGATTCAGAGACTGGAGAAGCTAAAAAAGGTAAATATGCTTTAATTTTTGAAGAAGAATACAATAGTCTTATACAATCAGGGAAATATCAAGGAGTAGGAGATGTTTCTAAGGTACATGATGGATATTTTTCGATAGATAAAAAGAAAACTAAAAGTGGTATAGAGTATAGTGAGTTTAAAGATACAAAAGGTAATACAAATGCTGATGATGATACTTTTACTAAGATAATGAAAGATAAGGAAAAACTTTTAAGTTTTAATGAACCTTTGGCATTTATTTTTTCACATTCAGCTTTAAAAGAAGGTTGGGATAATCCTAATGTATTTCAAATTTGTACTTTGAATGAAACTACTTCTGAAATGAAGAAAATACAAGAAATAGGTAGGGGCCTTAGAATTGCTGTGAACCAAGATGGAGAAAGAGTTAGAGGGTTTGATGTAAATACTCTTACTGTAATGGCGAATGAATCTTATGAGCATTTTGTAGAATCTTTGCAAAAGGAAATGGAAAAAGAAAAAAATATCAAGTTTGGAGTTATAGAAGATTCTATTTTTGTAAATATTGTTATTGATTATGAAAATGGAAAAGAAATTTTTCTTGGATATGAAAAATCAAAAAAGATATTTCAAGATTTAATAAATAGGGACTATATTGATGAAGATGGAAATGCTAAGGACAAACTAAAAAAAGATTTAGCTGAAGGAAACTTAGAATTAGCAGAAGAATTTAAAGGTATAAAAGAAATTATTATTAAGAAATTAAAATTAACTATTGGGAAATTAGTTGTTAAAAATGCTAATGAAAGAAAGAAAATAACTTTAAATAAGAAAGTGTTTTTAAGTGATGAATTTAAAGCATTGTGGGATAAAGTAAAATATAAAACAATGTATCAAGTAAATTTTGAAGTAGAAAAATTAATAGATAAATGTATAATAAATTTAGATGAAGGAGTATATATTCCATTTGAAAAATTTTTATATGATAAAAAAAGGCTAGCTATTACAAAGGGCGGAATAGAAGAACAAAAATCTTATGAAATAGAAGAAAATATAGAAGTCTATAGGAATTATAAATTACCTGATATAATTACTTATTTACAAAATGAAACAAATCTTACAAGAAAGAGTATAGTAAAAATTTTAACTAAATCTAAAACTTTGAATAGTTTTAAAAAAAATCCTCAATTATATTTAGAACAAGCTAGTGATATAATTAAAAGAACAATGAAATTATTTATAGTAGATGGTATTAAATATGAAAAAATAGGCAATGTGGAATACTATTCTCAGGAATTGTTTGAACAGAATGAAATTTTTGGTTATCTTAAGGATGAGATGAGTAGACAAGGAAATATGGTAGAAACAGAAAAAACTCCATATAGTAGTATTGTTATTGATTCGGAGATAGAAAGAAAATTTGCAGAAGGATTAGAAAAAAATGGAAATATCAAAGTTTATACAAAACTTCCAGATTGGTTTAAAATACCGACTCCATTAGGAAATTATAACCCGGATTGGGCGATATTAGTAGAAGAACCGAATCAAAATAAAGAAAAATTATATTTTGTTGTAGAAACAAAGGGGACAACTTCTGAGGCGGGAAGAAGAGATTTAGAAAATTTAAAAATTAATTGTGGGAAAAAACATTTTGAAGCATTAGAAGTTGATTATTCAGTTTGTGCTATTATGCGTGATTTTAAAGACTATATTGAAAAAATAAAAGAAAAAAATATAGAGTTCTAAATTAGTTCTTTCCTGATTTTAATAATAAACTTTCAATTTTGTATTTCTATTTTTCATTTAAGTATTATTTTTGTTTTAAAATATATTATGATTAGTTATGGATATACGGTTCCTTTCTTTATATTTTTTTTGGCATTTAAGATTGTACTGTATATCCTATTTTTTCAAGTAATTTTGTGACACTTACTTTTTAATTTAGGGTGACTTAGGTTGCAATAGCCTTTTGTTGTATTGCAATATATGATATAAAATGATAATATACATATGTACAACATATGGGAGGTAAGATGTTATGAATATATTAGTTGTAAATGGACATCCAGATAAAGAAAGTTTTTGTGAAGCAATATTTAATTCATATGTGGATAATATAGATAGAGATAAGCATGATATTGAAACTTTGAAACTTAATGATATAGATTTTGATCCTGTTTTAAGATATGGCTATAGAAAAAGAATGGAAAAGGATGAAAATATATCTAGGTCTCAAGAACTTTTGCTTTGGGCAGATCATATTGTATTTGTTTATCCTATTTGGTGGAGTTCTATGCCTAGTCTTTTAAAAGGATGGATAGATAGAGTGTTTACACCAGGTATAGCTTATTCTTCTAATAAAAGTGGTATTTTTGTTATAAACTTCATAATGGGAAGACAATTTAAGAAACTATTAAAAGGTAAAACTGCTGAAATATTTGCAACTTCACAGGGGCCTACTTGGTGGTATAAAATATTTTCAGGACCTGTAAGTATACCTGATAGTTATGGAGTATCTGTTTTGAAAAATGCTGTACTTAACCATTGTGGTATAAAGACTAAAAGAGTTACAACTTTTGGTAATATGGGAAGAGATAGTAATACACTGGAGCAAAGGAATAAATTTTTGAAAAAGGTAGAAAAAATTGCTAAAAATATTTAGAAAAATATATATTTAAAAAAATACGAAAAAAATACTGAAAAATACTAGACTTTTACCTTTTTTTGTGATATACTAACTAAGTTGACTAGTAAAACTAGTTCTTATTATAGGTCAGCACACTTTTTTATGTGTTTGCACTTTATAGGTGCACACGAGGTAGAGTGTGTATAGAAAATTAAAGAAATTGGAGGGAAGATATGCCTATCAAAAAATTAAAACCGATAACAAGCGGTACTCGGCACATGTCAATTCTAGTAAATACTGAATTAGACAAAGTTAGACCTGAAAAAACATTAGTTGAACCATTATCATCATCTTATGGTATAGACAACTATGGACACAGAACAGGAAGAAACAGACACAAAGGTCACAAGAGATTATACAGAGTAATCGATTGGAAAAGAAACAAATTAGGAATACCTGCAAAAGTTGCAACAATAGAGTATGATCCTAATAGAACAGCAAATATTGCTTTATTACATTATGTAGATGGAGAAAAGAGATACATCTTAGCTCCTAATGGTTTAAAGAAAGGTGATACAGTTTTAGCAGGTGAAAATGCTGAAATTAAACCAGGAAATGCTTTAAAACTTAAAGATTTACCAGTAGGTACTTTAATTCACAATGTTGAATTAATAGCTGGTAAAGGTGGACAACTTGCAAGATCAGCTGGAACTTCAGCAAGACTTGTAGCAAAAGAAGGAACTTATTGCCACGTTGAATTACCTTCTGGAGAATTAAGATTAATTCACAGAGAATGTTTTGCAACAGTAGGAGTAGTAGGAAATTCTGAGCATTCATTAGTATCTTTAGGTAAAGCTGGAAGAAATAGACATTTAGGAAGAAAACCACATGTTAGAGGATCAGTAATGAACCCTGTAGACCATCCACACGGAGGAGGGGAAGGAAGATCTCCTATAGGTAGAAAAGCACCAGTTACTCCTTGGGGTAAACCTGCTTTAGGTAAGAAAACTAGAGGTAAGAAAAACTCTGATAAATTCATCGTAAGAAAGAGAAAAAAATAAGACAATAAAGTAAGGAGGAAAAATGGCTCGTTCATTAAAAAAAGGACCTTTTGCTGATCATTACTTATTCAAAAAAGTAGAAGCTCAAGGTAATAACAAAGCTGTAATTAAAACTTGGTCAAGAAGATCAACAATATTTCCAGAATTCATAGGTTATACTTTTGCTGTTTATAACGGTAAAAAACATATACCTGTGTATGTAACAGAAGAAATGGTAGGACATAAATTAGGAGAATTTGCTCCAACTAGAACTTATCATGGACATGGTAAAGATAAGAAAAAATAGAATATAAATACATCAGAAGGATGAAAGGAGAAGACGGATGCCAGCAGTAGCTAAATTACGTTATCAAAGATTAAGCCCTCAAAAAGCTAGATTAGTAGCTGATATAGTAAGAGGAAAAAATGCGTTAGAAGCATTAAACATTTTAAGATTTACAAATAAAAAAGCAGCTCCTTTAATAGAAAAAACATTAAGATCAGCAATTGCAAATGCTGAACATAATTTAGGATTAAATTCAGAAAATCTTTATGTTTCAAAAGTATTAATAGATAAAGGACCTGTATTAAAAAGAATGAACCCAAGAGCAATGGGAAGAGCAGACATAATCAGAAAGCCACTTGCACATATAACTGTTGAAGTGGATGTAAAATAATTAGGAAAATAGAGGAGGTAGTTCTGTGGGACAAAAAGTAGATCCTAGGGGTATGAGAATCGGAATCGTTAAAACATGGGATTCAAAATGGTTCGCTAAAAAAGGAAAAGAGTATTTAAACAATTTTCACGAAGATTTAAAAATAAGAGAATATATTAAGAAAAACTACTACCAAGCTGGAATCTCTTCAATTGCTATTGAAAGAGTATCTGAAAAAGAATTAACTGTAATAATTTCAACAGGTAAAGCAGCAGTTTTAATAGGTAGAAAAGGAGCTGAAATACAAGCTCTTAAAGGACAACTTGAAAAATTAACAGGGAAAAAAGTTTTTGTTAAAGCTTTAGAAATTAAAAACCCTAATAGAGATGCACAATTAGTTGCTGAAAGCATAGCATCTGCTATTGAAAAACGTGTGGCTTATAAAAGAGCTGTACAACAAGCTATAAGAAATGCAGAAAAAGCTGGAGTATTAGGAATTAAAGTAATGACTTCAGGAAGATTAAATGGAGCAGAAATTGCAAGAAGTGAATGGACACTTTCAGGAAGAGTACCATTACATACATTAAGAGCAGATGTTGATTATGCAACAGCAACAGCTCATACAACATACGGAGCATTAGGGATCAAAGTATGGATCTTTAATGGTGAAGTATTACCTACTAAGAAGGAAGGGGGAGACCAATAGTGCTTATACCTAAGAGAACTAAATATAGAAAACAATTTAGAGGAAGCATGGGTGGAGTAGCAACTAAAGGAAACTATGTGGCATTCGGTGATTTCGGATTAGCTGCTAATGAATTTGGTTGGATAACTTCAAGACAAATAGAAGCATGCAGAATTACTATAAATAGAACATTTAAGAGAGAAGGAAAAATTTGGATTAGAATTTTCCCTGATAAACCTTACACAAAGAGACCAGAAGGAACAAGAATGGGTAAAGGTAAAGGTAATGCTGAAGGTTGGGTAGCAGTAGTTAAAAAAGGTAAAATAATGTTTGAAGTTGGAGGAGTATCTGAAGAGAAAGCCAAAGAAGCATTAAGAAAAGCTGGACATAAACTACCTATCAAAGTTAAATTCATTAGAAGAGAAGTAGGTGGTGATAAGTAATGACAGTTAAAGAAGTTAGAGATTTAGACTTAAATCAATTAGAATCACAAATAAAAGAATTAAAACATGAATTGTTTAATTTAAAGCTACAAAAAACTCTTGGACAATTACAAAACACAGCAAAAATAAAAGAAGTTAGAAGAGATATAGCTAGAATGAAAACAATTTTAACAGAAAAAACTGGTAAATAGGAGGATTCTGAGTGGAAAGAAATGAAAGAAAAGTCAGAGAAGGAATAGTTGTTTCTGATAAAATGGATAAGACAGTAGTAGTTGTAGAAAATACGATGAAACTTCATAAATTATATAAAAAGAGAGTTAAAACTTCTAAAAGATATAAAGCACATGATGAATTAAATGAATGTCATGTTGGAGATAAAGTTAGAATTATGGAAACTAGACCTTTAAGTAAGGATAAAAACTGGAGAGTAGTTGAAATAATAGAGAAAGCTAAATAATATATACTATTTATTTACGGGAGGAGGAACTATTAAATGGTTCAACAACAAAGTATACTTAATGTTGCTGATAACACTGGTGCAAAGAAAATCATGGTTATTAGAGTATTAGGTGGTTCAAAAAAGAGATTCGGAAGAATAGGTGACGTTGTTGTAGCATCTGTAAAAGAAGCTATACCTAATGGAAATGTTAAAAAAGGTGACGTTGTAAAAGCAGTTATAGTAAGAACTAAAAAAGAAACTAGAAGAGCAGACGGATCATATATAAAATTTGATGACAATGCAGCTGTAATTTTAAACACTGCATTAGAAATGAGAGGGACAAGAATATTTGGACCTGTTGCAAGAGAATTAAGAGCTAAGAACTTTATGAAAATAGTTTCATTAGCGCCAGAAGTACTTTAGGAAGGAGGAATTTTTCGTGATAAAATCTAAAATTAAATCAGTTCCTAAGAAATTACATGTTAAGACTGGAGATACAGTTGTTGTAATTAGTGGAAGAAGTAATAATGATAAAAGAAGTAATAAATCTTCACAATTAGGTGATAAAGGTAAAATAGGAAAAGTTTTAAAAGTCTTTCCTAAATTAGGTAAAGTTGTAGTTGAAGGTGTTAATGTTAAGAAAAAACATTTAAAACCAACTCAAATGAACACACAAGGTGAGATTGTTGAAAGAGAAGTACCTATTTTCTCATCAAAAGTAATGTTATGGGATGAAAGTGTTAAGAGTGCTACAAGAGTTAGATATGAAGTAAAAGATGGAAAAAAAGTTAGAATATCAGTTAAATCTGGTAAAGAAATATAATAAACGGGAAGGAGGATACCTAAATGTCTGAAAAATATATGCCTAGATTACAAAAAGCATACAAAGAAACAATGGTATCAGCATTAATGAAAGAATTAGGACTTACTAATATAATGGAAGTACCTAAATTAGATAAAATTATAGTAAATATGGGTTTAGGAGATGCAGTAAGTAATCCTAAATTAATAGATACAGCTGTTAAAGAATTAGCTCAAATTACAGGACAAAAACCAGTTGCAAGAAAAGCAAGAAAATCAGAAGCTGGATTTAAATTAAGAGAAGGTCAATTAATAGGAGCTAAAGTAACTCTAAGAAAAGAAAAAATGTTTGAATTTTTAGATAGATTAGTAAGTGTTACTTTACCAAGAGTAAGAGACTTTGAAGGAGTTTCAAACAAAGGATTTGATGGAAGAGGGAACTATACTTTAGGTCTTAAAGAACAAATAATATTCCCTGAAATTGAAATCGATAAAGTAGATAAAGTATTAGGAATGGGTATCACATTCGTAACTACTGCAAAAAATGATGAAGAAGGAAGAGCATTATTAAGAGCATTTGGAATGCCTTTTGCTAAATAATAAGGAGGTGCAAACATTTAATGGCTAAAAAAGCAATGGTTCAAAAAAACTTAAAAGTTGCAAGAACAATAGATAAATACGCAGAAAAAAGAGCGGAGTTAAAAGAAAGAGCTAGAAAAGGTGATAGAGAAGCTTTAGTTGAATTATCTAAATTACCTAGAAACGCATCACCTACTAGACTAAGAAATAGATGCCAAGTTAATGGTAGACCAAGAGGATACATGAGAGAATTTGGAATATCTAGAGTAATGTTTAGACAATTAGCTGGTGAAGGGATGATCCCTGGAGTTAAAAAATCAAGTTGGTAATTTTGAGAGGAGGAAAAAAATGCATTTAACAGATCCTATTGCAGATATGTTAACAAGAATTAGAAATGCTAATACTGCTAAACACAATAGTGTATTAATACCATTTTCTAAAATAAAAGAAAGTATCGCAAATATATTAAAGAATGAAGGATATATATCAGAATTTGAAGTAAAAGAAGAAGGAACTAGAAAAGATATCTTAGTAACTTTAAAAACTGTTGAAGGTGAAGCAGTAATTAAAGGACTAAAAAGAATTTCTAAACCTGGAAGAAGAGTATATAGTTCAGTAGAAGATTTACCTAAAGTTTTAGGTGGATTAGGAATAGCTATCGTTACTACACCTAAAGGTGTTTTAACTGATAAAGAATGCAGAAAGCAAAGCGTTGGTGGAGAAGTTCTTTGTTACGTTTGGTAATTAGACTTTAATCACGCTTATGGAAATTTACGCACATAAGGAGGAAAAAAATGTCAAGAGTAGGTAAAAAACCTATAGTTATACCTAAAGGTGTAGAAGTTACTAATGTTGGTAATGTATATACTGTTAAAGGACCAAAAGGAACTTTATCAAGAGAATTATCTTCTGAAATTAAAGTTGCTATAGAAAACAATGAAATAACTTTAGAAAGACCAAATGACTTACCAAATATAAGAGCATTACATGGTACTACTAGAGCAAACTTAAACAACATGGTTGTTGGTGTAAGTGAAGGATTTAAAATTAAATTAGAATTAGTTGGGGTTGGATACAGAGTAGCAGCTAATGGTAAAGGATTAACATTAGCGTTAGGATATTCTCATCCAGTTGAAATAGCTCCAATAGATGGAATAAACTTTGTAGTTGAAGGTAATACTAAAATTACAGTAGAAGGAATAGACAAACAATTAGTTGGTCAAGTTGCTTCAGATATAAGATCTAAGAGAGCTCCAGAACCTTATAAAGGTAAAGGGGTTAAATATGCAGATGAGAAGATAAGAAGAAAAGAAGGTAAGAAAGGATAGGAGGTAGTTTAAATGATTAAAAGAATAGATAGAAAATCAGCGAGAGTAAAAAAACACAGAAGTATTAGATCTAAAATCAGTGGAACTGCTGAAAGACCAAGACTTACTGTATTTAGAAGCTTAACAAACATATTTGCACAAATTATAGATGATGCAACAGGAAGAACATTAGTTTCTGCATCAACTATAGAAAAAGGAAACAAAGTAGAAAATGGTTCAAATGTTGAAGCAGCTAAAATTATAGGTACAAGAATAGCTGAAAAAGCAAAATCTGCTGGAATAACTAAGGTTGTATTTGATAGAAGTGGATATATCTATACAGGACGTGTTAAAGCATTAGCAGATGCTGCAAGAGAAGCAGGATTAGAATTCTAATAGGATAGGAGGATTTATTTTGGCAAGAGAAGTTAAAAATAACGAATACAAAGAAAAACTTTTAAGAATTAGTAGAGTTTCTAAAACTGTTAAAGGGGGAAGAAGAATTTCATTCTCAGTACTTGCAGCAGTTGGAGACGGAAACGGAAAAGTAGGATTAGGGTTAGGAAAAGCTAACGGAGTTCCTGAAGCAATAAGAAAAGCTATAGCAGGAGCTAAGAAAAATATGATAACAGTTTCATTAAAAGGTGGAACTTTACCTCATGAACAAATAGGTAAGTTTAATGCAACTTCAGTATTATTAAAACCAGCTTCAAAAGGGACTGGGGTAATAGCTGGATCAGCAACAAGAGAAATTTTAGAATTAGTTGGAGTAACAGATGTACTTACTAAGATAAGAGGATCTAAAACTAAAGATAATGTTGCAAGAGCTACATTAGATGGTTTAAAACAATTAAGATCTATAGAGGAAGTTGCAAAATTAAGAGGAAAAACAGTAGAAGAAATTATAGGATAGGCTAGGAGGATAGATTAATGACTAAAGTAAATATAACACTTATAAAAGGAATTAATGGAAGAAAGCCTAACCATATCGCAACAATTAAATCTTTAGGTTTAAGAAAAGTTGGTCAAACTGTTGAGCACAATTTGACTTCAGATATAGAAGGTAAAATTAAATTAGTTTCTTATTTAGTTAAAGTAGAGGAGGTTTAAATCAATGAATCTTAATGAGTTAAGACCTGCCGAAGGATCTAAGAGAGAAAGAAGAAGAATCGGTAGAGGACATGGAACTGGTTGGGGTAAAACAGCTGGTAAGGGTCATAATGGACAAAAACAAAGATCAGGAACTTACGTTTCAGCAGCGTTCGAAGGTGGACAAATGCCTTTAATCAGAAGAGTTCCTAAGAGAGGATTCTCTAATTCTGAGTTCAAAAAAGATGTTTTAGTTATAAACTTAAAAGATATAGCTGATAAATTTGAGAACGGTGAAGAAGTATCATTAACTACTTTATTAGAAAGAAGAGTAATTAAAAATGCTAAATTCATAGTTAAAGAAGATGGAGAAAGAATTTATACTTCATTATTAAAAATAATAGGTGAGTATGAATTAGAAAAATCTTTAAAAGTAGTTGCACATAGAGTTTCAAAAGGAGCTAAAGCTTCAGTTGAAAAATTCAATGGTTCAGTAGAATTACTTGAAATTAAATCATTTGCAAATGTTGCAGGAAATGCTAAAGAAGTTGAGGGAGAGTAAGTTTAACTTACTTTTTTCCTTTACAAAATTAAAATAGGGGTGATTTAAATTGACTTTTAAAGAAGCATTATTAGTAAGATTCAACGCAATGATTCATACACGTGAATTAAGAAAAAGAATCTTATTTACACTAGGGTGCTTTCTTGTAGCTAGAATTGGAGTTCACATAGCAGTTCCTGGAATTAATATGCAATTATTCTCAGGTTTTGCAAATGGTAATGCTCTAGCACAATTCTTAGATTTATTCTCAGGTGGTGCGGTACAAAGAGCTTCAATATTCTCGTTAGGAATAGCCCCATACATTAATGCCTCAATTGTATTTCAAATATTAGGAGTACTATTTCCAAGAATTGAAGAAATGCAAAGAGAAGGTGGAAAAGAAGCAGAAAAAATAACACAGTGGTCTAGATATTTAACTATAGTTACAACTTTATTCCAATCTGCTGGAATAGCTATAGTTTTACAAACTAATAATTATGTTTTAGATCCTGGTATAAGATTTATAATAACAACGGTTGTTTTAATTACTGGAGGTACTGCGTTCTTAATGTGGTTATCAGAAAGAATATCTATTAAAGGTATAGGTAATGGAACTTCGATGTTGATTTTCTTAAATATAGTGTCAAATTTACCTCAAGTTATAAGAGGGACAATTACACAACTTAAAAATTCAGGTCGTGATATGACACTAGCATATTTATCTTTACTAATGTTCTTAATTGTAATAGTAGTAATGGTAATCATACAGTTAGGTGAAAGAAGAGTTCCTATACAATATGTTGGTAAATCTAGCAGAGGTGTTGGAAATACTGAACAAACAGTTGTTGGTAGAAAAACTTATTTGCCTATAAAAATAAATACAGCAGGAGTTATGCCTATAATTTTTGCTTCAATGATACTTGCAGTACCATCAGCGGTATTACCTATACTTAAAGTTGATGCTACTACAAAATCATATTTAATAAATATTTTTGGACAAAAAGGATGGGCTTATTTAAGTTTATCTGTTATATTAATAATTCTATTTTCTTTCTTCTATACAGCTATAGTATTTGATCCTGAAAAAATAGCTGATGGATTAAAACAAAGTGGAGGAACTATACCTCTTAAAAGAGCTGGTAAAGAAACTTCAGAGTTTTTAGAATATATAGTTAATAGAATAACGTTTGGTACAGCTTTATTCCTTGCTATACTTGGAATATTACCTAACCTTTGGTTTGGATATGTTTTAAATGTTCCTGTAATGCTTGGAGGTACAAGTTTACTAATTTTAGTTGGGGTTGCTGTTGAGTTGATACAAAACATTGATTCTCATCTTGCAACTCAGAAATATAAAGGGTTCAATAATGTAAGAAGAAGAAGATAATTCTTCTTTTTCTTTTATATTGCTAATTATATATAAGAAAGGTGCTATAAATGGAAAATACTATAAAATATTTAAAAGAATTAACTTCTATTCCTTCGCCTACAGGATATACAAGAGAAGTTAGTGATTATATATTTAAAAAATTGAAAGAGTTTGGCTATTCTCCTGTCAGAACTAATAAAGGTGGTGTAAATGTTACGTTAATTGGGAAAGATGATGAAAAGCAAAGATATATAACAGCGCACGTTGATACTTTAGGTGCTATGGTCAGATCTATAAAGTCTGATGGAAGATTAAAGTTAGCAAAAATTGGTGGGTTCCCGTGGAATATGATAGAAGGTGAAAATTGTTTGATACATTTATCTACTAATAATAAAACTTTAACAGGTACTATACTTATACATCAAACAAGTACTCATGTATATAGAGAAGCTGGGACTTTAGAAAGAACTGAAGATAATATGGAAGTTCGTTTAGATGCTAAAACTACTAATAAAAAAGAAACTGAAGAATTGGGTATACAAGTTGGAGATTTTATTTCATTTGATCCAAGAACTACTATTACAGAAAATGGATTTGTTAAATCTCGTTTTTTAGATGATAAAGTTTCGGCGGCTATTTTATTAAATTTATTAGAAAAATATTCTAAAGAAAAACTAGAATTACCTTATACAACTCATTTTGCATTTAGTGTTTTTGAAGAAGTTGGACATGGAGCAAATAGTAATATATCTGATAAAGTTGTAGAATACTTGGCTGTAGATATGGGGGCTATGGGAGATGATCAAGCAACTGATGAATATACTGTTTCAATATGTGCTAAAGATGCTTCAGGGCCATATAATTATGAGTTTAGACTTCATTTAGTGGAACTTGCAAAGAAAAATAATATTGGATATAAATTAGATATATATCCATATTATGGAAGTGATGCTTCTGCAGCTATGAGCGCAGGTGCTGAAGTTAAACATGCTCTACTTGGAGCGGGTATAGAATCTAGTCATTCTTATGAAAGAACACATGTAGATTCAATAGATGCTACAGAAAAACTTGTAAATGCATATTTATTAAGTAATTTAGTTACTCCTTTTTAAAAAAAGGAGTATTTTTTTTAAAAAACTTCTTGACAAATACTAAATTAAATGATAATATACAATTGTTAGCAGTAATAACATTAGAGTGCTAACAAAAAAATAAATTTAATGAGGTGATAAATATGAATAAATTTACTAGGAAAGCGCTAGAAGTTTTAGAAAATGCAATGAATTTTGCAAGTAAATTCAAAAGTTCTGATATTAAACTTGAACACTTGATGTTAGAATTGGTATCTAATGATGATACAACTAAGTCTGTATTGAATAAAATAAATGTAGATACAAATAATTTACAAAACGAAATATATACACAATTAAATAATATGCCTAAGGTATCATCAAATGCACAGTTACAATATAGCAGAGAGTTTACTGAAATGATAAATTCTGCAAATGAATTAGCAAAAGATGGGGGTCATGAGTATATTTCTGTAATTCACTTATTACTTGCTACTATAAGAATTAAAAATTTTGGATTAGATGTTAAAAAAGTAGAGGAAGTTTTAAATGAAATGCTTTCAGGAAGAAAAATTAACAGTGATGGATTTGAAGATAATCTTGATGTTCTTAAAAAATACGGTAAAGACTTAGTTGCACTTGCTGCAAGTGGAAAGTTAGATCCAGTAATAGGAAGAGATAATGAAATTCGTAGATTGATACAAATATTATCTAGAAGAAATAAAAATAATCCTATGATAATAGGTGAACCAGGTGTTGGTAAGACTGCACTTGTTGAAGGTTTAGCTCAAAGAATCTTTTCAGGAGATGTACCAGATAATTTGAAAAATAAGACAGTATTTTCTTTAGATATGGGTTCTCTTATAGCAGGTGCTAAATATCAAGGTGAATTTGAAGAAAGACTAAAAGCTGTTGTAGATACTTTAGAAAAAAGTAGTGGAAATATAATATTATTTATAGATGAAGTACATAATATAGTAGGTGCAGGGGGACAAAATGGTGCTATGAATGCTTCTAATTTATTAAAACCTATGCTTGCAAGAGGTGAAATAGAAGTTATTGGTGCAACTACATTAGGAGAATATAGAAAATATATAGAAAAAGATGCAGCACTTGAAAGAAGATTTCAACCTATACAAGTGTCTGAACCAACTGTAGATGATGCAATTTCAATATTAAGAGGATTGAAAGAAAAGTTTGAACAATATCATGGTATAAGAATATCAGATGCTGCTATAGTATCGGCTGCAACTATGTCAGATAGATACATACAAGATAGATTTCTTCCTGATAAGGCTATAGATTTAATAGATGAAGCTTGTGCTAAAATTAAGACTGAAATTAATTCTGTACCAACAGAATTAGATGAGTTGAATAGAAAATATGCTCAACTTGAAATAGAAAGAGAAGCACTTAAAAAAGAAGAGGATGAAACAAGTAAGTTAAGACTTGAAGAAATTGTAAAAGAATTAGCAGAAATTGGAGAAAAAAAGAGAGTATTAACTCTAAATTGGAATTTAGAAAAAGAGAATGTAGTTAAATTAAAAGAAATAAAACAGAAAATAGATGAAGCTAATTTGAAAGCTAGTGAATATGAGAGAGTAGCAGACTATGGAAAAGTAGCTGAATATAAGTATGATATAATTCCAAAACTTGAAAGAGAATTAAATGAAATCAGAGAAAAATCTGAAAATAATAATTTAGTTTCTCAAATTATAGGTAAAGAACAAATAGCTGAAATAGTTGCTAAATGGACTGGTATACCTGTTGGAAAATTAGTTCAAAGTGAAAATGAAAAAATCCTATCTTTAGAAGAACATTTAAAAGAAAAGGTGATAGGACAAGATCAAGCTATAAGTTCAATTGCAGATACAGTTCTTAGATCTCGTGCGGGTCTTAAAGATATTAATAGACCTATAGGTTCTTTTATGTTTTTAGGTCCAACAGGTGTAGGGAAAACATATGTAACGAAGCAATTAGCTAAGAATTTATTTGATGATGAAAATCTAATAATTAGAATAGACATGAGTGAATATATGGAGAAACATTCAGTGGCAAGATTAATAGGAGCACCTCCTGGTTATGTTGGTTATGAAGAAGGTGGGCAATTAACAGAAAAGGTTAGAAGAAAACCTTATTCTGTAATACTTCTTGATGAAATAGAAAAAGCACATCCTGATGTATTTAATATATTATTACAAGTTTTAGATGATGGTAGACTTACAGATGGTAAAGGAAGATTAGTTGATTTTAAGAATACTATAATAATTATGACATCAAATATAGGTTCAGAATATATATTAGATGGAAGAAAAGAAATGGTAGAAGAAGAATTAAAATCTAGATTTAAACCAGAGTTTTTAAATAGATTAGATGAAATTATTACATTTAATTCATTAGATAAAGAAAGTATTAAAAATATAGTTAGACTTGAGTTATCTAAAATGAATGAAAAATTAAAAGATAGATTAATAGTTATTAAATTTGATGAAAATTTAATAGATTATGTTGTAAATAACGCATATGATCCTAATTACGGTGCAAGACCTATTAGAAGATTCATACAAAAAGAATTAGAGACAGATATATCTAAGTTAATATTAAAAGAAAATATTTCTACTAATAGTGTTATAAAAATTGAAATTGTGGATGAAAAAGTTAAATTAGAGTTGGAAAGATAATATAAAAAAGAACATGTTCTTATAGAGCATGTTCTTTTTATTATATCTTATTTAATTTTATCTATCCAGTTATTAAAGTTTTTTAAATGTCCTTCTAAAAAGTTTAAAGTTTCTTCATCGTTTATAATTCCATTTTCATCTAATTTTTTAAATGCGTTAGAAATTAATATAGATGCACCTGGCATTACTATTCCATTAATTGCGTAGTGGGATAAAATTAATTTTAAATGATCTTGAGCACGAACTGTACCTAAAGAACCAGGAGTTGCACCAGCAACAAGAACTGGCTTACCATTTAAAGATTGTTCACCACGACTTAACCAATCTAATGCATTTTTTAATGGAGCTGATATTGAAGAATTATATTCAGAAGCTAAAATTATAATTCCATCTGCTTCACGTACTTCTTTATGAAATTTTTTAACTGAAGGGATATTTTCATTTTCTATTTCATAATTATAGAAAGGTAAATCATTAATAAGAATTAATGAATAGTTAGCAATGTTTGAAAATTTTTCTTTTATACTTAAAGCTATTTTTTTTTGTAAAGAATTTTTAGGTATTGAACCTACTATAATTTTAACATTTTTCATTATTTCTCCTTTATTTGTATGTAGCCTTTTTAAATGTTGAAATTATGATATCAAAATTCTTTTCGATATCTTTTTCAAAGGCTGTAGATGTATATTTACCATTAGTCATATGTAGTAATTTTCCTGAAACAACACCTGTTTCTTTTTCTATTTGTCTAGTATATGGTGATTGAGAACCATCTGATTCAAATAGTACATTTATATGTTTTTCTTTTATTAATTTTATTGATTCTTTTAAATCAACTGCAGAAGGACGAACATTATCACGTGGTTCTATTACTACGGCAACATTTATACCGATTTCTCCTAAAATATAGTCATAACCTCCATGTGTAGTGGCCACATTAAATTGAGTTTTCTTTCTTAAATTAGAAATTTCCCTAATTTTTTTAGCCTTTATATTAGAAAGTTTTCTACCATATTCTCTAGCATTTATTAAATATGTACTTGAATTAGTTTTATCTAAATTTGCTAATTCTTTAGCTATAGTATTAATTTGTTGTATTGAAGCTTGTATTGATATAAAAGTATGGGTATTAACAGATTTCACCCTTCCTCTTTCACCAGATACAGGAAGTAATGATACATTTTTACTTGCAACTATAACTTTAATATGTTTATTTCCTGAAGCTTTTATTAGGTTATACATATAGTTATCTATTCCTGTTCCATTTATAATTAAAACATCTAAATCTGAAATTTTTTTCACTTCATTAGCAGAAGGTTGATAAGTATGCACGTCAGCATCAGTAGGTAATATTTGATAGACATCAGCTTTATCTTTTACTATATTTGTAGCAAAAGAATAGTAAGGTAACATACTAACTCCTATCTTTAATTTAGATTCAGAAATTATACTCATAAATATTAACATTATTATTAACAAAAATTTTTTTTTCATAAAAGCACCTCCAAAAAAGATTATAACACCAATGTAGTTGAATTACAAGTTAATAAAATTGGTGTTAATTTACTTTTTTGTTTATGATTAATATAGATTAATAGTATAAAAAAATCAGTATTAAATTATTAGTGAAAAATTTTTTCATTTTTTTAAAAAATATTGATCAATAACTTGATTTTTTTTCACGTTGGGAGTAAAATATATTAAAGAATATAGAAAGGAGAGTATGAAATTCATACTGTGATGACTATGATAATTAAAAATGCTAAAATATTCGATGGAGATAAATTTATAGCAGAAAATGCTGTAATTATTGAAGGTAGAAAAATTAAAAAAGTAACAAGTACATCTTTTTTAACTGATGAGGACTTAAAAAACAATGAGGTAATTGATATAGATGGTAAAGTATTATCTCCTGGATTTATAGATTTACAATTAAATGGTTGTGGAGGAGTTTTATTTAATGATGAAATTACTCGTGAAACATTAGAAATAATGAATGAAACTAATAAAAGATTTGGAGCAACATCTTATCTTCCAACTTTAATAACTTCACCTGATGAAAAAATATTAAAGGCATTAAAATTAATAGAAGATTTAAAAGATGAAAAAGAAGAAATAGGAGTTTTAGGACTTCATATAGAAGGACCATATATTAGTTTAGAAAAGAAAGGTGTTCACAGACCTGATTATATAAGAGTTTTATCTGATGAAGTAATAGAAGCAATTGCTAAAGTTGGATATGAAGGTGTTAAAATAATGACTATTGCACCTGAAGTAGCATTGGAAAAACATTTAATAAAATTGTATGAAAGTGGAATAAACCTTTCTATAGGTCATAGTAATGCTCTTTATGAAGAAATAAAGGAAAAAGAAAAATATTATAGAAATGCTACACATTTATTTAATGCTATGCGTCCATTTGATTCAAGAGAGCCAGGAGTTGTTGGTTATCTTTTAGATAATAAAAATATGAATTGTGGGATTATAGTAGATGGATTACATGCTAGTTACCCATCAGTTAGAGTAGTAAAAGAAGTTCTTAGATCAAAATTATATTTAGTGACTGATGCAGTTTCTCCTATGGGAACTAATATGGAATATTTCATGTTTGAAGGACATAAAGTTTATTATAAAGATGGAAGATGTGCTACTGAATCTGGAACATTGGGTGGTTCAGCACTTGATATGATAACAGGAGTTAAAAACCTAGTTAAAGAAGTTAAAATTAGTGAAGAAGAAGCTTTAAGAATGGCAACATCTTATCCAGCAAAAGCAGTACAAGTTGATGATAGATATGGATATATAAAAGAGGGATATATAGCAGATTTAACTTATTATAATGAAGATTTTGTTGTTGAAGGAACAATAGCAAAAGGGCAACTTACTAAATATTAAAGATTTATAAAATTATATAAAATATGCATCGATAAACTAGATTATGAAATTAAAAGTTTAAAGATGCATATTTTTATTAATATTAGAGTTCATTTATGAAAAGCTGTATCTAAATTCTAGATACATAACATTATTAAGTTTTAGGTTATTTTACTTCTTCAAGATTTACAGTGAATTTAAATTCTGCAAGATCTGGTAAAGATAAATTATCTCTTGACCAGTTTGGAAGATAAAGAACAGTAAATTTACCATTTTCTTCCTTATAAATTACAGATTTATCAAAATCATTAACACTTTTTCTTACATTAAATGTATCTTCACCAATTTTTATTTTATTTTCTTCAATCATAGGGTATACGTGAGAATGTAAGAAACCAGAAAGTGAATGATAGAATTCACCTTTTTTATATTTATCAGGGTACATGAAGTTTAAATCTATCATAGTTACATTTGCTTTAATTTCAATACTTCCATTATTTTTAACAAAAACATCCATATTATTGTTAATATCTCTGTAACCATAATCAGTTTTTTCTAAGAATATTCTTCCATAACCCGGAATATATAAAAGATCTTTACCTTCAGATATTCCTAATTTTAAACTCATAGGAATATTATGAACAGTATCAACTACCTTATATTCCTTAAAACTTGTGAATTCTGGTTTTTTATATTTTTGAGAACCAGCAAAAACAGTACATGTCATTAATGCTACAAGCATTATTAATTTTAAAAACTTTTTCATCATATCCTCCTTTTTTTATTATTCTACACTAAAAAAAATAAAAATACAAGAGGTTAAAACTCTCTTGTATTCAGTGTTAAATGATATTTTTATTTGTTGATCAAAGTATTTTTTATTAAAAAAAATTTAGTATTATTAAGAAATATTAAACTCTAAACTATTATTATTTTTTATAGTTAGAGAATATGTTAAACCGTTACTATATATTAAACTTACATTATAGTTAGATTTTTTAAATTTGTTCATCATATTTAGTATTATTTTATGTGAAGTAGAACTATTTATTGAATTATCGGAAACTTCTATAAGTTTTGATATTATTTCAGTAACATCATCAAAATTATTGTTTTTTATGTTGTTGAAATAAAAATTAATTTTTCTCACTTCAAAGTTATTATATTCAATGATGAAGTATGCTTCATCAAAATTATATATCTGTGATGTGAAATATATTATAGAATTTATTTCATTATTTTCAAATTCACTTAATTTAAATTTAGAATTTTTGAATTTTAAGTTTAGTGATTCTATCACATCATCTATTATCTTATTTTTATATATATTATTATTAATAACTTTAACTTTTACATCACTTGAAATATATTGTTTATATAATATTAAAGATGATGATATTAATATTATTAAAAATATATATTTTAAGTATTTTTTCAAATGTATCACCTCAATATTATATTTATTCTTTTATCATGTATCCAACATTTCTAACAGTTTTTATTAATTTATCTTCAAATTTATTATCTAATTTTCTTCTTAGGAAAGTAATATATACATCTCCTATATTTTTATCTTGAGTTTCATCTCTGTTCCATATTTTCTCAAATATTTCTTCACGACTTACAACTTTATTTTTATTAAATATTAAGATTTCAAGTAATTTACCTTCTTTTAAAGTTAAATTAAACTCTTCGTTTCCACGCTTAGCTTCTCTAGTACTAGTATTATATACTAAATCTTTAATTTTTAGAATATTACTAGGTAAATCACTTTTTTCTTTAGTAAGAAGATATCTTATTCCCTTTATTTTGTTTATGAATTCATCGGGAGTTAATGTGTTGTATATATAGTCAACTAAACCAAGAGTCATTGCCTCTCCAATTATAAACTTATTGTTTGGTTCAGTTATGGCTATAGGAATAATATTTAAATTTTCATTATACATATATTGGAATAGATTTTTATAGCTAACAACGCTTATAGTATCTATTATTAAAATGTTATAATTACTTTTTTTTAATTCAGAAATAACTATCTCTGAATCATTTGTTACAGTTACATCAATTCCTATTTTTTCTAATTCATTAATATACTTGGAATTATCCCAAGTGTAGTATAGTATGTTCATATTTGATCTCTCCTCTTGTCTTGAGCTGTGTTATAAGTATAACACAAAAAAATTAAAAAAACAATAAAAAGAATTTAAAATTTATTAAAATGTTATCATTTTAATAGAAAAAAGGGCATAAGCCCTTAAAATTCCAAATTTTGCATAGGTTCATAAAACATAGGTTTTGAATTTTGATTTAATATAAATTGTAATTGATTTTCTAAAAAATCAAAATTAATTTTGTTCTTAAATTTTAATATACCTAAACTACTTTTAAATATATCAGTAATATTAGTGTATTCTTGTGTAGAGTATATATCTATTATAGAGTAATTATTATCTAATTTTAAATCATTTTGTAAATGATCAATAGTATCAAAAAGACCACCAATTTCATCTACTAATTTTAATTCTTTCGCTTCCATACCTAACCATACCTTACCTTGAGCAGCGTATTCAAGAGTATCAGGAGTAAGGTTAACTCTCTTAAGTAATATATCGTTTTTAAATTCGTTGTAAACGGCTTCTAATCTACCCATATATGCTAATCTATCTTCATTTGTTAATTCTACACTCGGATCTGTTATATTTAAATATTTACCACGTGTAATATGATTGACATTAACATTAAATTTATTTAATGTACCAACATATTTAGGAATCATTGTTACAACTCCGATAGAACCTGTTAGACCAAAGTTTTCTATAAATATTTTATCTGCTGCACTTGATATATAGTAACCACCACTTGCGGCTATATTACCTATAGATACGTATACAGGAATATCAAGTTTAACTATCATATCATATATTTTTTTAGAATCGAATGCAGAACCTCCACCAGAATTTATTCTGATAACTATACCTTTAAGTCCTTCTATTTGAAGTGCTTTATCTAATTTAGATTTGAAATTATCACTACTAATATTTGTGTTTCCATATGAAGAAGATACAGAATCAATATCACCATCTAAATATATTACAGCTATTTTATTATTTGAATTATTATTTTCAGTGACTTTTGATATATAGTTTTGGATAGATATAGAATTATCATCTTTTATGTTTAAATTATTAGTTAAATCTTCATAATCTTCTAAAGTATCAACTATAGATAAATCACGTGCAGTCTTAGGACTAATTAGAGCATACTCTCCATTTAATAATTTATTTTTTACCGTATTTTCATCAATTTTTCTAACTTTAGATATATTTGAAATATAATTATCTAATTTTTTATCATACATTCTTGTTAAAGTTTCTTTTTGTTCAGGGCTTATATTTTCTCTATAATATTCTTCACCGTATGATTTATGTGACCCGACATGTATAACTTCAAATTTAACACCAAACTTATCAAGTATATTTTTAAAATACATATTAGATATAGAATAACCACCTAGATGTATATCAGTATTTTCAGTTTTTGGAACTACTATTTCATCTGCTAATAGTCCTACTGAATAAGAAGAATTATCTAGAGTTTCACCATATGCAATAACTTTTTTCTTTTTTTCTTTCAATTTGTTAAATAAAGGAGTAAGTTCCTCTAATTGTGAAGTAGAAAATGTAGTGGTATCAAGATTTATAAAAATATTTGAAATATTATCATCATTAATAGCATAATTTATTGCTCTATAAACTTCAGAAAAAGTAACTTTTTTTCCTTCTATATAGTCTAATGAATTATAAAACTTATCTTCTTGAGGTATATCAATATCTGATATTATTAAATTATTGTATTTTAGTGTTAGATTACTTTCATTTTTACTATTTGCAATGAATGCTCCTATTATTATAGCAAATGTAATAAATGTTAATGACATATATATTAAAAAAGAATATATCTTTTTTAAAGTATAAATTAAAAATTTTTTTATTATGTTTAAAACAGTTTTCATTATGACTCCTTTCATTTTAAATATTTTAACATATTTAGTTTAAAAATACAATTAAAAATCAAAATTTCTTTTATTTATAGGGGTTTTCTAGTGATTAAAAAAGAAAAATCGTACTAATATCGTACTAAAAAATTAAAAATCATTAAAATTAGTATTTTTTTTATTATAAATTTTCTAATAAGTTAATGATGTTATCGTTAGTATCATTATAAAAATGTGAATAAGTTGATAATGTTATTTGTGGGTTTTTGCGTCCTAGTCTTTTTGATATATCAGTGATTGGTATACCTCTCTTAATCAATAAACTAGCATGCGAGTGTCTAAAGCCGTGTAATGTAATGTGTGCTAAATTATTTTTAGAAATCATATTTTTTAATACAATATTGTAGTAATCTTTAATATTAAATATATACAAGTCCTCTATATTAGGTAATGTATCAGTATACTCTCTCAATAAGTCCATTACATTTTTAGGTATTGTTATAATACGATAACTACTTTTATTTTTTGGAGTATTAGAAACTTTTAAACTTATTCTTGTTTTATTGATGTTGATTGTATTGTTGTTGAAGTCTATATCTTTAACAGTTAGACTTGCTATCTCTCCAGGTCTAGCTCCACTGAAATACAGTAAATTAAAATAAATTCTAGCCGATTTATTCTTATGATTTATCAGTAAGTTATCTAATATCTTGAAGTCCTCTAGTGTATATATCTCTTTTTCTTGTTTAGTATCCTCTATGCTCTCTAACTTTATTTTTTTAATAGGGTTAGCTTTTAAATTATGATAAGTGATAGCGTATTCAAAAAGAGAACTTAAAAAAGTTTTTAAATTTTTTTGTGCTGTAGGTCTATCGTTTAATTTATTCAAAAAAGTTAGTAATTGCTTTTCAGTAATGCTCGCAACTAATATATCACTATTAAAATTACTTAAGATATGGTTAATATTTCTCGTGTAGCCTTTTCTAGTGTTTAGTTTTTTATTTTTCTTATACTCTAAAAACTCATTTATAAGTTGATTTATCGTAATATTCTCTATTCCTCTATACTTTGCTAAATAATTATCCATAAACTGTTGGGCCTCTTTTTTACTACTTAGGCCCTCTTTTTTAACTTGTCTATTATTGCCGTTATGGTCTTTACAATAAAACTTTACAAGCCATTTACCACTATCCAATTTTTTAAAACTCGCCATAATATATACCCTCTTTTTTCAAAAATCACATTTAAAGCTAATATAAGCACATACAAGCACGAAAATAGTTTCAAGGTTAAATTATAAGCCTTATTTAATTCTCATAGCTTGTAGCTTAAAATATTAGCTTATTTCTTTATCTTGTTTAGCTTTAATTGTGCTATATCTCTAATATCCTCTACTGTATCTATATTATCAATTTCAGTTGTTATATTGATTATTTCTTTTTGTATATTTTGTATATTTTCATTACTTGAAAAGTTAAAATCACTTTGTATATTTTCATTACCTAAACTCTCACTTATAAATTTTTCTATATCCTTATCAGTAAGATTTGGCACATTTTCAAGATTTAAAATTTCAGCTAAGTAGTTAATGCTAATTAAATTATATCTATAACAAAAATCTATAATATCCTTATCATTGCTTAAAGCATTGAAAGGTAAAGTATATTTGTGTATTTTTTCTAATTGTCCTAACGTTATTAAGTCTTGGAAAAACTCACTATTGATACCGTTATAAAAATAATTATTAGCTAATTCAATAAGTTTTGTTTTTGCTTCTTTATCAATGCTATAATTAGATTTATTTGTAATAATTTTAAGATTAAAAAATTCTCCATACCCATTAAGTAAAAGCATTTTCAATACATCTTCAAAATCTAATTTCAATACTTTAGAAAATTCTTGTAATTGTTCTATTGTGATACTAGCGATACCTTTTTCAATTTTAAAAATACTTGTACGATTTTTAAAGCCCATAAGTTTAGCCAATTTATCTTGAGAAAGCCCTAACTCTATTCTTTTATTTTTTATCAATTCTCCTATTTTTTCATTTAACATAATATACCCACTAACTATATTTAATTTTATAATTATTTTAACATTAAGTTTACTAAAAGTCAATTTTTAATTATTTTTCTTAAAAAGTGTTGCTAAATTTTAAACAATATGTTAAAATTAAGTCGACTTAAAATAAACAGGAGGTTAAAAAATGAAAGAATATCAAATAAGATTGTTAAAATCTAAAATTTGTTTAGAGGGATTAGACATTACTAGTTTTTGTAAAATGTGTGGAACTACTAAACAAAATTTATATAACAAAATGAGTGGTACAAGAGATTTTAAACTAAATGAAGTAAAGAAAATAAAAAAGATACTTTGTTTAAATATGGAAGAGGTAGAAAAAATATTTTTTGAATAGGGGTTTAAATGAATGATATTAAAATAAAAGAGTTGCAAGAAAAACTAAATAAAGCCCGAGCTGAAAGGTTTAAAAATGTTAGTTATATTAATACATTTAAAAAGTTTAGCAATATAGAAATTAAAGATACTAAAATAACTGATATAGTTAAAAATGATATCGAGGAAAATATAACTAAAGATACTGAAATAACTAATATAACTAAAAGCAATATTGAAGAAAGTAAAAACGATAAAAGCCTAACCGATAAAAATGTTAATGATGTAGTAGAAATCAAAGAGCGAAAGAAAGAGAAAAACACAAATAAAGGTTTAGCTTTTTTAAAGAAAAAAGGTAGAGATGTTGCAAAAAATAGTTTTAGAAAACAAGTTATAAAGTTATATTGTGAAAATAATGTTTATAAAATGGAGAAATTTTATCAAGTGCCTAAAAGTGTAATTGAATTCATTATACAATGGGGAAAATATAAGCATACATTACCACTATATATAATATTCTTTGATTTGTGGAAACATTCTAAATTTAAGGACATTAAAGGGGAAAAATGTTTTAAATTCAGTTATAAAAAACTGTGTGATAAGTTTAATATAGTTGAGCCTAAGCCTTTACAAAATGCTATTAAAGAACTTGTTGAGTTAAATTTAATAAGAGTAGAACAAGCAAAAAAAGGGAGTGCTAATACTTATTATTTAATTTTTGAAGAGATAAAAAAAGAACAAAAGTATGGGTATTGAATACTTGTACTTTATGAAAAATCTATAAAAAAGTAGGGGTATTGAATACTTGTACTTTTTCAAAAAGTAGGGGTATTGCATACCATACGGACTAGGGGTATTGGATACCACTATAATAAGAATATATTAAAAAGAATAAAAAAAGAAAAAGGGAGGGGAGAGTATATATATATATTTTAATAAAAAGAAAAAAAATTGGAGGTAAAAAATGAATTGGGTATATTTTGATTTGTTATGCAATCAAGTAGAACTAACAATCAATGAAAACTTTACAAAAAAAGATAATCAATTTTTAGTATACTTAAACTCACTTTTAAAAAAAGTAAATGAGTTAATAATACTAGATACTAGAACAATACAAGTTATAAATAAATTATTGATAGAAAATAAATTATACTTAACTAATAAAATATTAAGAATGATACCAAAATACTATACCTCTTTTAGCTATTCTTAAAGTTTAGAAAATTGATTATATATAGCTAGAATGAAAATAAAATAAGAGATAAGAAAGGGTATAAAGTTAATGGAAAATAATTTCAAGGAAAAAGATAGGGTCATAGGATATGAATTTGTAATGGAGTTTGTAGGGTGCAGTAGTGCTAAAGCTTGTGAATTGATAAAGAATAGTAATAGATTAGCTCAAGAGGACGGAAAAGTAATTTTTATGAGTGGTAAAACTACTTTAAAATATTTTTATAAAGCCATTGGGATATGTACGGAAGTATATTAGGTATTACAATTAGACATTTTTGTCCAACTGTTGAAATAGGAGTAGGAAAAATTTCCTTGTCCTCATATAAAAGAAGTCTTTAGATGTAAAAATGGAAATATATTAGGGAGTGATATTAAATGAAATTAAAATACAATTTAAAATGTGGAAAGCCATTATCAGTATATTATGTAGAACTTAATAATAATTCTTATGAAATATTAGTAAGTCAAAATGTGACAGAGTATGATTTATTTGAACATATATTTAATAATTATAACGAACAAGTATTTAACAAGTTTTTAGAAAGATTTAAAAATGATTATTTTGATTATACTTTTATAAAGAGTTTTAAGGGGAAAACAATACAAAAAGGGGATTATAAGGTTAAAATAGATACAATACATACAAGCCAACTTAATGAGGGATTAGCAGTAGTAGTAAAGGTTGATAACTTAAACGATTTTAAAGACGATAGATATAATTTAATAGGTTTAGCTAGTGATATAGCTAGTAATCTAAGAGAATATGAGATAATAGAATAATAATAAAGGGGTGTCCATTTTGTTATCCCCTTAAAAAATGGTGTCGGTAGTAGCGACATGGGGCAGTGTATTACTACTCAATAAGAATAAAAGGAGATAATAAGTTGTAATTATGAAAATAGGAACGATTAAAGAATTAAAAAAGCTAGAAAATGCTAGAATATTAAATACTATTACAAATACTGAAATTGATATAAAAAAAGTAATACTCTTAGATGTTGATGTTGATAAACAAGAAAAGTTATTTATATTGTTTAATTATGATTTTGAAACTAAATATACTGAATTTTTAGGTGGAGATTTTAAAGAAGTTAATACTATTTTGAAAGATTGGGAAATAATACAATAAAATTAAATTTAAAGAATAGCTATTTATAAGTGATAGCTATTTTTTATTTATAAAACTTTACAAAACTTTACAATTATAATTTAAAGGCCCTTTATAAACATTTAAAAATAAAGATTTTAAGTGATTTTACAATTATGAAAAAGTTAAATAAAATATAATAAAATTAAATAAAAATAAAATAGAATTAAAACAATTTTTAATATATTATCAATTTTTTAGAATAAAAAAGGTTATTTCTCCCTCCTCCCTTTACTTTTTAATTTTTTTACTTATCTTTATAAAAACGAAACAACTTAAATATAAAATTAAGGGCCTAGATTTAATCTAGGTAGCTAAGTTAGACTTAGTCGCCTAAGATATAAATACGAACTAAGTTAGACTTAGGGCGTTAAAAAGTTTTCACCCCAAAATTTATTGGAGTGAAACTATTATCCGTGATAGACATTTTTGTCCTTAACGATAGATACTAGGGGGGTTAGGAAAAATTTCCTATACCCTTAGCTGTTGCTTGTTTTTGAGCGATAGCTAATATATTAAACGTGTTCGATACAATCTAAGTCGTTGTTTAACGCCCAAAAATTTCTCGCCGTTAAAAAATAGTCCCCATATTTGGGTTGTTTAACGAGTAAAAAATTTTGCCCGTTAAAAATGATAGCTCTAATATTTGGGTTGTTTAACGAGGGAAAATATTCGCCCGTTAAAATAAATTATATCTAACAAAGAAAAATATTCAATGGTCGTAATATCCTACCTTTGGGTTGATTAAAATCAATTGTATCTAACAAAGGAAATTATTCCTCCGTTAAAAATAACGAAGCCATATTGGGCTTGGTTAAATTAGCGCCCCCATATTTGGATTGGCGAAAATCGTTAAGTAAAATTGTAAGCCATATTTAAAAGAGTTTAATTTACCCACTTGTGGGGAAAGTTAGCCAACGGAAATCTCCGTTCGTTGTGATAAGCCATATTTGGCTTTTCTAAAATGAACTTACTCAAAAAAGAGAAAGTTGAAAAAACTTGAAAAAACTTGAAAAAATAGCTAAGCTGAAGTACCAAATCGGTACTCTAGCTCAAAAAAAGACTAATAGCAAATAAAAGGTAGTCTCCTAAAAATTTAAGATACCCATTTAATTTTGTGGTCGCTCAAAAATGAGCAAACAATAAATAAAAAAAATCACTACTGAAATTTTAGGAGTGAGATTAAAAAAGGGGGTCATTAGTAATGAGGTCGCTCAAAATTGTGCGGGGTATTAGTAAAGAATTGAAAAGCTGACAAGGTGTTTTACCTACTCAGCTCAAAAAAAGGTAAGTAAAAAAAATTGCCAACCTAATAAATGGGGTTGTAAAAAATTTTGCATACCCACTAAAGCTGATAAATGGGGTTCCAAAAAATTTTGGATACCTAAAATTGTGAAAATTAGAAAATAACTAAACGATAAAATCGTACAATTAAAATTTAAGCTATTAGAATAAGCTATATTGAATGATTTTGAGTTTAGCCTATAACTTATAAGCCTAACATTAATTTTGTTCGTTGTAGGGCCTTATACGAAGTTTTAGAAAAAATATAAATAAAAAACTATTCAAACGATGTTGAATAGTCCTAATAGCAAACTAACTACCTTAATTTTTTTAATTTTAAGATATTTAATTATATCAGTTTTAATTTTGTAATACAATAATAATTATTATCTAGCTTGTATTAAGCCCATATAAAGCAATACAAGAACGATAAGCTATTAAGCTAACAATAGCTAACAATAAAAAAAGTCTAGGGCGAGCTAGACTTATAATATTTTTTGAATGGGTATATCAAATTTTCAATAACATTATATCAAAAAAATAAAGATTTTAAAAGTCCATAAATTTTGAGTACTAATATCGTACTAAATAAATTTTAAAATAATAAAATGATTAAAAAAATAAGAAAATTTATATAAATTAAGTTGCATAAATAAAGGGAAAAAAATTAAAAAAATCATTAAAATTAAGTTTAAAAATACAATTTAAGAGCTAATTATCGATTTATTGACTTTAAGTAAAATATATAGTAAACTAAAAATAAACTGATATTTGAAAGGGAAATAATATGGAAAAAAGATATGAATTAAATAAGAATTTAGCACAAATGCTAAAAGGTGGAGTAATAATGGATGTATCTACTCCAGAGCAGGCTATAATAGCTGAAAGAGCAGGTGCAGCAGCTGTTATGGCGCTTGAAAGAATACCAGCAGATATTAGAGCTGTGGGTGGAGTTTCAAGAATGAGTGATCCAGCTATGATTAAAAGTATACAAGATGTAGTTAGTATACCTGTAATGGCTAAAGCTAGAATTGGTCATTTTGTTGAAGCACAAATTTTAGAAGCTATAGAAATAGACTATATAGATGAATCTGAAGTTTTAAGTCCAGCTGATGATAAATTACATATTAATAAAAGAAAATTTAATGTACCTTTTGTTTGTGGGGCTAAAGATTTAGGAGAAGCCTTAAGAAGAATAAATGAAGGTGCAGCTATGATAAGAACTAAGGGTGAGCCAGGAACTGGAGATATAGTTCAAGCTGTAAGACATATGAGAAAGATGATGGAAGATATTAGAAGAATAACTTCTATGACAGAAGATGAGCTATATAATGTGGCAAAAGAGTTACAAGTTCCTTATGAATTAGTTCTTTATGTTCATGAAAATGGTAAACTTCCAGTTGTAAATTTTGCAGCAGGAGGAGTTGCAACACCAGCAGATGCAGCTCTTATGATGCAACTTGGAGCAGAAGGAGTATTTGTTGGTTCAGGTATATTTAAATCAGGAGATCCTGAAAAAAGAGCTAAAGCTATAGTTAAAGCAGTTACAAATTATAATGATCCTAGTGTTTTAGCTGAAGTTTCTATGAATTTAGGTGAAGCTATGGTAGGAATAAATGAAAATGAAATAGAATTATTAATGGCTGAAAGAGGTAAATAATGAAAATTGGAATTTTAGCTTTACAAGGTGCTTTTATAGAGCATAAAATTATGCTTGATAAACTTGGAGTTAATTCATTTGAAATAAGAGGGCTAAAAGATATAGAACAAGATTTTGATGGTTTGATTCTACCTGGAGGAGAAAGTTCTGTTATTGGTAAATTATTAAAAGATTTATCACTTTTTAATCCTTTAAAAGAAAAGATAGAAGCGGGATTACCTGTATTTGGTACTTGTGCTGGAATGATACTTTTGGCTAAAGAAATAGATAATGATGAAAGAAGACATTTTTCATGTATGGATATTACAGTTAAAAGAAATGCTTATGGTAGACAGTTGGGAAGCTTTTCTACAAGGGATAAATTTAAAGGTATAGGTGAAGTTGATATGGTATTTATACGTGCTCCTTTTGTTAGCAAGGTAGAAGATAATGTAGATGTCTTATCAATTGTAAATGGTAATATAGTTGCAGTTAGACAAAAAAATATGTTAGCTACATCATATCATCCTGAATTAACTAATGACTTGAGTGTTCATAAATACTTTATTAAAATGGTTGAAGAAAATGCTAGAAATTAAAAAATTGGATCCTATTTTAGATGAAAAAATCCTTTATAGAATAGTAGAGATGGAAAACGTATTATTTGGTGATGCATCTATTGGAAATTATAACATAAAACCTATGGCAAAATATGGATATGTATATGCTGTTTTAAATGATGAAGATATAGTATCTGTAATAGAGGTTATGTCTTCATTTGATAGAGAACTTGCATATATTTATGGAGTTTGTACTAATACTATATATCAAAATAAAGGTATGGCTAATAAATTATTAAATTATGTATTAGAAGATCTTAAAAATTATGGGATAAAAAAAGTTCAACTAACAGTAGGAGTAGACAATATTATAGCGCAAAAACTGTATTCTAAATTTAATTTTAAAATCAAGGAAAGATTACAAGACGAGTATAGAGATGGGGAGGAGAGGTATTTATATGAATCATTACTATACTGATAATTCTGAATTAAAATCAAAAAGACAAGATATATATATTGATTTTGAAGGTAAAGAGTATATTTTTACTACAGATATAGGGGTATTTTCTAAGAATAAATTAGATTTTGGGACAGAAGTTATGCTTAAAGAATTTTTAAAAGATAATTGTAAAAAAAACTTTGATTTTTTAGATATAGGATGTGGATATGGAGCTGTTAGTGTTATAGTGTCTAGCTTTTTTCCTAATTCTAAATATGTGATGAGTGATGTTAATGATAGAGCTTTAGAAATATCAAAATTAAATATAGATAAATATGGTCTTAATAATGTTAAGCTAATTAAGTCTAATTCATTTGAAAATATAAAAGAAGTATTTGATATAATAATGTCAAATCCCCCTATAAGAACTGGGAAAGAAACTATATTTAACATATATGAAAATTCTTATAAACATTTAAATAATAATGGATATTTTTACTGTGTAATACAAACTAAGCATGGTGCTAAAAGTACAGAGAAGAAATTAAAAGAAATATTTGGTAATTGTATAACTTTAGGTATACACTCAGGATATAGAGTGTATAGATGCATTAAGGAGGAAGTTAAATGATAATACTTTTACCTAGTGCAAAACAGATGAAGTGTAGACAAGAAATTGATAATATGGTTATGAAACCAAAAACAAATGAAATAGTAAAATATTTTTCTGGGTTAACAGTTGAAGAAATTTCTAAAATATTTAAAATTAGTTTGGAAAATGCTCATAATGAATTGGATAGATTTAAAAAAATATATGAAAATAAGGCAAAAACATACAAAGCATTGGAATTATTTGATGGTTTAATGTATAGAAATATTAAAAGAGATAAATTATCTAATGAAGATATTGATTATATAGAAAAAAATGTACATATATGTACAAGCCTTTATGGTATAGTTAGGGCCTTTGATGGAATAAACGAATATAGATTAGATTTTATGCAAAATATTAAAGTTGAAGATAAATCTTTAAAAAAGTTATGGAATAAAGAGTATGATGAATTTATAAAATTAAATGATGATGTAATTATTTCTCTATTATCATCAGAGTTTGAAGAAGTATTTTCTAAAAATATTAGAGATAAATTTATTAAGCCAATATTTATTGAAAATGGTAAGATACATTCAACAATTTCAAAAAAAGCTAGGGGTAAATTTTTGACATATTTAGTGGAAAATAAAATTGATAGAGTATCAGATTTAGAGAAAATTTCTTTTGATGGTTTTGTTTTTAAAAGAAAAGAAATTAATAAATATATATATGTAAAATAAAAATGGACTAGTTTTTTTTACTAGTCCATTTCTTATATTCCCATTTCTTTTTTTAGTTGTTCACACCAATTTTCAACTCTTTCATCTGAAAGTTCAGGTTGATTTAATTCATCTATAGCAAGACATATAAATTTACCATCTTTAACAGCAGTTGATCTATCGAAGTTATATCCTTCTGTACTTGTAAATCCTATTAATTTTGCATTTGCTTTTTTAACTTTATTGTATAATATTTCAATAGCATCTATGAAAGAATCAGAAAATGATGCTTGATCTCCTGTACCAAATAGCGCAACATATTTATTACTTAAATCCATGTCTTCTATCTCATCTATATATATCATCCATTCATCTTGAAGATCACCTAATCCCCATGTTGGAGATCCTAATATTAATAAATCATAATCAAGGAAATTATCTATTCCTTGAGATACTTCTATAACATCAACATCGTCAAAATAAGTAGATATTCTATTTGCAATATCTTCAGTTGTACCAGTTGTAGTTCCGTAGTAAATTCCTACCTTCATTTTTCCTCCTTAATAATAGTTGATTATACTTTCATCAGCATATATTACTTTTCCGTTTTTTGCATCGTTTAATAAATTAATCTTATTTTTTATAGGTAAGTATTTGCTAAATAAAAGGTCATAATTTATTTTATTTAATAATTTTTTTTCAAATTTCATTACATTTTTAGGTAAATGTATCTCTTTTTTTATAACATAAAAATTATCTTTTGTATAGTCTTTATTAGAAAAAACTATACATTTATCATACTTTAATTCAAATTTGACTTTTTTGATACTTTGAAAATCAAATATACAAATGTCATCTTTATCTTCTTTTTCTAGTGTATTTTTGAAGTTAAAATAATGTTTAAGTTGTATGTTTTCAACAAAAAATTTATTTGAAGTATAAAAATTCATTTTCTTATTTTTTTCAAAAAAGTATTTAATTCCTATAGTTAAAAGTAAAGGATAGTAAAATTCTTCTTTTATATCTATTTCTTCATCTTGCATATATCCTTTTATATTTTCTTTGGATATAACTATAGATTTATTATCTCTGTAAAATACAGAAAGAGCTTCTTTTGTGAAATCATTATATTCTATATCACTTAAAAGAAATTTTTTAATATTTCTAAATTGAACAGCATCTTTATTAGTGTAATTTTCTAATTCATATTTTCTTTTTATTAAAATATCTACCATTTTATGATTTTTAAATATATGTATATCTTCAATTTTTAATTCAAAACTGTATTCGTAAAAATTTTCTAAACAAGAAAGTAAATTAGAAATATTTTTATCAAGTTTAGCTATAGATTTTTGTCCTTTAAATACTGAGTATGAATCAAAATTTCTTTTAAGATATATTTTATCGTTTTTTTCTATATCTAAATTAGTATAAAACAAAGATTTCATAGGGAAAGAAGTATAGTACATAGAGTGATAGAAATGAAATCTATCGTCATCTAAATTAGAAGGTTTCATATCCTCTATTATTATACTTGGGTATATTCTGTCATTAAATACAGATGTTTCTAATTTGAATACTAAATCATAAAATATACTTTCATTTTTTAACTCATTAAATTTATCGCCATTATTAAACCAAACAGCACCTCTTACAGAAAATCCTTTTTGATCTATATCAAATCTTAAATGGTTACTATTATTACCAATTTTTGATGGATTATGAATTATACAATTTTTTGTCATAAGTATTGGTGTAGGATTACCAAATCCAAATGGTTTTAGAAGGTTTAGACTTTGTATAAATTCATAAGAAATTTTTTGAGCAGGTATTCTCATATCTATATTTATGTTTTTTATAAGCTTAATTCCTTTTAGTTCTTTGCTAGCGTATTCTTTAATTTTTCTTTTAAAATTTTCAAGATTTTCAAGTTTTAATGTAAATCCTGCAGCATTTGCATGTCCTCCAAATTTAACTAAATACTTAGAGGCATAAGATAATGCTCTAGTTATATTAAATCCTTCTATAGATCTACATGATCCTACAGCTATTCCTTCATCTAAATTTTCTTCCATTATTATACTTGGTTTATAATAAGTTTCTACAACCTTTGCTGCTACTATACCTATAAGTCCATGATGATATTCAGGAGAATGAGCTATCAATATATCTTCTTCATAATCTTTATTTTTTTCTATTTTATCTAAAACTTCTTCTATAATACTATCTTGTATTTTTTTTCTATTAGCATTATTAAATATTAAATTATCTACAAGTGTATTTATTTCATTTATGTTATCAGATATTAAAAGTTTTACTACTATTTTTGCATCAGATAATCTTCCGGCAGCATTAAATATAGGTGCTATTTTAAAAGATAAATTTCCTGGTGTCAAGTCTTTTCCGTATAATTCTAATTTTTCTAATATACATTTTAAACCAAGATTTTTAGTTTTTTTCATTTTTTCTAATCCATATTTAACTAAAATTCTATTTTCTTTCACTAGAGGCATAATATCTGCTACAGTACCTAAAGCTACTAAATCTAAAAATTGATACGCATCTTCAGGAGTTAGTAATTTTTTGTATAACTCTAGTATTACCATAAATATTGTTCCAACTCCAGCAAGACTTGGGAAAGAATATTTATTTTCTTCTATTTTGGGATTTATACATGCATGTGCTATAGGAAGTCTACCAGATATATCGTGATGATCTGTTATTATGACTTTCATATTTAATTTTTTTATATATTCAACTTCTTCAAAAGAATTGATACCACAGTCTACTGTTATTATTAAGTCTGTATTAGATTTTTTGATTTCATCTATTGCATTTTTATTTAATCCATATCCTTCATCTCTTAAAGGAATATAGTAAAAAATATTATCATGATTTAACTTTTTTAATGCTAAATACAAAATAGATGTAGATGTTATACCATCTACATCGTAGTCTCCATATATACATATTTTGCTATTATTTTTTATTGCTTGCATAATTATGTCAAGAGCTTTATTTATATCATACAATCCTTGAGGGCTTTCTAAATTTGAAAGTTTTGGATTTAAAAATTCTATAATTTCCTTTTTGTTTTTAATACCTCTATTAGCCAATATATTTATTATGTTATAGTCCACTGGTATATCAAAAGGAGTGATTTTAGCTCTTTTTTCTAATAAAGACCATTTTGTTTCCATAATTGACCTCTATTTTAATACTTCTGCTATTGTTTGTAAAAGGAATGGAACAAATAAATGACCATCAAAATCATCAGTTGCACGCCCTTTATCAAATATTAATACTAATGCTTCATCTTCTAAATAAAATGAACTTACAGAATTAAATCCATTAAATTTCTTCGAAGGTTTTACACCAAATTGTGAAATTCTATCATTTAGTAGATTTTTAAGAGCTTCTCCATATCCTGAAGCTAATATATCATTTAAAGTAAGTAAGTTACCTGTTTCAGTATCAAATACTAATCCTTTATATTTAAGAACTTCATTTGAATTTTTATTTTCTAAAACTATAGATAAAAATTTAGAATTATTAGTTATTAATTTTACTGAAGTTGTAGTATCTTCTTTTGTGATATTTTTTATTTCCTTTTCTATTTTTTCATTAATTTTTTTACTTACCTTTTCATTACTAGAATTAACCATAAAAGTATTGTTTTCTTCTATAGCTGTCAGTACTGCTGGGCTTTGGAATTTATAATTTTGAAAAGTGAAAGAAAAAGCACTTACACTTAATAAAATTCCTGATAATAACATTAATTTTTTTATTGATTTCATAAATTTCACCTCTTTTTCATTTGATAAAATTATATACTAAAAAAGATAAAAAATCAATATATCTAAGCTATATTTAAGTATGTATAAAGTATACTATTAGATTTATGTTTTAATCATTGAATTTAGTTTTAAAAATATTGTATAATTAATTAAAGTGAGGTGCTTTATGGTAAATGAATTTGGAGAAAAAGTAGAAGTATTGTATAATAGAGAAATTAAAGTAGAAAGAATAAGCTCTTTTTCAAATACTACAGGATATATGTCTGATAATAGAAATGAAATGGTTTATTTATTAGAAGGTGCGGCTATACTTGAAGTAGATGGTAAAGATATTACTTTAAAAAAGGATGATAATTTTTTGATTAATAAAAATACTGTGCATAGAGTTAAGTATACAAGTGATGATTGTAAATGGCTTTGTATTTTTATAGGGAGTGATTTATGATTATAGGTATTACGGGTTCTATAGGTGTTGGTAAATCTGAAGCTTTTAAACTTATACAAAAGGAAATTGGAGAATTAGCTGAATATATAGATGCTGATGCTATCACTCATGATATATACGAAAAAAAAGAGGTTAAAGATTTTCTAAATAAAGAGTTTAATACAATAAATAGAAAAGAAATAGCTAAGATTGTTTTTTCAGATAAAAAAAGTCTTGAGAAAATAAATGCTTTTATGCATAAAAGTATAATTGAAGAGATAAATGAAAGGATAAAGAAGTCTAATAAAAAATATATTTTTGCCGATATTCCTTTACTATATGAGTTAAAACTTGAATATATGTTTGATAAAATAATAGTAGTATATGCAAGCAGAGATGTTCAGATTTCAAGAATTATGTTAAGAAATAATTTAAGTAAAGATGATGCTATTAAAAGAATAGATTCTCAAATAGATATAGAAGAAAAAAGAAAAAAAGCAGATTATGTAATAGAAAATATGACAACTATAGAAAAACTTAAATTTAATGTAGATAAAATTTTAAAAAAAATAATGGAGGAAGATGATGGAAATTAAAAGTGCAGATTACACAAGGAGTTGTGTGAGAGAATCAGATTATCCAGAAAAATATGATAAAGTAGAAATGGCATTTGTTGGAAGATCTAATGTAGGTAAGTCTTCTTTAATAAATTCGTTGGTTAAAAGGAAAAATTTGGCAAGAACAAGTAAAACGCCTGGTAGAACACAATTAATTAATTTTTTTAGCATAAATAATGATAGATATTTTGTTGATCTTCCTGGTTATGGATTTGCAAAAGTTCCTGCTAATATTAAAAAGAATTGGGGAAATCTTATAGAAGAATATCTTAAATCTGATAGGAGAAAGGTTGTGTTTGTTCTTTTAGATATTAGAAGAGTTCCAAGTGGAGAAGATATGGAAATGTTAAAATATTTAGAACATTATGATATAGAGTATTATATAATATTTACCAAATCAGATAAATTATCTAATAATGAAAAATTTAAACAGTTAAAGGAAATAAAAAAGAAATTAGTGTTTGATAATGAAGATGTATTTTTTCATTCTTCACTTAAAAATACAGGTAGAGAAGAAATATTAGAGTTTATAGAAAGCATTAAATAGGAGGTTATAAAATGTTTGTTTTATTAATTATATTAGTAATAGCTATAGTGCTATTTTTTTGGATAAGTGGAATATACAACAAGTATGTTGTTTTAGACGTGGAAAATAAGAAATCATTTAGTGATTTAGGAGTATTTTTACAAAAAAGATTAGATTTAATACCTAATCTTGTAGAAACTGTTAAAGGTTATGCAAAACATGAATCAGAAACTTTAGAAAAAGTAATATCAGCTCGTTCTCAAATGGTTAAATTAGATTTGAGTGATGTTGAGAATGTAGAAAAAATACAAAGTTTAGAAAATGGTTTAACAAAAACTTTAAGATCTATAATGGCTTTAAGTGAATCATATCCTGATTTAAAAGCTAATACTAATTTTATAGAACTTCAAAATTCTTTAAAAGGTTTAGAAAAAGAAATTGAGGGCGCTAGAAGATATTATAATGCAACAGCAGGAGAATTGAATATATTTGTTAGACAGTTTCCTAATGTTTTATTATCAGGTATGTTTAGATTTAGAAATGCAGAATTATTTAAAGAACAAGAAGAAGCTAAAGATGTACCGAAGGTGAGTTTTTGATATGAAGAAATTCTTTGTTATACTTTTTCTTTGTATATCTTCTATATTATCTTTTTCTAATGAGAAAATAACAAATTTTGATGTAGATTTAAAAGTTAATAAAAATGGTAGTATAGATGTTGTTGAAAGAATAAGTTATATAACAGATGAAGAGGGTAAAAGAGGTATTTATAGAAATATACCATATAAGTATGAGAATGCTTCGCTTATTAAATTTGAGAATAAGATAGGTATATATAACTTTAAGTCTACTTATTTAGATGGTACACCAACAGGACTTTATACTCAAAATGAAGATAATGTTATGTATAATAGATTAGGTGAAGAAAATATATTTTTGAAAGCTAATCAAGAATATACATATATTATTAGTTATACTATGTATAATATCATTAGAACTAGTGGAGATGTTAAACAAATATATATAAATGCAATAGGTAATTATTGGGAAATACCTATAGAAAAATATAGAGTTAAAATTTCTGGTATAAATGGAGATGTTGAAGTATATACAGGTAATATAGGTGAAACTAACAAGGAATATAGTTTGGATAAAAGTGATGGAGTATATATAATAACATCTACTAAGAATATATCACTTGGCGAAGGTATGTCTTTTATAATCAATTCAACAGATTTTGTTTATAGCAATATAGATATGTGGTATAACAGAATTATGACTTATCCTGTTATTTTGATGCTTTTAATTCTTATACCTATATCTTTATTTTTCTCTATACTAAGATTTATTTATGGAATTAAACATAATAAATTAAAAAGTATAGTTGTAGAATATATGCCACCTAATATTTCACCATTAATAGCAAAAAAATTAATGAATAAAAATAAGAATAAGTATTCTATGATAGTTTTATTTCAGCTTATACAAAAAGGGATAATAAAATTCAGAGAAAAAAACCCTAAACATAATAATGAAGAATATGTTAGAGAAGTTGGGAAACCTGTAGAAAAAAGAGAGAAACAGTTTAATGATTATGTTGAAAAAGAATATTATTTAGATATGAATTTAATTGAAAATGTAAATCTAGAAGTTAGTGATTATGAAAAGGTAGCTATAAAGAATTTAGTTTTAGTTAAAAATGATATATTTAAAAAATCTAAAGCATTTTCAAAAATAGAGTCTACTTTAAATCAAGAGATAGATATTATGTATCTTGATTTTTATTCAAATATTAATGCAAGATATATATTGCCATATATTTTTATTTTGATTTTTTTAGTTATAGGATTTATAGCTATATTTGGTAATCAAATTTTAGATGGAATAATAATATCTCCTTTGATAATTGTTTTACTTACATCTTCTTATTTATTATCTTTAAGAAAATATACAGATAGATATAAAGATGAATTTGCTAAAATTAAGGGATTTGAAAAGTTTTTAGTTAAGGTTGAATCAAATAAACTTAAAGAATTTTTAAACATAGAAGATTTGGTTTCATATTTTAATGAAATACTTCCATTTGCTATAGCTTTAGAATTGGAAAATAAATATTTAGAATTATTAAATAAAAGTATAGAAATATATGATTTAGATAGAGAGTACATATATGATAATGTATATTACTATTATTTATTAAATAGAGGCACATATTATAGAAATATTAATGAATCTATTGCAAAATATGAAAATGGATCACGTAATACTTTTGGTGGTAACTCTAGTTTTAGTGGTGGATTTTCAAGCGGAGGTTCTTCTGGTGGTGGATTTTCTGGAGGGGGAGGAAGAAGCTGGTAAGTTTTCTCTTTAACTTGTAAAATTATTTTAAATATGCTAAAATTTATTTAGAAAGATAAGGGAGAAAGGATAGGTATTATGTTATCAACATTAATTTTTAGAGAATTTAGATATAACGGAAATATTGAAGAATATAAAACAGAATTAAAAGAAAAAATTTCTAAAAACCCTAAAGATATAGATTCTATGGAACAACTTGCTAGAATATATCAAGCATATTTTGAAAATGATAAAGCCATAGAATTGTATGAAAAATTATCAGAATATCTACCTAATGATCATGAAGTAGAAGGGTACTTAGGTTATCTATATTATGAAAATTCTAATTTAGATGAAGCTGAAGAAAGACTAAAAAATGCAATTTACTTAAGTGAAAAAGAGCCGTTTTTATTATTCTTACTAGGTAATGTTTATTCAAGAAAAGGAATGATAAAAGAAGCACTTGATTGTTATGAGTTAGCTATATTTTTAGACTTTGATATGTATGGAGCACATATAGATTTTGGTAGAAAATATGAACATATGGGTAGACATGAAAAAGCTTTAAAAGAATTTAAAGCTGCATATGAAATAGATTCTAGAGATGAGGAATTGTTAAATAAAATTAAACATATTGAGGGAAGAATAGAAGAAAAAAGATTAAATAGATAAGAGAAAAGAACATATATTATCTAAATATATGTTCTTTTAATTTGGAGGGAAAATGAAAATAGTAATAGCAGGTGCAGGAGCTATGGGATCAACTTATGCTTCTATGTTAAGTAAAAAAAATGAAGTTGTACTTTTAGATATGTGGGATAAAAATATAGATGAAATTAATAAATCTGGAGTTAAATTAAATAATTTAGGTAAAGAAGAGATATATAATATTAAAGCATATAAACCGGAAGAATATAAGGGGATAGTAGATTTATTAATAGTTTTCACAAAATCTATGCAACTTCCCAAAATGTTAGATTCTGTTAGTCATTTACTAAGTGAGAATACACATGTTTTATGCCTTTTAAATGGTTTAGGCCATACAGATACATTAAAAAAATATGTAAAAGAAGATAAAATAATAATGGGTGTAACAGTTTTAACTGCTGGTATGCATGGTGCAGGTAAATTCTCTGTTTCAAGTTATGGTATGACAGAAATTCAAAATATATCTGAAGGTGGAGAAAAATTTGCAAGAGAATTTGCTTCAAATTTAGATAGTTGTGGTCTTCCTTGTGTATATTCTGAAGATATTATGTATTCTATATGGCGTAAAGCGTGTATAAATGGTACTATGAATAGTGTTTGTACTATACTTGATTGTAATATGAATGATTTATCTAAAGTAGAAAATATTAGATCTATGATAGCTGGAATAATAGGAGAATTTTCAGATGTTGCAGAAAAAGAGGGTGTAAAAATAAATAAGGATAAAATGACTGATTTTGTTATGTGGTATACAACGGATGAATTCCAAGGTAGATTCCATTATCCTTCTATGCATCAAGATTTAATTCAAAATCATAGAAAAACAGAAATAGATTATTTAAATGGCTATATATCAAGAAAAGGTAAGGAGTATGGATTAAATACACCTTATTGTGATACTGTGACAATAATAATACACGGAAGAGAAAATATGTTAGTTAGAGATTAGGATTAATTGAAGTTAATTTTGGTATTATTTAAAAAAAGCTCACTAAAAAAACTTGACAAAAAAAATTATATGATATATAATAATTTTTGTCACGATAAGTGAGCCTTGGTGGTGAAATGGTAGACACACAGGACTTAAAAT
>CAUTJT010000007.1:0-76855 GCA_963539215.1 uncultured Streptobacillus sp. | reverse complement strand
GGGACGCCATCAATTTATTATTATTTTGCAAGTCTTTTGACTTGTTTTTTTTTACCCTATATTGTATAATTTATATAGTTGATTTTAGGAGGAAAATATGGAAAAAGTATTTTTTAGTGGTATCAATGGTATAGGTATGAGTGGATTAGCCTTGATACTTAAAAATTTAGGATATACTGTAGCAGGTTCAGACATTGCAGAAAAGGGTATAACTAAAACATTGAGAGATAATGGCATTGAAGTATTTATAGAACAAAAATTAGAAAATGTTGAGAATAAAGGGTATGATACTTATGTGTACTCTACTGCGATTAAAGAAAATAATCCAGAATATTCATATATGAAAGAAAAAGGTGTAACAATGTATAGAAGAGGTGCCCTTCTTGCGGAAATTATGAATAAATTTAAAAAAGGTATAGCAGCAGCGGGAACACATGGTAAAACAACCACTTCTTCACTTTTATCAGTGGTATTTTTAGATAAAGATCCATATATTGCTGTAGGTGGGATAATACCTGAAATAGATTCTAATTCTAAAGTTGGTAATAGTGAATATTTTATAGCCGAAGCAGATGAAAGTGATAATACTTTCTTGTATATGAATCCATATTATTCAGTAATTACTAATGTTGAAGCTGATCATTTGGATTTTCATGGTACTTTAGAGCATATTATTGAATCATTTAAAAAATTTGTAGATTTAACTAAACATAAGGTCCTTGCTTGTTTTGATAATGACATACTTAAAACTTTTAAAGATGAAAAAATTATTTATTATTCTGTTGATGAAAAAAATAAGGAAAATGTAGATGTTTATGCAAGTAATATACAAGTAATTGATGGAATTACTTCATTTGATGTATATATTTTAGGTGAATTCGAAGGAAGATATTCACTTTCAGTTCCAGGATTACATAATGTTTCTAATTCTTTACCAGTAATATATATTGCTTTAAAAGAAGGTATATCTAGAACAGTTATACAAGATAGACTTTTAAGTTTTAAAGGTGCAAATAGAAGATATCAAGTATTATATGAAAATGAGTTTAAGATTATAGATGATTATGCACATCATCCAACTGAAATTTTAGCTACAATAAAGGCTGCAAAAATGAATGAAAAAAAAGAAGTTAATGTAATATTTGAACCACATAGATATTCAAGAACAAGTTTCTTTTTAGATGATTTTGCAAATAGTTTAAGAGAGGCTGATAATATTTATTTACTTCCTATATATTCTGCTAGTGAAGAAAATATATACGATATTTCTTCTGAAAAACTTGCTAAAGAAATAGGGAATCATTGTACAGTTTATACAAAAGAGGAAGTTATAGAAAAATTATTGGAAGAGGATAAAAAAGATAAAGTTTATATATTTATGGGAGCAGGTTCAGTTTCTGCGCTTGCACATAATTTTGTTGAAAGGATAAACGATGATAATAGAAAGTAATGTAAGTATGAGAGAATACTCAAATATGAAAATAGGTGGTATAGCCAAAGAATTAATTTTTATTGAAAATAAAGAAGAATTAGCTGAGGTTTATAACACACGTAATAGAATATATCTTATAGGTAATGGTACGAACACTTTAATAAATGATACTTATTTAGATATATCTTTTGTAAGTTTATCTAAACTTGATAAAATAGAAATTATAAAAGAAGAAGAAGGAATAACTTTTGTTAGAGCATATTCAGGTGTAGATTTCGATAGATTTATAGCTTATATGGAAGAAAAAGATTTTTCAGGTATAGAAAATATGTCAGGTATACCTGGAAGTTTTGGTGGAATGACTAATATGAATGCTGGTGCCTATGGTACTGAATTATTTGATGTTGTAGAAGAAGTTGAAATTTTTGAACCTGAAACGAAAACGATTAAAGTATTTAAAAAATCAGAATTAAATTCAAAATATAGAACCACAGCTATAAAAGAAAATAAATGGGTAGTTATATCTACGGTTTTAAAATTAACTAAGGGATTTGATAAAGAAGCAAGTCAAGATAAATATAATCAAAGAAAGCAAAAGCATCCTTTAAATTTACCTAATCTTGGATCTACTTTCAAAAATCCAGTAGGTAATTTTGCTGCACAATTAATTTCTGATTGTGGGTTAAAGGGATATAAAGTAGGAGAAGCTCAAATATCTCCAGTTCATCCTAATTTTATAACTAATCTAGGAAATGCTAAATTTATGGATGTTTTAGATGTTATAGCACATGTCAAAAAAGTTGTTAAAGAAAATACAGGTGTGGAATTAGAAACAGAAATTATAATATTAGAAAATTAATAATAAACTTGTAAAGGAAAAAGACTTGACAAGTCAAAAAGTTTGGTGTAAAATATATACTGAATTATGATGTAAAAAAAAGAAAGGAAATAAAATAATGAAAAGAACATATCAACCAAATAAAAGAAAAAGAAAGATGGATCACGGATTCAGATTAAGAATGAAAACTAAAAGCGGAAGAAACGTTTTAAGTAGAAGAAGAGCAAAAGGAAGAGCGAAATTATCAGCATAACCGGTAGGATCTACACCGGTTTTTTTTTGAAAGATGGAGCAAAAATGGAAAAACTAAAAAAAACTAAGGACTTTAATAGAGTATATAACAAAGGTAGAAAAAAATCTGGGAAATATTTACTTTTATTTGAAAATAAGGCTGGAGAGCAAAGATTTGGTGTAGTTGCAAGTAAAAAAACTGGTAATTCAGTTTATAGATCTCGTGCAAAAAGACTTATTAGGGAAGCTATAAGGAATAACGAATCTTTATTTCAAGATGATAGAGAGTATGTATTTGTTATGAAAAGTATATTTAAGGATAAAATTAATGAAATTAAATGTCAAGATATTGAAAAAGATATAATATATATTATGAGGAAGAGATCTAAATGAAAAGAATTGCAATATATTTAATAGAAGTATATCAAAAAAGAATATCTAAATATACAAAGAGAAACTGTAGATTTTATCCTACTTGTTCAGAATACTCGAAACAAGCTATTTTAAAATATGGTTTTTTAAAGGGTGTCCTTTTGTCTATAAAGAGAATTTCTAAGTGCCATCCTTTTAATCCGGGTGGGTATGATCCTTTAAAATAGAGAGGAGAAATTAATGTTTGGATTTTTTAAGATACAATTTTTAGTTGATATAGTAAGTTTCATATTGAAAAATATTAGCTATATTGTTGGTAATTATGGTGTGGCTATAATTTTAACAACTGTTATAGTTAGATTACTTATGTTGCCTCTTACATTAAAACAAGAGCAATCAATGAAGAGAATGAAAGAGCTACAACCTAAGATAGATGAATTAAATAAAAAATATGCTAATGATAAGGCTATGTTAAATCAAAAAACTGTTGAATTATATAAACAAGAAAATGTAAACCCAGCAGGAGGATGTTTACCTGTACTTATACAACTTCCTATATTTATTGCATTATATACTGCATTTAGAGATGGGAATATAGTTCCTGATACAGCTACATTTTTATGGTTTAAATTAAGTGAACCAGATTCACTATTTACATTATTTGGATTTACAGTAAATATTTTACCAATATTAACTGCAGCAGTTACATTAGTTCAACAAAAAATGATGCAGCCTGCAAGTAAAAGTGATGATCCAACAGCAAATAGTATGCAAAGTATGTTAGTTATGATGCCTATAATGTTGTTGTTTGTATTTTATAAACAACCTTCAGGGTTAAACTTATACTACTTTATTAACTCAATACTTTCAATAGCACAACAAACTTATGTTATGAAAAGGAGAGAGTCATAATGCAAAAATTTATTCTTAAATCTAAGTCAAAAGAAGAATTACAGGTTAAGATTAAAAATATGGTGTTTTTAGGTGAAGATGAAGTAGTTGAAATAACAGAACTTAAAAAACCGCGTAATTTATTTATTTTTTCAACCGATGGAGAATATGAGGTTAAAATAGTTAAAAAGAATGCTCATAAAGAAGTTGTAGACAAAAAAGAAATTAAGGTAAATGTAAAAAAAGAAGTAAGTAATAAAGAAAATAGAAAAGAGATTAAAAAGGATAATGTTAAAAAAACAGAAATTCCTGAAGAAAAAATAGTTAAAAATATTGACAATAAAATACTTGAAAGATTAAATATTGTCATAAAAGAATTTTTAGCTATATCTAATCTTAATGTTATTATAAAAAATATATCTTATAAAGATAAGGTTTATAATGTTGAGTTAGATGGAGAAGATGTTAGATATATTATAGGTGAAAAAGGAATAGCTTTATCATCTCTTGAATATTTATTAATGTCAATAGAAGAATTTAGACATATTAAGATATTTATAGATTCTAATAACTACAAAGAAAAAAGAGAAGCTATTTTAAGAGAATTAGCCAATAAAACAGCAAAAACTGTTATGAAAACTCGTAGAAAAGTTAAATTAAATCCTATGACTTCAAGAGAAAGAAAAATAATACATGAAGAAATAAGTAAAATAGAAGGATTAGAAACTGTAAGTGTAGGAGTAGAACCTAAAAGATGCTTAATTATTAAATTAAAAAGTAGATAATAAAGAGTCCGTTTGGACTCTTTTATATTAAAGGAGGAAATATGTTATTTGACACAATAGCTGCTATATCTACAGCTAAAGGTGAATCAGGTATAGGAATAGTAAGAATTTCTGGTGATATTGCTTTTGAAATATTAGATAAAATATTTGTATCAAAATCAGGTAAGAAAGACTTAGGGAATTATAATCTAAACTACGGGTATATATATGATGGAGATATATTAGTTGATGAAGTATTGGTTTCAAGAATGAAAGGACCTAAATCATATACTACTGAAGATATAGTAGAGGTTAATTGTCACGGTGGATATTATACTACAAAAAGGATACTAGAAGTAATACTTAAAAATGGAGCAAGACTTGCAGAAATTGGAGAATTTACTAAACGTGCTTTTATGAATGGAAGAATAGATTTATCACAAGCAGAAGCAGTAATAGATATAATACATGGTAAAACAGAAAGAGCAGTTTCTTTGTCATTAGATCAACTAAAAGGTAGTTTGAGAGATGAAATAAATAAATTTAAAGAGGCGTTTTTAGATATTACAGCTCATGTTAATGTAGTTTTAGATTATCCAGAAGAAGGAATAGATGATCCCCTACCTCAAGAACTTAGAGAAAAATTGAATGATGTTTATAAAAATGCAGATAGACTTATTAATTCATATAATAAAGGTAAAAAAATTAAAGAAGGAATTAAAACGGTAATAATAGGGAAACCTAATGTTGGAAAATCAACTTTACTTAATACATTACTTCAAGAAGAAAGAGCTATAGTTACACATATTCCTGGTACTACAAGAGATATAATAGAAGAGGTTATAAGTATTAAAGGTATACCTTTAGTTTTAATTGATACTGCAGGTATTAGAGCAACTGAAGATTATGTAGAAAATATTGGAGTTCAAAAATCTTTAGAATTAATTAAAGATTCAGATTTAGTTTTATTTGTATTAGATTCATCAAGAGAATTAGAAGATGAAGATATTAAAATTATTGAAAAGATTAAAGAATTAGATAAAAATTATATAGTTTTATTAAATAAAATAGATTTAGAAAGAAGACTAGATATATCTAAATATGGATTAGATAATATTATAGAGATATCGGCACAGAAAAATATTGGTATAGAAAATATGGAAGATAATATATATCAATATATTACTGAAAAAGATGTTGAAGATAGTTCTGAAAAATTAATACTAACTAATATTAGACATAAAACAGCTCTTGAAAAAACTAAACAATCAATAGTTAACATATTTGAAACTATAGATTTAGGTCTTCCACTTGATTTAATATCGGTAGATTTAAAAGAAGGATTAGACTCACTATCTGAAATAACTGGAGAAATTAGTTCAGAAGATGTTCTAGATCATATATTTGCAAAATTTTGCGTTGGAAAATAATTTTCACTAGACAAAAATAGGAATAATGTAGTATACTAGATATAACAAATATACACATAATAAAGAGGTAGAATTTTGAAAAAAATAATTAATTTAGGAATTTTTATGATGTTTGTGTATATACTTTTCATATTTATGGGTACTAAATTTTTTGAAATTAAAAATGTTACTATTACAGGTAATAATGATTTAATTAAAAATGATATAGTAAAACATTTATATAACTTAAAAGGACAATCTATATTTAATATTAGTACAAATGAACTAAGCTCAGATTTGTTAAATGATGTAAGGGTTAAAGATGTATTGATATCTAGAAGTTTTCCGGATACTTTGAAAATAAAGATAGATCAAAGAACGCCTTTGGGAATAATATATAGAAATGATCAATATATATATGTTGATGAAAATTTAAATCCTTTTGCATATTATTCAGAAATAAAAGATGTTGAATTACCCATACTATTTTTAGAAGAAAAAGATGAAGAAAATTTTAAAGTTCTTTTATCTAATTTATCTAAAAGTAAAATATATCCACTTGTATCTGAAGTTTATTCAATGAAGGATGGATATACATTAACATTACTTGATGGTACGGATGTTTATACAGATAAAGATGTTGATACTAATAAGTATGAGTTAGGTTATAAGATATATACAAAAGAAAAGGAAACTAAGAATTTAGAATATTTAGAATTAAGATTTAGAGATATAGCAGTTAAATAGAATGGAGGAAAAATGGAATACAACAATAGCTTTAACAATAACAATAGTAATTTAAATGACTACATGACAGGTGCTAAAATTAGTATAATAGGTGTAGGTGGTGGTGGAGGTAATGCCATAAACCACATGATAGAAAGAAAGATTGAAAAAGTTAGATATATCGCAATAAATACAGATCACCAAGATTTAGAAAAAAAATCTAATGCAGATATTAAAATAGCTCTTTCACACTTAGGTGCAGGAGGAAATCCAGTTGTTGCGAAAGATTTAGCTGAAAAAGTTAAGGATGATATAAAATCACAAATTAAAGGTCAAGATATGATATTTATAACTGCAGGAATGGGTGGAGGAACAGGAACAGGTGCTGCTCCAGTTGTAGCTTCTATTGCTAAAGAATTAGGAGCTTTAACAATAGCTGTTGTTACAAAACCATTTGATTTCGAAGGACCAAGAAGAAGAAGAAATGCAGAAGAAGGTATAGAAGAATTAAAAAAATATGTTGATGCATTAATAGTATTACCTAATCAAAAATTATTAAAATATAAATCAGAAAATCAAGCTGTTGCAAATATGTTCTCTAAACCAAATGATGTTTTATATAGATCAGTTAAAGGTATAGCTGAAGTTATAACTAAAGAAGGAATGATGAATATAGACTTTGCTGATGTTAGAACAGTTATGAAAGATGCAGGAGATGCAGTAATAGGATTAGGGGAAGCAAAAGAAGGAGAAGATGTATTAGTTGCGGTTAAAGATGCGGCTGAAAATCAATTGTTAGATAGAAGTTTAAAAGGTGCTAAGAATGCATTAATTAACTTAACATTACATCCTGAAACTGACGTTACTCAATTTGAAAAAATAATGGCCGAAGTTGCTAAATATTCAGGAAATCCAGATTTAAATACTATACTTGGAATAATATATGATGATACAACAAGAGATGTTAAAGTTACTATAGTTGCTACAGGTTTTGATGGTGAAAGTAATGAAGAAATTCAACCTGTTCCTACATTTGCAAATGAAGAAAATAATGAAGAAGTAAATAATAATTATTCTTCATTACAAGTACCAGTATTAGATTAAAAAATAAATGTACCTAAGGGTACATTTTTTTATTCTCATAATATTTTATAAGTTATAAATAAAATGTTTTTTTGTTACATTTACTATTACAATTTAAGTTGTTATAATATTTTAAAGTCTTGACAAAATCAAGGTTTTAGTGTAATATATTAAGGTAAAAAACACACCTCGTTTTTTTTAGTTGTAGGGTGCTATAATTATAGATTTGCAACTAAACAAAGGTGGATGAAAAAAACCAAAATTTTAAGGAGGACATTATGTCAGTAATTTCAATGAAAGAATTATTAGAAGTAGGAGCACACTTTGGTCACCAAGCTAAAAGATGGAACCCTAAAATGAAACCGTATATTTATGCAGAAAGAAACGGTCTTCATATATTAGATTTACAACAAACTTTAACTTCAACAGAGAAAGCTTATGAATTCGTAAGAGAAATAGCTTCAGAAGGTGGAAAAGTATTGTTCGTAGGAACTAAGAAACAAGCTCAAGAAGCAATGAAAGAAGAAGCTGAAAGAAGTGGAGGGTTCTATGTTAACCAAAGATGGTTAGGAGGACTTTTAACTAACCTTGAAACTATCAAAAAAAGAGTTAAAAAATTAAAAGAATTAGAAGCTATGGATGCTGATGGAACTTTAGATACAGCATACACTAAAAAAGAAGCAGCTCTTTTAAGAAAAGAAATGGCTAAACTTCAAAAAAATGTTGGTGGTATTAAAGAAATGGAAAAATTACCAGCAGCTTTATTCGTAGTTGATATCAAAAAAGAATTCTTAGCTTTAGAAGAAGCAGCTAAACTTGGTATACCAGTTATAGCTTTAATAGATAGTAACGTAGATCCAGATTTAGTAACTTACAGAATACCTGCAAATGATGATGCTATAAGATCAATTAAATTATTTGCAAGAGTAATTTCAAATGCAGTAGTTGAGGCAAATGGAGGACAAGAAGAATTTGCTAATACTGAATTAGAAACTGCTGAAGTTTTAGAAGAAAATTTCGTAGTTGAAAAAGAAGAATTAGAATAATAGAAAGTGGAGGTTATTAGTATGGCAGTATCTGCAGCAGCAATAAAAGAATTAAGAGAAAGAACAGGAGCAGGAATGCTTGACTGTAAAAAAGCTTTAGAAGCAAATGATGCTAATATTGAAAAATCAATAGATTGGTTAAGAGAAAAAGGTATAGCTAAAGCAGCTAAAAAATCAGGAAGAGTAGCGGCAGAAGGATTAGTATTTGGTGGAGAAAAAGGAAATGTAGGAGTAATTTTAGAATTTAACTCTGAAACTGACTTCGTTGCTAAAAATGCTGATTTCGTAGCTTTTGGTAATACTTTAGTTGAATTAGCTTTAGATAAAAAACCATCTACAGTAGAAGAATTAAAAGCATTAGCTTTAAATGGAGGAACTGTAGAATCTGAATTAACTGAATTAATAGCTAAAATAGGAGAAAATTTAAACATTAGAAGATTAGCTTTAGTTGAAACTGAAGGATTTGTAGTTAACTACATTCACTTAGGTGGTAAAATTGGAGTTTTAGTTAATGTTAAAGGTGAAAAAACTGATGAGAATATAGAAAAAGCTCATGGAGTAGCAATGCATATAGCAGCTATGGATCCATCTTACTTAAGAAGAGAAGAAGTAACTGCTGATGATTTAGAAAGAGAAAAAGAAATAGCTAGACATCAATTAGAGCAAGAAGGTAAACCAGCAGCTATAATTGAAAAAATATTAGATGGTAAAATGAGAAAATTCTATGAAGAAAATACATTACTTGAACAAAAATATGTAAGAGATGATAAAGTTTCTATTAAAGAATTCATGGCACCAGCTGAAATAATTTCATTCTTTAGATTTAAAGTTGGAGAAGGAATAGAAAAAGAAGAAACAGATTTTGCAGCAGAAGTTGCAGCACAAATAGCAAGTTCAAAATAAATAGATATATTGGAAAGAGTTTAATATTATTAAACTCTTTCTTAATAAATGGAGGAAATTCATGTTAAAGTATAAAAGAATATTACTTAAATTAAGTGGTGAGGCACTTGCAGGGGATAAAAATTTTGGATATTCAGATGAAGTTTTAGATAGTTTTGCAAAACAAATAAAACAAATACATAGTCAAGGTGCTGAACTTGCAATAGTAATAGGTGGAGGAAATATATTCAGAGGAAAACTTGGTGAAAAAGCAGGAATGGATAGATCTACAGGAGATACAATGGGAATGCTTGCTACAGTTATGAATGCACTTGCACTTCAAACAATGATAGAAAAATATGGAGTTCCTACAAGAGTTTTAACTGCAATATCTATGCCACAAGTTGCAGAACCATATATTAGAAGACGTGCTATTAGACACTTAGAAAAAGGGAGAGTTGTAATATTTGCAGCAGGTGTTGGAAGTCCATATTTTACAACAGATTCAGGTGGTGCATTGAGAGCTATAGAAATAAATGCAGATGTATTAGCTAAGGGAACTAAAGTTGATGGTATATATGATAAAGATCCGGCTAAATATGATGATGCCATTAAGTATGAAGATATTACATTTACTGAAGCATTAACACAAAATTTACAAGTTATGGACGCTACTGCACTTTCTTTATGTAGAGAAAATAATATGCCAGTAGTTGTATTCAATGCTTTAAAAGAAGGTAATATGAATAAATTAGTAAATGGAGAAAATATAGGAACAAAAGTATATAATAAATAAAGAGGGAGTAAATATGTTAGATGAATTATTATTAGAATTAGAAGAAAAAATGGGGAAAACTTTAGAAAGTACAAAAAATCAATTTTCACATATTAGAGCTGGGCGTGCTAATGTTTCTATGATAGATGGTGTAACAGTTGATTATTATGGTCAAATGTCACCTTTAAATCAAGTAGGAACAGTGTCTGCTCCAGAAGCAAGATTACTTGTTATAGATCCTTGGGATAAATCTTTAATACCAACTATAGAAAAAGCTATACTTGCAGCAAATATTGGATTCACTCCTTCAAATGATGGTAAAATTATTAGGCTTGTAGTACCTGAACTTACTGAAGAAAGAAGAAAAGAATATGTAAAACTTGCTAAAAAAGAAGCAGAAGAAGGTAAGGTAGCAGCAAGAAATATTAGAAAAGATTTTAATAATAAAGTTAGAAAACTAGAAAAAGATTCAGAAATAACTGAAGATGAATTGAAACAAACTGAAGATAAAATACAAAAATTAACTGATAAGGTAATTGCTTCTATTGATGAATTATTAACTAAAAAAGAAAAAGAATTATTAAGTATATAATATGTTTAATAAATTTTTAAATTTTTTTAGAGTAAAAAAACAAATATCAATAGATTTAGGTACATCAAATATCTTATTTTATGATAAACAAAAAAGAAAAATAGTACTTAATGAACCATCAGTTATAGTTATAGATAAGAAAACTCGTGAAGTTGTTGCTGTTGGCAAAGAAGCAAGAAGTATGTTGGGTAAAAATCCAGATAGTATAGAAGTAATAAAACCACTTAGAGATGGTGTAATATCAGATCTTGATTCTACTCGTTTAATGCTTTCTATATTTATGAAAAAGCTTTATGGCTATTCATTATTTAAACCTGAGGTAATAATATGTGTTCCTATTGAGGTTACGACAGTAGAAAGACGTGCTTTATTTAATTCTATAGATGATGCTAAAAGAATTTTTCTGATAGAAGAAGGACGTGCTGCTCTTATGGGGACAGGTATTGATATATCACATCCTAATGGGAATATAGTAATTGATATAGGAGGAGGGTCTACTGATATTGCTATATTATCTCTTGATGAAATAGTTGTTTCTAAATCGATAAGAATAGCAGGTAATAGATTAGATGAAGATATAGTTAAATATGTTAAAAATAATCTTGGTATAAATATTGGGGAAAAAACAGCTGAAAATATTAAAAAAAACTTGGCTACAGCTATAAAAGTTCCAGAATCAGAAAATGAAACTATGATAATAAAAGGCTTAGATATAGCTACTAAGAGTCCTGTTGAAAAAAGTATATCTTCTAATGAAATTCAAGAAGCTATAATAGTTTCACTTAAAGATATATTAGGATCTGTTAGAGAAGTTTTAAGTAAATGTCCTCCAGAATTATCATCTGATATATTAGATAATGGTATAATTTTAACTGGAGGGGGTTCTTTAATTAAAAATTTTGATAAATTAATAGAAAATAGCGTTAATGTTAAGGTTAATATTCCTAAGAATCCTTTGGATTCTGTAGTTATCGGAGGAGCTTATGCTTATGATAATAAAAAATTGTTAGCCACATTATTAGTAAAGGAAAATTAAAATGGAAATATATGGAAATAATCATTCTGTATTTGCTTTATATTATCAATTGGTATTAGTTACAAAAAATAGAATGCCAATATTTAATGATGAAATAGCAAATTTCAATATAGAAAAATTCAAACAATTGTCTAAACCTTATTTAATAGAGATTTATGACTATAGTTATGAAGTAGATCATATGCATATCAAATTTAAAGCTCACCCTAAAAGTGAAATTTCTAAGTTTATTAATGCTTATAAAAGTTCTACATCAAGATTAATAAAAAAAGAATTTAAAAATATAGAAGCAGAAGATGGACTTTGGGAGAAAACTTACTTTTTAATAACAGAAGGAGTTCCAAGCAAAGATATGATAATGCACTATATTAAAACTAAAATTAAATGTGATATAGTAGATCATAATTGCACAACGTGTCATTGTGATCAGATACATGAATAATAGGGGACTTTAGTCCTCTTTTATTTTAATTAAAATTCCTTTTAGTTTAATTTTTTCCTTTTTTTTGGTATACTATATACAATGGAGGTGGTTATGCTAAAAAATATGAATATAGGTGTAGTTGCTGAATTTAATCCGTTTCATAATGGACATAAATATCAAATAGATAAAATTATTGAAATGCAGCCCAATATTAAGGTAGCAGTTGTTAGTGGTAATTTTGTACAAAGAGGAGAAGTTTCTATTTTGAATAAATTTGAGAAATCAGTTATTGCTATAGAAAATGGATATGATTTAGTAGTTGAGCTTCCTTGTTATTATTCTATACAGAATGCAGAAGTTTTTGCGATTTTTTCAACTAAAATTTTAGAGTTGCTTGGAGTTGAAGTTCAAGTTTTTGGAGTAGAAAGTGATAATTTAAAAAGTTTTATTAAAGTAATAGAATTGCAAAAAACAGAGAATTATTTATTAAAATTAAAAGAATTACAAAAACAGGGGTTTAGTTATACAAGTTCGCATCAGAAAATTCTTCAAGAATTTGGATATGAAAATTGGTATAAATCTAATAATATATTAGCTATATCATATATTAAATCTATAATAGAAAATTCAATGAAATTGAAATATTATCCTATTAAAAGAAAAAATGTTGAATATAATGGAGAGGAAGTAATTGGGAATATAGCCTCAGCAAGTTTTATTAGAAAAAATTATAATAAATATGATATAAATGAATTAATTCCTAATAATACTAAAAGGATTTTGGATACTAAAAATATTAATTTTAAAAGTATTGATGAAAAGATTTTTGAAATTTTTAAATATATATTCAATGTTAAATCAAAGAATGAAATAATAAAAGTATATGATTATAATGATAGTATATATAATAGAATATATAAAAATTTGATGGTTGTTACTAGTGAAGAATTTTTTGATAAGATGCTTTCTAAAAATATAAGCAAAAATAGAATTAAAAGATTAATCTTAAATCTTTTACTTGATATACGAAAAGAAGATATAGATAAAAAATCAGAAATAGAGTATGTTAGAGTACTTGCTATGAATGATAGAGGAAGATCTTTAATTAAAAGTCTTAAAGATAAGCATTTTCCTATTTTTGTTAATTGGAAGGACATAGAAAAAAATGTTTTAAGTCATAAGATAAAAATTGAAAAAAACGCTTTTTTATTATATGAATTGTTAAAAAAAGATAAAGAAAAATTAAATGTAGTATATTTGAAAGGGGAAAATTGATGTTTGGGTTAACAAAACTATTTATAAATAAAATAGAACTATATAAAAGAGTTTCTTTAGAAAAATCACTTAATGATGTAATGAAAAGTAAAAATAGATTTATATGTGGTAAATACTCTCCTAGTTCTTTTGATATGGATTTTTTTGAGATAGAGTATAAATCTGATGATATAAATTTATTTGGCTGGTATATACCTGTTGAAGGTGCTACTAAAACTATAATTATATCACATGGAAGAAATAACAATAGAATATTTAGTTTGAAGTTTTTACAACTTTTTAAAGATATGCAATTAGATGATAAATATAATATATTTTTACCAGATTTAAGAAATTCAGGAAAATCAGATGAGTCAAGGACAGCTTTTGGTTATTATTTTGCAAGAGATATATTTAATACAGTTAAAATGTTAAAGGAAAAATTTGATACTAAGAATTTTATTCTTTATGGATTTTCTCAAGGTGGTATGGGTTCAGCTTTAGTTCCTTATTTATATAAAGAGGAATTGAAAAATGAAGATATATGTATAGAAAAATTGATACTTGATTCTCCTGTATCAAATGTAAAACAAATACTACTTATAAATTCAAAAATTGGTAAAATAAAAATACCTAGATTTTTTGTAGAATATATACATTCTATATTTAATCGTAGAATAGATGATATGTTATATAAATTAAGATTATCTGTAATATTAGGATTAGTACCTACATTAATATTACAATCAGAAAAAGATGAAGTAACACCATATTATATAATAAATGATGAATATGAAAAAATTAAATCTAGAATATTAAATGGTGAAGATATTATTAAGCCACAGTTTAAAGCTTTTAGAAAAGGACAACATGTAAGGATATATCTTCAGTATAAATGGGAATATACTAATTCAATTCAAAACTTTTTGAATTTCAATTAAAATATGTTAAAATATAATGTAATAAATTACCAAATAAAGGAGACTACATGAGTAAAAAATTAAATAAATCAACATATATTTTTTATGGTCTAGGTGTTGGATATTTTATGTTAGATCAAATATTTAATCAGTGGGTACAATACTTTTATCTACCTTCATCAACTACTATAGAAAAATACGGAATTAAACCTATAATACCTGTATCTATGCTTGTTTTAGCTTTCTTTATAATGCGTTTAGTTGATGCTATTACAGATCCTTTGGTAGGTTATCTTTCAGATAATTCAAGATCTAAGTTTGGAAGAAGATCTTTATATATGTTAGTTGGATTGCTTCCTTTAGTTGTTTCAACTATACTATTTTTCTTTCCAATAAGTAATTCAATTGTAATTTCAACTATATACTTATCAGTTGTTGGTAGTGTATATTTTACAGGATATACATTAGTAGGAGGTCCATATAATGCACTTCTTGCAGATTTATCTTCTAGTAAAAAAGAAAGATTGAATTTATCAACAATACAATCTGTATTTAGATTAGTTTTTACAGCGATACCTTTAATATTTAGTTCTTTGGTACTAGATATTTTAATAAAAAAAGGTTATAGTTTTGATTTAGCTATGCGTATTATGGTTACAATATTTTCTGTTATTTCAGGAATATTTGTTCTGATTTCTATAATAGGTGTAAAAGAAACAAAAAATGCAAATGCAGTAGATAATAATGAACATATTGCATTTTCTAAATCGCTTTCATACCTAAAAAATAAAGAGATATTACTATATTTTATAGGCTTTTTCTTTTTCTTTTCTGGATTTAATATAATACGTAATTCTATAATATATTATGTTACGGGAATATTAGGGCAACCAGAAAAGGCTTCTATGATACCAACAGCTTTACTTTTCTTGGTTTCAGCTATATTTTTCCCTATTACAAAAAAATTATGTGAAAAATATGAGTATAAACAAATTATGTTATTAGATTTATTATTGATATTTTTAGGTACAGTTTTATTAATATTATTTGGAGAACAAAATATATATATATTTTATCTTTCTTTTGTTATTGTTGGTATGGGTGTAAGTGGGTCAGCCTTTATTTTCCCACCAGCAATGCTAAGTGAAATTTCTAATAAGATATATGAAAGAGATAACTTAAGAATAGAAGGAATGATGTTTGGGATACAAGGATTATTCTTAAAGCTTGCTATGCTTGTTCAAATTGTTACAACAACATTATTATTAACAGTGGGGACTATTAATGGAGGCGCAACTAAATATGGTATAATTTCAACATTATTTGTTGCTTTAGTATTTTTAGTTATATCATTTATTTGTTATTGTTTAAAAAAAAGTGAAATATAGGAGGAATTTATGGAAATTTTAGAATTAAAAGAAATTTCAAAAAAAATTAGGAGAAATATTGTGGAAATGGTATATCATGCAAAATCTGGACATCCTGGAGGATCACTTTCTATAGCAGATTTATTAACAGTTCTATATTTTGAAGAAATGAATTTAGATCCAACTGATGCAAGAGCACCTAAAAGAGATAGATTTGTATTATCTAAAGGTCATGCTGCTCCTGCAATATATGCAACTTTAATGGAAAAAGGTTATGTAGATAAATCTTTAGTAACAGAATTAAGAAAATTTGGATCACCTCTTCAAGGACATCCAGATCTTAAAAAATTACCTGGAATAGATATGTCTACAGGTTCTTTAGGTCAAGGTTTATCAGCAGCTCAAGGAATGGCAATATCAGCAAAAATTTCAAATGATAATTTTAGAGTATATGCAATATTAGGAGATGGAGAATTACAAGAAGGACAAGTTTGGGAAGCATTTATGTCTGCACCTCATTTTGGGTTAGATAATTTAGTTGCTATAGTTGATTCAAATGATTTACAAATAGATGGTAATGTATCTAAAGTAATGCCTGTTGAACCTTTAACTGATAAATTTAAATCATTTAATTGGCACGTAATTAATATTGATGGTCATAATTTTGAAGAAATTAGAAAATCTTTAGAGGAAGCTCGTAATACTAAAGGTAAACCAACAGTTATTATAGCAAAAACAGTTAAAGGTAAAGGTGTTTCATTTATGGAAAATAATGCAGGTTGGCATGGTAAAGCACCTAATAAAGAAGAATTTGAAAAAGCTATGGAAGAATTAAAATAGGAGGATAATATGAAAGCTACAAGACAAGCCTATGGAGAGGCGTTAGTAAAATTAGGTAAAGAAAATGATAAAGTTGTAGTATTGGAGGCTGATTTATCTAAATCAACTATGACAACTTTTTTTCAAAAAGAATTTCCACAAAGACATATTAATGTAGGTATAGCAGAAGCGAATTTAATAGGAACATCTGCAGGACTTGCAAGTACTGGTAAAATACCATTTGCATCAACTTTCGCTATGTTTGCAGCAGGACGTGCTTTTGATCAAATAAGAAACTCAGTAGCATATCCTAAATTAAATGTTAAAATTTGTCCTACACATGCAGGAATATCATTAGGTGAAGATGGAGGATCACATCAATCAGTTGAAGATATAGCTTTAATGCGTGCTATACCTGGTATGGTCGTTCTACAACCAGCAGATGCAATGGAAACAGAAAAAATTATTTTTGCTGCAGCAGAATATGAAGGTCCAGTATATGTTAGATTGGGGAGATTACCAGTTGCTGATATATATACAGAAGATTATAAATTTGAAATAGGTAAAGCTAGTACTTTAACTGAAGGAACAGATGTAGCTATTATAGCAACAGGACTTTTAGTAGGGGAAGCTTTAAAAGCACAAGAAATATTAAAAGATAAAGGTATAAGTGTAAGAGTAATAAATATGTCTACAATCAAACCTTTAGATGAAGAAGTAGTTTTAAAAGCAGCACGTGAATGTAAATTAGTTATAACTAGTGAGGAACATTCAGTTATAGGTGGGCTAGGAAGTGCAGTTAGTGAGTATCTTTCATCAGTAAATCCTGTAAAAGTTATTAGACACGGAATAAATGATATATTTGGTCAAAGTGCTGATGGAAATGTTATGTTAGATAAATATGGTTTAAGAGCTGATAATTTAGTGGAATTAGTTCTTAAAAACATATAGTTTCAGGAGGAAAAATGTTGAATAAGTTGATAAGAGGGGTTTGGGATAATATAAAAACAGAATTGGGGACTTTCTTTTCTTCATTGATATCATTAGTTTTAATTTTTACATTAATAAATATGTTTTTATTTGGAGCTATAAATCTTAATATATATAGAATTAAGGCAGAAAGTTCAAATCAAGCTATAATATATGTAAATAATTTAGAAGATGAAAAGAGAACGGAATTTGAAAATAAGGTTAAAAATTTAGAAGGGATAGCATCTATAGAATATGTTTCTAAGCAAACAGCCCTTGATAACATTGCCAAAGAATTAAATGTTGAATTAAGTAGTGAAGATAATCCTTTAGAAGATTCTTATTTTCTATATATAAAAAAAGGAACTAATGTAGATAATTTAAGAGTAGATTTAGAGTCTTTAAGTGAAGTAAGTTCTATTGATTTAAGAGAAGATGTAATAACTCAAACATTTAATTTTAGTAATGGACTTGATTCATTTATTAAATATGCAAGTATATCTTTAGCAGTATTTGCATTTATTATGATATATACTATATCTATATCTAATGTTAAGACAAGAAAAACTGAAATATACAGTAATTTAATAAAGGGTAAATCTAAATTATTTATTAGAACTACTTTCTTTGTTGAGTCAGTTGTTAATATATTAATATCAGGTGCGATAAGTTATTTTGCATATACATATATAAGAGAAAATGCTATAGGATTAGTTAGAACTGCTTTTGGTGAAGATGTACAAATAGCACCTATGAATCAAGAAATACAAGTTTTATTAGTGGTTATACTTTTAACTATACTTCTTTCTTTAATTATTAATTATGTTTTATTAGGTAAATACTTTAGAATATCTTATTATGAAAAATTATATAAATTAGAAGCTGAAGAAATAGAAGAAGCTTTTGAACAAGTTGAAGAAACTGTAGAAGAAGAGAATGTTAATGAAGCTAAAGAAGAAATAAGAGACGTTGAAGAGTTAACAGAAATAGAAAAATTAAAAAATATGATACATTCAAATACTGATACGAGTGAATTTGAAGAAACAGGTAAGGAGGATTAAAATGAAGAAAAGTATACTATTTTTAAGTATATTCTCATTACTATCTTTTTCAAATTCTGCAAGTATAGAAAAAAATCAAAAGAGAATTACTCAAATTGATTCTCAAGTTAAGGCTAATACTAATAAAATTAATACTAATAATACAAAAATTAGTACAGCTCAAAAAGATGAAGCAGTAGTTAAAAAGGAAATTGCAAATCTTAATACTTTAATAAATAAATTACAAAAAGAATTTGATGCTATAGAAGCAGAATATGTAGCACTTTTACAAAGTATAGGTAAGAGTACTAAAGAAATAAATGAAAGTATTAAGAAAATAGAAGATAGCACTCAAAAAATTACTGAAGGTAAAACAAATTATAAAAATAAAATAAAAGTTTGGAATAAGGTTTTGAACTCTAATGTAGTTACTAAATCTTTAAATACGGCTCAAAACACTAAAAAACAACATGATTTAAATAAAATATTAGGCCAAGAACAAAATAAAATAAAAACTATAGAATCATATAAATCACAAGTTGAAGTACAAAAGAAAAATGAAGAAAAAGCTAAGAGTGAAAAAGAAGCTAAGGCTAGAGCTGTAGAAAAAACTAAAAAAGAATTAGAAGCTAAAAGATCAGAATTGAGATTAGCTAAAGATAAAAAAGATCATGCTATTAAAAATTTACAGTATATTCAAAGTTCTCTTAAAAATGAAAATAAAAAAATTGAAAAAACTAATGATAATTTAATAGCTGAAAAGAAAAGACTGAATCAACAAATTAGTGCTATTATAGCAGCTGCTAAGAAAAGAGAAGAAGAAGCTAGAAAAAGAGCAGAACAAGCAGCTAAGGCTAATGCTGCTAAAAATAATACTACAAATGCCTCTTCTAATTCTAATAATACTAATACAGCAATTACAAAAATTCCTGAAGTTGTTAAAGGAACAGGACAATTTATTATGCCTATAAATGGGAATATAGTTGTAAGATATGGAGAAGAAAAAGGACCAGGTATAGTAAGTAAAGGAATAGAAATTAGAGGAAGTTTAGGACAAAGTGTTAAAGCATCTGATACAGGAAGTGTACTTTATTCAGGTTCGTTAAAAGGATTGGGAGCTGTAATAATGATAGATCACGGTACTTTTATAACAGTTTATGGAAATCTTGCTTCTGTAAAAGTTGCAAGTGGAACAAAAGTTACAAAAGGACAAGTTATAGGTACTTTGGGAAGAGAAAGTATAACAAAAGAACCTAATTTATACTTTGAGGTTAGAAAAGGTGTAAATTATGTAAATCCAGCTAGTTATTTATAAGGAGGATAAAATGGATTATATGACTAAATATAATGAGTGGTTAAATTATGAAGGTTTAGACCAAGATTTAAGAAAACAATTAGAGAAAATAGCAAATGATAGTGATGAAATTGAAGATAGATTCTATCAAGAATTGGAGTTTGGAACAGCAGGATTAAGAGGGAAACTTGGAGCAGGAACTAATAGAATGAATAAATATGTAATAGCTCGTGCGACTCAAGCTTTAGCTAATGTTATTAAAAGTTTCGGACAAGAAGCAATGGATAAAGGTGTTGCTTTTGCACATGATTGTAGAATATTTTCTCCAGAATTTGCAGAATTGGCTGCTTTAGTAATGGCAAGCAACGGAATTAAAGCTTATCTTTTTGAAAGTTTAAGACCAACTCCAGAACTTTCATATACTATTAGATACTATAAATGTATATCTGGTATAAATATAACAGCAAGCCATAATCCTAAAGATTATAATGGATATAAGGTTTATTGGGAAGAAGGATCACAAATAAAATCAAATATTTCAGATGCAGTATTTAATGAAATAGCTAAACTTGATATATTTGATACTTATGTAAATTTAACACGTGAAGAAGCTATAGAAAAGGGACTATTAAAAATAATAGGTAAAGAAGTTGATGAAGCATTTTATACTGAAGTTATGAATACATCTTTAAGAACAAGTGATGAATTAGATATGAGTATTAAACTTGTGTATACTCCTTTAAATGGAGCTGGAAATATACCTGTAAGAACAGTTCTTGAAAGAAAAGGATATAAAAATGTATATGTAGTTAAGGAACAAGAATTACCAGATGGAACTTTCCCAACACTTGTTTATCCTAATCCAGAAGATTTAAAAGCTTTTGAATATTCTGAAAAATTAGCACATAGCGTTGATGCAGATATTTTAATAGCGACAGATCCTGATTGTGATAGATTAGCTGTTGAAGTAATGCATAAAGGTGAAATAGTAGCTTTAAACGGTAATCAAACAGGAGTTCTTTTAATAAATTATATAGTTTCAACTATGCAAGAAAAAAATATATTCCCAAGTAATCCAGTTATAGTTAAATCTATAGTTACTGGAGAAATGGGGCAAGCTGTAGCAAATAAATATGGAATAGAAGTGATAAATGTATTAACAGGATTTAAAAATATTTGTGCTATAGCTAATCAATATGAAGTTTCAAAAGAAAAAAATTATATTTTTGGATATGAAGAAAGTATAGGATATAACATAGGTACATTCTTAAGAGATAAAGATGGAGTAAGTTCTGCTCTTATGTTAACTGAAATGGCAGCATATTATAAAAAGCAAGGAAAAACTTTAATAGATGTATTAAAAGAATTATTTGAAGAGTTTGGATATTATAAAGAAAAAGGAATATCTGTTGTTCTTGAAGGTTTAGAAGGTCAAAAGAGAATTAAAAGAATGATGGTTGAATTTAGAAATATATTCCCTAGAGAAATTAAAGGAACTAAACTTGTTGAAATAACAGACTATAATGTTCAAGAAAAAACAAATTTAATTACTGGAGAAAAATCAAAAATTGATATAGAAAAAACAGATGCTATTAAATTTGCTTATGAAGATGGAAGTTGGTATACATTAAGACCATCTGGAACTGAACCAAAAATTAAATTATACATTTATGTTAAAGATAATGTTGAATCAGTTTCAAAAGAAAAATTAGAAGTATTTGAAAAAGAAGTTTTAGAAATACTTTACAGTATTAAATAAAATGTTAAAATAAAAATATTACTTAAGGAATTATGTCTTATTTAATAAGACATAGTTCCTTTTAAATTTATAAAAAAAGATATAATACTTTTTCTTTTATGGTATACTTTTAAGATAAATTGTTGTATAATAGTATGAGTAAATAAAAAAGGTGAGGTGACTATGAAAAGATTTTTTTTGATTTTTATAAGTTTCATATTTCTCTTCTCTTGTAGGCAAAGTCCTGAAGGAGTAGTGAATAAATTTTTAGGTGATGTTAAGCAATATAATTTAGAAGAATCTAAAAAGTATTTGATAAATCCAGAATTATTGGATTCTGCTTTAATCAAATCTGATAATGAATCTAAACAACTGTTTATAGAAGCCTTATTTTCAAATATGGAATATAAAGTAGAAAATAGTACTACTAGAGAAGATGGAAGTATAGTAGTAAATGTTAATATAACAAATATAGATGTAGCAAACATTTTTAATTTAGTATATAAGGATATATTTAGAAAGACATTTAATGGAGAAAAAAATATAAATATATCAGAATCATTATCAAATATATTGAAAAAACCTAATTTACCTAAAAAAACAATATTGAGCCAATTTTTAATGGAAAAAAGTGGAGATAGTTATAAAATATTATTAAGAAAAGAAAATATTGATGATATATTTGGATCATATTTCTCAACATTAACAAATATGAATGGAGTATAAAATGATATTACGTGGAATAAGTAAAAGTTTAAAATTTGAAATATTAGATACAACAGATTTAGTTAAGGAAGTATTTGAAAGAATAAAACCAGATTTAATTTATTCAGAAAGAATAGCTAAGTTAACAACATTGGCAGCTATATTAGCACAAGATATTAAATCTAGTAATACACGTTCAAGTATTACTTTAAAAACTGAAGGATCTTTAAGTAGTGTAATAGCTAAAACGACTTCTAATGCAAATGTTGCTGTAAAAGTAAATATAGATAAAGAAAAACATTTTAAACTTTTAGATGCAATAAAAAATAATGATAAAGATGAAATAAATAAACTTTATTCTTTAAATGATGGAACATTACAAATTATGATAGATTACGGTTTAAAAAATCCTTATAATTCTGTATTTAAAATTAAGGATAATTTATTAGAGCTTGCAATGAATGAATATTATGAAATGTCAGCTCAAACTAAGTCTATATTAATTACTTCTGTTAGTTATGATGAGAATACAAATTTTTCAAGAAGTTCAGGATTATTGATACAGTTATTACCTAATGGAGATGAAGAAGTATTTAATTTTGTTTTAGAAAAATTAAATAGATTAACTTCTATAACTAAAATGTTAGAACATAATTTTTCTTTAGAAAGAATAGCTCATTTAATTTTTGAAAATGATATAGAATTATTTGAAAATGAAAATAAGTATAAGGGCCTTCCTTATAATAAATTACCTAAAATTGAGGATATTAAAATATTAGATACAAATGAAATTAAATTTGAGTGTGATTGTAATAAAGAATATATGGCAAGAGCTTTAATGAGTGCGGTGTCTACTAAAGAGTTGGAAGATATGATAAAAGAAGATGGAAATATAGAAATAGTTTGTAGTTTTTGTGGAGAAAAATATGAATTTAATAACATAAGTGAGGTAGTTAAATATGAATAATGAATTTAAATATATTAACCTAGATGGAAGATATATATTTAAAATAATAGGAAAAGCTACTATGAAAAATTCTAAAATTTTATCTGATTATATAGAAAGTATATTTAAAGATATTAAAACTTTGAGTTTTGAAATGTCAGAACTTGAATATATGGATTCTACTTTTTTAGGTTTAGTTGCTAAATTTGTAGTAGATTTAAAAACTCAAAAATCTCAAAAATTTATCATACTTAATCCAAGTAAGGAGGCATATACTTTATTGAAACAGACAGGTATAGACAAATTTTGTGATGTGATAAATGAAGATATAGACTTTTTGAATATTAAAAAAGTTGAAGGAGAAGATTTATCAAATATGAAAGAAAAATCTAAATATATTTTAGAAATGCATGAAACATTAATGAATCTTAATGAAGAAAATAGAATAGCTTTTCAACCTGTGGTAGATGCTATGAAAAAGGTGATAGATTAATGAGAGTTGCAGTAGTTTATGGTGGAATATCAAGTGAAAGAGAAGTTTCTATAAATACGGGTAAGGAAATAATTAATAATCTAGATAAGAATAAATATGATGTTGTAGGACTTGAATTAGAAAAGGCAGAAGATATATTTAAATTAAGAGATATGAATATAGACTTTGTATATATAGCTTTACATGGTATATTTGGAGAAGATGGACGTGTTCAAGCAATATTAGATACTATGAATATACCTTATTCAGGATGTGGAGTACTATCAAGTGCTATGTCTATGGATAAAAATATATCTAAATTAATAGTTAAAAATAGTGGTGTAAGAGTAATTGATGGAATAAGTATAAAAAAAGGCGAAATTTTAAATTTTTCTGATTTGAATCTTGGAGAGAAAGTAATACTTAAACCTAATAGTGGAGGTTCAAGTATAGGTATTAATTTTGCTTCTAATCAAACAGAATTTGAAAAAGGGCTTGAGGAAATATTTTTAATAGATGATGAAGCTTTAGTTGAAAGAGTAATGACAGGTGTAGAGATATCTGTACCAATAATTAAAGGTGAAGTATTTCCTACTCTTTTAATAGAACCACTTAAAGACACTTTTTTTGATTATAAATCGAAATATGAAAATGGTGGTGCTCTTGAATATGTTCATGAATTTGAAAAAGAATTACAAAATGAAATAGATGATTTTACTAAAAAAGTATATAAATCATTAAAATGTAAAGGATATGCAAGAGTAGACTATATTTTAGTAGATAATAAGGCATACTTTTTAGAAATTAATACTTTACCAGGTATGACTAAAAATTCATTATTACCTAAATCAACTTTAAGTAGGGGATATAGTTACTCTCAAACTTTAGATCTTTTAATAGAGGCATCAAGTAATGACTAAAAAATTTGATAAATTGGACTTAGCCTTTATAATATTAAGTATAATAATAGCTTGCATAATATATTTTTCTAATACACATTTTATAATTCAAACTATAGGTATACTTATATCTTATGCATTAATAATAACCTTAAGAAATGTTTTTAAATCTTATATAGCATATTTTTTAGGTGATGATGAAATACTTTATTATAAGACATCTAGTCTTAATCCTTTAAGACAAATTAGGAAAGAAGATGCCTTATTTTTAATAATTTTTTTGATTATTAGATTTCCTATAATTATATTCCCGCAAAACAGATTAAATTATAATTTTAAAATTTCTAAAAATGCAAATAAAGCAAGAATACTTATTACATTATCAAATTTCGTTATATATATTATATTAATTGTATTGTCTTTATTGGCGTGTAAATATATAGGATTAATAATTTCTAACGAAGTTTTAATAAGCAAATTGTTAAATATCTTTTTAAGAATATTTTTTATGAGTTTATCTTTATTACTTATAGAAATTTTACCTATAGGATTACATTCAGATTTTTCTAATTTAATACTTTTTTATTCTGATATTAATTTACAAAGAATATTATTAACTCTTAACAATTATTATATTATTATACTGTTTGCCTATATATATTTCTTAGATAAATTTAATATATTTATAGGTATTTCTAATGCTATATTTTATTGGTTTGGAATTTTATGAAAACTGTAAGTAGAGAATTAACTATAGAGTTTATAGAAAAAAAATCTAAATTTTTAGGACATATTAAGCCTGTAAGTACAGTTCAAGATGCACAAATGTATATAGATTATATAAATACTATACATCCAGATGCAACTCATAATGTATATGCTTATAAAGTAATAGAAAATGGTCAAGAATATTTTAAGTATAATGATTGTGGAGAACCTCTAAATACTGCAGGTAAACCTATGGCAGAAATAATAACTAGGTTAGATGTTTCAAATGTTGTTATTATTGCAACTAGATATTTTGGGGGTATTAAATTAGGAGCAGGGGGATTAATTAGAAATTATGCAAAATGTGCAAAAATTGCAATAAATGAAGCAGGTATAGTTGAATATATTGAAAAAAGTATATATTTATTAGATTATGATTATTCAAAATCTAAAGATATGGATACATTTTTTGAAAAAAATAGTATAGAAGTATTAGAAAAAATGTATAATGAGCGTGTAAGTGTTAAAATTTTAATAAATAATGAATTGATAGATTCTTTAGAAAGAATTAATGATATAATAATAATTAAATTATGATAGGAGGTAGTGATGATAGTAGCAATAGTCGGAAGACCTAACGTAGGGAAGTCTACACTTTTTAATAAGCTTATAGGTGATAGATTATCTATAGTTAAAAATGAAGAGGGAGTAACTCGTGATAGACTATATAGAGAAACAGAATGGTCAGGTAAAAAGTTTCTATTAGTAGATACTGGAGGACTTGAACCACGTAGTAATGACTATATTATGCAAAAAGTTAAAGATCAAGCTAAAGTTGCTATAGATGAAGCTGATTCAATAATTTTTCTTGTAGATGGAAAAGCTGGTATAACAGCTGTTGATGAGGATATAGCAAGTATATTAAGAAAACAAAATAAAAAAGTAGTAGTTGCCGTTAATAAGATAGATAACTATATGAAAGAAAAAGATAACATGTTTGAATTTTATTCTTTAGGATTTGAAGATGTTATAGCAATATCAGCAGAGCATAAAGTTAATCTTGGAGATCTTTTAGATGCAGCTGTTGATAAATTCCCGGTAAATTATGAAAAAAAGGAAGAGGAAGGTTTAGCAATAGCTGTTTTAGGACGTCCTAATGCAGGAAAATCATCTTTTGTAAATAAAATACTTAATAAAGAAAGAAATATAGTAAGTGATATAGCAGGAACAACACGTGATTCTATAGATTCAAGTTTTAAATATAATGGTGATTTATATACTATAATAGATACTGCAGGAATTAGGAAAAAATCTAAGGTTGAAGATGATATAGAATATTATTCTGTATTAAGAGCAATAAAAGCTATACAAAGGGCTAATGTATGTGTTCTTATGCTTGATGCAACTGAATTATTAACAGAGCAAGATAAAAGAATAGCAGGTTTAATTTATGAAGAAAAAAAACCTATGATAATAGCTATTAATAAATGGGATTTAATAGAAAAAGATAATAAAACAGTTAAGGAATTTACAGATCTTGTAAAAGCAGATCTTCCATTCTTGGATTATGTTCCTATAGTTACAATATCTGCTTTAACTGGTAAAAGAACTATAAATATAATAGATCAAGTTAAATATATAGATGAAGAATATAATAAGAAAATATCAACAGGTCTACTTAATCAAGTGTTGGAGGAATTGATGGCTAAAAATCCAGTTCCTACAAGAAAAGGAAGATCTGTTAAGATTAATTATGGAACTCAAATAGGTCAAGCTCCACCAAGATTTGTATTTTTTGCTAATAACCCAGATTTAGTACATTTTTCATATAAGAGATATATAGAGAATAATTTAAGAGAATATTTTGGTTTTGAAGGATGTCCTATAGATATAGTATTTAATAAAAAATCATAAAAATTAAAGGATTATTTCTAATTAGAGGTAATCCTTTTAATATACGCCCAAAAATACTTTGTATACCAAAGTATTTTGTATAAAAAATATTTTTTCTTTACAATTTCAAAAAATATGAGTATAATCAATAAGTAAAATTAAATTTTGGAGGTAATAATGAAAAAAATTGCATTAGCATTAATAGCTTGTACTTTTATTTTAACATCATGTGGAGAAAATAAATTGAATAATGATAATACTCAAATTGAAGTTAGTGAAAATAAATTAGATTTAAGTAAAGAAACTAATGAGTATAAAGAATTTGTAGAAGAACAAATTAATATGCTTTTAAAAGATACAGAAAAATTTTCTGAAGTTTTAAAATCGGGTAATTTAGAAAAAGCTAAAAAAATGTATCCTTTAATACGTATGGCTTATGAAAGAAGTGAGCCAATAGCAGAAAGCTTTGGAGAATCTGATGTAAATATAGATTTTAGATTAGTTGATTTTAAAGAAGAAAATAATACTGAAGAAGGATGGCGTGGATTTCATAAAATAGAACAAATTTTATGGATAGAAAATACAACAAAAGGAACTGAAAAATATGCTGATTATTTAGTTAATGATATTAAAGAATTATTGGCTAAAATTAAAACTGTGGAGGTAACACCAGATATTATGATTACAGGTGCAGTTGATTTATTAAATGAAGTTTCTACTTCTAAGATAACAGGAGAAGAAGAGATTTATTCTCATACAGATCTTTATGATTTTAAAGCAAATATTGAAGGGGCAGAAAAAATATTTGAAATATTTAAATCTAAACTTGAAAAAGTTGATTCAAAGCTTGTTGAAGAATTAAATATGAGATTTAAGGAAGTTAATAGTCTACTTGATAAGTATATGGTTGATGATAAAAATTATAAATCATATACTGAATTAAGTAATGAAGATACTAGATTATTATCTGAGGCAGTAACAAAATTAGGAGAACCTTTAGCACAATTAGGAAAAGTTTTAGATTTTAAAAATTAGGAGTGAGTATTTGTGGTAAATAAATTAATTTTAAAAAATATAGCTATATTTGGTGCTGGAGTTACTATTGCATTTTTAGGAATAATTGGCTTAAATTCATATAATAATATAAAGGAACTAGAAGGTGAAAAAATAGAGTTTTATGGTAAGCATCAAGCAGGAATTACAACTCCTGCTCAAAAATATGTATATTTTGCTGTTCTTAACTTAGATAATATGAATAAGGAAAATGTTAGAGAAATGTTTAAATTTTGGACGGATTATTCTTCTAAATTAGTAAATGGAGAAATTGTAGAGCCAGAACTTTCTAATCATTTCTTACCACCTAAGGATACTGGTGAAAGTATTGATCAAGGACCTAATAATTTAAGTATAACTTTTGGATTAGGTTTATCTTTTTTTGAAAAATTAGGCTTAGATAAAAAGATAATTCCTGAATTTAAGGAGTTACCACATTTTCCTAAAGATCAATTAAAAGAGGGGTTGACAGGTGGAGATATTTGTATACAAGTCTGTGCAGATGATCCTCAAGTTGCATTTCATGCAGTAAGAAATTTAGTTAGAAAAGCAAGAGGAAGTGTTAGTCTTAAGTGGGCACAATCTGGATTTTTACCTAAAAGTAAGGAAACGCCTAGAAATTTATTTGGGTTTAAAGATGGTACAGTTAATCCAAGAAAAAAATCAGAATTTGATAAAGAAATTTGGTATGATGGAAATAATTGGTTTAAAGATGGAACTTTTTTAATTGTTAGAAAAATTCAAATGTTTTTAGATACGTGGGATAGAACTAATCTTCAAGAACAAGAAAATACTTTTGGAAGATATAAAAAAAGTGGGGCAGCTTTTGGGAGTAATAATGAATTTTCCAACGTAGATATGTCAAAACTACCATTAGATTCACATGTATTTTTAGCAAGAAAAGCAAATTCAAAAATACTTAGACGTGCATTTTCATATGCTGATGGAGTTGTTGAAGGCACAGGGCAATTTGATACTGGTTTATTATTTATTTCATTTCAAAAGGATCCAGAACAATTTATTAAAATACAAAATATGCTAGGAGCAGATGATAAACTTAATGAATATATTAAACATATAGGAAGCGGGATATTTGCTATTCTACCGGGTGTAGAGAAAGGAGAATATCTTGGTCAAAGTTTATTTGAATAAATTTTGTTTAATAGTTTTAATATTTTTAAGTACGTTATCTTTAAGTTATAAGAGTTATACAAATTATTATGTAAAGATTACAGATGCAACAATAAGTTTAGAAGAAAATGATAAAGAAAAAGCTAAAAAATATATGTTAGAGTTTAAAACTGATTTAGAAAAAGATGGTGAAAGTTCTAAATTTTCAGAAACTAAAACTATATTACATAAATTAAATGATTTAGAGAATCTGGATAAGAATAGATTAAAAGAAATAACGAATGACTTATTATTATTAGAAAAAAAGGCTAATCCAATAGATTTAGAAGATGCTAAAAATAAGTTTAAAATAAAATTTTTACCTTTTTTAAATAAAATGGAAAGTTCAATAAAAAATGATGATATAGATACTATTAAAAATGAGTATATAGAATTTAATAAAGTATGGGCTAAAAATGAGAGTTATATAAGAGATAACGATAGAAATTATTATGGGAAAATAGAAACACTACTTTCTTTTTTAAGAGTTAATATAGAGACTATACCTTTTAATAGAGATGAGACATATTCTACTTTTAATGATCTAAAGAGATATGTTGATGATTATTTGGAGGGTAAAAAATTAGAACAAAAAAAAGAAAATGTAACTTTGAAAGATGCTGTTAATTTATTAAAAAAAGCTCGAGAATATTTTGAAAAACAGGAATTAGATAAAGCTAAATTTAGTATTAAAAAATTCATTGAAATATGGCCAAGTGTTGAAGGTGACGTTCAAACGCGTAATAGTTCTTTATATACTAAGATTGAGACAGAAATACCAGTAATTATGGTAAAAGCTGATTATCAAAAGTTAGATAGTATAATAAGTGATTTATCAAAAATTGATACAACATCTGAGTATACTTTTGTAGATGCATCTTTAATACTTTTGCGTGAGGGCCTTGAAGCATTAGTTATAATTATTGCTATTGTATCTAGTTTAAAGGCTATAGGGTATAAAAAAGGTATTAAATATATATGGTTAGGTTCAATATTTGGTATTATTACAAGTATAGCAGTATCTTTTGTATTAACTAGATTATTCCCTGTTATAACTTCGGCTACTAATAGAGAAATTTTAGAAGCTTTTGTTGGTATATTTGCTGTTTTTGTAATGATTATAGTAGGTCTTTGGTTACATTCAAAATCAAATGTTAAATCTTGGAATGAATATATTAAGAATAATGTTGATAAGGCTATAAACAGTGGTAGTTTTATTTCTTTGTTTTTATTAAGTTTTCTTGCTGTTTTTAGAGAAGGAGCAGAAACTATATTATTTTATGCAGGGATAATACCATTTATTACAACAAAGAATTTAATATTAGGTTTACTTTTAGCTTTTTCAATCTTAATAATAGTTGCTATAATATTAACTTTAATAACAGATAAGATAAAAGTATATAATTTATTTACTATACTTACTTATTTAATATATATTTTAGCTTTTAAAATGTTAGGAGTAAGTGTACATATGTTACAAGTTGTTGGATATATTCCCGTAACTATTATAAATAATTTTCTAACCTTAGAATTTTTAGGAATTTATGCTAATTATGAAGTTTTATCTACTCAAGTATTATTAATACTAGTTTTAATCGTATTAAATTTATTTTTTAAAAAGTATAAAAAATAGATTAATATTTTCTTTCCATTAGAACTATATTAGAAATGTTTACACTATTGATTAAATGTAGTATAATGAATTATAGTAAAAAGAAAGGGAAGTACAAAAATACTTAAGGTAATAAAAATGAAGAAAAAAATATTAATACTTACAGCTTTAATAGCTACAACTTTAGGAATGGCAGGAACAAAAGAAGATTTTGAAAAAGCGGCTAAAAATTATGATACTACAAAAAATATAGAAAAATTAGAAAGTGATTTAGTTAATATTTCAAAACAAAAAAGTGATGAATATACTATACAAGCTAAAATTGAACTTGCTAGACTTAAAGCATCTCAAAATAAATTAGATGAAACTAAAAAATATTTAAATGAAGTTTTAAATGATTCATTTTCAACTAATGAAGTTAAAGAATTCGTATATACACAACTTTATGGAATTTCTAATGATAGAAATGAAAAAATATCTTATTTAAATAAATTATCTAAATTAAATTCAAAAGAATTAGGATATAAAGTAGCTTTAGTTAAAGAATATACACTTTTAGGAAATAAAGTTGAATCAGATAAATTATTGAAGGGATTAACTTTAAATTTAAATGAAGATCAAAAAATAGCTGTATATAATAAACTTGCTGAAAGCTATATTTCTGAAAAAGTTCCTAATGAAGCTATAACTATATCTGATTTATTAATATCATTAAATAAGGTAGAAGCTAAAATTTATGGTAATATGTATAAAGCTTATGCAAATATGGCTTTAAATAAATTTGTTGAAGCAGAAAAATATGCATTAGAAGCAGAAAAATTATCAAATAAAAGTTTAGAAGTAGAAAATTTATTATATCAAGTATATAATGCTAAAGGAGATTTAAAGAAAGCTTTAGATAAGGCGATTCTTTTAAAGAATTCTACTAAAACTCAAGAATTTTATTTAGATGTAATACTTCTTGCAGAACTTAGTAAAAATACTAAAGTTGTAAATGATACAATTAAAGAATTTAAAAATAATAAAGATGTTAAAGAAGAAGTTAAGAAAAATTTAAATATTTTAATAGCTAATGAATTTACTAATTTAGGATATTTAGAAGGTGCTGAAAAATATGCTGAAAAAGCCTTAAAAGAAGATAAGGCTAAAGATGCAAATATGGTTCTAGCTTTTGTACAAGCTTCAAAAGGTAATAAAGGTCTTGCACTTAAATATGTAAGAGAAGCTAAAAAAGATAAAATAGAAGGTGCAGAAAATTTAGAACAACAAATATTAAATTTAAAATAATTTATGAGCTAACTAGAAAGTTAGCTCTTTTGTTTTGTTTGATATTATGATAAAATAAAGAATATGACTAATGAGGAGGTTTTATAAAATGATATATAGTAATATTTTAGAATTAATAGGACATACACCAATAATAAAGTTAGATTTTGGAAGAGATATAGCTGATATTTATGTTAAACTTGAAAAATTTAATATAGGTGGGAGTGTAAAAGATAGAGCTGCTTTAGGTATGATAGAAGAGGCAGAAAAATCAGGTAAATTAAAAAAAGGGTCAACTATAGTTGAGCCTTCATCAGGGAATACCGGAATATCATTAGGGCTTGTAGGTAGAGCAAAAGGGTATAATGTAATAATTGTTATGCCAGAAACTATGACACAAGAAAGAAAAGATACATTGAGAGCTATAGGGGTTGATTTAAGATTAACACCTGGAGATGAAGGTATGACGGGAGCTATTAATGAAGCTATAAGATTAGTTGATGAAAATGAAAACTATTTTTTACCACAGCAATTTGAGAATTATGCAAATCCAAATAAACATTATGAAAGTACAGGAGATGAAATTTTAGAAGATATCCCAGATTTAGATGTATTTGTAACAGCAGTTGGATCATCTGGTACTTTGACAGGAGTAGCTAAAAAATTAAAAGAAAAAAATTCAAAAATTAAGATTTATGCTATAGAACCTGAAACTTCAGCAGTTCTTTCTGGGGATACTCCAGGTAAACATTCTATAGCGGGTATAGGTACAGGGTTTATTCCTAAAAACTTTGATAGAAGTTTAGTGGATGGAATTTTAAAAGTATCTGATGAAGAAGCGAGAGAATTTGCATTACGTGTTACACGTGATTTCGGACTATTTTTAGGTATTTCTTCAGGAGCAAATATTGCTGTTGCCTATAGAGTAGCTAAAGAGTTAGGTAAAGGTAAAAAAGTTGTAACTATATCACCTGATGGAGGAGAAAAATATCTTTCTGTAGCTCCATATAAGTTTGAGGAGGAATAAATGATTGAATGGTTAAGAGATGAAATAAATAATATATACGAAAAAGATCCGGCTATAAAAAGTAAGGTTGAGGTATTTCTTTATCCTTCTTTTCATGCTGCTATAAATCATAAATTAGCACATTGGCTTTATACTAAAAAAATATATTTTTTAGCTAGATTAGTATCTACTATATCAAGATTTTTTACAGGTATTGAAATACATCCCGGCGCTAAAATTGGTAAAAGAGTTTTTTTTGATCATGGAATAGGTGTTGTTATCGGAGAATCAGCAATAGTTGGAGATGATTGTATAATATATCATGGTGTTACTCTTGGGAATTTAAAACCTGTAGGATTTAAAAGACATCCAACTATAGGGAATAATGTAATGATAGGGGCAGGAGCTAAAATATTAGGAAATATAGTTATAGGTGATAATGTAATTGTAGGTGCCAATTCTGTTGTTATGAAAGATGTTCCAAGTGATGTTAATGTAGTTGGTGTCCCTGGACAAATTAAGGAGAAAAAATGATAAATTTAAGTTGTAATGCAATAATACCAGATTGCCCTCTTAAATCAGTTGAAGAAATAGAGGAAAGTATAGTTATAAGGTATAAGAAAAGTATATATAATAAGTTTGTTGAAGCTATATTACAATATGGTTTGATAGAAGATGGAGATAAAATAGCAATAGCAGTTTCAGGGGGTAAAGATTCATTATTACTTTGTAAATTATTCCAACAGTTAAAAAAAGATAAGAGATTTAATTTTGAATTTACTGCAATAAGTTTGAATCCTGGTTTCAGAGATGATGATTTAGAACATTTTAAATTTAATTTAAAAGAATTAAATATTGATTGTGAAATAATAGATACAAATATTTGGAAAGTTGCAAATGAAATGGCTAAAGATTATCCTTGTTTTCTTTGTGCTAAAATGAGAAGAGGTATACTTTATAAAAATATAGAAGATATGGGATATAATAAATTGGCTTTAGGTCATCACTTTGATGATGTTATAGAAACAACTCTAATAAATTTATTTTATGGTGGGACTTTAAAGACGATGTTACCTAAAGCTGATTCTAGTTCAGGTAAATTAGTTTTAATAAGACCTATGGCATTAGTACATGAATCTGATATTATAGATTTTACAAAAACTAATGGTATACGTGCTATGAATTGTGGTTGTGTAATAGAAGCTGGTAAAACTTCAAGTAAGAGACGTGAAATTAAAAATATGCTTGAAGAACTTGAAAAAAATAATCCGGGGCTTAAACAAAAAGTATTTAAGTCTATGGAAAATATTAATCTTGACTATGTTTATGGATATAGAAAAGGTACTGAAATATTTAATATTAAAGATATTGAAAAATAAAAATAGCCGAATAACATTTGTTATTCGGCTATTGTATTATTATTTAATTAAACTTACGAAGTAGTGTAATACTCTTATTAATTGTTGAGTATATGACATTTCGTTGTCATACCAAGCAACAGTTTTAACTAATTGAGCATCTCCTGATCCTATAACTTTAGTTTGAGTTGCATCGAATAATGATCCTTCAGAAATTCCTATAATATCAGATGATACTAATGGTTCTTCAGTGTATCCAAATGCTTCGTTTGCTGCTTCTTTCATAGCTGCATTTATTTCTTCTTTAGTTATGTCTTTCTTTTCTAAGATAGTAACTAATTCAGTTAATGATCCTGTAGGTACAGGTACTCTTTGAGCAGCTCCATCTAATTTTCCAGCAAGTTCAGGTATAACTAATCCTATTGCTTTTGCAGCTCCAGTTGTATTAGGAACTATATTTGCTGCAGCAGCTCTAGCTCTTCTTAAGTCACCTTTTCTGTGAGGTGCATCTAAAGTGTTTTGATCTCCTGTATAAGCATGTATAGTTGTCATTGATCCACTAACTATTCCAAATTTATCTTGTAATACTTTAGCCATAGGTGCTAAACAGTTAGTTGTACAAGAAGCTGCAGATATTACAGTTTCTGTTCCATCTAATATTTCGTGGTTAACGTTGAATACAACTGTTTTTAAATCACCTTGTCCAGGTGCTGAAATAACAACTTTTTTAGCTCCAGCTTTAATGTGAGCTTCTGCTTTTTCTTTCTTAGTGAAGAATCCAGTACATTCTAATACTACATCTACACCTAATTCTCCCCAAGGTAATTCTTCAGGATTTGCTTTAGCAAAAGATTTAACTTCTTTTCCGTTAACGATGAATGCATCTTCTTTAACTTCTATTGTTCCGTTGAATCTTCCTTGTGCTGTATCATATTTGAATAAGTGTGCTAATGTTTTAGCATCAGTTAAATCGTTTACAGCTACTACATCAAATTTAGGATCATTAGCCATTACTCTTAAAGCTAATCTTCCTATTCTTCCAAAACCATTGATTGCTACTTTTACTGCCATAGTAAAATACCTCCGTTTATTTTTAATTTACAAATTAATTATATCACAAAAAAATATATATTACAAGATAGAAGGCTTTATAGTTTAAATTATAAAAAGTCTTAAAATTTTATAAAAAATTATATTTGGTATTAAATTAATTTTTCCGTTTATTTAAAATGAAAAATGTGGCAAATTTTTATTCAGTCTTAAGTTGATTTTTTGAAAAAATTAAGATATAATTTAGTGAAAGAAATAAAAAAATTTTAAAAATAAAATATTTTTTTCACAAAAAAAGTTGTGATATAATTAATTGAGGAGGAGATATGAAATATAAGATAAAAGGATTGGATTGTCAGAGTTGTTCTAATAGATTAGAAATTAAATTATCTAGTCTAAAATACGTTAAAAATATTGATATTAGTTTTACAACTAATACTATGATAGTAGATTTTGTTGATAGTGAAGAAGAAAATATAAAAAAATTAGAGGAGTATGCACAAAAATTTGAGAAAAATTTTAAAATTTTAAATAATTTAGAATACGATATGTATAAGGAAAAGGAAGAGTTGAATAATAAGAGTTTTAATATGTATATTTCTTTAGGACTTTTTACCGTTGCATTTATATTAGATAAATTTTTTTATTGGTATTTGAAATATGATTCAGATCTTAAATATTATTTTATTCCTATATATATAATGTCATACATAATAGTTGCTTATAGAGTTTTTAAGGAAGCATATGTGTCTATTAAAGAAAGAGATATATTTAATGAAAAAGTTCTTATGGTTATAGTAACTCTTGGTGCAATATTTTTAAGAGATTATGCAGAGGCAAGTGCTATAATGTTATTTTATACTATAGGTGAATATTTTCAAGAGTTATCTATTATAAATTCTAGAAATAGTATAAGAGAAGTTCTTACTCTTAAAAATACTATAGTTAATAAAATTGAAGATTCTAATATATTTGATATTGATTCAGAAGATGTGAAAATAGGGGATAAATTACTCTTAAAAAAAGGAGAAAAATTACTTTTTGATTCTAGAGTAATTAAGGGGAATACATATGTTGATACTTCAACTTTAACGGGTGAATCTATCCCTAAAAAAATTAAAGAGGGAGAAAAAATATTTGCTGGATATATTAATATTGCTGATAGCATAGAGGTTGAAGTTTTAAAGAAAATGGAAGAAAGTAATATATATGCTATGCTTGAAATAATAGAAAATTCAAGTCATAATAAATCTAATCTTGAAAAATATATTACACGTTTTACTAGAATTTATACACCTATAGTTATATTAATTGCTATATTTGTTACTGTTATACCACCTCTATTTATTCAAAAAATAGATTTTTATGATTCTATGTATAATGGAATTACACTTTTGGTTGTAGCTTGTCCTTGTGCTTTATTATTATCTATTCCTTTGACATTTTATTTAGGAATAGGACATGCAAGTAGAAATTCTTTATTGATAAAAGGAGCTAGTGTATTTGAAAAAGTTGATAAATTACAGGCCATATATTTAGATAAGACAGGAACTATAACAGAGGGGAAATATAGAGTTAATTCAGTTTATGAATATTTTAATAATATTAATGGTAAAAAAGTATATGAATATGTTTATAGTATGGAAAAAAGATCATCTCATCTTATTTCTCGTTCTATAATTGATTTTATAAATAATAAATACGGATTTATACATAGTGATGGAAATTATTTTAAATATTCAAGTTCGTGTGAACATTGTGGATGTTGTCATGAAGAAAAAGCTCATGAAAAAGGTGAAGTTCTAATAAAGGAGCATAAGGCGCAAGGTCATTTTTTAGGAGATATGTGTAAAAGTCATGAATGCGATTTCATTGATGAGAGTGTAGAGTTTAATAAGGATATATCGTTTTCAACTTTTGAAGAAATAGATGGTATAGGGTTAAAAGCTATATTTTATGATGATGAAATACTCATAGGTGGAGAAAACATGGTTAACACATATGGGTTAAAGGTTAGAGATAATGACTTTAATAAAATATTCGTTTATCTAAATAGAGAATGTGTCTTATCTTTTGTTGTAAGAGATAATGTTAAAAATGATTCTAAAATTGCGATAGATGAAATAAAAAAAATGGGTATAAAAGACATTCTTATATTAACTGGTGATAATGAAGAAGTTGGAAGAAAAGTTGCACGTAGTGTTGGTGTAGAAAATATTATTTCTAATTTATTACCTAAAGATAAATATGATATATTGGATAAAGATAAAAGAACAGTTATGTTTGTGGGTGATGGAATTAATGATGTAGGTGTTGTACATAGAGCAGATATTGGAGTTTCTATGGGAAAAAATGGCCATGATATTACTATAGATAATTCGGATGTTATAATAAATAATGATAGTTTATTTGGTATATCTAAATTAATAAAATTATCAAGAAAAATGAATTCTATAATATTTCAAAATTTAGTTATAATTATGGGTGTTAAATTAGCAATAATAATTTTTGGAACATTCAATTTAATGTCTATGTGGGTAGCTGTATTCGGTGATGTTGGTGTTACAATAATTGCTATACTTAATGCGATGAGAGTTAGAAATATAGAAATGTAGGAGATTTAATGGAGATAAGAAAAATAAATGAAAAAGATAGATATATATATTTAGAAATGGTTAAAGAATTTTATGATTCAGAAGCAGTTTTACATTCTGTTAATAGTAAAAATTTTGAAATAACATTCAATACATTAATTAGTTCTAATATTTATGCAGAAGGATATATTATAGAGGAAAATGAAGATATTTTTGGCTATTGTTTATTATCTAAAACTTATTCTCAAGAAGTTGGTGGAATGGTATGTTTAGTTGAGGAACTCTATATAAAAGAAGAATGTAGAAGTAAGGGAATAGGAACTAAGGTATTTGAATTTTTGAAAGAAAGATTTAAAGATTATAAAAGAATAAGGCTTGAAGTAGAAGTTAATAATAAAAGAGCAATCACTCTTTATAATAGTATAGGATTTAATGAACTTAAATATATTCAAATGGTGATTGATGATATAAAATGATTGAATAAAATAAAAAAAACTGATAAACTATCAATGAATATTTTTGAAAAGGAGATTTTATGTTTAATTCAATAATAAGTCCAGATAATACTTTAATATTATGGTCTATTATTCTTGTTATAGCAACATTTGCTATATTTTTAGAAAATAGATTTACTATAGTCGCTAAAATTAGTGGTGCAATTATGGCACTTATAATAGCATTGATATTATCTAATTTAAATATTATACCTTTAGAGTCTAAAGTTTATGATGATGTTTGGGGATATGTAGTTCCTATTGCTATACCACTTCTTTTATTTCAATGTGATATAAAGAAAATATGGAAAGAAAGTGGAAGACTTGCAATAATTTTCTTATTAAGTTCTCTTGGAACTATGATAGGTGCTATTGTAGGGTTTTATATTTTAAAAGAATATATTCCAAGTTTAAATAGTATAGCAGGTACTATGACTGCTTCATATATAGGTGGTGGAGTAAATTTTGTTGCTGTTCAGACAGCTCTTAATTTAGATAAGCAATTAGCATCAGCACTTATAGTAAGTGATAACCTTCTTATGGTTTTATATTTCTTTGTTTTAATAATAATACCAAGTATTCCATTCTTTAATAAGTATTTTAAAAGAGAATATAAAAATGGTGTTATTAATTCTGAAGCTAAAAAAGAATTAAAAAGAGCTATAACTTTAGAAGATGTTGCTTTTAACTTTACTATTTCAGTTTTAATAGTTGCTGTTTCATTTGGTGTTTCAAATTTAATATTAGCAGAAGATAGAGGATATATAATTAACTTTTTAGCAAATAAATATATATTACTTACAAGTATAACAGTTATATTGGCTACAGTATTTTCAACATTCTTTAAAAAACTTGTAGGGTCTCAAGAAATAGGAACATTTTTAATATATATATTCTTTGCTGTAATAGGAATTCCTGCTTCAATTAAGAGTATTATTGTTAATTCACCATTATTATTAGTATTTTGTGCTATTATGGTTATAGTTAATATGATTGTTACTTTTGCTTTTGCTAAAATATTTAATTTCACTCTTGAAGAAGCAATATTAGTATCTAATGCAAATATTGGTGGTCCAACAACAGCTACTGCTATGGCAATTTCTAAAGGATGGAATAAATATATTGCGCCTGTAATGCTTGTTGGGACATTAGGTTATGTAATAGGTACATATATAGGATTGATATTGGCAAGCAATTTGATATAACTAATGAAAAAATAAGAAATATATATAGAAAAATATATTCAAAAATATGCTAAATAAAAAAAATGCATGTTAATATTAGGTATATCAAAAATAGGAGAGGATATAAATGAAAAAATTATTTTTAGTAGCAACATCTATAGTTGCATTGTCTAGTTGTAGTTCAGCAAATTCAAATACTGTAACTACTTTTGAAAATCAAAAATCAGCAGTATTAAGTGCTAAGGATCAGTATGTATTTAATTTAGAAGGAGATGATACAAGAATATTATTGGTTGTAACACCTAGAAATGATGCTTACGTTAAATACAACGGAAAAGAAATCATGTTTAAAAGAGTAGTTACTGCTTCTGGAGAAGCTTTTGAATCTAAAGAAAACAATATGTACATAGGAATTAAAGGTCAAGAAGCTTTCTTAGAATTAAATGATAAAACTAATATACCATTAAGAGTTGTTGGAAATTCTACAGAGTATGGGGAAGCTAAAAATGAATATTCATACAACTTTAAAGGTGTAGATAATAAAATGAATATGTATGTTGTTTATGATAGAACTGCAGATAAAGTAAATGTAAAAATAGATAATTCTAGTGTTACATTAAATAGAGTTCGTAGTGCTTCAGGTATGGCTTTTTCAAATGAAGATGGAAAAATTTATTTAGGTATAAAAGGAAATCAAGCTTATCTTGAAACAAATGGAGTTGGATTTAATTTTGTTGAAAATAATATAGATTACAACGAGTATGCTAAAAATAAAGAAACTAAAACTAGACTTTATACTTTTAAATCAGGAAATTCTGAATTAAGTTTAGCACTTATTGGAGATGGAGAAGTAGCAGGGTTAAGATTTGAAGGAAAAGATTATGTTTTAAATAGAGTTAAGAGTGCATCTGGAGAAGCTTTTGAGTCTAGAGATGGTAAAGTGTACTTTGGTATTAAAAATTACGGAGATAGAGCTGAAGGATACTTAGAAATTAACGGTAAAGCATATAGATTTGATAATGGTAAATATAGTGAAATATAATAAAATATTAATAGGATTATCTAAAATTTTAGATAATCCTATTTTTTTTATGAAAATAAAATTTTATATTTAGACTGATTTTTTTAATTTTTTTTATATTGTATAAACAATAAATAAAATAAGTAAAAGAGCCTTTAACACTGAATTTAAGCGCTTGAAATATATTTGAAATAGTGTATAATTCAATTAAAATTAGTTTTGAAGGAGAGATTTTTAGTGAAAAAAAGTTTTTTAGCAGTTATGATATTATCTAGCTTGTCTGTAGCTAATAATGTTAAATATGAATTTAATTCTAAACTTGAATTGGATGGAGAAAAAGGTAAGATGAGTTCAAAATTTACACCGTTTGATTTGAAAATGAGTGTAAATGATAATTTTATTTTTAATGTTAGCGCCAATTTAGATCAAAAAAATATATATGATGTAAAACCTATTTATTATTATACAGAAAGAACTTTTAAAAAAGATGATGGTAAATATGTTCCAAGTAATTATGTAAATATAAAAGATGATGAAAATCTTAATGGAGAGCTTCCTTATACAAGGATTGATGGTTCTTCAGATTATATAGGTGATCCTAATGTAGATGAATCTGATGCAGGTGGGCATGAACATAGTCATGAAGAAGGAGAACATGATCATGATCATGAACATTCTCACGAACATAATCATAATCATGAACATGGCGAAGAAGAACATGGAGAAAATAAAGATGATTTTAAACTTGAAAGATATATAACAAATAAACAAAATAAAGTTAGGGGGCCTAGATTTACTTTAGGATTTAAGTATGAACCTGATGATAAAAAAAGTTTTAAATATACTTTAATGCCTAATGGTCATAGAATAGGAAATATTGAATATTCTCCTTTATCATCTATTTTTGAAGGTAAATATATATTTGTTTTAAATGATAATATATCTTTTAATATAAGGCCTAAGTTTGCTCTTAAAAATGTATATAACCCATATTATTTAGATATAACTAGTGAATTAAAAACAAAAGTTGATTCAAATCTTTTCTTTAATTTAGGTGTAAATAACAAAATACAATTAGATGTAATAAAGGAAAGATATAATTTTAAAAATGGAATAGAAGCTAGTTTAGACTATAATATAGAAAAAAAGAGATACCATGAATTTTGGGAGGTTTTAGATCATAGTCATGATAAGCTTGAACAAGCTAAGTTTTATGTAAGCTTTGATCATACAGGTAACTACAGAAAAACACCTTTGAATAATGCAAAATTAGAGTTTGATAAAAAAATTGATACTTTCAATTTGAAATTATCAACTAATTTAAAGAAAAGTGATGTATTTGGTTTAGGGTTTGATATTTCAAATTATACGAAGTTAGAATATAAATATACTAAAACAGAAGATTCTGATAGAAAGTATATAGCTAGAGGATCTTATTATTCTTTAGAAGAAAATAGAGGGTTAAAAGAAAATCAAGCTGATTATGTAAACATGATTACTAATGTTGTAGATGGTAATGATTTGAGTAGTATGCATGATTATTATTATTTTAAAAACGAGGAAAATAAAGAATATATGGGTGTTATGTCTTATTCTTCTACAAATCCAGAAAAATATATTGAAAAAGATATGAAAGAAATTAAGCTTGAAAATATAACAAAAATAAACTCTAAGAAATTAAATTTAGAATTAGAAAATAAATTTAAAATAGATAGAAAAATATCAGAAGATGATATAGATATGGATATTAAAAATGATACTTCTTTAAAAAATTCTATCAAATTCAAAAAAGGAATTTCTACAAATATTATTTTAGAAAATAAAAATGAAATAAATTATGAAAATGATAAAATAATAGGATTTAATAATGTAGTTGGCACTAAATTAGATGTAAGCTATTTAAGATTTGAAAATGGAATAAGATTTAAGGGTGGATTAGTTTTAGGAGCTAATTTAGAATTTAGAAAATCAGAAAGTGTTGAAAAAGATTTAGAAAAAGATAAATTAGTTATAGGCCAAGGATATAATGTTAAACCATATATAGAATTAGACATGCCTATAATAGAGAATATGAAATTTGAATCTAAATTAGAAATGGATAATATATTTGGTCAAAGTGTAACAAATAAAAATGGTCACCAATATAAAGAAAAAGATGAAAATTTAAAATATAAGAAAACTAAATATAAAATAAATTTAGGGCTTAAATATAATTGGTAAGTCTTTAATTACAATTAATAATAAAGTATGGTATAATATTAAAAGGAATGGATATTATACCATTTTTTGTTTATTTGAAAGGGGAAATTATGTTGACACTTTTAATTACTACTTCAACAAAATTAGCTTCACTTTCTTTATATGAAAATGATGTTATGCTTGGAAATATTAATATAAATGTAAAAAAAACACATTCTACATATATAGTGGATGAATTGATGAGCTTATTTACTTTTACAAATAAGAAATTATCTGATGTTACTGATGTTGTTATATCTATAGGTCCTGGGTCATTCACTGGTGTTAGAATATCATCTGCTTTAATAAAAGGTATTTTTGCAGAAAGAAAGAATGTTAATATATATACTGTTAATGAATTAGATGCTTTAGCTTATCAAGGATATAATATATATAAAGATAAAATTATAGCTATAATAGATTCTAATAAAGAAAAGGTATATGCTGGTATATATGAAAAAGGTAAACTAGTAGGAGAAAGATTTAAGTCTAATATGGATGAAATAATATGTTTAGTTTTAAATAAAGGATATAAATTAATTGGTGATGGAGCTATTACTTATAGAAAAAAAATAGAAGATAATAACATAAAATTAGAATTATCAGATAATTTCTTAAGACTTAATTCATGCATATTTTATGATATGTTAAAAGATGGTTTTTTAGAAAAGGTAGATTTATTAAATTTAGTGCCAGATTATTTAGAAAAATCACAGGCAGAGAAGGAGAAAGATGGGATTAAATGATTTATTAATAAAACCTAAAAAAGGATTTTTTACTAAAATTAAGGATTTCTTTACAGGAACTCCTATAACTGATGATATATATGAAGAATTGGAAGAAATTCTAATTCAATCTGATTTAGGTATGAATATGACCTTAGATGTTGTTCAAGAATTAGAAAAGAAAGTTAGAACTAAAGGTATAAAAACTAGAGAATTAATGTATGATGAATTAAAAAATATATTAATAGAAAGATTATCTATTTCTGAAAATAATGAATTGAATATACAAAGTGGAAAATTAAATGTAATAGTTGTTATAGGAGTTAATGGAGTAGGTAAAACAACTTCTATTGGTAAAATGGCACTTATGTTTAAAAAACAAGGTAAAAAGGTTGTTATAGGAGCGGCGGATACTTTTAGAGCTGCGGCTATAGAACAAGTTGAAGTTTGGAGTAATCGTGCAGGTGTTGAACTTGTAAAACAAAAACAAGGATCAGATCCAGCTGCTGTTGTTTATGATACTTTAAATTTTGCAAAATCTCAGAATTATGATGTTGCTATTATAGATACGGCTGGTAGATTACATAATAAAGTAGATTTAATGAAAGAACTTGAAAAAATTGACAAAATAATAAAACAAAATGTTGACGAATATGAATCTTTAATAGTAATAGATTCAACTACAGGTCAAAACGGATTAGAGCAAGCAAGAATATTCAATTCTATATCTAATATATCTGGTATAATATTGACTAAGTTTGATGGAACTGCAAAAGGGGGTATAATATTTCCTATAGTATCGGAATTACAAAAACCTGTTAAATTTTTAGGTGTTGGTGAAGGAGAAAATGATTTAAAAATTTTTGACTTCCATGATTTTGTGAATGAAATGTTTATGTAGTGCATTATATGAAACTTTAATGAATTGAAAAAACAAAAACAGATAAAATTTGTGCAAATATATGAAAAATATATTAGTAATTAAAATTAAAGTTGCTTAAAATTAGTATTTATTGTAAAATAAAATCGAGAAAATGTTAAATAAAATGTTGAATAAAATATTAGGAGGCTATGATGGCAGTAGATTTAATTGAAAAGATAAAAGAAACGGAAAAAGCGTTTGCTAAGACAGTAGTTCTTCCTGAGTCGGAAGATGAAAGAGTCTTAAGAGCAGCTGAAAAAATCAAAAATGAAGGATTTGCTAATATAATATTAGTAGGTAAAGATTATCAAGTAAGAGAAGAAGCTGCAAAAATTGGTGTTTCTTTAGAAGGTATTCAAATTATAGATCCATTATCTTATGAAAAAACTCCAGAATTCATAAGACAACTTGTTCACTTAAGATCTAAAAAAGGTATGACTGAAGAACAAGCGCGTCAAATAATGATTAATGATCCAAGATTTTTTGGAGCTATGCTTGTTAGAAATTGTGTAGCAGATGGTATGGTAGCAGGTTCATGTTCACCAACTGCAAGTGTATTAAGAGCTGCAATTCAAGTTATAGGACCAAGAAAGGGACTTAAAACAATTTCAAGTTCTTTTGTTATGTTAACGGATACAACAGAATATGGAGAAAATGGTACTTTAATATTCTCAGATTGTGGAGTCCTACCTAATCCAACAGCTCCTCAAATAGCGGATATAGCAGAATCTGCTGTTGAAAAAGCTCGTTTTATTGCAAAAATACAAACTCCTAAAGTTGCACTTTTAACTTATTCAACTAAAGGTTCAGCCGAAGGGGAGCAAGTTACTAAAATGAGGGAAGCATATAAAATTTTAGAAGAAAGAAAAGTTGATTTTGAATTTGATGGAGAATTACAATTAGATGCAGCTATAGTTCCAGAAGTTGCTAGTCAAAAAGCAAAAGGTTCAAATGTAGCAGGTAGTGCAAATGTTTTAATATTCCCTGATCTTTGTTCTGGAAATATAGGATATAAACTTGTGCAAAGATTTGCTAAAGCAAAAGCTTTAGGTCCATTAATACAAGGTCTTGCAAGACCAGTACATGATTTATCACGTGGATGTAGTGTAGATGATATAGTAGATGTAGTTGCTATAACTTGTGCAGAAGCAGCAGAATTTTGTGAAATTTTAACATTATAGGAGAGTATATAAGTATGAAAGTATTAGTAATAAATAGTGGAAGTTCATCATTAAAATTTGAATTAATTGATATAGAGGGAAATAAAACATTAGCTAAGGGAATATGTGAAAGAATTGGTATATCAGATCCAATATTTACATATAAAAATTTAGTTGATTCTTATCAAGTTATAGAAAGACCTGAACCATTAAATAACCATAAGGTTGCAATAGATTTAGTTTTACATGAATTAACAGGTGAACATGGTGTAATAAAAACGGTAAATGAAGTAGAAGCTGTAGGGCATAGAGTTGTTCATGGAGGAGAATATTTTGATGATTCAGTTTTAGTAGATGATGAAGTTATAAGAAAATTAGAAGAAATTTCAGAACTTGCTCCATTACATAATCCAGCAAATGTTATGGGTATAAAAGTTATGAGAGAATTATTACCAGGTAAACCAAATGTTGCTGTATTTGATACTGCTTTCCATCAAACTATGGAAAAAGCTGTGTATACTTATCCTCTACCTTTAGAAGATTATGAAGAATTAAAAGTTAGAAAATATGGATTCCACGGAACTAGTCATAAATATGTTTCAGAAGTAGTAGCAGATCTTTTAGGTAAAAAGGATTCTAAGATAATAGTGTGTCATTTAGGTAATGGCGCATCAATAAGTGCTGTAAAAAATGGTAAAGTTATAGATACATCTATGGGACTTACGCCTCTTGCAGGTATAATGATGGGTACTCGTTGTGGAGATATAGATCCAGCAGCAGTTCTTTATGTTATGCAAAAAAGAGGACTAGATATTAAAGAAATAGATGCTAGAATGAATAAAAAATCAGGATTCTTAGGTATATTTGGTAAGAGTTCTGACTTTAGAGATATACAAAATGGAGTAAAATCAGGAGATGAAAGAGCTAAGCTTGCTTATGATATGTGGCGTTATAGAATTAGATCATATATAGGTTCATATATAGTAGCTTTAGGAGGTGTTGATGCTATAGCCGTAACTGGAGGTATAGGAGAAAATGCAGCTTATGCTCGTGAAGGAATATTTGAAGGTTTAGAATTTTTAGGTATAGAATTAGATTATGAAAAAAATAATGAAAGAATTTCTGGAAATGTTGAATATTCAAAACCTGAATCTAAGGTTAAAATATATAAAATAGAAACAGCTGAAGAAATGATGATAGCTAAAGATACTTATAGATTATCACAAAATAAATAGGAGATGTAATTTTATGAAAGAATATGATTTAGTAGTATTAGGATGGGGTAAAGCAGGTAAAACATTAGCTGCTAAAATGGCGAAACAAGGCAAAAAGGTTGCAATAGTAGAAAAAGATCCTAAAATGTATGGAGGAACTTGTATAAATGTTGGATGTCTTCCCACTAAATCTCTTGCAAATAGTGCCCATTTAGTACATGAAATGACTAAACTTGGATTAGAAAGAAATTATGATGTTAATAATGCTTATTTTAAAAAAGCTATGGAAGAAAAAATAATTTTAGTAAATAAACTAAATAATAAAAATTATGGTCTTTTAGCAGATAATCCTAATGTTGATGTATATAATGGTGAAGCTAAGTTTATATCTAATAAAGAAATAAAAGTTGGAGATGAAGTATTAACTTCTCAAAATATAGTAATTAATACTGGTTCTGAATCTAGAAAATTAAATATACCAGGTATTGATAATAATAAAATAGGATATAGTAATGAAATATTAAATCTAAAGGAATTACCTAAAAAATTATTAGTTTATGGTTCAGGATTTATAGGTCTTGAATTTGCTTCAATGTTTTCAAGTTTTGGTAGTGAGGTTTCTATATTCCAGTTTGATAATACTTTTTTACCTAGTGAAGATGAAAAAGATGCAGAATTCGTTAAAACAGTTTTAGAAAATAAAGGAATTAAATTTAGCTTCTCTAGTCCAATTTTAAAATTTGAAGATGGGGATAGAGTTAAAGTTAAATATTCTAAAGATGGTGAAGAAAAAGAAGAAGAGTTTGATTTTGTTTTAATTTCTGCAGGAAGAGTTCCTAATATAAATGGATTGGGATTAGAAAATACTGATATAGAACTTACTGATAGAAAAGAAATTAAAGTAAATGATAATTTAGAAACAAGTGTTAAAGGTATATGGGCAGCAGGTGATGTTAAAGGAGGTCCACAATTTACTTATGTATCATTAGATGATAGTAGAATTATACTTCCTCAATTATTAGGTATATCAACTCATAGAACTTTAAAAGATAGAAGTTTAATACCGACATCTACATTTATTGAACCACCTTATTCAAGAGTAGGATTAAATGAAAAAGAAGCAACTAAATTAGGTGTTGAGTATAGTGTTAAATATATGCTAACAGCAGGAATACCTAAAGCTCATGTTTTAAGAGAAACAGAAGGATTCTCTAAAGTTTTAGTTAATAAAGAAGATGAAATAATAGGTGCGGTAATGTTTAATTCAGAATCACATGAGATTATAAATTTATTATCTCTAGCTATTAGTGAAAAAATTAAATCTTCAGTATTAAGAGATTATATATATACTCATCCTACTTTAACAGAAAGTTTAAATGATTTAATGGTATAAATATACTAGGGATCCGTATGGATTCCTAGTTTTTTAAAAAATCTAAAATATTTAAAGCTTTTTTATTGACAAGTAGCTATTTTTATGATAATATAATTATTGTCAGTGTGCCTAGGTAGCTCAGTTGGCTAGAGCATGCGGTTCATACCCGCAGGGTCGAAGGTTCGAATCCTTTCTTAGGCACCAAAATTTTTTCTTGACAAGAAATTAAAAATATGATAATATAAATATTGTCACGATAAGTGAGCCTTGGTGGTGAAATGGTAGACACACAGGACTTAAAATCCTGTGGGAGCAATCCCGTGCCGGTTCGAGTCCGGCCCGAGGCACCATTTAAATATCGCGGAGTAGAGCAGCCTGGTAGCTCGTCGGGCTCATAACCCGAAGGTCGTTGGTTCAAATCCAGCCTCCGCAACCAAAGTGAACTAAAAAAAAGAGATAGAGATGTGCGGGAATAACTCAGTTGGTAGAGTGTCAGCCTTCCAAGCTGAATGTCGCGAGTTCGAACCTCGTTTCCCGCTCCATAGTGTGAGTCATTAGCTCAGTCGGTAGAGCACTTGACTTTTAATCAAGGTGTCACTGGTTCGATTCCAGTATGACTCACCATTTAATTTTTTTGTAGAAACAGAAGATGGTCGTATATATGTGCCTGTAGCTCAGTAGGATAGAGCAACAGCCTTCTAAGCTGTGGGCCAGGAGTTCGAATCTCTTCAGGCACGCCATTTATGGATCCATAGCTCAGTTGGTTAGAGCACACGGCTCATAACCGTGTGGTCGCTGGTTCAAGTCCAGCTGGATCCACCATTTTTTTTGTGGGCCCTTCGTCTAGTGGTCAGGACATTAGGTTTTCATCCTAAAAACAGGAGTTCGATTCTCCTAGGGCCTACCACATTTTTTTATATATTAATTTGGGTGGATGTCCGAATGGCTAAGGGACCGGTCTTGAAAACCGGCGAAAGCGCAAGCTGTCAGAGTTCGAATCTCTGTCCACCCGCCATTATGCCCAGATAGCTCAGTCGGTAGAGCAAGGGACTGAAAATCCCTGTGTCCGTGGTTCGATTCCGCGTTTGGGCACCATTATTTTACTAAATAACAAAATATTATAATTAATCTGCAATATTATTGCAGATTTTTTTTATAAAAAAATACATACTAAATAGAGTGTTTTCTAATTAGTATGTATTATATTTTATAAATCAACTTTTTCTTTAAGTAAATATCCTGATATATAGCATAAGATTAATCCTGTAATAATATATATTAAATGTAGTAGTATTGTACCATTTAATAAATAAAAATCGTAATTAAAGATAAGTACTAAACTTAATGGTATAGTTAAAAATATACTAGCTGATGTTGCTTTTGAACTATTAAATAATATTTTAGATATAACAATAACTAGGTAAATTAAAGATATAAAACAAAAAATTGTAATGCTAGTTGATAGTATTACTGTAATACCTGATTTTAATGTATCTATTTTTAATAATTCTAATAGTGTGTTATTGTTAAATACAATTGTAGCTAAAGCAGAAATATATATAAGGCTGTTATATATAGTAGAATATATCACCTTAGATAATACAATATTAAATTTTTTAATAGGAAGGCTAAATATGAAATATCTTTCATTTGAATAAAAATCTTTAATCATTATAGATAAACTACGAGTAAATATAAATATATTAAAGAAAATTAATAGGCTTGTAAATGAAGATATAAATAAAATGCTTGAGTATGGTTTAAAAATATGTGGATATACTAAACATAATAAGAAAGATATTAAAATATGTAATGCCATAGTCTTGCCATCTTTTTTAAATAAATATTTTAAAAATTTAATCATGATTTTTACCTCCAAAATATTCTAAATATAGATCTTCAACAGAAATATTTTTATTTATTCTAATATCTTCTACATTATAAATCTTATCAATATTAGCATCTTTTAAAAACATTACTTGATCAAAAATATGTTCTATATCCTTAATTAAATGAGTAGATATTATAGCAGTTGATTCATCAGAGATATTTTCTATAATTAATTTTAATATTTCATTTCTTGTAACTATATCAACACCTGCTATTGGTTCATCTAATATGTATATTTTTGCATCTCTTGATAGTATTAGTATTAAATTTAATTTTTCTATATTCCCTTTAGATAAATTTTTTATTTTATCTTTTAGATTTAGATTTAATTTATTTATTAAATTTTCAAACTTTTTATCATTGAAATCTGTATAGAAAAATTTAAAGTAATTTCTTGCTTTATTTATACTAAGATCTTTATCTATAAAAGGAGCATCTGGCAAAAAACTAATATATTTATTTGTTTCTTCTGATTTTTTTTCATTGTTTATATAAATTTCACCATTATCTTCTTTAGTTATATTTAAAAGTATTTTCATTAATGTAGTTTTACCACTACCATTAGGACCAAGTAATCCTATTATTTTACCTTTCTCAATATCTAAATTAATATTATCTAATATTATTTTATTTCTATATTTCTTATTTAAATTTTTAATATTAATCATTATTATAAACCTCCTTTATACATTCTATAGTTTCATCTAATGAATATCCTAGTTCTTTCATATTAGATAGAAAATCTTGTATTGATTCATTTAATAAATCTTTTTTAATTTTTTTTATTAAATTATAATCTTCTGTCACAAAATAACCTATTCCTCTTTTGAGAACAATGATATTTTCATTTTCTAATTCTTTATAACTATTTAATACAGTGTTTTGATTTACTGTAAATTTATTAGCTATTTCTCTTACCGATTCAATTTTATCTCCTAAAGAATATTCTTTATTAATTATGCTTTTTATTATTATATCTTTTATTTGAAGATATATTGGCTTTTTATTATTAAACTCCATCGCTACCTCCTTAGTGTTATAGCTTAATGGTACACTATGTTTGAGATTATGTCAAGAAAAATTTTCGATTAATACTAAAAAATTTAATTATAAATATTACCTTTTTATATACAATTTAGAGCTTAATAGGACTGATTAAAACTATAAAAAAAGTCTTGCAAAGTCTTTATTTTTCTTGTAAAATTAAGAAAAATAATTACTTATTAGGAGGAAAAATGAAAAGCATAAAAAAAGTTTTTGCAGTAGTTGCAACTTTAGGTATAATGGTTGCATGTTCAACAGTTTCTACAACAGAGGGGAAAGAAGTATTTTATCATTCTAAATCAGGATATACTCATTCTCATTTAACTTTAAAACAAGATGATTCATCAACTTATGATGTTGATTTAGAATTTGAAGGAAAAGATTTAGATTTTGAAGTAAAAAAAGTTGCTGATAATAAATTTGAAGGAGAAGGAGCTGTAGTAGAATTTTTAAATAATAATGAAGTTAGAATAACTATAGATGGAAAGGTTATAGAATTCTTTATGTTAGATGGGCATGAAGGTCATGGACATGAACATCACCATAATCATTAAAAGACTTTAAAAGCGTGTTTTTAACACGTTTTTTTTTATTAAATATAAATAAAGTTAAAAAAATAACAATTAACTATTTACTTTTTTAAATTTATGTGGTATACTGAATTCATGAAAGATAAAAAATTCACTTAGTGAATGGTTTGGAGGAAACATGGTTAAAGACATTGAAAGTTTAAGAGAAATGATGGGGAGAGTAAGAGAGGCGCAAGCTAAGTATTCAACATATACTCAAGAGCAAGTTGATAAAATATTTAGAAAAGTTGCTCAAACAATAAATGATAAAAGAATACTTTTAGCTACTATGGCAGTTGAAGAAACTGGTATGGGATTAATAGAAGATAAAGTTATTAAAAATCACTTTGCTTCAGAATATATATACAACAAGTATAAAGATGAAAAAACTTGTGGAGTTTTAGAAGAAGATAAATCTTATGGAGTTAAAAAAGTTGCAACTCCAATAGGTGTTATAGCTGGAGTTATTCCAACAACAAATCCTACATCAACAGCTATATTTAAGATATTACTTGCATTAAAAACAAGAAATGCGATTATAATATCACCACATCCAAGAGCTAAGAACTCTACAATATATGCAGCTAGACTTGCTATGGAAGTTGCTAAAAAATATGGAGCACCAGATGATATAATATCATGGATAGATGAACCTAGTATGGAACTTTCAAGAGAATTAATGGCAGAAGTTGACTTAATTTTAGCAACTGGAGGACCTGGTATGGTTAAGAGTGCTTATTCATCAGGAACACCTGCAATAGGGGTTGGAGCAGGTAATACACCAGTTATTATAGATGATAGTGCTGATATTAAAATGACAGTAAACTATATATTATTATCAAAAACATTTGATAATGGAGTTATTTGTGCATCAGAACAAGCAGTAATATTACCAGAATCTAAATATGATATAATTAAACAAGAATTCATAGATAGAGGAGCTTATATATTAGCAAAAGATGAAATACAAAAAGTAAGAGATGTAATGTTTGTAAATGGCGGATTAAATGCTGATATAGTAGGTCAAAGTGCGTATAAGATTGCTAAAATGGCAGGACTTAATATACCTGAATCTTCAAGAGTATTAATAGGAGAAGTAGATGATTATAGTGAGGCTGAAGCATTTGCTCATGAAAAATTATCACCAATTTTAGCAATGTATAAAGCTAAGAACTTTAAAGAACAAATGGACATAGCTAAAGCTTTAGTTGAACTTGGAGGACTTGGTCATACTTCATGTATTTATATAGATCTTGCAGAACAAGAAAAAATAGATCAATTTGGAAGAGAAATGAAAACAGGAAGAACATTAGTTAATATGCCAGCTTCACTTGGTGCAATAGGAGATGTATTTAACTTCAAATTAGAACCATCATTGACTTTAGGTTGTGGTTCTTGGGGAGGAAACTCAGTATCAGAAAATGTTGGAGTTAAGCATTTATTAAATATTAAAACAGTTGCAGAAAGAAGGGAAAATATGTTGTGGTTTAAAGTTCCTGAAAAAGTATATTTCAAATATGGTTCATTACCAACTGCTTTAGAAGAATTAAAAGGAGAACATAAAAAAGCATTTATAGTTACAGATATGACTTTAGCAGAACTTGGATATACAAATCATATAACTCGTGTTTTAGATGAAATAGGAATAGATTATAGAATATTCTCAGGAGTAGGAGTTGACCCAACATTAAGTTCAACAGAAGCAGGAGCTGCAGCTATGCGTGAATATAATCCTGATGTAATTATAGCACTTGGTGGAGGATCTGCTATGGATGCTGCTAAGATTATGTGGGTTCTATATGAATATCCAAATATTAGATTTAAAGATTTAGCAATGAGATTTATGGATATACGTAAGAGAATATTCTCATTCCCTAAAATGGGTATAAAAGCTAAATTTATTGCTGTTGCAACTTCAGCTGGTACAGGATCTGAAGTAACACCATTCTCAGTTATTACAGATGATGTTACTGGAGTTAAATATCCATTGGCTGATTACGAATTAACACCAGATGTAGCTATAAATGATCCGGAATTAATGTTAACTATGCCAAAAGGGTTAACAGTTGCATCAGGTATAGATGTATTTACACATGCTATTGAATCTTATGTTTCAATACTAGCAACAGAGTATACTAAACCTTATTCATTAGAAGCTATGAAGATAGTTCTTCAATTCTTACCAGAATCAGTTGATGGTGGAGCAAGTGCAAGAAAAGCTAAAGAAAAGATGGCTAATGCTTCTTGTATAGCAGGTATGGCATTTGCTAATGCTTTCCTTGGAATATGTCACTCATTAGCACATAAATTAGGAGGAAAATTCCATGTTCCTCATGGTATAGCTAATGCCTTATTACTTGAAGAAGTAATAAGATTTAATGCTGAAGATGCACCAACTAAGATGGGAGTATTCCCTCAATATAGATATCCTGATGCTATAAACAGATATGCGAAAGCAGCAGATTTCTTAGGATTAACTAAACCTGGACAAAGTAGAGAAGAAAAAGTTGAAGAATTTATTAAAGCATTAAATGAATTAAAAGATAAGATAGGAATACCTAGAAGTATAAAAGAATGGGGAGTACCTGAAAAAGATTTCTTAGAAGCAGTTGATGAATTAGCTGTAGATGCATTTGATGATCAATGCACACCAGCTAATCCAAGATATCCATTAATTTCTGAATTAAAAGAAATTTACTTAAAATCTTATTATGGAAGAGAAGAGTATAAGAAAAAATTTGGTTCTAAAAAATCAAAAGGGAATAAATAAGTTATCCTAAATAATATTATATAGTTAAAATATTGAGAGTAGACTTTAAAAAGTTTACTCTTTTTATTATTTGATAATAAAATATTATTGGGGAACTTATTAATGATATGACATTAAATTTGTTCCCCAATTTTAATTTATTTATATTATTTTAATTATTGAATTGACTATAATATAGTTCTGAATAGAAACCATTTTTTTCTAATAATTCATTATGATTTCCTTGTTCAATTATATTACCATCTTTAACTACAAGTATGGTATCAGCATTTTTTATAGTAGATAATCTATGAGCAATAATAAAAGTTGTTTTTCCTTTCATTAATTTATTCATAGCTTCCTGTATCATAACTTCAGTTCTTGTATCAACACTTGAAGTTGCTTCATCTAATATTAGTATAGGTTTATCTGCAAGTAATGCACGAGCTATGGTAAGTAATTGTCTTTGTCCTTGTGAGATATTAGAAGAGTCTTCACTAAGTATCATATTATATCCATTAGGTAAAGTTTCTATAAAATGATGTACTTGAGCAAGTTTAGCAGCATTTATTACTTCTTCATCTGTAGCATCAAGTTTACCATAACGTAAATTTTCCATAATGGTTCCATTAAACAACCAAGTATCTTGTAAGACCATAGTAAAATATTTTCTCAAGTCATGTTTATCGATTTTAGATATATCATTACCATTTATTAGTATACGTCCACCATTTAATTCATAAAATCTCATTAGAAGTTTTACTATAGTAGTTTTACCAGCTCCAGTAGGTCCAACAATTGCAATCATTTTTCCACTATCTATATTAGAATTAAAATTATTGATTATAATTTTATCTTTTGTATATCCAAATTTAACATTTTCAAAAGTTACATTAGATTTCATTTCTTTTATTTCTATTGGATTTTCAATAATTCTTTCATCTTCAGTATCTAAAAACTCATAAATTCTTTCTATAGATGCTATCATATTTTGAACTGTAGCCATAATTTGAGCTATTTGTCCTAATGGATGTGTAAAGTTTCTAATATATTGTATAAAGGCTTGTATATCACCTATTTGTAAACTACCTTTTGAAACTAAAATAGATCCTAAAAATATTATTCCTATATATACTATATTATTTATGAAGTTGACTATAGGAAACATAAGGCCTGATATAAATTGTGATTTCCAAAATACAGTTGCAAGTTTTTTATCTTTAATTTTAAAATTTTCTATGTTTTTATCTGTATGGTTAAATGCAGCTATAATACTTTGATTATTGTAACTTTCTTCAACATCTGCATTAACTTGAGCTAAAAATTCTTGTTGTTCTATAAAATATTTTTGACTAAATTTTGTAAGTGAACCAAGAAATATTCCAGATAATGGTATTATAGAAAGTGTAACTAATGTCATAGTTATATTTATAGAAAACATCATAATTATTATCCCTAATATAGAAATAACACTAGTTATTATTTGAGAAAAACTTTGATTTAGTGATTGTCCAAAAGTATCTACATCATTTGTTATAGTAGATAATATCTCACCTATTTGTTTTTGTTCAAAATATCCCATGGGTAAAGTATTTATTTTTTTACTTATTTTTTTTCTAAGTTCATATGTCATTTTTTGTGAAACATTACTCATTATCCAACCTTGTAAAAAGCTAAATAATGTAGCAAATATGTATAATATTAATGTTAATATTAATATTTGTTTTATTTTCTCGAAGTTTATAGATCCATTTTCTGTTATCTTATTTATTATACCCTTGAAAATTTCTGTAGTTGCTTTTCCTAAAATCTTTGGTCCATATATATTAAAGATGGTACTAAGTATAGAAAGAGTAATAATTAAAATAGATTCAATAGTGTATTCTTTAAAAATTTGAAGTATAACTCTTTTAAGAGTTGCTTTGAAATTTTTTGTTTTTTTCATTTTAATCTACCTCCCCTATATTAAGTTGACTTTTAGCTATTTGTATATATGTATCACAATTTTTAAGGAGTTCATCATGTGTACCTATTCCTATAATTTCTCCATCAGAAAGTACTATAATTTTATCTGCATCAAGTATAGTAGATATACGTTGTGCTACTATAATTTTAGTAATATTTTTCATGCTTTCTTTTATCTTATTACGAACTATTAAATCGGTTTTAGGATCTAGTGCAGAAAAACTATCATCAAATAGCATTATTTTAGGACTTTTAGCTAAGGCTCTGGCAATAGATATTCTTTGTTTTTGTCCACCTGATAAATTAGTACCACCTTGAGATACTTCACTTTCAAATTTTTTGTTTTTTTCGGATATAAAGTTCATTGATTGTGAAATATCAGCTGCTTTAATCATATCTTCATCAGATATATATGTATTGTTATATTTAATATTTGATGATATATTTCCTTTAAAAAGAGAACCTTTTTGTGGTATATATCCTAATATATTTCTTAAATCTTCAAGTTTCATATCTTTTATATTTATATCATCTATTAATATTTCTCCTTCTTTAGCATCAAAGAATCTTTCTATAAGGTTTATTATAGTAGATTTACCACTACCGGTACTTCCTATAATGGCAACTGTTTCACCAGGATTTGCTGTAAATGATATATTTTTAAGTACTAATTCTTGAGCATCTTTGAAATAAAAGTTTACATTTTTAAATTCTAATTTACCTTTTATATTTTTTATATTAATATTAATAGGCTTATCACTATCTAATATTGTTATTTCTTGATTTAGAACTTCTTCAACACGATTAGAAGCAACTAAAGCACGAGGGAACATCATCATAACCATAACTAATAATAAAAATGACATTATTATAAACATAGCATAAGATATGAATGCAATAAGGTCTCCGACTTGAAGTAAACCTGAATCTATTTTTTTAGCTCCAAACCATGATATTAAAATACTTGTACCATTCATTATAATCATAATAATAGGGAAGAATATTGAAATAGCTCTATTTATGAAGACCTGGTTATTATATAATTTAATATTTTCTATATTAAATCTATTTTCCTCGTATTTTTCTCTAGTGAATACTCTTATTACTGATACACCAGTTATTAATTCACGGCTTATTAAATTAATTTTATCTATAAGTTTTTGTGATATTTTAAATTTAGGTAAAACTAATGAAACAAGTATTGCTATTACCATTAAAAGAACACCAACACTAAGTGCAACTATCCAAGACATATTTGAATTAATACTTAATATTTTATTTATACCGATAAAAGCCATTATTGGAGAATAAATAGCAAGAATTAATATCATATTTGTTGTTAATTGTATTTGTTGTATATCATTTGTACTACGAGTTATTAGTGAAGCGGTTGAGAAATTAGACATATCCTCTTTAGAAAAATTAAGTATTTTTTTATATAAATTGTTTCTTAAATTAGAACCTATTTGTGATGAAATAAAACTAGCTATCAAACTACCTAATATACTAGCAATAGCTGCTATTAATGTATAGAATAACATTTTATAACCTATTGATAGTATGTAGTTGTTTCTAATTTTATCTAAATTTACATCATTTTTTTCATACTCAGATTTAACAAAATTAGCTCCTATAGTTTTTTTGTACATATCTGCATTAGTAGATAATTTTTTCATTATTATTTCTCTTTGAGTTATCGAAGTTTTTTTGTCTAAAGTTGATAAATTAATATTGAATTTATCAAGGAAAGTGATAGTAGTACTTACATTTTCAAGTATAGGATTTAATTTATCTATTTCTTCTTTACTTAGATTTTTAACTTCATATCTGTTGTTTTTTAATTCATAACTATTATTTAAAATATTTATTTCATCTTCTGTCATAAATTGCTTTAATATTTCATAAGTTTCTTTACTATAAATATTAGATATAGAATTTTCTATACCATGTTGTTGTATGCCTATATTTATAAGATTACTAGTATATCCAGGTAATTGTAATTCTGAATAAGCTCTAAAAATATATATAATTATTATTAAAAAAATGAAAAATATATATTTTTTCATATATTTAAATATTTTCATTTTCATCCTCCTTTATTGTTTTTATTACGATAGAATTTGTTTTATCAATTAATTTTAATAAATCTAATTTTTCCATTTCATCAAAATTATTCCATATTTTTTCAAAAAAATTATTGAAAAATTTATGTTGTTTACTTAAATACTCATCACCGTCATTAGTAATACTGATATTATATTTTCTTTTATCATTTTTATCTTTATTAATTTGAATAAAACCTTTATTAGATAATTCATTAATTGAAACTGTAATTCTTGGACGAGAAAGATCAAGAGTTTTAGCTATTTCATTTGCAGAAATATATTCATTTTCTTTTAAAATATTTAAAATTCTAAAATCTAATTTATTTAATTTTAATTTTTTTTGTTTAAAATATTTATTTAGATTTTTATCTAAATTCATCCAAGATTTATTAAAATCTTTATAATTTATATCCACACTACCTCCTTTGTTAACACTATTAACTATTTAGTTAATAGTATAAACTAATTTTAATTAAAAGTCAAATAAAAAATAGAAGTATATTTATACTTCTATGCTTTTAAAATTATTAAAAGTTACATTTCCAAATTTGTTTGTTCTTTTAACATTACTTCTTTCTGTATAGTCTATAATTTTTCTACCTTCTCCTTTTGAGTGAAGAGCAGCAAGACCAGCTGCGTAATATAGGGTATCTTGATCTACTTTTTTCTTGTTAGTAACTATTATCACATGGCTTCCTGGAATATCTCTTACGTGTAACCAAATATCATTATTTTTTGCTTTTTCAAAAGTTAGATGATTATTTTCTGTATGATTTCTTCCTACAAAAATTTCATATCCATTATATACATATTTTAGTAGTTCTCTTTTTTTTATTTTATTCTTTTTATTTTCTATTTTCTTTTTAAGTCCCAATTCATCTTCTATTTCTTCCAAACCTAAATAATCATTTTCTTTAATCAAAAAGTTTAATACTTCATCTAAATATTTTTGATCTTCTAATATTTTAATTTTTCTTTCATTTGCAAATTCTAACCCTTTTTTAGCTTTTCTATATTTTTTATATAATAAATTTAAGTTATCACTAGGTGATTTCTTAGGGTCAAGATCAATTAAAATATTCTTATTTTTATTATAATCAAAAACTTCGATTTTATCCATTCTAGGTTTTATTAAATAAATATATGATGCAAGAAGATCTGCTAAATATCTATATTCTTCAAAATTTGAATCTTTAAAAATATCTTTTTCTATATTTTCAAGTATTTTATAATTCTTTTTTATTTTATTTAAAAGAAATTTTTCTATTTTTTTCTTTTTATCTGTAATTAAACTAGTATTAACAAATTCCTCAAAATATGAGTTTATAGCCTCATTTAAAGTATTATATTCATTGATTTCATAATTGTTGAATTTTGAAAATTTATTATAGCTTAAATATACGTTATTGTTATTTTTGAATATATATCCCTTATATGATGAAGAAAGTTGTTTTCTTTTTTCAATATTTTTATATGTGTCACTAGCAAATATATTTCCTATTCCTTTTATTTTATCTATCATTTCTTGAGGAGAAGTAAATATTGTTTCAAAATCGATTTCTTTTTTATCTAATTCAAAATATTCATATTTTGAATTTATGGCATAAAATCTTTTATTTTCTATACTTACATTATTATTAAATATATTAATAATTTTAAAATCTTTATCTAATAGAAATATATTTGAATGTCTTCCCATTATTTCAAAAATTAAATAATTAATATCGATTTCTCCGCTGATATTGATTCTTTTAAATTTGAAAGATACAATTCTATCAAGATTTAATATTTTAATATCATCTAGTTGACTGTGATCTAAATATTTTTTTATAGATAAAATGAAGCTAGAAGAAATATTAGTATTTTCATCTTTTTTATTCTTAATATATACTATAGATTTACTATCTTTTATTTGAAAGAATAAATTTTTTTTGGGAAATATTAAAGAAAATGAATGATTATCATATTGTATAATTTTATTAACTTTAAAATTTATTAAATCTTGTTTTAGTTCTTCTACAAGGAATTTAAGACCTATGGTATCAAAATATATCATTATTATCCTTTCTTAATTCCTAGTACATAATGTGCTTGATCACGAGTAAGTAATTTTTCATGACCATTTAATTTAATTCTTATAGAATCTTTATGTATATCTATAACTTCAATTGTAGTTTTAAGTTGTATACCAATTTCAGATAAAGCTAGTCTAATTACACTATTTCCTTTAACTTCACTAACTTCTATTATATCTCCTTTTGAAAAGTTAGAAAGACATTCAGGTTCTAAATTAAGTTTTAAAGATTTCATATTATTTAATATTTCTTCAAAAGTATTTATGAATTCTAATAATTTATCTTCTGGGATATCTTTAGTTACTTTTTCAAGTGTAGTTGTATGGAAATTGCCGTGATAATTAAAAGCTACTAATCCTTTTTTATTAAGATTTACATAAACTTTTCTTTTATCTGATTTAGATCTAACACGATTTAAGAATTTCTTTTCCTCTAGTTTATTTACGGCAGTAGAGGTAGTTCCCATAGTTATTCCAAGTCTTTGAGATAAATCTTTTATTGTTATTTTTTCTAGTCCTATACATTCTATTATATGTAACTCAGTTGTAGTAAGACATTTAATGGCCTGACTTAAATTTATTTCTTCCATTTTATAATAAGTTTTATAAAAATTATCTATAATTAGTTCCATTTTTTCATACATATTATTTTTCTCCATTTAGTAAAGAATTAACTTTTTCAGAATAGTTTCCTGAGAAAACATAAGAACCTGCGACTAAAATATTAGCACCAGCTTCTATTACAAGTTTTGCAGTTTCATCATTTATACCACCATCTACTTGTATATCTATATCAGGGAATTTATTTCTTATTTTTCTTATTTTTTCTAGCATTTGATTTAAAAACTTTTGACCTCCAAAACCAGGATTTACTGTCATAACTAATATTAAATCAAGTTTTTCATATATATTATCAAGAAAAGCTATATCAGTTGCAGGATTTATTGCAACACCTGCTTTTATTCCTTTAGCTTTTATTAATTGAAGAGCTCTATCAAGATGATTAGTAGATTCAACATGAACACTTATGCTTTGAACACCGGCATTAGCTATAGCATCTATATACCATTCAGGTTTTTCTATCATTAAGTGTGCATCAAAATATAGATTTGTATCTTTTCTTATTGCCTTTATTATATCTGCCCCAAAACTAATATTTGGAACAAAATTACCATCCATAACATCTAAATGTAACCATTTAGCATTAGTGTTTTCTATTGCTTTTACTTCTTCTGTTAGTCTTGAGAAGTCAGCAGCTAATAATGAAGGTGCTATTATTACTTCTTTTTTCATATATATCTCCTTTATTTCATGTTTTTTATTATCATATTATAGAAATCATATCTTATTTTATTTATATTTTCTTTAACGTTACAATTAGGTTCTGTAAGATGTGAACAATTTTTAAATTTACATTTAATTGAAAGTTCATCTATCTCTGGGAAATATTCCTTTATTTCTAATATATCATTTATTTTAGGAAATTCTATACTAGAAAATCCAGGTGTATCTATTATAAATCCATCAAGAAATGGTAAAAATCTAGTATCAACTGTAGTATTTCTTCCTTTTTTAGTTTTTTGACTGACTTCATTAGTTCTTAATGTATCACTACCAATTATATTATTTATTAATGTAGATTTACCAACACCACTTGGACCTGATATTATTACGTCTTTATGTTTGATAAAGTTTTTAAATTCTTCTATATCTCCATTTTTAGTTGAAATGAAAAATAAATTTAAATATGGGAAGTTATCTTTAAGTAGAGTTTTTAAGTTATTTTTCTCATCCTTATTTAAAAGATCTGATTTTGTTATTACTAATATAGGTTTTAAGTTATTTTTATGAATTTTAAGTAAACTTTTTTGAAATGCAATTATATCAAAATCAGGTTCTTTTGCAGAAAAGAATAGAGCTATATAATCTATGTTTGACATTAATGGTCTTTCTATATAGTTTTTTCTATCTTCTATATTCTCTATTACATTAAGTTCATCATCAAATTCTACGATATCACCTATAATACAATTATCTTTTCTGTTTTTTATTTTTAAACTTCCTCTAAGTTTAGTTTGTATCAAAGAATTTTCAAAATCATCTATATTTTTAAATGGAGTAAAGGGGTATATAAAATAAACCCCTTGAATTTTTCTTATTACTTTTCCCTTTTTTAACATTAATTTCCACCATTTTTCTTATCTAAGTCTTTTAGTGTTTCATTTAATATACTTTCAATATTTTTATTTTCTTCGTTTTCTTTAGGTTTTTCATTAGCCTTCTCTTCTTGTATGATATCATCTATAGATTTATTAACTTCTATACCAGTATTTAGAACTATGCTAATTCTTGTATTTTTATTTATACTACTTCCAGGTAATGGATTTGTTGCTATTATAGCATTTTGTGGGAATGAAGGATCTTTAGCATCACTTATTAGATTAATTTTTAATCCTATTTGAGCTAATATTTTTGAAGCCTCATTTTTATCTAAACCTATCAAATTAGGCATAGTTGCATTGTCTATTAATGATTTAGAAGAAACAAGTAAAGAAATTTTAGTGGTAATACCTACTTTTTTACCTGCTTTTGGATAAACTGCAAGGACTGTATCTTCTTCTATGTTATCAGTTGGCATATAGTCTATTCTTTGTATGTCTATATTTAATTCATCAAGATATCTTCTAGCTTCTATTAAAGTTTTACCTGCAAGTTCAGGAATTTCTTGACTATCGCTTTTGTTTACCCATAATCTAACTTCTCTATTAACTTTAACTATAGAGTTTTCTTTAGGGTCTTGTAAAAAAGTATAATTTTCATTAACATCTCCTGATTTAGAATATATTATATGATACTTTAATCTTGATTTTTTTATTAGAGCTATAGCCTCTTTTTCGTTCATAAATAGTAGGTTAGGAACCACAGTTTCTTTCTTATTATAAAAATGAGATATAAATGTTGATCTACCTAGAGTTATTATTATTAAAAAAGAAATAATATATATTATATATTTTTGTCTCTTGTTCATTTTTTACCTCTTAATCTTTTATTTATTATATAATTATATCATATTAGTAGAGTTTGATTCAAATTTTTTACTACTTTTTATTGCTGTTTAAAAATTTAATAAAATTATTTCCAAATTTATTGTTAATCTCAAACATAACTTTATCGATTTTTTTAATTTTTTCATATTCATCTTTTTCTTCAAAAAGTGAAAGTTGACCAAAAGTTCCTTCATCAACTAAATTAGTAATTCTAATAGTTAGTGCTCTTATAGGTCTAGTCCATTTATATTTTTTAAATAAATCCATAGCAGTATTAGTTATTATTAAAGAGCTTGATGTTATGGTTGGAAGTTCACATTGTAATTGTTTATCATTAAATTGATTATCACGTATTACAATTTGTATAGTCTTTGCTTCTAACTTATGAATTTTAAGTTTATTAGATATTTCATAAGATAAATATTGAAAAGAAAATCTAATATCATCTATTTTAGTTAAATCTTTACGAAATGTTTTTCCGTTTCCTATACTTTTAGGAGTTTTTTCATTTATGTTAGAATCAACCATTTCATTATCTATTCCATTAACTCTTTCCCAAATAATTCTTCCATGCTTTCCAAGTTTTTGTTCTAATAAACAAACATCACTATTTGCAAGATTTCCTATGGTTTTTAAATTCATATTTTCTAGTATTTTAAAAGTTGATTTTCCTATCCCTATTATCTCATTTGTTGGAAGTTCCCATACTATATTTTTAAAATTATCTTTTGATATATATGTTATTGCATCTGGTTTTTTAAGATCGCTTCCTAATTTTGCAAAAGTTTTAGTAAAACTAACTCCTATACTTACTGTAACACCAATTTCTTTTTTTACTCTTTCTTTAATTTTTTCAGCAATATTTTCTACACTACCAAATAATTTTAAAGAACCTGTTACATCTAACCAACATTCATCAAGTCCAAAAGGCTCTACTTGATCTGTATATGAATAATATATATTTTGGATAAGTTTTGAATATTTTCTATATTCATCATATTGTGGTGGGACTATAATAAGATTTGGACATTTTTTCTTAGCTTGCCATATGGTTTCGGCAGTTTTAACTCCAAATTTTTTTGCTTCATAAGATTTTGCAAGAACTATTCCATGTCTATCATCTTCAGAACCACAAACTGCTACCGGAAGACCTTTAAGATTTGGATTTAACATAATTTCAATAGAAGCAAAAAAGTTATTTACATCAACATGTAGTATACTTTTATCCATACAACCTCCTGTAATGATTATACAACACTTTGTATTTTTCTTCAATATTTAGTTTGTCAAATTTTTTAATAATTAGTATAATATATATAGGTAGTTGAAAGGGGACTTATGAATTTAATACAATTTAATAATGTTTATAAACAATACACAGGAGAATATATATTAAAAAATGTTACGTTTAGTATAAACGATGGAGATAAAATAGGGATGATAGGCTTAAATGGTGCTGGTAAATCAAGTATCATAAAAATTATATTAGGTCAAGAAAATCATGACGGTTCTATAGAAAATATTAATGAAAAAGGTAATGTTTTTGTTAACCCTAATATGAAAATAGGTTATTTATCACAAATACATAAATTTGATTCTGAAAATAATAGTGTATATGAAGAATTACTTAGTGTTTTTGATGAACAAAGAAATATCTTACATAATATAGAAAAAATAAGTTTAAGGATGGCTATAGAGGAAAATGTAGATAATTTAATGGATGAATTTAATAAACTGAATGAAAAGTATGAGGCTATGGATGGATATAATATTGAATATAAAATAAAACAGGTCATGCAGGGTCTTGAGTTAAATGATTTTAAGGAAAATCAAATTAAAGCACTATCTGGGGGAGAAAAAACTCGTGTAACTCTTGCCAAATTGTTATTAGAAGAACCAGATTTACTGATATTAGATGAGCCTACTAACCATTTAGATATATTATCTATTGAATGGTTAGAAGAATACTTGAAGAAATATAGTAAATCCTTTTTACTAGTTTCTCATGATAGAATATTTCTTGATTCAGTATGTAATAAGATATATGAATTAGAAAGAGGAAAAGTAGAACAATATAATGGTAATTTTTCTGATTTTGTACTTCAGAAAGAATTAATATTAAAGGGTGAAATAAAGCGCTTTGAGAAAGAAAGTGAAAAGATAAAAAAAATGGAGGAGTATATTACAAGATTTAAAGCTGGTATAAAAGCGAAGCAAGCAAGAGGTAGACAAAAAATACTTGATAGATTAAATAGAATGGATGATCCTGTATTTAATCCAAATAGAATGAAACTTAAATTTGATATATCATCAAGTTCAGCCGATAGAGTTTTAAGTGTAAAAAATATATCTAAAAGTTTTGATGGTAAAAAAGTTTTAAATAATGTTTTTTTTGATATGTATAAGGGAGATAAAGTGGGGATAATAGGTAAAAATGGTATAGGTAAATCTACACTTTTAAAAATACTTATGGGTATAAAAAAACAAGATAATGGGGAATTTAAATTTGGAGAAAGAGTACAATTAGGATATTATGATCAAGATCATCAAAATCTATTTCCAGAGAATAATATATTACAAGAAATAAATACTTCTTTAAGTTATACTGAAGAGTATCTAAGAAGTAAAGCAGCCAGTTTTCTTTTTGTTGGTGATGATGTTTTAAAACCAGTATCAAAACTTTCTGGTGGTGAAAAAGTTAGACTTTCTTTATTAAAGCTTTCTGAACAAAAAGGAAATCTTTTATTATTAGATGAGCCTACTAACCATTTGGATATATATTCTATAGAGGTTTTAGAAGATGCTTTAATAGATTATGAGGGTTCTATATTATTAGTATCTCATAATAGACATTTCATAAATTCAATATGTAATAAAATATATTATTTATCAGAAAATGGACTTGAAGAGTTTAAAGGAAATTTTGATGAATATAAGATTAAAATATCTGAAAAAGAATCTAATAATATAAAAAATAAAGAAGAATCTGATTATTTTAAACGAAAAGAAGAGAAAAAACTTGAAAGTTCAAGAAAAAAAGAGTTAGAAAAATTAGAAAAATCTATAGAAGAAATAAGTTTGAAAATCGAAAATTTAAATCTTAATATGGATATTGCAGGTAAGAAAAATGATTTAGGTTTAATGATTGAAATTCAAAAAGAATTAGATTCTTTAAAAAAATTAGAAGATGAACTTTTAGAAAAATGGACAAATTTATTATCTGATTAAATTGTAATTAGCTTTGTTAAGTGTTATAATTAAATAAACTGGAAAATGAAAAGAGGGTTTTAAATGAAAAAACTAGATTGTTTATCAAATCTTGTAGGGAGAAAAATAGATATTTTAGACTATAATTTTACAGTGACTATGGATTCTAGAAAAGCAGAAGAAAATACTCTATTTTTTGCAATAAATAAGGGAAATGAATATGCAAAAGAAGCTGAAGGTAAAGGTTCTTTTGTAATATATGATGATAAAGATATCTATATAGAAAATGGGTATTTAGTAGAAGATACAGTTAAATTTATGCAAGAATTTGCAAAAGAATATAGAGATAAAAATGATTTTATAGTTATAGGAATAACAGGGTCTAATGGTAAAACTACTGTTAAAGATATACTTTATTCTGTTCTTATAGACAAGGGGGAAAAAGTATATAAGACTCAAGGAAACTACAATAATCATATAGGTATGCCTTATACTATACTTTCAGCTAAGGATGAAGATAAATATCTTTTACTTGAAATGGGAATGTCTGCTTTAGGAGAAATAGATTTACTTGCCAGTATAGCAAAACCTGATTACTCAATAATAACAAATATTGGACAATCACATCTTGAATATCTAAAAACTGAAGAAAATGTATTTAAAGCAAAAAGTGAAATAATACAACATACTAAAAAATTAGTATTTGTAAATGGAGAAGATAAATATCTATCTACCTTAAATGGAGAAAATATATATAAAGTAGAAAAAATGCATATAGAAACAAATTTATTTGGGGAACATAATCAAATAAATATTTCTATAGTAAAGAGTTTATTAGAAAAAATAGGTTATAATAATTTAAGTTTTGGGAATATTAGGCTTACATCTGGTAGGTATCAAGAAGTTGAAGGTAAATATAGATATATAAATGATGCATATAATGCGTCACCACTTTCTATGAGTGCTTCTATTTCAACTTTTTCTGGAATGTATAATGAAGATTATAAAATAATTGTACTAGGTGATATGCTTGAACTTGGTGATAATGAAATTAAATTCCATGAAGATATATCACATGACTTAGATAAAGCAAAATATGATAAAGTTTATTTATATGGACCAAGAATGAAATACTTGTATAAAAAATTAAAGAAATTAGGATATGAAAATGTATATTGGTTTGAGGATAAAGAAGAAATAAAAAAAGATATAAATAATATAAAAGTTAATAAAAAAATAACTATTCTATTAAAGGGTTCTAGAGGAATGCGTATGGAAGATGTTATGGAAGGGATTGATTAATGTTATATTTAATTCAAAATTTATTTTTAGATAAGTTACCATATTTAAGAATATTTAAATCAATTGCAATAAGAATGGGGATAGCATTCTTCATTTCATTTATATTTATGTTGATTTTAGGCAAGCCTTTTATAAAATGGTTGAAGAAGAAAAAATTTGGAGATAGTATAAGAGAAGATGGACCTGAAACACATTTTTCAAAAGCAGGGACCCCTACTATGGGTGGGTTATTAATAATAACTTCAGTTTTATTTTCTATGTTAATATCAGGAAATTTTAGTAATAAATTTACTATATTTTTATTTTTTATGACTATAGTATTTTCAAGTATAGGATTATATGATGATTATTTAAAGCTAACTCAAAGTAAAAAAGGACTTTCAAGTAAGAAAAAATTAATTGCTCAAACTATTATGACTTTTATAGTTTTTGCCTTTGTATATATAGCGGGATTGGTTAATAATACTATAGATTTTTCAATAATTAATCCTATTGTTAAAAATTCATATATATATTTAGGGCCTGTATTATTCTTTATATTCATGTTCTTTGTTATAGTAGGTACATCTAATGCCGTTAATTTAACAGATGGGTTAGATGGATTATCTGGGACTCAAATTATAGTTGTAAGTACAACTCTTATGTTTGTATCTTATGCTGTGGGTCATTATAATTGGGCAGAATATATAAATGTATATTATGTAAGAGATGCGGGAGAAATAGCTGTATTTTTAGCTTCTCTTGTAGGTGGAGTTATGGGATTTGTTTGGTATAATTTCTATCCAGCTCAAATGTTTATGGGAGATGTTGGATCTTTAACTATAGGCGGATTATTAGGTACAATTTTTATATTAATAAAACAAGAATTATTATTACCTATAATGGGGTTAATATTCATATCAGAAGCACTTTCTGTAATAATACAGGTGTATTCATATAGAAAATATAAGAAAAGAGTATTTTTAATGGCTCCTATACATCATCATTTTGAAAAATTAGGATTACCTGAAAGTAAAATAACAATAAGATTTTTCATGGTAACAATAATAACATGTATAGTAGCTTTAATGATTTTGAAAATTAGATAGGGGATGTAATTATGATTATAGTATTTGGTGCAGGAATAAGTGGTTTAGGAGCGGTTAAACTTTTAGAATCAAAGGGTAAGGAAGTAGTTTTAATAGATGATAAAGTATCTAAACTTAAAACTGAAGATGGTTTACGTCTTTTAGATGAAAAAGAAGTAGAGTATATAGTTAAATCTCCTGGAATTTCTTTTAAATCTAAACTAATAGAAAAGGCTATAGAAAAAAATATTCCTATATATTCAGAAATAGATATAGCTTATGAATATATGGATAAAAATATAGAAATAATAGCATTTACTGGTACTAATGGGAAAACAACTACTTGTACTAAAACTTATGAATTATTTAAAAAAGCGGGGTTTAAAGTAGAACTTGGTGGAAATGTTGGTAAATCTTATGCTGAGATAGTATATGAAAATAAAGAATTAGATTATATTGTTTTAGAATTAAGTAGTTATCAACTAGAACATAGTCCAAAAATTAAACCTAAAGTTGCTGGAATAATAAATCTTACACCAGATCATTTGAGTAGATATAATAGTGTAGAAGACTATTATTTAACTAAATTTAATATTTTTAGAAATCAAGATAAAAAAGATTATGTTATAGTAAATATGGAAGATAATAATTTTATATCTTTATCTGATAAGGTTAAAGATAGTGAAAATTATACAAAACCTAAAAGAGTTTATGTTAGTAAGCAGGATAAAGGTAATATATTTGTTCACGGAACTGATATATACGTTATGAAGGACTTATCATCTAGATATAATCCTAAATTTAATATACATCAACAAGCTGAAATTATAATGGCTAAAGATGAAATAAGTCTTAAAGGAGAACATAATTTAGAGAATACACTTTTCATAATAGCAGCTGCTAAAATTTGTAAAATACCGAATAAAGTTATAAAAAACTTTTTAGTTGAAACAAAGAGTATAGAGCATAGAATGGAAGAATTCTTTAAAATATCAGAAAGTATATTCGTGAATGATTCAAAAGGAACTAATGTAGACTCTACTATAAAAGCTATAAATTCATATAAAGAAGAAGTGTGTCTAATATGTGGAGGAGAAGATAAAAAAGTACCTTTAGAAGAGTTGGCAAAAGCTATAAAAAATAAAGTAGAATTTACTTTTATTTATGGAGAGAATAGATTTCTTATTGAAAATGAATTAAAAAAGGTGGAGTATAGTAAATATAAATTATTTGAAACAGTAGATGAATGTGTAGAAAATATTAAAGAAAATTATAAATTTGATATTAAGAGATATTTTTTATTTTCTCCAGCTACTTCAAGTTTTGATCAATTTACTAATTTTGAAAAAAGAGGGGAATATTTTAAAAGTATAGTATTTAAAAAGTTAGGAGATATTAATGTTTAAATTTTTTAAAATATCAGATAGAAAAGGATTAATAACGTATTTTTTGATTGCTATAATAGTACTTTCTTTTATAGGGATTTTAAATCAATTTAGTTTAAGTGTTCCAGAAGATTTAAAAAATTCTATTGGAACAAAGTTTTATACTACTTCAGGTAAACATATATTCTTTGTTGCATTTGGACTTTTTTCTTTGTGGATTGTTTTGACATTTAAGATAGATTTAATAGATAAATTACTTAATAATGATACAATATTAACTATTTTTTCAGCTTTTAGTATACTTACTGTTGTATTTGTTCCTTTTATAGGTAAAGAGGTAAATGGTGCTAGAAGATGGTTTGATTTTAAAATTTTTAATTTTCAACCTTCTGAATTTCTTAAAATATTTATTATTCTTTTTGTTGCTGTTGCTATACAAATATCAGCTGTTAAAAGAAAAAATAAAAAAAGAATTAATATATATATTATATCTTTAATTTTTATTTCTATACTTTGCGGATTTATATATATATCTCATGCCTTGTCTTCAGCATTACAAATAATGTTAATATTATTATGTATGTATTCTTTCTATGATGGTATACCATATATTTATGTATTAGGGACTGGAGTTATGGGATTGTTATTTGGAGGGTTAGCTATAGTATTTACTTCTTATAGAAAGGCTAGACTTCAAGTAACTGAGCAAGCTTTACTTTCTTTAAGGTCTATAGCAAGAGGAGGTTTAAAAGGAGCGGGATATCAAGAAGGTCTTTCTCGTAGTTTTTATCTTCCCGAGGTACAAACAGATTATGTATTTTCAGGATTTACTGAAGAATGGGGATTTGCAGGGTTCATATTTCTTTTATTCTTGTTAGTCTTTCTTGTTTCATTATTATTTTATGCTGCTAATTTTACAAAAACTTTGTTAGAAAAAATGGTTTTAATAGGTACAGCAGTAATGATATTAAATCAAACTTTATTACATATGTTGATAAATTTATCTGTATTACCATCAACAGGAGTTACATTGCCTTTCTTAAGTTATGGTGGGACATCAACTGTAGTTATATATATTATGCTTTCTATTTGCTTGAGTATAATGTTGAAATTTAATGATTATTTGGAGGTTTAGAATATGAGTAAAATATTAATAACAACTGGAGGAACAGGTGGACATATATATCCAGCTCTTTCTGTTGCTGATAAGTTAAAAGAAAAAGGTCATGAAGTTATATTTATAGGAACAAAACATAGAATGGAAAAAGATTTAATACCAGCTAAAGGATATAAGTTTTATGGCTTAGATATTATTCCTATAAAATCTTTTTCAGGTATGATAAAACTTTTAAAAGGTATATTTGATGCGAGAAATATACTTAAAGAAGAAAAAGTAGATTATGTTATAGGGTTTGGAAATTATATATCTATTCCTTCTTTAATCGCAGCAAAAACTTTAAATAAAAAAATATATTTACAAGAACAAAATGTAAGTATGGGACAAGCTAATAGATGGTTTTTCCCTTATGCTGAAAAAGTTTTTTTAGCATTTTCAGAAACTTTAAGAACAGTTGGAGATAAGTATAAAGATAGATTTGTGGTTACAGGTAATCCTATAAGAGATGAATTTTATAAAATTTCAAAAGAAGAAGCTCGTAAATCTTTAAATATTCCAGAAGATGCAAAGGTTCTTGCAGTTATGGGAGGTTCACTTGGAGCTAAAAATATAAACGATGCAATAGCGAAGAAAGTTGATTTATTTAAAGATAATAAGATTATATATTGGGCTACAGGTAAAGAATTATATAAATACTATATTAATGATGTTGAAGAAGGAGAAAATGTAGTAGTTGTACCATATTTTGAAAATGCGTATAATGTTATGGCAGCATCAGATTTACTTTTATGTCGTGCAGGAGCATCTACAATATCAGAGGTTATTGAACTTGAAAAGCCAACTATACTTATACCATATAATTATGTTGGACAGAAAGAGAATGCAGATATACTAGAAGGAATAGATGCAAGTAAGGTTTATTCTAATGAAGAAGTAGATAATGCTGTGGAAGATGCAATTAAACTATTAGATGATGAAAATATGTTAGAATTTATGAAAGAGAATATTAAAGGTATTAATCCTGGTAATGCAGTAGATAATATATCTAAATATTTTGAATAAATCAGGAGTTTAAAAACTCTTGATTTTTTGAATAGGAAAGGCAATTAAAATATGAAAAGATTAATGGTATTTTTTCTAATGGGATTATTAATTAGTTGTAGTAGCGTTAAAAATGATATTCCTAATGATACATATAAAAAAAATGTGAAAATATTTGTAGAAAATGATCCTGATAATCAGGTGTATATATTTGAGAGTAGAGTTAGTAAAGATACTTTAGATAAAGTAAATGTTTTAAATGGAGTAAAAATTAATAATATATCAAAGTCTGAAAAGGGAGAAGATAATAAAGATCATTCTGAACTTGTTGTTAAGGCTTTTGCTGATAATAATTTAGATTTTAGAGTAAATAGTAATGATGAATTAGATGGAAGAAGAATAAATGTAAATTTAGCATCTTATAAAGATTTTGAACTTAGAGATAATGTAAAAGGTATAATAAGTATGTCTTATGGGAATACGGTATATAATAATAATATGAAAATACTTAATGATAATGCTATATATTTTGATAAACCATTGTATAAAAATTTTTCTGATAATTTTTTATATCGTGATTATTTTATAGATGATTTTTCTAATGCTTTATTTGATGAAGATTATAAAGAAAATAGACAATTAAAGATAAAATCACTTGGAAATGAAGGGGATGAAGGTATAAAAGATTATGTAACAACGAGTCAAGCACATACACTTTACCAAGTTTTATCTCCAGAAATGCAAAAACTTGCAAGAAGTGAAATTATACAAGTTAAAAATATGTATAATTCTAGAGGGGTAGTTAAATTTGATTTAGAAAGTATAACTAATTTAGAACATAAAAATAATTTTGTTGTTCTTGAAAATGGGAATAAATATTATGAAGTTGAAAAAAGGGGATACAATTCAAAACCATTTTTACTTAGATCAAATACAGTCGTAGACCCTGGATTTATAGATGGTCGTACTGGTTCTAGTTTTTCTGCTCCACATATAGCAAGATTAGCTTATGAAATTAAAAGAAAATATCCATTTTTGACATATAATCAAGTTAAACAGATTATACTTACAACATCTGATAGTGATGGAAGTGGATATTTAAGTGATATTATAGGTTGGGGAGTTGCTAATAAAGAAAAAGCTTTAAAAGGTTTTGGTTCTTTTAATGCCGGCCTTATAGAGGAAATGAAATTTTTTGAGGATAATTCGAAAATATTTGAAAGAGATGATAAAGGTAAAATAAATTTTTATGAATATTTAAATATTCCAAAAGGAAGTTATACTTTTGAAAATAATATAGGTGGCGGGCTAAAAGGTGATGGGAATAATAATGAGAATATTTATTATACTTTTAAAGGTAAACAACAATCTAGTGGAGATGTAGAAGAAAATTTTGATATAAGGCTTCCAAAAGTTCTTGATAGTGAAAAGAATTATTATGACAATATAGCAAGTGCAGGACTTAGAAAAGATGGAAAAGGAGAACTTGTTCTTAGTGGTAGACAGGAGTATAAAGGTAAAACTCAAGTTTTAGATGGAACTCTTGTTTTGAAGAATGATTCTTTATCAAAATATGAAATATTTGAAAATGGTAAACTAAAATTAGATGGAAATCATATAGAAATAAATAATGATATAATTTCTGATGGAGTAGTTGAATTTTCTTCAAATAAAACAAGTTTTAAAAATTATAAAGCTTCGGGTAAATCTGAAACAATACTTCATACAGATAAAAAAGTTATAGTGGATAGATTTGATGTTAGTGGAAAGCTTCGAATTGATTTTGGTGAAGTATTTAATTTAGATGGAACCAATATAGTGAAATCTAAAAATATAGATATATCAAAAGCAGAAATTACAAATTTATTTCTTAAAAAGGATATGATTTTAAATAATAAATTAACAGAAAATGATATATGGAGAAGTTTAAAAGATTTAAGTCAAGATGAATTAAGAAATATACCAAGTTATGATATCAATAAAAAGAAATTCTTTAAATCTTTCGTTAAGGAGGGAAGCTATTATCCTGACTTATTTTCTAATCTTTTAAATGTATCAAGTGATGATAAAGAAAAAACTATATCACAATTATTTACTGATAATTATACATCATTTGTTACTAATTTATTTGAAATTAGTGATAATGTATACTCTAATCAAGGTATTAATTTATTAGATATTAATAATAGGAATATTTCCTTTTATTATAACTCAGGTATAGTTACAAACTTATTTAAAAAAGCTGATTATATACCTTTTTCTAATAAGCTTATATCAAATATTATAGGAAGTGATCTTTATTTTAATAATAATTTAAAATTAGGGGCCTTTCTAGGTAATCATAATAATACATTAATTTTTGAAAATGATGGTGAATTTAATTCTAAAAATTATCAAGTTGGGATAAAGATTTTATATAATAAAGAAGCTTTAATGATTTCAAATACATCATCATATATGTATTCTAACTCTGATGTTAATAGAACTGTTAATAGTGAAAATAAAAAAACTAATATAAAATCAAATTTAATTTTAAATAATCTGGATTTAGGATATTTATTTAGTGTTGATAATACAAGAATACTTCCTAGCCTAAATTTTGGGATACAAAGTTTAGGAATTTCTAAATTTAAAGAAGAAGGTAAAAAATTAAATATTGAAATAAATGATAATAAAATTACAAAGTTTAAAATTGGGGCAAGTTTAGATGTTTTAACGAGTCTAAATAAAAATTTAGATTTAATAAATAATTTAAAAGTTTCAACTTACTTAAATGAAGATGTTGTTCTTAAAGGTAAAATAGATGGCTTGGAAACAGAGTTTTACGGCAAAAAATTAGATAAATATCTAATAGAGTATAAAACGGGATTGAATTTTAGAAAAAATAATTTTGGAATAAATATGAATATTGGTATAAATAATCAATCTAATATTAAAGCGGAATTTAAAATTAAATATGAAATATAGAATTTTAATAAAACTATATCTTAATTTATATAAGATATAGTTTTTATTTTAACTAATAACATATTAAATTGATATTTATACTATTTGACAATATATTTAAAATTTGTTAAAATAAATATACATTTTAAGATTGAGATATTTTTAAAAAAAATATTGACATATACTTAAAAATATGATAATATAATTATTGTCCAAAAGAGATAACGGTGTATAGCGCAGCTCGGTAGCGCACTTGCCTTGGGAGCAAGGGGTCACAGGTTCAAATCCTGTTACACCGACCATGCGGGAATAACTCAGTTGGTAGAGTGTCAGCCTTCCAAGCTGAATGTCGCGAGTTCGAACCTCGTTTCCCGCTCCAT
>CAUTJT010000006.1:0-95117 GCA_963539215.1 uncultured Streptobacillus sp. | reverse complement strand
TCATAAAATTTATCTCATTGTCAACTACTTTTTTTAAAAATTTTGTTTTTTATTTATTTCACCGCTTTTTACCGCATAAAATACATCAATAAAAAAATTTTTTTCTTAAAAATAAATCAGATAAAAATAAAAAAGGATTACTCTGAAGAGTAATCCATATTTTTAATCTCTTGATCTTCCAAACAATCTTAATAAATATAAAAACATATTTATAAAGTCCATATATAAATTAAGAGCTCCTAATATTTGAACTTTTTCAATAATATCATCTTGACCTTCTCTATAAAGAATCATCATATTATTTTTAATAATTTGACTATCTACTGCTGTATATACCATAAATACAAATAAGCCTATAATTGATATAGTTATATTAATTCCATCATTTCTTAAAAAAATATTTAATAAAGACATAACCAATATACCTATTATTGCTCCAAATAAATATTTAGTATAATTCATCAAATTACTATCAGTAAACATTCCATATATAGTCATTCCAAAAAACATAGCTGATGTTCCTAAAAATATATTTAATATGCTAAAAAAACTATAAGCATACATGATAGGGATAAGTGTTATCCCTAAAATAGCAGCATAAATTAAGAATAATATTTTCAATGTAGCCGAACTCATCTTATTGACACCATAACTCATAGAAAACACTAGCCCAAGTATAACTATGAATGAAATTCTTGAAAATCCTAATGAAAACATCAATAAATTATTGCTAAATAATCCAGAATACATAATCCCAAAAGTTATTAAAAGACCTATTCCCATCCAAAGATATGATCCTTGTATTTTTTTTGATATCAAATCATTTAATTCAAAATCACTATAATATCCTCTATTCATAAAGCCTACCTCCTTAAGAAATTTTAAAACTTAATGTCAATTTCTTTTAATAAGTTTTCTATAAAAATCCCTTTTTCAATTGTTTCACTTTCTGTTGAACCAAATCTTCTAACATTAACTTGGTTATTTTGAACTTCATTTTTACCAATTACTAATTGAACTGGTATTTTTTGCTCAGCATTCGCTTCTCTAATTTTATAACCTATCTTTTCATCCCTAGTATCCAATTCTACATCGACACCTTTTTGTAATAATTCTTTATATAAGTTTTCTGCATATGGAACTTGTTCTTGAGATATAGTCAATATCTTAACTTGAGTTGGAGCAAGCCAAACAGGGAATGCACCTGCATAATGCTCTATTAATATCCCCATAAATCTTTCCATAGATCCAAACATAGCTCTATGTATCATAACAGGTCTATGTTTTTCACCATCTTTTCCAACATAAGTCATATCAAATCTTTCTGGTAAATTCATATCTAATTGTATAGTACCAGTTTGCCATATCCTTCCTATAGAATCTTTCATTTTAAAGTCTATTTTAGGACCATAAAATGCTCCATCTCCCGGATTTATTCTATAATCAATACCTGCTTCTTTAAGAGTTTCTTCTAATGCCTTTTCTGATATTTCCCAAACAGCATCATCTCCTACAGCTTTTTCAGGTTTAGTTGATAATTCTACATGGAAATCAAATCCAAATAATTTATAATATTTATCATAAAGTGTTATTATTTCTTTAATTTGGCCTTTTATTTGATCTGGTGTACAGAAAACATGAGCATCATCTTGAACGAACGCTCTAACACGCATTAATCCATGTAAAGCACCACTAAATTCATGTCTGTGAACATGTCCCATTTCAGCATATTTCAATGGTAAATCCTTGTATGAATGTAAGCTATTTTTATATGCAATTATAGATCCAGGGCAATTCATAGGTTTAATAGCGTAAACTTTTTCATCTATCTCTGATGTATACATATTTTCTCTATAATTAAACCAATGTCCTGATATTTCCCATAATTCTTTATCTAACATTATTGGTGTTCTTATTTCATCATAAGCTTGTTTTCTATGTTCTATTCTCCATAATTCTTGCAATCTATTAAATAATCTCATTCCTTTAGGCATGAAAAATGGGAACCCAGGACCGTGTTCATCTATGAAGAATAGATTTAATTGTTTACCTAATTTTCTGTGATCACGTCTTTCCGCTTCTTCCACTTGTTTAATATATTCATCTAATTCTTGTTGTGAATAGAAAGATATTCCATAAATTCTTTGTAACATTTTATTTTTAGAATCTCCACGCCAATAAGCACCTGCAGAATTTAATAATTTAAACGCTTTAATATATCCAGTAGATGGTAAATGAGTCCCTCTACAAAGATCAGTAAAGTCACCTTGTGTATATATACCAAATTCTTCACCTTCTAAAGAATCTAGTATTTCTACTTTATAACTTTGACCTTTTTCTTCAAAATATTTACGTGCTTTTTCTCTATTCCAAACTTCTTTTACAAATTTTGAATTTAATTTTATTAATCTTTTCATTTCTTTTTCTATACTAACTAAATCTTCTTCAGTAAATGGTCTTTCTGTGTCAAAATCATAATAAAAACCATTTTCTATAGCAGGCCCTATAGTAACTTTAGTATTAGGAAATAGATTTAATACAGCTTCAGCCATAACATGTGCACTACTATGTCTTAAAATTTCTAATCCTTTTTTAGTATCTGTTGTTATTAATTCTATTTCTCCTGATTTATTTAAAACAAAACTTACATCAACTTGAACTCCATCAAATATTGCCCCAACGGTTTTCTTAGCTAAAGAAGGTGATATAGTTTTAGCAAATTCTATAACACTCATGCTTTCTATAGATTTTTTTGATCCGTCAGGTAATAAAATATCTAACATATTCGCTCCTCCTAAATTTATTCTTTATTTTTCAATTTTATCATATTTAAAAAGATATAACAAGTAAAACTAAACAAGCGCTGATTCAACTTCTTCTATTGAATTAAATCCTTTTTTCTTAACAACATCAGTATGAGTAACATAAATTAAATTTATTCCTTTTTCAACACATTGTTTAACATAGTCATAATAAAAAAGGACTGTACGGGTTGAATAACTACTTAATTCACCTATTAAATAGGTTTGAACTGAAGCTCTTTCAGGTATATCTCCTGAACTTCTAAGCGGTCTACAAAGTTTAGAAAATTTAGGAAACTTGCTTTCAAATTCATCTCCCCAATTTAAATATATTTTTTCTATTTGTTTTATTAAAGTTAAAGATCCATTACTTATATCCGGAAGTAGATGTTTAACTCCTTCAAATTCGCTTGGAGCTGAATATTCCATCATTCTTATATATTTTTCCTCTAATAAATTTCTACCAAATTCTTTTGCATCTATCAAGTCTTGCTTATAACTTTCAAGTATTTTATCCGGCAAATTATCCCATTGACCACTACGCATTATAAGAAATTCTGGCTTATTATTTTGACATTCAGCTATACCTCCTGTGTTTTTTAATACAGAAAACATTTCCCACTCTCTATCTATAATTTCTTTTATCAACTCTTCTCTACTCATAAAAACCTCCTAATCTTCATATGGAGACCATGTTTTTAAGAATTCATCATCTATATTTGATTGTATAAATATCGCATGGTTTACCAAAAAATAACCTTTAACATTACTTAATTTTTGTTTTTTAAGCTCTTCGACTAAAAAATAACATATTTCTTCTATCTTATTAGACATTTTATGCATATCATAATTTTCAGTTAATATCTCTATTATACGATTATACACCAAATCTCCTAATATTTTTAAATCTTTAAGACCTTTTGAATACCATTTATAAAAAGGCATATATTCTTTATTTAATAAATATACTAAATGAATAGTATTTTCTATAAATTCACTTTTAGCTTTCTCAGCTCCTATTATATCTCCTCTTTTCATAAGTCTAAGATAATTATATTGACCTGATTGCGCTATTTTCGTACACACTGTAGCTATTTTATTTTGTCTAATAACTTCAGGATAATATTTTATTTTATCCAATATATTAGTCAAATCTTCATTTCCTTTATAAAATATTTCACCACTAGTTAAAACTTTAAATACATATTCAGGTATTTTTCTATAATCTTCTATAGTAAATTCATATTCATCTTTCCCAAAATATCTATACATATATTCACTTAAATCTTGTACTCCACGTCTTTCTAAGATGACATCACTATTAATATGTTTTATCCCTAAAAATTCTGAAGGTAAACAAAGTAATATGTTTTTTAATTTTATAGCATATTTTTCAAAATCATTTTTATTTAAAAATATAACCGGCATAAACGTATAATCATGATCTTTAGAATAATTATCATCATACCCTAAAACTTCTGATCCTTCTCCAATTAAAGCTATATTTATTTTATCTAAAACCTCCGGTAAAACTTCCCTTATCTTAGGTAATAATAATTTATTAGTAAATTCTTTAGATTTATCTATTAATTTAGCATCTTCTCTTATGTCCAAAGTTATTTTTTCATCTTTTTTCAAACTTTTAATGTATTTTATATTTTCAACTAAATTTAAATAGTTAATACTATTTTCCCCAAAAGATTTCTCTACAATTACTAACGCTTTTTCCAATACATTAATACTAGACTCTAAATCTCCTTCTTCAAGTTTTAAAATACTTAAATTATTTAATGTTGCTGAATACATTGCATGATTAACACCCAAAGTTTTTTCATAAATAGATTGTGCCTTTTCTAAACAATCATAAGCATTAGCAAGATCTCCTTTTTCTTTATAAGGAATAACCAAATTATTTAAAGTTGTAGCATATTCTACAATATGCTCTGGCATATTAGGTAAAATATTAGCACTTTGTTTATGATAATATATAGCTTTATCCATATTCCCTATATTTTGATAATATAGACCTAAGTTATTACATACTCCACAAAATTCATAAGAAAAAGTTTTACCATTCATTTTATATATATCAATAACTTTTAAATACATAGATTCAAGATTTTCTAACTCTCCTTTAAATCTAAGAACCTCTATAGTATTTAATATAGTAGTTGCATAAGCAACACTCATATTACCTTCTAATTCTAAAACTAAATTTTGTACTTTTTCAAGCGTTTTCAATCCTAAATTATATTCACCTATATATTTACTAGCCCCACCTAATTCATTTAAATAATATATATATTTAGCTGATTTTTCTCCATATATTTTTTCAGCTAATTCACATATTTTTTTTAAAACTTCTACCTCTTCTACTCCTCTTGATTCAATTTGATATCTTTTTCTTTCAGAAAGAAGACTTTCAAATTCTTTTATCAAATCATTCATCATTTTTCTCCTTTTTAAGTATAAAATCAAGTTTTGTTTCTCCTATTATTATACCAATAAACACAAGTATAGTACCAATTAATATATTTAAACTAAAAGTATCATAACCTAATATTACAGATAAAGCTACTCCAAAAACAACTTCTAAAGATAAAAACAATACTGTTCTAGAGGCACTTAATACTTTTTGAGCCATAATTTGTAAATTATATGATATAAAAGTACCAAATAAACCAAGATATATAGTAAATACATATGCTGGAGCACTTAAAGTTTTAACTTCTCCATTAAACAAAGATAATAAAAAACAAGCAATAGATACCGTAACAAACTGAACAAAAGTAGTTTCAAATACATTAACATTCTTAGCATATTTCTCTATAAAAATTATATAAAGTGCAAAAAATACAGCGCATATTATAGATAATAAATCTCCTTTATTTATTTCCGAAAAATTTGATATATTGCCCGACAAAAGAAAAGTTCCCAAAAACGCAAGTACAGAAGAAACTATAGTGAAAATATCTAATTTTTTTCTAAAAAATATATATAATATATACGGTACAAAAATAACATTAAGTCCTGATAAAACAGAGTTTTTAGCAGGCGTTGTATAATGTAGAGCTATAGTTTGAATTGTATAAGCTATAGTCAACAAAAGCCCTTGCATAACTGAAGGCATTATTTTTTCTCTATTTATTCTTATTCCTTTAAATTTTAAAATAAAGAATAGTAAAATAGATGCCACAAAGAATCTTATAAACAACAAGTAATAAGCTCCTACACCATTTTCCATAGCCATTTTAGTAGTTACAAAACCAGTCCCCCATATTAATGCTACTATAACAATCATTAATTCTGCACTTCTTGTTTTTTTATTCATTTACTCTCCTTATTTCTAAAAGAACTCTCCTAAGAGAGTTCCTTATTTTACTACTATATTTAACAATTTATTTTTAACTAATATTTTTTTAACTATCTCTTTACCTTCAATAAATTGTGCTACATTAGATATATTAATCGCTTGTCCAAATACCTCATCTTCTGTTGAATCAAGTTTAGAAACCAACGTTCCTCTTAACTTACCATTTACTTGAACAGCTATCGTAACTTCATTACTGATAGTTAATTCCTCAATAAACACAGGCCATTTTGCATTAAATATATATCCTTCTTCTCCCATTTCTCTCCATAATTCTTCAGAAACATGTGGTGAAAACGGAGAAATCATTAATATTATAGCTTCCATTGATTCTTTAAATATTTTATCAGATTCAGAAGATTTTTTATTTAAATCTAGTACATTTTGTTTAAATGTTGTTAATTCATTTAAAAGTTCCATAATTGCAGCTATTGCTGTGTTAAAGTGAAAATTATCTTCCATACTCTCTGTAACTTTTTTAATAGTTAGATGTGTTTTTCTTTGTAAACTTTCATCATATTTATTTCTATGTTCAACAATAGTTTCAGAATATTTTTTATTTAATATTTCACTATTTTCCTGAACTAATAAATATATTCTATTAATAAATCTATATGCTCCAACAACACCATTCATATTCCATTCTAATTCTTTTTCAGGTGGTGCAGCAAATAAAGAAAACAATCTTGTAGCATCTGCTCCATATTCTCTAATTATGCTTTCAGGATCAAGTCCATTATTCTTAGATTTAGACATTTTTTCAAGTTTAGAAACTAATATTTCTCCTGTTTTTTTACTTACAGGATTTCCATCTTTAATTTCTACTTCCTCTCTAAATAAATATCTTCTTTCATTATTTGAGTAATATGAATAATCAAGAACCATTCCTTGAGTCAAAAGATTTTTAAATGGTTCATTTGTGTCTAAATAACCTAAATCTCTAAATACTTTATGGAAGAATCTAGCATAAAGAAGATGCATTACAGCATGCTCTATCCCACCTATATATTGATCAACGGGTGTATTTTTATCAGCAGATAACTTATCAAAAGCTAAGTCTTCTCCCTTCGGATTTAAATATCTTAAATAATACCATGATGAATCAACAAATGTATCCATAGTATCTGTTTCACGTATACCTTTAACTCCATTAGGTAATGTCACTTCCTTAAATGATTGAGAAGTTTCTAACGGATTACCTCCTGTATCAAAACTAACATCTGTAGGAAGCTCTACTGGTAAATTTTCATCTAAGTATAAATTGCCATCTTCTCCATATATTACAGGAATTGGAGTTCCCCAATATCTTTGTCTACTTATCAACCAATCATGTAATCTATAATTTATAGTTTTCTTACCTTCTCCTAGACTTTCAAGTTTTTTTACTATAGCATCTTTTGAATCTACATTAGATAATCCATCAAATTCTCCTGAATTAATAAGTGTACCTTTACCTAAATATGCCTTCGTTCCATCAAATTCAAATTCAGGATTTTTTGCTTTAATAACAGCTTTGGCTCTCAAATTATATTTTTGTGCAAATTTAAAATCTCTATCATCATGAGCAGGAACTGCCATTACAGCACCAGTACCATAATCCATTAATACATAATTTGCTATATACATAGGTATCATCTCAGAATTTATTGGATTTTTAACATAAAATCCTGTGAAAATTCCATTTTTTTCTTTATCTTGAGCTTCTCTTGAAATTTTATCTTCATTTATCATAGCATCAATTTCTTCTTTTAATTCAGGTTTCTCTTTTAATATTATATTAGAAACTAAATCATGTTCAGGAGCAAGACATATATATGTAACTCCATATATAGTATCTATTCTAGTTGTAAATACCGGTATTTTAATATTTTCACCTTTATATTCAAAAGTAAAATCTACTTCCGTTCCTTCTGATCTACCTATCCAGTTTTTTTGCATAGCTAAAACTTGTTCAGGCCAATGCCCTTTTAATTCTTCATGACCTTTTAATAATTCTTCAGCATAATCTGTTATTTTAAAATACCATTGAGATAATTCTTTTTGTATAACATCAGTCTTACCGTGACGCCAACATTTACCATCTTCAACTTGTTCATTTGCAAGTACAGTATGACAATCAGGGCACCAATTTACATAAGATTTTTTCTTGTACACCAAACCTTTTTTATACATATCTATAAAGAATTTTTGATTAAATTTATAGTACTCTTTCTTATATGTTGCTATTTCTCTATCCCAATCATAAGAAAGTCCCATTAATTTCAATTGTCTTTTCATATTTTCTATATTTTGTGCTGTCCATAAAGCAGGACTTGCTCCATTATCTATAGCCGCATTTTCAGCTGGAAGTCCAAATGAATCCCAACCAAAAGGATGAATAACATTAAATCCTTTCATTTTTTTATACCTAGCTATAGCATCCCCTATAGTATAATTTCTTAGATGTCCAGCATGTAATTTACCTGAAGGATATGCAAACATTTCTAAAACATAATATGTTTCTTTACCATCTATATTATTCTCACTTTTAAAAACTTTATTATCATCCCAAAGTTTTTGCCATTTTTCTTCTATATTTTTAAAAATATATTCCTTATTCAAAACTAACACCTCTCTATTTACTCATTTCAGATAATAAAATACCACCTGCAACAGATACATTCAATGAATTTATTTGTCCTTTTAGATGTATTTTTAATATTGAATCACAGCTTTCTCTTACTCTTTTTCTTAAACCTTTACCTTCACTTCCTAATACAAGAACTACTTTATCCGGATACTTCTCTTCATAGTAATATTTATCGCCATTAGCTTCTGCTCCATATACAAAATATCCATATTTTTTTAATTTATCTATTGTATCAGCTATATTAACAACTTGTGAAATGGCTACATGTTCTATTGCACCAGTTGATGCTTTTACAACTGTTTCTGTGACTTTAACATTATTTCTATCTTGCATTATTATACTTTCTATTCCAAAACATTCACAAGAACGTATAATTGCTCCAAAATTCCTTGGATCTTGTATTTGATCTAAAACTACAATTATAGATTTATCTTTAACCAATTCTTTAGATAATAATTCCGCAAAATCAACATAATAATCATATTCTGAAATATATGCAACAACTCCTTGAGAATTATCATCTCTTTTATCTGTATAAAATATTTTTAAATTTCTTTTACTTGCTAAATCTAATATGTTTTTAATATGTGATTTATTAATTCCTTTATATACTTCTAATTTTTCTATATTTGTATCACTTTTCAAAATTTCAATAACAGGATTTATTCCTTTAATCTTTTCCATTATTCTCCATTCCATTGCTTACTTTAATATTTTTATTATACATCTTTTTTTTAATTTTTTCTAGTAATAAAAACAAAAAACAGAAGTTAAAAGAAACTTCTTTCAAATAACTTCTGTTTATAATAAAATATTTAAAATATATTTATATCCCCGACCAAATCTCTAATACTAATTTTTTGACTAGAATTATAGTCTTTTATAACATTTTTCAAACTCACTTTCCCTAATACATCTTCACTATCAATAATATCAACTACACCATTACTTTTAATATTAATATCACCAACTACATCTACTATATTTAAATTTGAAATTTGTGGCATTTCTATTGATACATCTCCTACTACATCAACAACATCTATATCTAACATATCATTACTATATTCAATCACTACTTTTGAATTCATTGACCCAAAATTAAACCATTTTTTCCTTTTATTTGATATTTTTAAAGAGCCATTAATATTTTTAATTTCTACATTATCACTTTTTATTATATTATCTCTATTTGATTTTTTTATTTCAACAGTTCCAAAAAAATCTTTTACCAATATATTCTGTATAGGTAATATATCTTCACTTTTAACTACCTCATCCATTATTTTAAATCCATCATTAAAATATATTATTATACACCCTAAAAATACCATACATATTCCAATTAATATTTTACGCATCTTTATCATCTCCTATAACAACTTGTCCAACAACATTAAAAATATACATATTCAATTTTGATTCAGGAGAAATAGAAATATTATTTTTAATTTTAACATTACCTAATATATTATTTTTATCTAAATTTACATCTTCAGATAAAATAAAGTCAAATTTACCTACTATATTTTTTATTTCTATATTTCCAATTTTTGGTGTTTCCATCTTAAATTTGGCAACTAAATTTTTTATACTAACATCTAAACTTTCTTCTGAATATTCAAGTTCCAATATAGATTTATACTTTTCACTAAAGAAAACTTTACCAATCTGCGAAACAATTAATTCTCCCTTTTCTTCATCATATTTAACTATACTTTCAATGTGTGAATTTAATATTTTTAATCTATTCTCATTACCTTTAATTATTTTAATTTTACCAACAAAATTCTTCAAATAAATTTTATCTAGTTTTTTTAATTCCATATTAACATTTTCATACTCAATTTCATTTTTATTATAAATCCAACTGTAAATAGTAGATGTAATCATTAATAATATTTTAAAGAATATTTTTATAATCCCTTTAATTATAGGATAAATAATTAGAAATATTCCTAATATTATCAATACTGATGCTAATACATTTGTAAAAGTTAGATTATTACTGGCATTTAACAAGATATTTCCTATCAAAGAAAATACTAAATAAAAAGGAGCTGTTAAAACTGAAAATATTAAAGCAAATAAGGAAATTAATAGAGCTCCTGCCACTACTATTCCTGCAAGTACAAGTATAAGCATAGGTATAGTAATAGGTAAGCTAAATATTCCACCTATAGTTATTAAAAATAATTTAAACGAAGAAAAACCTTTACCTTTTTTAATAACTCCATATTCAAGTAATATATCACTTGCCACTTTTTTAGGATTTATATCATTTGGTATTTCATCATCATCTTCAAGACCTAAATCTTTAAAATATTCTTCATAAAACATAAATACAGAAGCTTTCTCATCATAAGGTAAATCTTTTATATATTTATCTAATTTTTGCATAAACTTTTTCTTAGTCATTATTATTCAACTCCTCTATAAAGCTATCAATTTCTTCTTTTAAAACTATCCATTCTTCAATAAATTTATTAAGTTCTTTAATACCTTTATCCGTTATTTTATAATATTTCCTATTCCTACTTTGAAAATTCACATCATAAGTTTCCAAAAATTCTTTTTTCTGTAACCGCCTTAATACTGGATAAAGTGTTGATTCACTAATATTAACTCTAGATTGTATTTTTTGAGTTAATATATACCCATACAAATCTTCTTTTTTCAAACTAGAAAGCACACAAAATTCTAAAATTTCACTTGTTATTTGCATATCATCACCTCAATCATATTATACGTCGTATAGTATTGTTTGTCAAGTAATATTATATCAAAAAATACCTCTAGAGTTTTTATACTCTAGAGGCTATATAAAATATATTTTAATTAAAAAATTAAACTTCCAACTTAATTCTTTCTATTTTTGCTCCAACCTTATTTAACTTATCTTCCAATTTATCATATCCTCTATCTATATGATAGATTCTACTTAATATAGTTTCTCCATCTGCTATAAGACCAGCAACTACTAAAGCTGCACCTGCTCTTAAATCTGATGCCATTACATTAGTACCATATAATTTATCTACACCTTCAACATTAGCTATACCATGTCTAATAGATATATTAGTCCCCATTCTATTAAATTCAGGAACATGCATAAATCTATTTTCAAAAACAGTTTCTTCTACTTCACTATGACCTTTTACCATAGATAAAAGCAACATTGTTTGTGCTTGCATATCAGTTGGGAATCCAGGATGAGGCATAGTAACAATTCTTGTAGGTTTTAAATCTTCTAATTTACCTTTAACAGTTAATATATCACCATTTTTAACAAATTCAACTCCCATAGATTCAAGATTTTGTTTAAATACACCTAACTCTTCTATATTAGCATTTTTAATTTTTAAATCTCCTTTTGTTAAAATTGAAGCTATAACATAAGTACCCGCTTCTATTCTATCTGGCATTATACTATATTCTGTTGCATGTAGTTTTTCTACTCCCTCTATAGTTATAGTATTAGTTCCAAGCCCTTCTATTTTAGCTCCCATTTTAATTAAAAATTTACCTAAATCTACAACTTCAGGTTCTCTTGCAGCATTGATTATTCTTGTAGTTCCTGGTATTTTAACAGCTGCCATTAATATATTTTGAGTTGCTCCTACTGATGGGAAATTAAAAGCAATATCAGCACCTTTTAAATTTTCAGCAGATACATGTACATATCCTCTAATTTGAGTAATTTCAGCACCTAATGCTTCAAATCCTTTTAAATGTATATCAACAGGTCTTGACCCAATAGCACATCCTCCCGGTAGAGAAACTACAGATTCCTTTAAATTAGCTATCATAGGCCCCATAACTAAGAAAGATGCCCTCATTTGTTTAACTATTTCATAGCTTGCTTCATTTCTTTTAAATCCATTATTAATTATTTTATAACTATTATCTCCAATTTTTTCTACTATTAATCCAAAATCTTCAAGTAATTGAAATAATACTCTTATATCTCTTAAATTTGGGACATTATTTAATATATATTCTCCTTTTTCAACAAGTGTTGCTATCACTATAGGCAAAGCTGCATTTTTAGCTCCACTTACCTCTATTATTCCATTAAGTTCTCTTCCACCTTCTATTTTAAAACCTTCTACCATTTTTAATCCTCCTAATTTTCAAGTTTTTCTGCAATAGGACATTTAGTCCCTGTTATTCTATCTAAAAAAGTTATTGGCTTATAGTAAGCTAGTAACTCCGGTAATTTTTCTTTTATTATATCATAATATTTTTTTGATATTTTTTTACCCATTGATTTATAAAAAATTTCATCTAATCCTGAATTCAATATTCTTTCCTCAAATGAAAGTGGCACGGGATCATCTTTTGGATTTTTAAGAGCTTCTTTAGAAACTACAACAAGCCCTATATCCCCTACATAAGAAAGTCCATCTACCATTTTACAAGGTAATTTCATTTCTTGTGATAATCTTATATATTTCTTTATCTTACTTAAATCTGTATCCCTAGATATTATCATTTGACTTGCAATTTTTTTCATCACAGCCTTTTTAACTTCAGGATATATATTTTTTTCTGAAAGTTCACTCTTAGTTAAAGCAACAATAACTCTTTCCTTATATTCACCTAAATAATTATTACGTTCAACTCTAGCTCTAGCTACTTTATCTTTCATTTTTTCTATTTTTTTTAACATATTATTTTCAAGTATCATAATAATTCCATAATATATATACATTATTAATTAATCAAAAACATTAAATAAATCAATTTAACAATAGTATATATAGCAAAAAGAATCCCACCTCTTTTCAGTCCGTTTATTCCTTCTATTTTACTTATAGCTATTAGTATTATAGCATAACTTACAATATATATTAATAAATATTTTTCATTCAATCTACCTGTTAATAACAGCATCAAATCAACTAAAAAATATAGCATTAATGTAATTTTAATTATATTAGCTTTAACTTTAAAAATAGAACCTGTTATATTATACACCAAAAATAAAAAAGATAGGCTAAAAATAATAACAGTTGTAAATCTTAAATATATATGAGTTATTATTCCTATAAGTATAAAAATAATAAAACTTAAGATTTCCTTTCTATACTTATTCATTAATTCATTCATCTTCTTCTCCTATTTTGACACTTTGATATATTTTTTTAAGTATAGATTTTTCAACATGAGTATAAATCTCTGTCGTTTTTATGCTAGCATGCCCTAATATTTCTTGAACCATTCTAATATCAGCCCCATTTTCAAGTAATAAAGTAGCTGTAGAATGTCTAAATAAATGAGGATGTATTTTCTTTTCTATACCAACATTTAATGCATGTTTATTTAATATCTTCCAGAAATTTTCTCTTCTTATACCAGGAAATAATAAATATGAAAATTCAGATTTTTTTAATCCAGGTCTATATTTTTCTATGTATTCTTTTAACTCTTTTTCAAGTTCAGGATATATAGGTATATATCTATATTTGCTACCTTTACCAAAGACTTTAACAAATTCAAAATCAGTATTTTCTACATTTTTAATTTCCAAATTTAATATTTCAGAAATTCTAGCACCTGTAGCTATCAACATTTTACATATCATTTGATTACGTCTATTTTCTGGACTATGATCAAAACTATTTATTATTTTTTTTATTTCTTCAAGAGTTAATATTTCAGGAAGTCTTATTTCTTTATTCAAATTTCTTATCTTATTACTAGGATCTTTATCTATTAATTTTTCCATGTAACAAAATTTAAATAAAGATTTTATACAACTAACTTTACGTATCACAGTATTATACACATACTTACTTTTTAAATATTCTATATATTCGTATATATCTTCTGTAGTAACTTCTTTAATATTTTTATCTACATATCCAAAAAAATTTTTTAAATCTATATTATAGCTCTTAATTGTATTATCTGAATTACCTTTCTCAAATTTTAGATAATCCAGAAAAGCTTTTATTTCAACCATATTATTTCATCATTTCCCTAACAATAGTTTTACTTGCTTCAGTAATATTATCCCCTGACAATATTCTTGAAATCTCATTAACCCTTTCTTCCTCATTTAAATATTTTATTTTAGTATTTGTACTATCTTTTAGTACTTCTTTATATATATGATAATGATTATCTGCTTTTGCTGCAATTTGTGGAGAATGTGTAACACATATTATTTGAACATTTTTAGATAATTGTTTCAATTTTTCAGCAATTTTAATAACTGTTTCTCCTGAAATACCAGTATCAATCTCATCAAATATTAGACAAGATATATTATCAACTTTAGAAAATACTATTTTCAAAGCTAACATTATTCTTGATATTTCTCCACCAGAAGCAATTTTTGATAAATCTTTTAAAGACTCACCTTTATTAGTTGATATTAAAAATTTAACTAAATCCTTACCATTTGAATTTAATTTTTCATTTTCTTTAAATTCTATATCAAATACCACATTTTTCATATTTAATTCTTTTAATTCATTTAGAACCATTTCTTTTAAATCTTTCGCTTTATCTTTACGCATAGTCGATAATTTAAGAGTTAACTCTTTATATTTGCTATAACTATTATCTCTAAGTTTAAGTTTTTCATTTAAAATATCTGAAGAAAATTCTATAAGTTTAAGCTTTTCTTTTATTTCTATAGCATAAGATATAATTTCAGGTAAAGTTTTACCATACTTAACCTTTAATTTTCTTATTTTATCCAATCTTAAGCTTACTTCATCTAATTTCTCATCATCATTTTCCATATTTATTAATTTATGTTCTAATTCAGATAAAATATCTATATATTCTTCATATATATTATCAAATCTTGAATAAAGTTCATTAAATTCTTCTCCATATTCGCTTATTCTTTCTAATTCTTTTCTTACCCCTTTTAATTCATTTTTAGATAAGCTAGACACTATATATTTAAGCTTTTCAGATATTATGCCAGAATTAAATAGTACCTTATATTTTTCTTCCAGTTCCTCTTCTTCATCTTCTCTTAATTTTAAATTATCAATTTCCTTAACTATCAAATTATATAATTCTTTTTTACTTAATACATCTACTTTTTCTTTTTCTATATTCTCTATTTCTTTATTTAAAATATTAATTTCATTAATTACTTTCTTTATTTCTTTTTTCAATTCTAAACTATTTGAATCTAAAAACTTATCTAAAAGATGTATATGATTATTTGAATTTAAAAGATATTGATGTTCATGTTGTCCTACTATATCCAAAATATTAGAACTAATATCTTTCAATCCACTTAAATTAAATCTTCTACCATTTACCTTAACCTTATTACCATCACAATTAAAATCACGTGATATTATTAATTCATTATCTAATTCATAACCAATATCATCTAATTTAGAAATTTGATTATCATTTAATACAAACTCAGCTTCTATATATACATTATCAGAATTTTTACCTATCATTTCTTTACGTGATTTTTCACCTATTATCATAGATATAGCATCTAGAATTATAGACTTCCCTGCTCCTGTTTCTCCAGTTAATACTGTCAACCCTTTATTTAAACTAATATCTAATTCATCTATTATTGCTAAATTTTCTATTCTAAGCCCTTTTAACATTTTCTCCCCCCTTATGACCAATGTAATTTTTTCTTTAATGTTTCAAAATAGTTTAAATCATCAACACATATTAAATCTATACCTTTATCACTTAATTTAACATTAATCTTATCAGTTTCTAAAATATCATAATGTAAATTACCATCAATATTTAATCCAGCTATACCACTTTTACTTTTAGCACTTAAAATTAATTCTTTATGTGGAGAAACAATTATAGATCTTGCACTTAATGTTTGTGGTGCAAGAGGAGTTATGCATATAGCTCTGATATCAGGATGTATTATTGGACCATTTGCAGATAGTGAATATGCAGTAGAACCTGTAGGAGTGGCAACTATTACTCCATCTGCTCTATAATTATTTATTAAATTATTCTTCTGAAAAACTGAAATTTCTATCAAATGTGCTTGAATTTCTGATTTTAATATACTTATTTCGTTAAGTGCATAATATATTTTATCCCTAAATACAATTTCTAAAAAATCTCTATGTTCTATACTGAATTCTCCATTTAAATATTTCAAAAAAGAATATTCAAAATTCTCTTTACTAACCTTAGTCATATATCCAACATTTCCATAATTTATTGCAAAAACTGGAATATTTTTAATTCTTAATAAAGGTACTAAAGAAAGTATAGTACCATCTCCTCCAAGAGATATTATTATATCTGCTTCCTGTATATTATCTGTAGACTCTATATTATTTTCAGTCAAAAAATTTTCAATAAAATATATATCTTTTAATTCTAATTTTTTTACTATTTTTACTTTCATTTATTTTCAACTACTTTCAACAAATCCTTATATATATTATTATAGCAATAAAGAGTAGCCAAACAATCAACTAAACTATCATGAAATTTTTCTTCTTTAAATCCATAAAAACTTGCACACTCTATAAGCTTTGGTCTTTTAGCATTTACATCATTTAATAATTTTCTATATAAATACTTAAAATACTCTGAAATATCTAATTTTATTATATGATCTACCTTAAATCCTTGTCTTTTTAATAGATTATAGTCAAAATCAATTCCATATCCAATAATATATTCAGTTTTATCTAAAATTGATTGTATCTCTTTTCTATATTCTTCTATACTTTTTTTATCTTTAACAAATTCCGGAGTAATACCATGTATCTTCATAGCAGCTTCCCACTCTTCTTTTTTAGGTTTAAAGTATTCATTAAATATTTCTTCTCCATCTATACTCATTATACTAAGTTGCATAATTTCATCATCTTCTCTAATTCCTGTTGCTTCAAGATCCAAAACTATCTTATTACTCAAACTTTGATATATTTCAACAAAATCTTCTGCTAATCTTTCAAGTTTAGTTTTTCTTATTCTTTCTTTTTTAGGATCCTCATAATATTTTAATATATCTTTATCATATCTATATGAATATCTATCCTCTTTCATTTTAAGTAAATTATTAAAACAAACAAGAGTTGCTTGACAATCACTTAAAGAATCATGAGCATTAAAATTATATTCAAAAAAAGATGCACAATCACTTAGACTCGGTATAGGTTTATCTTCCAAAATTTTTTCATTTTTAAATAGTTGGTAAAATGGATAAGAGATATCTAATATAACATTATTATTACAATTTATTTTTGATCTTTCAAAAAAAGTAACATCTGAATATACTTGATATCCTATTATTAATTTGTGTTTTTTTAAAATTTTTTCTATACTACGTCTATAATATGAAATATCTTTTTCATTCATAACTAGTTCTTTATCTATTCCATGTATATTATATGCTCTTTCCCATTCTTCTACATGTCTTGGTCTGATATATCTATTAAACAGTATATCCCCATTTAGATTTATAATACTAACTTGAAGTATTTCATCATTACGTTTTACTCCTGTTGTTTCAACATCAACTATTATAGGATTTAATTTATCTAAATTTTGTTTACAATATCTTAATAATTTTAAATATTTTTCATGTTTTTCTATGTTATTATGTATCTTTTTAGCTTTTTTTCTTAAACTTTTTATTTCTTTAATATCCATAAATCCCTTCCAACTAACATTTCCTATATTATACAACATTTTAAATTTAATTTCTACTTATAAAAATAGACATATTCTTTACACTTTCATATATTTTTGATATAATTTTAATATACTTTATTAAAGGTGGGATATTATGAAAAAAATTGTAAAAATAGAAAAATTTGATGATGTAAAAAAGGCTAAATTATTATCTGCCATCTTATTAGGATTACCTGAAATAGATGACTTAGAGTTTGATTTAAATGAAGCTACATTATCAATATCACTAAACTCAATCTTATCTAACAACATACTTACATACTATATTAAATCAGCAAATATAGAAGTAATAGATATCAAGGATGAAAATTAATGTTTTATGCATACTTTTTAGAAAATGATAATATTTCAGACATAGTTGAAGATTGGGATACTTGTCAAAAAATAACAAAAGGTAAAAAAGCAAGATTTAAAAAATTTAACTCATATACAGAAGCTAAAAATTGGTTAGATTCTGGAGCCTTATATACTCCAAAAACAAAAGATACTTCAAGTCTATTTAAAGACGCAATATACTTTGATTCAGGAACAGGTAGAAAAGGAACAGCTGAAGTTAAAGTATGTGATTTCTTTGGAGATTCACTTCTTCCTTTCATAATGCCAAATAACAAAATCAACGCTTATGGTAATTATTATTTAAATGAAAATAGAACTAATAATTTTGGTGAATTAACTGGACTTTATATAGCACTTAAATATGCACTTAAATATGGTATTAAAAAAATATGTGGAGATTCTAAATTAATAATTGATTTTTGGTCAAGAGGAAATTTTAACGAAGATAAACTTGATAAAGATACTATAGACTTAATAAAAAAAGTACATGAATTAAGAATTAAATTTGAAAATTGTGACGGTGAAATCTATCATATATCAGGGGATATAAATCCTGCAGATATAGGGTTTCACAAATAGAAAGGAATGAAATGAAGGACCTTTTAGAAAATATAGATGAAATAGCATTAGAAGAACTTGTTAATTTCAACCTTACTACATTAAGGCAGCTAGCAAAGAAAGAAAAAGTTGAAAATTATTCAACAATACCTAAAATGCAATTATTAAATATACTATCATATAAACTAGCCACAAAAAGAGACATTAGATATTCATATGGAGAATTAGATATAGTAAATGATACTTTCGGATTTTTGAGAAATACTCCTCAAGGTGTAGATGTATATGTATCAAATTCTCAAATAAAAAAATTCTTACTTAGACAAGGAGATATAATAGCTGGTGAAGTACGTGAGCCAGTTAAAGAAGAAGGAAATTACGGATTACTTAAATTACTTTATATAAACGGTGAAGAAGCTTCAAAAAGTGCATCAAGACCATCATTTGATGATCTTATTCCTGCATATCCTTCTGAAAGATTAAAACTAGGAGAAGGTTCTCTTGCATCAAGAATAATAGATCTTATATCTCCTATAGGTAAAGGACAAAGAGGTTTAATAGTTGCACCTCCTAAAGCTGGTAAAACTACTATACTCTCTTCTATTGCAAATGATATTTTAAAATACAATAAAGATGTTCAAGTTTGGATAGTACTTATCGATGAAAGACCTGAAGAAGTTACAGATATTAGAGAAAATGTTAAAAATGCTGAAATTTTTGCAGCAACTTTTGATGAAAACACATCAATTCATTTATCCGTAACAGAAAAAGTATTAGAAGCTGCAAAAAGGGAGCTTGAAAAAGGAAATAACATCGTAATTCTAATGGATAGTTTAACAAGATTAGCAAGATCATATAATATAGAAATGCCATCAAGTGGTAAATTACTATCTGGGGGTATAGACCCAAAATCTTTATACATGCCTAAAAAATTCTTTGGATCGGCTAGAAAAATTAAAAACGGTGGAAGTATAACTATACTTGCTACTGCACTTATAGATACAGGAAGTAAAATGGATGAGGTAATCTTTGAAGAATTCAAAGGTACAGGTAATATGGAATTAATACTTGACAGAAGTCTTCAACAATTAAGATTATTCCCTGCTATAGATATACAAAAAAGTGGAACAAGAAAAGAAGAATTACTTTATTCAAAATCTGAATTTGATTCAATTTTAAAATTAAGAAAATTCCTTATGAAATTAAATGAAGCAGAAGCTTTAAAATACCTTATGGATTTAATTAAACACTATCCTTCAAATGAAGAATTATTAGAAAATATTGATTTCGAAATAAGCGATTAATATAATTGACAAAGAGTATATTTTATTGTAAAATTATATATATATTTATAAACAAATTAGGAGGACAAAATGTCAAGAACAGTTAAAATAATTAACGAAACTGGAATACATACAAGACCAGGTTCAGTTATAGTGAAGAAAGCAAAAGAATTCAAAGAAGATGGAACTCAAATACTGTTATCATATAACGGTAAAGAAGCTAAAGCAGATTCATTAGTAAAAATCTTATCTTTAGGTATTAAAAAAGATGGAGAAGTAACTGTTACTGCAGAAGGTCCAAGCGCAGAAAAAGCAGTTGAAGCTATGGCTGAATTATTAGCTAATTTAGTTGACTAATAAATATATTAAAATAAGGAATTACATATACATATCTTGTAAATGTAATTCCTTTATTTTTTATTTAATTATTCCTTCTTTTGTTAAAATAGCTTTTATCCAACCTTTGAATAAAGGATGTGGTTTATTGGGTCTACTTCCAAATTCTGGATGAAATTGAGCTGCTACAAAATATGGATGATTTTCCAATTCTATAATTTCAACATAATTTCCATCCGGTGATTTACCAACTATTTTAAATCCATGTTTTTCAAATTCTTCTAAATATTTTTGATTAAATTCATATCTGTGTCTATGTCTTTCCATCACTTCAGGAACTCCATAAAGAGAAAAAGCTTTACTATTAGGAGTTAATTTACATGGATATGATCCAAGTCTCATTGTACCTCCTAGATTTTCAACTCCTTCTTGCTCTTCCATTAAACTAATAACTGGGAAAGGAGTTTCCTTGTCAAATTCAGTAGAATTAGCACCTTTCATCCCTAAAACATTTCTTGCAAATTCTATAGTAGCCATCTGCATTCCAAGACATATTCCAAAGAAAGGTATATTATTCTCTCTAGCAAATCTAACTGTTGATATTTTACCTTCTATTCCTCTTCCACCAAACCCTCCAGGAACTAATATCCCTGAATAATCATGTAATTTAGATAAATCAAATTCTTCAGCTTTTAAATAATCTATTTTAACTTTTGTATTATAGTCAAATCCAGCATGTTCTATAGATTCATGTATACTTATATAAGCATCTTTCAACTCTATATACTTACCTACAACAGCTACTTTAATTTCGTGTTTTGGATTTTTAAATCTATCAACCATTTCTGTCCATCTTTCAAGTTTTGGCTTAATATTAGTTAATCCTAATTTTTTACAAACTTCATCAGCTAATCCTAAATTTTCCATATTTATAGGTATTTCATAAAGATTTTCTGCATCTAATGCTTCTATTACTGCAGTTTCATCAACATCACAGAATAAAGAAACTTTAGACTTAATATTTTTATCAACTGGATGCTCACTTCTTAAGATTATTATATCTGGATTTATTCCAAGACCTTGTAACATCTTAACACTTTGTTGAGTTGGTTTTGTTTTTAATTCTCCAGCAGCTTTTAAATAAGGAAGTAAAGTAACATGAATGTATAAAACATTTTCTCTTCCTACATCTTTTTTAAACTGTCTTATAGCTTCTATAAATGGATTTGATTCTATATCACCTATAGTCCCACCTATTTCTGTTATAACTATATCAGAGTTAGAAGCTGTTTCTGCTTGTTTTATTTTTCTTTTTATTTCATTAGTAACATGTGGAATATATTGAACAGTACCTCCTAAGTAATCTCCTCTACGTTCTTTTAATAATATTTTAGACATTATTTTTCCACTAGTTACATTATTATATTTAGTCAATTCTTCATTTATAAATCTTTCATAATGCCCTAAATCTAAATCTGTTTCTGCTCCATCTGCTGTAACAAAAACTTCACCATGTTGATATGGACTCATAGTACCTGGATCAACATTTAAGTAGGGGTCAAATTTTTGTATAGTTACTTTATACCCTCTCTCTTTCAATAATCTTCCAAGAGAGGCAGCAGTTATACCTTTACCAAGAGATGACACCACACCACCTGTAACAAATATATATTTTGCCATTATATAGTCCTTTCTTAATTTTTTTCTTGTATTATCCCATAAAATTTAACTCTATCATTTTCTGGAACTTGAATCAATTTAAGTTTTTTACTAGTATCTTCTTTTAAAATTATATTATATATAGAATCGAATGTAGATTTATCTATAGGATTATTTGCAAAAATCATAACATTATTAATATCTTTACCTATATATACTTTTACATCTCCTAAATCACCTATATACTTAGATAAAAATGTTAAATATAGATTCTCATAAAATACTCTTTTTTCATTAAGACTTCTATTTTCAAAAGAGCTATAATCTACACCTATTTCACTTTTATATTTTAATATTAATTCCTTTTTTATATTTTTCAACTCTATAAATCCCTTATTAACATTAATAGATGAAAAAGAATTTAAAGACATTAATAAGGTAAAAGATAATAAAATTTTTTTCATAATTTACCTACTTAATTAATTTAGTTAATCCCTTATCAGAATAAACTTTTAATTCACCTTTAACATTATTTCCATATATTGTACTAAACACTACATTAATAAGGTTTAAAAAATATTTTGATTCTAATTGAGTAAGTGGTTTGTTTACGTTTATTGCTAATTCTATTTTTTTCTTATCGCTATCTTTGAATTTAAGAACTGCATCATACCCTAAATCTGCTAAGATTTCTTTAAATGCATATTCACTTACTTCTTTCATAACATCAGTTTTAGTTAAATCTAAATTTGGTTTATTTTTAGTATATTGTGCAACTTTACTATTGTATAATTCAACAAATACAGCATTTGTTCCTGAAGTTACAATTTCATTTATATATTGATTGTATACAGAATTTTGTATGTCTTCTACTTTAATTTTTGCTTCAGCTGAAATACTTAACATTGAAGTTAAAACAAAAGCAGATAATAATAATTTTTTCATTTTTTCCTCCTAATATTCTTATTGTAAAAAAGCCTCATTTCTAAAGAAATAAGGCTTTATATATTATTTACCTATTTAACCTCTACACCTTTTTTGTATGCACCTTCTGAACCGAATACATTTACAATCTTTTCTTTATAATATTTCTTAATGTAATCTTTTGCAACTCCTGCATATTTTCTAGGATCAAATTCACCTGGTTTAGTAGCTAAAACTTCTCTAATTCCTGCTGTAAATGCTAATCTTCCATCTGTATCAACATTTATTTTAGCAACTGCTGATTTAGAAGCTAATAATAATTGTTCTTCTGGTATACCAATTGCATCAGCAATTTTTCCACCATATTGATTGATTATGTCAACATATTGTTTAGGTACTGAAGATGAACCATGTAATACTATAGGGAATCCTGGTATTCTTTGTTCGATTTCTTTTAATATATCTAAACGAATTTTTGGATTATCTCCTGGTTTGAATTTGTGAGCTCCATGTGAAGTTCCTATTGCTATAGCCAATGAATCAACTCCAGTTTTTGTAACGAAATCTTCAACTTCATCTGGTTGAGTAAAGATATGATCTGCAGCAACTACATCATCTTCTACTCCAGCTAAAACTCCTAATTCTGCTTCTACTGTTACATCATGTTTGTGTGCAAATTCAGCAACTTTCTTTGATAATTCAACATTTTCATCATATGAGAAATGTGAAGCATCTATCATTACTGAAGAGAATCCATATTCTATACAGTCTTTAGCAACTTCAAAACTTGGACCATGATCTAAGTGAAGTGCTACTGGTATATCTGATCCTGTAGATTTAACATAATCAGTTGCAGCTTTAGCAAGTCCAGGTAACATTTCTTTACCAATGTATTTTCTAGCTCCTGTTGAAACTTGTAATATAACTGGTGAACCCATTTCAACACAAGCTTCAATAATACCTTGTAATTGTTCTAAGTTATTAAAATTAAATGCAGGAACTGAATATCCTTCTTTGTTTGCTTTAGCAAACATTTCTTTAGTGTTTACTAACCCTAAATCTTTGTAATTGTATTTCATCTTACTGCCTCCTAGTAATTTCTTTTCACTTAAATATTATCAAATTTTTAATCATTAGTCAATGTTTTATTTAATTGATTCATTTATTATTGTAGAGTTTATAAAATCGTCTATATTATCAAGTTTTAATACATTTCTGTCAGTAAAACCATCTATCCCATAAACTCTACCTCTATTAGAGTATTGCCATATGTCCCACCTATCTATTTTAGGATAATATTTCACATTTCTAAACCATATAGGGTTTAACAAAAATTCCCCATCTATATATTTTTTATAAGTATGTTTTGTAACATAAATAATTACTCTTTTTTTATAATGTTCTTGTAGTATGTCTATCATGTCTTTTAACTCTTTATTAACAACTTCTTTATCATATTTAGTTGGTATCTCTAAATCTATTATTGGTGGAAAAGCATCCTTACTAATAGGAACCTTACTGATATAATACTTTGCTTGTTCCTCTCCACTAGATAACATAGTAAAGAAATGATAAGCACCAACTCTAAATCCACTAAGTTGTGCCTTAGTCCAATTATACGTAAAATCAGAATCAAGAAAATCTTTACCTTCAGTTGCTTTCATAAATACAAATTTATATTTTTTATCAACATCATTCCAATTTATTCTTATTTGGTGATGAGATATGTCTATTCCATGCACTTTATATTTACTAGCAAATATATTATTGTGATAGACATAACCTGATAGTTCTAAAAATATAGCTACGAATAAAGTTGAAACTATCAACATTAATATTTTAAATACTTTCATAATATTCCTACTTAATATATTCTACTCCACCCATATAAGGTACTAAAACATCAGGTATTTTAATACTTCCATCTTCTTGTTGATAATTTTCAACTATTGCTAGTAATGTTCTTCCAACTGCTAATCCCGAACCATTTAATGTATGTACAAAGTAACTTTTTTTATCTTCTTCATTTCTATATTTTATCATAGCACGTCTTGCTTGGAAATCCTCTGTATTCGAACAACTTGAAATTTCTCTATATTTATCTTGAGAAGGAACCCAAACTTCTATATCATAAGTTTTAGCTGCTGAAAACCCTATATCTCCACTACATAAAGATATAACTCTATATGGTAAACCTAGTTTTTGTAAAATATTTTCAGCACATCTAGTCATGTGTTCTAATTCTTCATAAGATTTATCAGGATGAACTAATTTAACCATTTCAACTTTATTGAATTGATGTTGTCTTATTAATCCTTTTAAATCTCTTCCACCACTACCAGCTTCTTGTCTAAAACATGCTGTGAATCCACAATAATATAAAGGTAATTCTGATTCTTTTAATATTTCTCCATCATGCATATTAGTTAAAGTTACCTCAGCTGTTGGTATAAGATAAAGATCTTCACCTTCTATTTTATACATATCTTCAGCAAATTTAGGAAGCTGACCTGTACCCATCATAACCTCACCTTTTGCTAATTGTGGAGTTAAAATTTCTTTAAATCCATGTTCAGATGTATGTGTATCTAACATAAAGTTTATTAGAGCTCTTTCAAGTCTTGCTCCAAGCCCTTTATATATAGTAAATCTAGAACCTGCAAGTTTTGCACCTCTTTCAAAATCTAATATATCTAAGTTTACACCTAATTCATCATGTGGTTTTACTTCAAAATCAAATTTTTTAGGAGTCCCCCATTTTCTAACTTCAATATTTTCATCTTCATCTTTACCAAAAGGAGTTGAACTATGTAAAACATTAGGTATTGTTAATAAAAGTAATCTCTGTTTTTCATCTATTTCTGTAACTTTTATATCTAATTCTTTAATTCTAGAGCTAACCTTAGACATCTCTTCTTTAAGTTCTGTAGAATCTTTTCCTTCTCTAGCATTTTTACCTATTATTGCTGAAACTTCATTTCTTTCTTTCTTTAACGTTTCAACTTCAGTTAAAATTTCTCTTCTTTCTTTATCTAATGAAAGTAATTCATCTAAATTATAATCACTATTTCTAGCCTCTAAACTCTTTCTTACAATATCTGTATTTTCTCTAACAAATCTCATATCCAACATATTACATTTCTCCTTTCAATACTTCTAATAAAAATTTATTTATATCTTTTAAATTTTGATTAACTTCTAAACTCTCTTCAAACTTAATTTGATATAAATATTTAACCAATTCATCTACATAATCATAATCTCCATATCCTTCAATAGAATTTGTAAAATAGGATATCAAGTTTGAATATATAGGATATATTAATCCCAAATCATTAAAAATAAGTTCAAATAAATAAAGTTTTATTAATCTATTAGAATCTTTTGACAATTTAGCATTCATATATGCTATATCAAAGAATCTCTTACTATCTCTAAGTAATAATTCATTACCCAAAGATAAAGTATGTACTCCATCTCTATTAAATAAAGCTCTAAAAAATCTATCCTCTATTTTAGATATTTCTATACTTGAATGTCTGGAAATTTTTTTAACTTTTAATTTTACTATATCTTCAAAATTTAAAAATTCTTTACTTTTTTTATTTCCTTTGAAATATATATATGCTAATTCTAAAATATAGCTAGGAGATTTTATAATTATTTCACCATCTCTAGTAATCTTAAAATATTTATTTTTTTGATTAAAGTCAGAAAAATCTAAAATATATTCTTCTAATTTACCGTATTCTTCTATACTCTTCATCAACTTCCTCCTTTAATTTCATTATATATCTCTTCTAATCTTCTAAATCTATTTCTCACTCCTGATTTAGAGATTTTTAATTTTTCAGCTAATTCTTGAAAAGAATCACTTTCATTTTTAAGTCTTAAAAGAGCTATTTCTCTAATAGCATCTGTTAAGCTTTCAAGACCTATTTTATCATCTATATATTCTATCATATCAAGTTGCTTAATTGATGCAGCTTCACTTTTAGCATCATTAGCCAACTCATAATTTTGCTGTCTATTTACCTTATTTTTAATTTCTTTAAGTATGGTTATATTTTCATATTCAAAAAATATTTTTTCACCACCTATTATATATATCACATCTAGTATATCTTCAGAATTTCTTATATATACTATATTCTTATTTTTTTTATCTGTTAAAAACACTCTTTTATTTATGTGTTTAAGTATCATATACAAAAAAGTTGAAGCATCTTCACTATCTATAAAAAAATCCAAAGTATATCCTTTATTGGGATCTTTAATATATCCACAATTCAAGAAAAAACCTCTTAATATATATGGTAGATATTTATCATTTTCCACAAATCTTTTAAACTTAAACATTTCTCCTAAAAATTTAGAATATATTTCTTCTATGCTTACAGTATTTATTATAGAAATATTATATACCTTAGGTTTAGTAAATCTTTTAGCATTAATATATTTTACTTGAGGTCTAATACCTGATACCTTTATTATATTCTTATATATTCTATTTGCAAGTAAAAAACTTTCTGTACTAAACTCTATTCCACTGTTTTTAAAAGAATTTCTAGATATGAATATACCAAAAAGCTCAGCTAAAATTTCATCTTTATCATTAATATCCTTAGATAAAATCTCTTCTTTAAGTTTTGATGAATAAGACATATTTCTCCTAAAATTCATTTTTATATTATTATACCATAAATATTACTTAATTTTCAATTTAATAGATTAAAAACACTTAACACCAAATATTTCCTAAAAAACAACTTATTATTTTTTTCACAAAGTTGAATTTTGTTTAAAAAAGTTTTACCGTTATTTACATTGGATTTATACTTAATTTTTATCTATTAAGTTAAAAAAGTTTAAAAAAGTTTTTTTTACATATTATTGATTTTTCCTAAATTTAGAGTATACTAATACTGAAATAGTTTTTATTTTAAAAATTAAAAGAATACAATTGGAGGACTGATTTATTATGTCAATGAAAGAAACTATGAAATGTTTCGTAATGAAACGTATTGGTGAAGTAGGATGGATGGAAAAACCATCTCCAGAATGTGGACCAAATGATGCGATTGTTAGACCACTTGCATTATCACCTTGTACTTCAGATATACACACTGTATACGAAGGAGGTATAGGAGAACGTTTCGATATGGTTTTAGGACACGAAGGATGTGGAGAAGTTGTTAAAGTTGGAGAAGCTGTTAAGAACTTCAAAGTAGGAGATAGAGTATTAGTTGCTGCTATCACTCCAGATTGGATGTCTCGTGAAGCTCAAGCTGGATTCCCAATGCACTCAGGTGGAGCTTTAGCTGGATGGAAATTCTCTAACTTTAAAGATGGAATGTTCGGAGAATACTTCCATGTAAATGATGCTGATGGAAACTTAGCATTAATACCTAAAGGTATGGACTATGGTGTAGCATGTATGTTAAGTGATATGTTACCTACTGGATTCCACGCTGCAGAACTTGCTGATATTCAATACGGAGACGTAGTTGTAGTATTCGGATTAGGACCTGTTGGATTAATGGCAACTGCTGCTGCTTCATTAAAAGGAGCTGGAAGAGTTATAGTTGTTGATACTAAACCTGAAAGATTCGAAATAGCTACTAAATACTACGGTGCAACTGATAAAGTTGACTTCATGGCAGGACCAACTGACGAACAAATCATGGCTTTAACTGATGGTGAAGGTGTAGATAAAGTTCTTATAGCTGGTGGAGACCAAAGAATATTTGCAACTGCAACTAAAGTATTAAAACCAGGTGGACGTATTGGTAACGTAAACTACTTAGGTACAGGAGAATTCATAGAAATACCTAGAGTTGACTGGGGAGTTGGAATGGCTCACAAAAATATTCAAGGTGGATTAATGCCTGGTGGAAGATTAAGACTTGAAAAATTAGCTCGTTTAGTACAATTTGGAAAAGTTGATCCAAGCCATATGTTAACACATAAATTCTACGGATTTGAAAATGTTGAAAAAGCATTAGAATTAATGTATACTAAACCAGATGGATTCATTAAACCTGTTGTATACTTAGACAAAGATCATACAAGAAATGATTAATATTAAATAAAGGGAATTAGCTCATCTCACTGAGGTGAGCTAATTTAATATGGTGAAAAAATGAAAATACTTGTAATCTCTGGTTTTTTAGGAGCAGGTAAAACAACTTTCATAAAAGAAATGATAAAAGCTACTGAAAGACAATTTGTAATTTTTGAAAACGAATTTGCTGATGTTAATATAGATTCTGGAATACTAAAAAATGATAATAACAAGGATATAGAAGTGTGGGAAATGTCAAATGGTTGTGTATGCTGTAGTACTCAAAGTGATTTTGCAGCATCTTTAATTTTAATAGACAACGCTTTAAATCCTGATTTTTTAATAGTAGAACCCAGTGGTGTTGCTGTACTAAGTAATGTAATTAAAAACATTAAAAGAAGTGAATACGAAAGAATTACTATGCTTAATCCTTTAACTATAGTTGATGCTAGCACTTATTTCAAGTACAAGATTAAATACAGTGATATATTTTTAGATCAAATAAAATCAACTAAATATATCCAATTATCTAAAATCAACCTTGTTCAAGGTGATGAATTAGAAGCTATTATAAAGGATATAGAAACATTAAATTCTGATGCTATAATTTATTCTGATGATTACCACAATAAAAATATTTCATATTGGGATACTTTCTTTGAGGGAAATTTAAGTATAAAAGAAAATGATAATTTCATATCAGAGCAAGAAATGCAAAATATGTCCTTTAGAGATGTTGAATGTGATTCTTTAGGAGAATTAATATATTTCATAGATAGAATTCTCTTAGGATATTTTGGTAATATTTGTAGAGCTAAAGGAACTTTTAAAATTAAAAATGATTATGCTCATTTTGAATTAGTCGATAGTACTTATGAAATATACTTTGATGAAAATACAAAAGAAAATAACGTAGTAGTTATAGGAAATATGCTTAAAACTGAAAGAATACAAAATTATATAAATAATAGGCTTAAGAAATAGGATAACCTATTTCCCAAGCCTAATTCCAAATCCAGCATTTAAAAGTTTAGTCGTTGAACTTGAAATCTGAACATCAATCTTATCAAAATATGTCAACCCAAGGAAAACTTTTAAATTAACTTTATTTTCAGTATCATTATTATCTAAATATTGTATATATCCAACATTAGCACCAGAATATATTTTAAGGTCTGCTCTTAATTTACCATTAACATTCATAGAAATTAAAGGTGAAATATATTTTCTAGTAAGATTTTTGTTATCCACTTCCCCCATCTCAAATCCAACACCATATTCTTTTTTAAAATTAGATGATGTATCTGGCTCATAAAAAGCTATATATGAAATACTATTAAAATCTTTAGTAATTTTTAATTCATTTCTATCTAAAGCTCTCGTTACGCTAGTTATAATAACCAACAATAAAATTAAATATATTTTTTTCATTCTTCCTCCAATTTAATTTGTAATTTAACTTTGTCAACATTATTTTTAAAAGATAGTATATAGTCTCCTCCACCTGCTCCAGATATTTTAGAAACATCATATTTTGATAATTTTTCTTCAACTGTATTATTATATATTCCTATTTTATATTTCTCATCTAAAATTTTTAAATTATCTGATAATTTTTTCAATATATTTTTTACTTGTTCAAAATCATTATTTATAAATTCAATAACTAAATCACATACTAATGTATTTGATTTATTCGAAAAATCAACAAAAACATCACTATTAACATCTATATTTTTTATCAATTTAGATGTAGAAGCAGAAACTCCAGTCCATATAGCTTCTATCAATATATTTGAATATATATCCAAAGTTTTAATTTCATAAGCTCTATTTATTCTATCAGATGATTTAAATAATATAGTATTTTCAAAACAAATACATGCAATATCACCAAAAGAACCTGAAATATTTTCCTTTATCATAAAATCTATAGCTATCTTAAATATATCCAAACTATTAAATATAATATTATTTTTATTAAGTATGGCTTTTATAGTTACAACAACTATAGAAGCAGAAGATCCTAGACCCAATTTTTTTCCATGAGTATACAACTCAGTAGTATATCTATACATATATCTAAATTTTAACATATATTTTTCTTCTAAAAAATATATTAATCTTAATATCAAATTATCCTTATCTTCAATAGAACTAAATATCTCAAGTTTATCATCATTATCTTTTAACTCCAAATACGTATATTTGGGAATATATGATACTATACTATATGAATTTGGTCTAAGTATAGCATATTCTCCAGCTATATATAACTTTGAACCTGCTTTTTCTAACATAATAGCAACTCCAATTCAATATTTTCACGTAAAATTTTTAAAATTCTTTCTTCATCTTTTTCTAAATAAAGTATTTTAACATTAGGACCAGCATCCATAGTAAAATACATTTTTACACCATATTTATTCCGTAACCTCTTTATTTTTTTTATAACTTGGTAAGTTTCTTTTGTTAAAAAAGAAAAAGAAGGGTTAGATTTAAAAGTTGTATTATGCATAGTTATAGTATTAGATTCCATTATTTTACCAATTTTATCAAAATCATTATTCTTTAAATATTCTTTCATTTTTTCAAAATCTTTATTTGCTCTTTCTACCCAATGATTAAATATAGTTGAAGTTTCAACAGATAATTTCATAGCATCTCTTGATGGAATTTTTTTCTTAGATTTACTTACAACTATAGCCAACATTTTTAATTTTAAATCTGTTTCTAATTCATAAATATTACCTTCTTTATCAAAAGCACAGATATTATAGAAACTTCTACCTGCAGATCCTGAACCTTGAGTTGAAATTTTAGCCATTTCTTCTGTACTTAAATTTAGTTTAAAATATCTATTAATTGCTTTAGTTAATGCACAATATGCGCTAGCACTAGAAGCCAAACCTGCAGCTGTAGGTACTTTATTTATACTATTTACTCTTAATTTAGTTCTATCTGGTTTAACCTTATCAATAAAAGCAAATACCTTTTCTGTTTCTTTTTCACTTTGTTTAATTCCATTTAAATAGAATTCGTCTTCATCAGAGTATAAAAGTTCAGTATCTGTATAAAGTCTATTTGATCTAACAGAAATACTACCTTGAAATGGTATTAAATATGGGTTAAAAGTTTTTTTACCCCAATATTTTATTATAGCTATATTTATATATCCTCTATCCATAGATTTTCTACACCCTTTTCTTTTAATATTTTTTTTACATCTTCTATGCAACTAAGATCCTTAAAAAGAGATATTACACAGCCTCCCATTCCTGAACCTGTAATTTTTGAACCTAAAGAATAATCATCTAAACATTTTATTATATCATCTATTTTTTGATTAGATAAAGACATTTCTCTTAAGTTTTTTTGGGCTTCTTTCATAAGTTTACCTATTTCTTCTAAATTAGATTTTATTATACAATCTTTTGCCATATCAGATATATTACCAAGATTTTCTATATTTCTATAATATTTAATATAATTATCCTTAACATGATCCACAGCAATTTTAGTAAACCCTTTAACTCCAGTATCTACTATTAACAAATACGCTCCTAAAGAAAAATCAAATTTTTCACTTCCTTTATTCTTATTAAAAATAATAGGTTTTGAAGATAATATTACAGATGTATCTAATCCACTGGACTTACCATGAGCATATTCTTCTGACTTATTCATTATTTCTTTAGTGTTAATATTTATTCCATACTTATTTTCAAAAGCTATTACACATGCTTTAGCAAGAGCTGCAGATGACCCAAGTCCTCTTCCTTCTGGAATATTTGAAACAACTTCTATATAAATTTCATCTTCAATATTATATTCACTTTTTATTAATTCTTTTATAAATTTAATATGATTATTTTCATATATATAATCATTTATCAGGTTAACTTTTAATTTCATATTCAATAAAGGTATGGCTATAGCATTTTTACCATAAACTACTGAATGCTCCCCAAATAATATGGCTTTGGCATTAGACATTTTACCTCCTATTATATATAAAGAAGGTAGAAATATTCTACCTTCTTTTAAATCATATTTCATACGATTATATTATCACATTTAATAACTTTATTCAAATAATTATAAAAGTAATTAGAGAGGTTTTACCCTCTCTAATATAAGATTATAGTTTTACTTCATTATTCTCAATGTAGTTGATACCAATCAACAAAATCTGTGCTGTAGTATACTGTGTTTTTTCTTTAACTTCTTGTAGTCTTCTATGCTCGTCTTTATTTAATCTAAGGCCAACATTAACAACTCTTAACTCACTTGTTTTTTTATTTTTCCAAATATCCCAAGTTCTTTTGCTACCTTTTTTAATACTCATATCTCCTCCAATCAAATAAAGAAAAACTATCACCTTAAAAACATTATATACCCTATTTATTCAATTTACAAGGTAGTTTTTTTATTATTGTAAAAATAAAAAAGATATATATTTTATACACTTAGCTATTCAAGCCATAAATAATTAGATTTTAATTTAAAAAATTATCATGAATTTTATTTCAACTTTTATCAAGTTAAAATAATCTATATATTTTTACAATTTGAATTTAAAAAAGTTTTATTGTATAATATACGAAGGGAGAAATTAAAATGTGGAATAAAAAATTAGAAAATAGAATAAATGAAGTAATTGAAAAATATAAAAATAGTGGAAATTATGCTGTATTCGATTGTGATAATACTATACTTATGAATGACATACAATTTGCATTAATACACTATTTACTAAAATTTAAAAAATTTAAAATTACAGCTTCTGAATTAAGGAGTTTTTTAAATTCAGAATTTCCAAATGATAGTTTAATAATAAATTCATTTTGTGATATATTTGAAAAAGCATACAATAAAGACATTAATAGTATGGAATACTTAGAGTTTTTAGCAAATTTTTCAGATTTTGTAGAATATTTATACTTTAAGTACGATAAATTTGACTTAAATATTTACTTTTCATATAAAAATATGAATTACTCTGAATTGCAAACACTAATCAATGAAGCTATAAATTATCACTCTAATTCTGATTTTGGAACTGAAAATTGGATATATGAAGATAATATTTCTACGTATAAAATAGGATTAAAAATTGCAGATGAAATGAGTGAACTAATAAAACAATTATATAATAACGGTATAGATGTATATATAATATCTGCTTCTACTTTAGAAGTAGTAGAATCTGTACTAAAACCTTTAGAAAAATATATTGCTAAAATATATGCTAAAAAAATGGTTAATAAAAATAACATTTTTAATGGTTTACTTGATAAAAATGAATTAAAAATTTCTAGTCTAGATAAAAAGATAATAATAGATAGTATTCTTAAATCTAAATATAATAAAGATCCAATAATAGTAGCTGGAGATAGTATGGGAGATTTTGATATGCTTACTGGATTTGAAAATACTAAAATTTCTATTTTAATAGATAGAAATCGTATGGATCAATTCAAAAATTTATTAAATATATCTGATAAAAGATACATAAAACAATGCGTAAATGAAAATCTAGGTATTTTCATATCTGAAGAAAAAAGTTTAACTCTTTAAAGGAGGAAAAATGAAACAAAATTATGATATTATAATAGTAGGAGCCGGACATGCTGGTGTTGAAGCAGCTTTAGCTTCTGCAAGACTAGGTAAGAAAACCGCTCTTTTCACAATTTATCTTGATAATATAGCTATGATGAGTTGTAATCCAGCAATAGGAGGACCTGGTAAGTCTCATATAGTGAGTGAAATAGGTATGCTTGGCGGTCAAATGGCTATGCATATAGATAAATATAATCTACAACTTAAAAACTTGAATCATACTAAAGGATTAGCCGCAAAAATAACAAGAGCACAAGCTGATAAATATTGGTATAGAATAAAAATGAGAGAAGTTATAGAAAAGCAAGAAAATCTTGATGTTATTCAAGGAATGGTAGAAGATTTAATTTTAGATAATAATAAAGTTGTAGGTGTAATAGATAATCTTGGAATAGAATATGGAGCTAAAGCAGTGGTTTTATGTACAGGTACATTTTTAAACGGAGAATATGTAATAGGTGATATTAAATATTCTGCTGGAAGACAAGGTGAAAAAGCAAGTAATTCTTTACCTGATAACCTAGTTAAATATGGTATATATATGGAAAGATACCAAACAGCAACACCTCCACGTATAGATAAAAAAAGTATAGATATAGATAAACTTGAAAAATTAAAAGGTGAAGATCATCCTAGATATTTTTCTTATTTAACTGAAGCAAAAGTTGAAAAACCATTAGAAACTTGGCTTACATTTACAAGTAAAGAAACTATTAAAGTAGGACAAGAATTATTAAAATACTCACCTATAGTAACCGGGGTAGTAAATACAAAAGGACCTCGTCACTGTCCTTCATTAGATAGAAAAATTATGAATTTTCCTGATAAAACAGATCATCAAATTTTCTTAGAACAAGAATCTATAGAAAGTGATGAAATTTATGTAAATGGATTTACAACAGCAATGCCTCCATTTGCTCAAGAAAAACTAATACGTACAATAAAAGGTCTTGAAAATGCTAAAATATTAAGATATGGTTATGCTATAGAATATGATTTCATACCTGCATATCAACTTAATTTTTCTTTAGAATCTAAAATTATAGAAAACTTATTTCAAGCAGGTACAATAAATGGTACAAGTGGATATGAAGAAGCAGCAGCACAAGGTTTTATTGCAGGAGTTAATGCTGTAAGAAAAATAGATAATCTTGATCCTATTATAATATCTAGAGATGAAGGGTATATAGGAGTTCTTATAGATGATATAATAAATAAAGAAACACCAGAACCTTATAGAGTTCTTCCTTCGCGTGCAGAATATAGACTTACGTTAAGACAAGATAATGTATTTATAAGACTTTTAGATAAAGCCAAAGAAATAGGAATTTTACCTAAAGAAAAAATAAATGAACTTGAAGAAAATATAAATATTATGAGAGAAGAAATTCAAAGATTAAAAGAATTAAAAATATATCCTAGTATAGAGACTAATAATATTTTGAAGGAAATTGATGAAAATGCTTCTCATACTAATGTTATGAATGCATTTGATTTCTTAGGACGTAAAGAAATTAATTATAATAATTTATCTAAATTTATAGAAACTAAAAATCTACCTTCTATAGCAAAAGAACAAATAGAAATAGAAGCTAAATATAGAGTTTTTATAGAAAGAGAAAGAAATCAAATAGAAAAAATGAAAAAACTAGAAAATATAGAAATACCTTCTAATTTTGATTATGAATCAGTTAAGGGTCTATCAAATATAGCTATTAGTGGGTTAAGTTACACTCAACCTAAAAATATAGGTCAAGCACAAAGAATAAGTGGTGTTACATATAATGATATCGCTATACTTATTGCACTATTCAATAATAAAGGTGGTGATAAATAATGCATTTATTTACTCAAGGACAATATGAATTAGCATATTTTTCTCCAGAACATGTTCATGATTTAATTATATGGGTTATAATTATTACAATTTTATTATTAATACCTTATATATTTAAAGGATATGAAAAAGGAAAATATGTTACCTTTCTAGGGTATATGATGATATTTACAAAAATCGGAGATTCTCTTTATAGAATATTTTTAGAAAAATCTCCTTGGTATGATACTATGCCTTTTCATTTATGTAATGCTTCACTTGTTTTTGCTGGCATTTATTATATCACAAGAAAAAGAGTATTCTTTAATATAGTCTACTTTTGGTTTTCAGGAGCAATACTTGCAGTATTATTACCAGGACTTGGTATATATCATACACAATTTTATCCTCACGTATTTATGGCAACTCATTTCCTTGAAATATTTGCCGTATTATTTGGATTCATCCATCTTGATGAAAGAATCACATACAAAGGATTTAAAACTGCTACTGTAGGTTATTTTGGTTTAATTATTTTATCTTTCATATGGAACTATACATTTGGAACAAATTATATGTATACTAGTGATTATATTATATCTGCAGTTAATTTTATAAAACCATTTTGGGTATATCAAGTAGTGTTTATTTTACTATTTACTTTATCTATAAGATTAATGTATTTACCATTTGCATTCAATCAAAAAGATGAATTTGAAGAAAATGAAATAAAAAATGACTAAATAAAAAGAGAGGAAAAATTAAAATAAAATTTCCTCTCTTTTATAATGGTTAACTTTTAGTTAAACTCCAAATTTCCATAAAGTTTATTCTCATACTACCCACTAATGATCTTATATTTGATAAAAATCAATATATTCTTCTCTTCTTTTCAAAGGTTTCATATAATATATTGCTAATAAACCTGCAATCAACGTAGTCACAGATTTTTTAATATCCTCTCTGTTTATAGTTGTACTTGTAACAACAGTATTATCAACAAAAGTATTAGATACTTCTTTTTTATCAAATTCGTTAAGATATGTTAAAGCATTTACCCAATTATTGTCAGAATTTTCAAAATTATCAATTCCATTCTTTAATAATTTTAAATCATAATCAGTCAATGAATTAATATCGTTCTCTCTAAGCTTTTTAATTATCTTAACCTTTTCACTTACATCATATACATAGTGTATTCCTTGATTCCATGTAGTTTGTGTTACTTTAACCTCCACTTTATTTTTACCATTATTTAGCATAGCATTGGCATTACCAATACCCGTATTATATGATAAGGCTGTTACACCCATATCATTTTCATAATAATTTAATAGCCATTTCAAAAAACCTATTGAAGCTTGTATATTCAATTTTTCATTTTTTCTCATAGCTGTTATATTCCCTTTAAATTCTTCATTTAAAATTTTACTATATTCCTCTTTACTTATACCGCTTTTAATTAAACCTGTTTCAAAGGCTGCTGGAGTCATTTGTCCTATACCAACGGCATTAGAATAATTAGGGTTTAGATTTTCAAATTGTGATTCCCTCAAAAAAATCGCAATTATCAAATCAACATTTACATTCTGACTTTTTGCTTCTTCATCTATTATTGAAGCTATGTATTTTTTATCAGGATTTATTACTGAAATTATATCTTCAGTACTAGCTCCTGCAAAGATCATTACGGGTAAAAACAAGAATAACAATATTTTTAATATATTATTCATTCTTACCTCCATATATTCTATATTTAGAATATAATGTATTTTATCATATTTTAGATTATAAAGCAAATATTGAGCTTATTTATCAAATATAATAAATTTAAAAAGTGTAATAATATTAGAAAATTTTTCTTAATTTTCTATTTACTACACTTTTAATATAAATCATTAATTTTTATTCAATTATATTAATCTATTCCTCTAATTGTTGCAATTAAAGAAGTTAAATTTTGTAATTCACTTGGTATAAATATTTTAGTTGCATTTCCATTAGCAACTTTTTCTAAACTTTCAAGAGATCTTAAAGTTAATACTTCCTTACTTGGATCAGATGCATTTAATATTTTTAATCCATCTGCTTCAGCTTGTTTTAATTTAAGTATGGCTTCAGCTTTACCTTCTGCTTCTTTTATACTAACTTCTTTTTTTGCTTCAGCTCTTAAAATACTTGCTGTTTTTTCTCCTTCAGCAACTAATATAGCACTTTCTTTTTGAGCTTGTGCTTCTAATATCTTTGCTCTTTTTTCACGCTCTGCTTTCATTTCTTTTTCCATTGCAACTCTTATTTCAGTTGGAGGTATTATACTTTTTAACTCAACTCTATTTACTTTTATACCCCAAGGATCAGTAGCCTCATCCAATTCCATACGCATTTTACTGTTTATTGTATCACGACTTGTAAGAGTTTCATCTACTGTCATATCTCCTATTATATTTCTTAAAGTTGTTGCAGTTAAATTTTCTATAGCAGCTAATGGTCTTTCTACTCCATAAGTATATAATTTAGGGTCTGTTATTTGGAAATATACAACTGTATCTATTTGCATAGTTGCATTATCTTTTGTAATTACCCCTTGTGGATCAAAATCTACTACTTGCTCTTTCAATGTTACCTTTTTAGAAATTCTATCTATGAAAGGATTAATAAAATTAAGTCCTGAATTCAATACTCCTGAATATTTACCTAATCTTTCAACAACATGAACCTGAGCTTCTGGAACTATTCTTATTCCTGTTGTAACTAATAAAACTATTATTACTAATAAAATACCTAAAATCATTTTTATTCCTCCTATATTATTATTTTATTACCTTCAAAAGCTATTATTTTTACCTTATCACCTATTTCATATTTATTTTTAGATATTGCCTCCCATTCTCCTCCTTTATATTTAACTATATAATAATCATTTTCTTTATTTATTATAATAACTTTAGTTCCTATATCTCCTACCCTTTCATCAATACTTTTTTCAAAATATTTTTTAAATATAGGCTTAAGTATTGTTAAAAACAATACAGAAAGTCCAGCAAATATAACAGAACTCGATTCTAAACTACCATATATTAAGTTTAATAAAAATACTATAAGTGCAGATAAAGCGAACCATATAGTCACTAAATTAACAGTAAATATTTCTATTACTGATAAAACAGTAAATAAAATTAACCATAAATATATTTCCATTAAAACTACCTTCTTCCTTTTATTTCTTTTAATTCAGAATAAGTTACAAATTGAAACCCCCTACTTTTTAATATAGGAACCATGTATTTTATAGCCTCATAAGTTTCAGAATAAAGATCATGGAAAAGAACTACATCTCCATCTTTTACCTTATCCAATACTCTAGAGATTATAACTTCAGTATTTCTATTTTTCCAATCTTCTGAATCTACATTCCACAATATTACATGTCTTTTACCTCCAAGTATATCAACAACATTTGAGTTATATGCTCCGTAAGGAGGTCTTACATCCTTACTATCATAACCTGTAATAGAATATATTAAGTCATCCGTTTTTAATATTTCATCTATTATTTGTGATTTACTTATTTTTGAAAGATTTTTATGATCATATGTATGATTTGAAATTTCATGACCATCTAAATAAGTTTGTAGAACCATTTTAGGATTTTTCTTAACATTAAGTCCTACAAAATAAAAAGTTGCTCTTTCATCATATTTATTAAATATTTCTCTTATTAATACATGATTTTTATTACCAGGACCATCATCAAAAGTAAAAGCTATATGTTTTTTATTAGGGTCTATAGCTCTTTTTTTAGCAATTAATTCTTCCCCTTCATATATAGATGGCAAGCCTAGTCCCGCTTTAAATACTCTTTTAAATTTAGTATATTCTAAATTAATTTTTTTATCTTTTCCTACTACTATATTTTCATTTTCAAATTTAAATTTTGAAAAATCAATATCATTAATATCTATATTAGAATCTATACTTTTAATTATATATCTATACCTATTTCTGAATATATCACTTGATGTAATATTTCTATTCAATTTATTAGAATAATATGTAACATCACCATTTTCATCTATATTTTCTTCTATATCTTTAAACATGAAAGAAGATACTCCTTTATTAATTTCTTCAACTTGAATTTCTTCCTTTTCTTTTTCTTGTAATATTTTTTCTATATTATTAGTATTTTCATTATTGTCTATTACATTTAATTCTTCTTTTTTTTCTTCAACATTCAATTTTTCTTTTTTATTTTCAATATATCTCTTTTCTTCTATATCTACACTAGTTTTATTACCACATGAAAATAAAATAAAAAAAGATAAAAATACACCTAATTTCTTCATAATTTTAATATTCAAATTTCAACCTTTCTCCTAACTTAACTATAACAGGATCATTATCATCCATGTTTCTTATACTTGTAGGATTATAATATATTAATTCTAAATCAAAAGAATTATCTTCATATACCTTAAATAACAATTTAGCTCCTATTGGATATTTTTCCAATATCTTATAATCTACTTTTATCCCTAATTTAGCAAAAATTGTAGCAATATTGGAGTCATGTCCTACTATAAAATCAAGATCATTATCATTATTAATTTTTGATTGTATAAGTTTTGTAATCTCAGTTGGACTATCATTTATATAATCTAAATCTCCAAATATAGTATCTAAAAGCGAATCTTTTATTTCAGATAAAAATTCTAAATCATTATAAAAGTTATCACTTCGAAATATATCTTCTTCATTAAATCCTTCAAAATACTTTAAAATATACATATCAACTATATCTGTTGCTATTTTAAAAGCCCCATCAGACATCAAAAACCCATTTTCTCCAATTTTTATATTAGAACCTATATTAACTAAGGTATTTCTATCTATATTTAAAATCTCTTCAAGTCTTGTGTACTCTGGAATTAATCTTTCATCAAGTTTTCTTAACTTTTCTTTATTTATATCTAAACTACTTAAATATATATTAAAATCACTTTCCATTGTATTATAATTCTTATCTTTAAATTTAACATCTATTTCTCTATATGGAAACATAGCCGATGCAAGTATTCTTGCTGTTGCTACAGTTCTTTTTATAGAATTTGAACTAAATTCTATTTTATCAAATTTTTTGCCAAATTTTTTTATATATTTTCTCAAAAATAATCCTAATTTAAATTCTAAAAGTTCACCTTTTTCAGTAAGCATTCCTTCATCAAAATCCCAATTTATATCTTCTTTACTTATTATTCCAGACATCGTTTCATATTTTAATAATGGGTATCTTAATCCATGCCTACTAAATATTATTAATTTTTTCATATATTTATTATTCCCTCTTTCTATTCAATTTTAATTATATTACAATTTATTATTTTTTTCAATTAACTTTTTGCTCTTGACTTATATCTTTCTTTGAATTATAATTTCACTATACAAAAAGAATTAGGAGAGAAAATGTTTCAATTTTTATCACAATTTTTAGGTCTTGGACCTACTATACTTTTACCTATTATAATTGTAATAATAGGATTAATTGTTAAAATGAAATTCAAAGATGCTATTTTTTCTGCACTTATGCTTGCTGTTGCATTTACTTCTATAAATGTAGTTGTAGGCTTTATGTTTGAAACTATAAGCCCTGTTGCAACTAATTTTGTAAAAAATACAGGTATCACACTAAATGTAATAGATCTTGGATTTTCACCTATGGTAGCAGTTGCTTTCGCATGGAAATATTCTATTATTATGTTTCCCTTACAAATATTAATAAATGTATTTATGATACATTTCCATCTTACAAATATATTAAATGTCGATATTTTTAATGTATGGACTAAAATATTCACTGCAGCTATAGTTTCTATACTTACAGGATCTACTATACTAGGATTCATAGCAGCTATAATTCATATAATACTTGAACTTAAAACTGCAGAATCTCTAGCACATAGAATGGAAGAAATGTCTGGAATACCAAGAACTGTAACTACAAATGCTTGTATTATAGAAGCAACTCTTATGAAACCTGTAAATGATATTTTAGATAAAATTAAATTTATTCGTGAAAGTAATTTTGATTTAGACCATATAAAGAAAAAGATTGGAATTCTTTCAGAAGATGCTGTAATGGGAGCACTAATAGGACTAGTTCTTTCAGTATTTGCTGGATATTCTATAAAAGATAGTGTTGAAATAGCTATAAAATTAGCAACTACACTTGTACTTTTACCAACAGTTTCATTCTTGTTTGTAAAAGCTTTAACTCCAGTATCTCAATATGCTAAAACATATATGGAAAAAAAATATGAAGGTAGAGATATATACATAGGTTTAGATTGGACTGTTCTTTCTGGAGTACACGAACTTTGGGTAGTATCAGTATTATTAATACCTATTACTTTAATATTAGCCATCATTCTTTCTAAATTAGGATTAAGCAGTATATTACCACTTCCTGGTTTAGTAAATACTATGGTTGTAGTACCTGCTATAATAGTGGCAAATAGAAATTTATTAAAAGCATTAATTCTATCAACTATTTTTAGTCCTTTTTACTTTATGGTTTCAAGTTTTTTTGCTCCAGCAATAACTGATGTTACTAGAACATTTTCACAACTTGATATCAAAGCAACACAATTAGTAAGTTATTATTGTTTAGAATCCCCTATATTTAGATGGGTTATAACAGCTTTCTTACAATTTAAAATATATGGTATAATATTATTTATATTATTTGCTATAATATATATGTATTCTTATATTAAATTTAAAAAAGAAAAATAAGGAGGAAAAGATATGTATAAAACAAAAGCAATATCAGAAGCAGGATGGTTAGTAAATTCAAATACAGATGGATTTAGCTATACTATGGATAGAAAAAAAAGATTTGGAACTACTCCAGTTGGAGTTTTATCTTCAGCACTTAGTGGTTGTGTGACTATGTGTGTTAGAGGTTATTGTATAGTAAATAAACTTGAAGGAATAGTAATAGAAACTGAGGTTGATACTAATGTTGATGACTTTACTATAGAAATTCGTATTACAATGAACAAAGAAGTTGAAAATGATGAAGTAGGTAAAATCGTTGAATATGTAAAAGATAAATGTATTGTTTCTCAAATGTTAACATCTGATATAAAAATAAGTTATTTTGTAAATAGTATCCAATATTAAAATAAAAGGGTTTCTTAGATTTTTATCTTTGAAACCCTTTTCTAATAATTCTATCTAAACTTTTCTCCATTAATTCTCTATCCTTAAGTTCTATATACTTGTCAATACCATCTTCTGGAGGAAGAGCCCATACTATCTCCTTACTCTTTTCTGTTTTTCTTAAATCTATTACTCTTTGATTTTTCGAACCTCTAAATTTTAATTTTAAATCTAAATAATCTATTTCAAAACGTCCATCTATAAGTACATCTACAAGAGATAATATTTCTCCTATTTCAGGATATATAGGAATCATCACATCACGTATATATTCATACATAAAACCTGTAAAACACCATATATCTTTATTAGGAAGCTCTAATTTCAATTTTTTAACAATTTTGAGTATACCCTTAGTATTCATAGGGTCAAGAGGCTCACCCCCAAGAAGTGTTACCCCTTGTATATATTCCTTCCCTGCCAAGCTTAATATTTCCTCAATATCATCTTCAGTAAACTCTTCCCCTTTTTTAAAATCCCAAATATCACTATTAAAACATCCTTTGCATAAATGTCTACATCCACTAACAAATATACTTACCCTTATTCCTGGTCCATTTGCAACATCAGTTTTTTTAATACTTGAAAGTCTCATAAGTGTAATACCCTTTTTCTTATTTCACGAGTTTTTCCTTCATTCCAATAATTTTCACCAAGATATCCACAAGTTCTTCTTATTACATTCATTCTAGACTTATCTTTATTATGACATTGTGGACACTCCCATTGATTTTCAGAATTAACTATTATTTCTTCATCAAATCCACAAACATGACAATAATCACTCTTTGTATTAAATTCTGCATATTGTATATTATCATATATATATTTAACAACTTCTTTAAGAGCATCTAAATTCTTACTCATATTAGGTATTTCTCCATATGATATTGCTCCACCACTTGAAATTTTTTGAAATTCTGATTCAAATTTAAATTTATCAAATATATTTATTTCTTCCCTTACATCTACATGATAAGAATTCGTGTAATAACCTTTATCTGTGACATCTTTTATACTTCCAAATTTTTCCTTATCTATCTTTGCAAATCTATAACATAAACTTTCAGCAGGTGTTCCATAAAGACCAAATCCTATACCAGTTTCTTTTTTCCATTTATTGACTGTATCTTCCAATTTTTTCATAAGTTTTATCGCAAAAGTTCTACCTTTATCAGTAGTATGAGTCTCTCCAGTTATCAATTTAGTAGCTTCATATATTCCTATATATCCTAAAGAAATTGTAGAATACCCATCCATTAAATACCTATCTATTTTTTCCCCTTTTTTAAGACGTGCTATAGCTCCATATTGCCAATGTATAGGAGATATATCTGAAAGAGTGCCTTTAAGTCTATTATGTCTCATCATTAAAGCTTCAAAACATAACTCTAATCTTTCTTCTAATAATTTAAAATATTCCTCTTCTGTTTTACTAAGTATTGCTATTTGAACTAAGTTAAGACTTACTACACCTTGATTAAATCTTCCTTCAAACTTATATTCTCCATTTTCATCTTTATAAGGTGATAAAAATGATCTACATCCCATAGGAGAGAAAACATTTCCCTCATAATTTTCTTTCATTATTTTTGAACTAATATAGTCTGGATACATTCTACGACTAGAACACTTTATAGCTATATCTGTAAGATAATCATATTTTCCCCCCTTAAATATATTATCTTCATTTAAAACATATACTAATTTAGGGAAAGCTGAAGTTACATAAACTCCTTCTTCATTTTTTATACCTTCATATCTTTGTTTTAATATTTCTTCTATTATCAATGCAACCTCATCTTGATATTCCTTTTCACTATCTATATCTAAAAATAGAGTCACAAAAGGAGATTGACCATTAGTTGTCATAAGAGTATTAATTTGATATTGTATAGTTTGTACTCCACTTCTTAATTCTTCTCTTATTCTTTCTTCTACTAATCTATTTATCATTTCATCATTTAATTCAGAAAACTCTTTTTTATATCTATTGTAGTATTTATCTCTACTATATCTTAAATACTTTCCTAAATGACTAATATTAATACTTTGACCACCATATTGTCCACTAGCAACTGCTGCTATAATCTGAGTCATAACAGTACAAGCAACTTGAAAACTTTTAGGAGTTTCTATAAGCTTACCATTCATAACTGTACCATGTTCAAACATATTCTTAATATCTACTAAACAACAATTAAATATATTTTGAATAAAATAATCTGAATCATGAAAATGTAATACTCCATCTTTATGAGCATCACTTATCTTTTTAGGTAATAATATTCTACGTGTTAAATCCTTACTTACCTCTCCAGCTATAAGATCACGCTGAGTTGAAGCTACAGCTGAATTTTTATTTGAATTTTCTTCTCCCACTTCTTTATTAGAATTTTTTACAAGGGATAAAATAGATTCATCAGTAGTATTTGCCTCTCTAACTAAAGATCTAGTATATCTATATACTATATACTTTTTAGATAATTTATATAGACCTGCTTCAACAAGATTTTTTTCTATAAAATCTTGTATATCTTCAACACTATTAATTTGTTTTTCAACAATATCTTGTACAATATTTTCGATTTTCTCTTCAGAAACTCTTTCGCTAATATCTACTTCATTATTTGCTTTTCTTATAGCAACCTTTATTTTATTAGCATCAAACTCAACTTCTCTACCATCTCTTTTTACTACTTTCATATTTTCCCCAATTCTAACCAAACACAATATATTGTGTTTAGAATATTATAAAAACCTTATATTTTGTTATTAATAGTATAACAAATACTAATATATAATTCAAGATTTTTTTAAATAAAATACCCCTTTTTTTTAAGGGGTACTTAAAATATTTTATTTTACTTCTAAATCTTTTAGAACATTTATCATTTCCATATACTTAGTAGAAATTTTACCTTTATTTCTTTTTTTATGTAAATTAATTAAACTCAATGTTTCATTTACATCTGATTTTGTTTTATAACTATCATCAGTAGTAATTAATCTATACTTAGTTTCAATTAAATCAGATAAAATAGAATTCATTCTATCGTAATCGCCTTTATTACTCTTATTACTAAATGCATCTATCAACATTGTAGATATTGCTCCATAATTTGTTGTATAAAAATGATTTCCATAGAAGTCATTTGGTTTTTTTATTTTATCTATTACCGCTGAATTTTTAGCATTAGTCAATAATACTATTACTATATTTTGATTAGGTTCTATAACAGTTAATGTACCTGTCCAACCAGTATGTCCTATAGTGTCTTTTTCAGCAAGTGGAGAAAAAGCCCATCTGTATATATAGTCTCCTTGTCTTCTCCAACCTAATCCAAAACTTGCATTTATATCTTTTGGTTTAATAAAATTATCTAAAGTAGTTCTATTAAAAAATTTATTTTCTCCATAACCACCTTGATTTACCATTATTTGAGCTAATTTAGCAAGTTCTACAGCATTAGAGAATAATCCAGCATGTCCTGAAACTCCTTTCATTGAATAAAAGGCTTTTTCATCATGTACTTCTCCCCAAACTGTTTCTTTACGTGCGTTTATAAAATCTATTGAGTTATCACGAGTATTTCCATTTAATTCAGTTGCTGCTATTTTTTCCTTAGATATACCATGTTCTAAAGGATTAAACATTGTATGAGTAAGCTCTAATTTATCATATATATTTTCTTTCAAATAAACATCTAAATCTTGACCACTTAATTTTTCAACTATTAAACCTAATAACATATAATCTACATCTGAATATTTAGTAGATGTTTTAGGTTCGTATATTAAAGGTGTTCTCATAATTGCATCTAAAACATTTTTCTTACCTATAGCGTATAAATCATTTTTACCATTAGGTATACCATCATCCTTATCATATTTATCATTGAAATATTGTGGATCTGCCGGAAAACCTGCTTGATGTTTTAAAACATCTCCAACTTGTACATTTTCTTTCCATTTACCCTTAAATTCAGGATATATATCTTTTATATATGTATTTATACTTAACTTACCTTCTGAAACTAATTTTTGTATAGCATAATTAGTAGCGTACATTTTAGTATTACTTGCTAAATCATAAATAGTATCATTAGTTACTTTAATTCTATCTTTTAATTGATTTCCTTCTTTATCATAATTATTAACATAACCAAAACTCTTAGAATACTCTAGTTTCCCGTTTTTTACAACTGCTATTTGTGCACTTGGCATACCTGCTTGAACCTCTGCTTCTAAAAATTCATTAAAGAATTTAATAGCTTCAGTATTAAAATCACCTTTTCCTTTTGTAATTTCTGGATAAGGTATTTTAACATCTAATTTACCATCTAATTGTGTAATTTGAATAGTATTTTTATCATCTTTAGTATACTTAGATATATCTACTCTTTTACTTCCTTCTCCTTTTAAAGAACTAGTATCTATCTTATTCCCATTTATATATATATCTACTTTTTTCAATTCTTTATAATCTAAAAGTAAATAACCTTGTTTAGAATAAGATTTAAATTCATACATTTGATTAGTTAAAACGGAATCATCAAATCCTTTTTCTACTGGAAATTGTTTTTCAAATTGAAATGAAAAAGATAAAATTCCAGCTATTAACATTGAAGTCATTAAAAATTTTTTCATACTTAACCCTACTTTCTAAAATTTTCACTAAAGAATAATGTTTGATATTTAATAGAATCTCTCCAATAAACCCAAGAATGATTACCTGGTCTTTCCATATATGTATGTTCTATATTTAAAGATAATAGTTTTTCATGTAAATCTCTATTTGCAGATATGAAAAAGTCTGAAACACCACAATCAAATATTATATTAGTTTTCGCACCTAATAAAGCATGTGATATATCTTTAATGTTATAATCTTCCCAATTAGAATTTATATTTTTCATTATACCCCAATTATATTTATAGCCTTGAGGATAAACTCCACCACTCATTGAACCAATATTACCAAATACTTCCTTATGCTTAATACCTAAATAAAAAGCTCCAAATCCTCCCATACTTAATCCTGTTATTGCTCTTTTTTCACGTTTTTTATCAGTCTTATACTTAGAATCAATATGTTTTATCAATTCATTAGATATAAATTTTTCATTACTAATATACCATGTATCATATCCTCCATCTGGTGATACATAAATAATATCATATTGATCAGCAAGTTCTCCTATATTCATTTTTTCTGGAAAATTCCTATTATTTCCTGACCAACCATTTAATGTATATATAACAGAATAATCTTTACCTTTTTCATATGAATTAGGCAATACAATCGTTACATCTACATCTTTTTTTAGACTTTCACTGTATACTTTCTCATTTTTTTCAGTATAAGCCATAGTAATCATACTAGCTAGTAGTAAAAGAAAAAATTTTTTCATAAAAACCATCTCCTTTTTATTATTACTAATAGTATACTTATATTTTCAAAAAAACATAGTTTTTTAGAAATCAATTTTCATTAATTGAAAAAAGGTAGATTTTTTCATCTACCTTAATTCCAATATATTTTTAGAATGTTTGCCCAAACCCAAAATTAAATTTACCTGTTGGTTTTTGACCTTTTTCAATATTCCATGCATAATCAAGTCTTACAACTCCAATAGGTGTATTAATTCTTGCACCTAGACCTATGTTATTTACAAATTTAAGTTTATTAGTTCCTTCAACTTTAATATTTTCAGCTATACCACCATCATAGAATAATACACCTTGTAAATAGTCATTAAAGTATGTTCTGTTTTCAGCAGTAAATGTAACACTATATTTATTACCTGAAACTGAATTAGGTAGGCCTCTTAAAGTTAATCCATCCCCTACTACAGCTAGCTGTCCAACAGGAGTATTATCATGTGCATAAGTTGCAAGTAATCTATATGCCATAGAGTTACTATCTTTATAAACTGGATGATATGCTCTTAAATCTAAAGTTGTTAGTGCATATGCTCTTGGTTTATATTTTTCATATTCTCCAGTAAGTTTACCATCTTTATCTTTTATTTCTATAGGTTTACCTTTACTTAGTTTTAATGAATTTTCTCTAAATATATATCCTCCTTCTACATAAAGATCAGCATAAAGACCTTTTTTAGGAGTATTTCTATCATCTCTTGTATCATAAATTAAATCTCCACCTAATGAAGTTAATGTATAATCTTGATAAACACGTGCTTTTTCTTCTTTAGCTCTACTCTTAGAAAATACATTTACCAATCTTGGAGTTAATGTTAAGTATATATCATTAGTTAATCCCTTACCAATTTGACCATTTATACCGAAAACGTATTGTTTATCCGTAGGTTCATTATATATTTTTTCAGCAAAAGCTTGTTCATCTTGATTAGCATCTTTCTTAAACTCATCTAAATCTTTAACTCTTATAGTTGTTTTCTTGAAATATATATTTCCTCCAGCTAATATTCTACTTGTATTTTCTATCCATGGATCCTTAAATCCAAGTGATATATTATAGTTACCTTTAATACCTGCTTCACCAGTTAAATCAAAGCTTTCTTCTCTACCTAAGAAGTTAGAATCTGAAAGTTTTAATGAACCTGAAACACTATCCTCTGTTGAATATGAAAGATTTGCATTTATAGCAGTTGTAGGTCTTTCTGTTAATATTATTCTTACTATTAAATTTTCCGGATTATTAATATCTTGAGTTATTTCATGAGTAATATTAGAGAATAGTCCTGTTCTAAATAATTCAGATAAAGTTTTTTCTAAAGCCTTTTGATTTAAAACATCTCCTTCTTTTATATATGTATTTCTTTTAAGTACAAAATCTTTAGTTTTTAGTTTGTAATCTTTAGAATCTATTCTTTCTCCATCTTTTACAGATCCTTTTTTATCATAAACTACTTTAGATATTTTACCTTCTAATAATTCTATATTGATATCTCCATCATTAGTAACATCTAATCTTTTATATCCTATCCAAGTATATCCATTATCAGCATAAGCTTTTAATAAAGGAGATGTTTCTTGACGTAATAACTGAGTATTTAATATATCTCCTACTTTTAATCCTGAAATTTTTATTAAAGTTTCTTCATCCATTAATTTAGACCCTGTTATTCTAACTGATTTAATTACTGGATTTTGAACAACTTTAAATTCTAAATCTACACTTTTATTATCTGCACTTCTATGCGTATTTATTTCAACATTCCCAAAATATCCTGTTGATAAAATAAGACTTCTTAGAACTTCAGCATTATATGGTGTAAAATATTCTCCTACTTTTAGTCCACTTTTTTCTACTAATTCATTTAAATTTTGATCAGTTCCTGTAAAATATATTTTATTAATTAGATATTCTGTCTTTTCTTTTAAAGCTTCAATTTCTAATTTATTTTCATATATTTCTTTTGCATTTGGTAATTCATCAACTACAATTTTCAAATTAACATTATCTCCATCTTTAGTTGGATATATGTTTGCATTTTGAACAAGACCTGTTCTTAAAAGTGATAAATAAATATCATTTGATACCTTATTAGTATACTCATTCCCTTCTTTAACTGGTAATGCATTTTTTATAACATCCTCTGATAATTGTTTTAAATTTGTTATCTCTATGTTATTTATTTTTGTATTTGCCAAACCAATACTTGTTATAGCTAATAGAGCACTTAACATTTTTTTATTCATAAATAATTCCTCCTTAGATATTATTTTTTTAAAGTTTCTCTTTTTTTAAATATGCTTGATAGATCTTCAAATAAATCTCCAAACCCATTAAATCTATTAACATATTCTACCCCTGTATAGAAAGTAGCTTGATTAATATCATTAATAGAACTACGAATACCTGTTGTAGCTGATATTCCTTTTCTTAAGTTATAGTTTAACCATGCATTATATTTAAGCTTGTTTCTAACTGTGCTTAAGTCAAATGGAACAGTTACCTCAGCATTCCAGAATATATTTTTTAAATTTAACACATTATTTTGTATATATACTGTTGTTGTAGTATTATTTATTATATCACCTATATATTGAGTATTATTAGAATCAAAATTAGTTGTAATTTTAAAATCACTTATTCCTAAAGTTGAACTAACCTTATTAGTTATAGATGATAAAAGTAAATTATTAAGTGTTGTTTCAAGAGTTTTACCTAAAAGACTTGAAGCTCTTAATCTTTCTGCACTTAATATTCCTCCCGTTTCATCAAAGGCAATAATACCAAGTATTTCATTTACATTTTTTCCTAGAGTAGATGTAATACTAATTTTCTTTTCACTAAGCCTACCATTAACTCCTATTTCTATTTGATCATCACTCAATTCTGTTGTTGCTCTGAAGTTAATAATAGGATCAAGTGTACCATCTAATTTGATATATGCCTCTTGAACCTTAAATGTATGACCATTTAATTCAAAAGTAGCATTATTTGCATTTAAATCACTTTGTAAATTAATACGACCATTTTCAATAGCAAGTTTACCTAAACCATCAACTCCACCTTTAACCCTTTTTACTATTCCTAATATAGAAGGTACATTAACATCTACACTCTTTTCTGTTTCTACATTAAGATTTACTATATATTGATTAACTAAATTATTTATAACCTGTATAAAGACTTCAGAAATATATCCATTAATCTTATTAGTATTAGATTTTTGATTAAAGCTTGGTATAGAATATATACCTCCCTCTTCTATTAAAACTTTACCATCTATTCTATTATTCTTAGCAAGAATATCACTTGTTAGTCTTAACATCAAATTATTTCCATAATTAATTCTAACATTACGTAGGTTTGAATTTATATCCATATTTCCTAATACTAGAGTTTTAGTTTCCATAAAATTATCTGGTATAGTTGGAAGTTCTATTCTTCCTTTTATATCAACTATACCTTCATTTACATCACCTTTTAACTCATTTATCTCTATATTAGTATTTTTAATATTAACCTTAGAATTAAGATTAACAATATTTACCATATTATCTTTAGTCTTTAAAGTAAGATTATCTAAATTAACATTTCCATCAAATTTACTTTTTTTGAAATAAAGATTGGCATTAACTATACCACCAGATTCTTTGATTTTATCACTGATTTCTAAAAATTTTAAATTAAAATTATTAGCTAACACTCTAAAGTTATAGTCATTTAATCTATATGTCATATAACCATCAACTAAAAGAGGATTATTTTCATATTCCAAATATATTTCAGATATATTTATACCATCGTTATTTGCTTGTATATCTACATCAAGTCCATCTAAACTTAATCCACCCCAAGTTAAGGTATCAGAGTTAAGTTTTACTGAAGCAAACTTATTATCTTTATCTATATTTGCGATAAAGTTAATTTTTAATTTTCCTTTATATTTACCTTTATTTTCAAAATCTAAATCAGAAAAATCTATTTCTTTATCAGTTAAATTATAGTTTATCTTTAAATCGCTTAAATCAAAGACTTCACTGTGTTTAAGTATAGTTTTATCATTTTTATTTTTTATTTCTAAATTTTTAATATTTAGTATCCCTGTTTTCAATAAATCAAAAGCACTACCATTTTTATAATCTAAATCTAAATAAACCTTAGGTATAGTTATACCATTATAGCTTAAATCATTTAAATTAACATGACCTTCTAAATTAATATCATGAATATCCCCTTTTAATTTTAAATCAGTTTCTATATTAAGACCTATATTTTTATTACCTATTATTTCATGAATATTTTTTTCTTTTGCATTTAAATTTAAATCAAATTTATTATTTGATAAATTATATGATCCATTAATTAAATAATCTCTAACCTTAAGATTTTCTATATTTAATATACTTTTCTCTATATTACTATCAAGTTTTAAGACACCAACTTGATTTTTACCTATAAATATAGGTGAATCTTCTACTTTTAATTTTCCATTAAGATTATCTAATTTACCCTCTAGATTAACATTTAAATCTTTAACATATACATTAACATCTGTAGCATTTGTAGTGTATACATTGTATCCATTTAAATTAAGATCTAATTTTGTATACTTTGTATCTAAATTATATTTAGCTTTTGCCTTTAATTTATCATTACCAAAGTTCAATACATCTATTTCTTTTTTGTTTATTTCTAAATTTGTTTTTACATTAGTTAACCTTTGATAATTATACCATAATTCATCAAAACTTACACTTAAATTAATCTTAGAATTTAATATATTTTCAGTTCCACCTTTTATATTCATGTTTTCATAAGCAAAACTAGAATATTGACCATACTCACTACTAGCTTCAAAATTAGCGCCTATATTAGTTCCTTTACCTCTAGCTTCTACCTTAAAGTCATAAATCATATTCTTATTCTTTACATCTGTTTCATTAAGCATATCTATATTTTTCAAGAAAGAAACTACATTTACACTTTGCCCTTCTAGTTTATATTTATGTTCTAAACTTCTATTAGTTACTCCATCTAGTTTAACTACTCCACCATTAGTATAAATATTAGACTTAATATTATATCCTAAATTATCTATGTTTACCTTAGCATCCAACTTATCATAATAGGCTTTATTGGGCATATTAGAACTTACATCTATCTTACCTGAAACTAAAGTTTTAGATTTAGTATTATATAATAAATCTTTAACACTAGCATTTAAATTTATTAAATTTCCCTTATATACTATGGCTTGATTTTCTATTTTATCTATATTTATATCAAATAATCCATTTTTATTTTTAACATCAAGACTAATGTCAAGTTCTCTCTCTTCACCGCTTAGATCTTTAAGTAAAGATTCACTAACATTAGAAAGTAGACCATATTTTTTAAGTAACTCAAACATATTAACTGATTTTGAATGTATTTTATATTTATGATTCATATCTTTTGTTGTAATTCCAGATACATATACATTACTGTCATTCACTAATACATTTGCATCAATATTATACCCTTTACTATTTATTCCTACACTAGCTTTAATATTGTCGAAATATTTAGAATTTGACATATTAGCATTTAGATTTATCTTACCATCTACTATTTTTTTAGATTTTGTAGAATAAATTAAGTCTGAAATATTAGGATTTATATTATATACTTGATTTTTATAGCTTATAGGAATAAATGAATCAGTCATTAAATTTAAAGAAATATTTCCATCAGAATACTTAGCATTTATCTCTCCACTAGCATCTATATTTCCACTGCTAAAATCACCTATATTCTTTATACCTATATTTTTAGCGTAATTAATTAAATTAAATTTATTTGTAACAAATTTATATTTATTATTCAAATTAGCATCAGTAATTCCATCAATAGAAACACTACCGTTATTAGTATCTATTTTAGATTTTATATTATACCCTTCATTCACTACATTCATATTTAAATTAGCTTTTTTGAAATATTTACTAGAATCACTATATATATTTAATCCTAAATTACCCTTAGTAAATTTAGAATTCCCAGTATTCCAAGTTAGATCTTTTATATCTATATTATCTGCTACATATTTAGTGTTAGCTAAATCAAGGTTCAATTTTTTATTATTTTTAGCATTTATAGATATAGTCTTATTTACAATATCAAAGTTAATGTTAGAATTAATCTGATCACTTTTTAATTTTACATCAACTTTTTTATTATCTTTTATATTAAAATCACCATAAATATCTGATAAATTTATAAACTTAGATAAATTCTTAAATTTCAATTTACCCTTACCATCAAATTTTTTAATATCATATTCCATATTTAAAGATGTAAGTAAATTAAGATTATTACCAAATATATTTTTTTCTATATTTGCATCTTTATTAGTCTCTACACTTAACATATTTTTACGTTTAAGACCAAGATTAACATCAAGATTTTTAAAGTCTGTACCAAAAACTTCAATTTTATTTGTCTTTATATTACCATTAAATCCTATTAAATCAAAATCACCATTTTTAATTAAAAGTTTAGCAAATATATCCCCTTTAATTAAATCTGAATTGGCTTTAAGATTAAATTTTTTAACTAAAGAATATTTATTAAGTGTATTATAATAAACATTACTAAAATTAGTATTTACAGATAATTCTGAACTCTTAGGATTAAATTTAAGATCAAGATTTAAATTCCCACCATCTATATTATTAGTTTCACCCTTTAAATCTATATCATTATTAATTATTTCCACATGTGTATTAACATTTTTAATTATATCTTCATAATCTTTATAGAAAACTGATGAATTAGATATTTTTAAATCACCATAAGTAGAAAGACCATAATCAGAAAATTCAAGAGCAAGATCTCCATTTAATTTTCCGCTTCTAAAATTAATAATGTCATATATAGGTATATATTGTGATAATTTTTGATTGACATCAAAATTATAAAAATCAAAATTTATAGTAAACTTATTTGCATCCAATTGTTTTCTTGATTTTAAAGAAAACATATCAAATATATTTTTACGCATATTTACACTATCAAATAATATAGCTATATTAATTTTTTCTTTTTCTCCACTATCTTCACCTATAGATTCTCCTATAGTTCTCAAATCAAGATCATATTGAATACCTGTATATAATCTACCTGAAACATTAGTAAATTTCTTTTCTATCTTTTCATTATATGAATTATCTCTAAATACTAAATTCATATTGTTATATTCTAATTTTCCTATACCACTATTTTTTTTATATACCCTCTTACCATTTATAACTATATTATTTAAATTTATTCCTGACCCATCTCTCTCTATTAAAACGTAACCATCATTTAAATATATATATCTTATTCTACTTGGTGTAAAAGGATTTAAAATAATAGTAGCTTTTTTAGCTTTAATAGCTTCTTTTTTATCCTGAGTTTTAATAACAAGATCTTTAACTTCAAAACGAGTTAAACCATTTAAATGTATATCAGAAAAATCTACATTAACTCTAGCTACATCATTTACTAAAAAATGTAAATGAGATTTAAATATATTTGAATTAATATATCCTTTTAAACATGCAACTAATGCAAAAAGAGAAATTAAAATTTTACTAGTTCTTTTTATTGCTTTATTTAACATAGATCCTCCTTTCTATAACGGCTTTTTACTAGGTATACCCACTGATCTTGGATATATCTTTTCTGTTTTTCCTTCTTTTATAATCTCTAATATAATTCTTTCATCTTGAGATATAGGAAGTTTAAAATTATGTATATTTTCAACTTTTGAATTTAATAACTTTAAAGCATTTACTGATTCCTCTAATTCATTAATATTCAATTTTTGAGGAAGAAATCTTCCATTTACTTTTACAAAAGGTATTAAATATTCAAGTATTATCCTTAAATTAGCAACACCTCTACAAAGAGCAAGATCAAATTTTTCTCTATTATTTTTAATTAAATCTTCTGCTCTTTCTGTACTTGTTTTTACATTTTTTAATTCTATTTTTTCTATAACTTTATTTATAAAAGAAATCTTTTTTTTAACTGAATCTACTAATAGAAATTTTTTATCCGGATAGACTATACTAAGTACAAGTCCTGGAAATCCTGCACCAGTACCAACATCTATTATATTTTTTTCATCTTCTCTTATTAACTTAGTAAGTAATAAAGAATCTATAAAATGTTTTTCAAGTATTGCATCTTCTTCTCTTATAGCAGTTAAATTCATTACTTTATTAGTTTCTACAAGTAAATCTAAATATTTAATTAAATTATCTATTTTTTCATCACTTAATGATATATCTGAAATTTTCAAATATTCTTTTAATTTATTTTTCATTTACTACTTCCTTCACTACATCTTTAGAATAATATTTTTGTATGAAATCATAAACTCTATTTCCAGCTTCAAGTGAACCATAACCTCCATTTTCAACTAAAGCAACAAATGCTATTTCTGGATTTTCACTAGGAAAATATCCCGCCATCCATGAATGATCTAATCCGTTAGAATTTTGTGCTGTACCAGTTTTAGCCGAAACCGAAACTTTTAATTTTGATAAACTTTTTGCTGTACCATTTGTAACTGTTTGTCTTAATCCTCTTCTTAATGCCTCTATTGTTGATTGTTTTATTCCTAAATTTCTTAGTTTTTCTGTTTCTTTATACTCTTTAACTCCTTCTTGACTTTCAAAATAGTCTACAAAAGAAGGTTTTAACATATCTCCATTATTTGCTATAGCTTGATACATCATAACTACTTGTATCGGAGTCATCAACATGTACCCTTGACCTATAGACATATTAATTAAATCTCCGGTTAACCATTTTTGACTTCTAGGATCTGCAAATTTAGTTTTTTTCCATTCTGGTGTAGGTAAAACTCCTGTTAATTCTCCAGGAATATCTATTTCTGTTAATTCACCTATACCAAATCTTTTAGCTATTTCTAAAAAATTATTTAATCCAACTTTTAAAATATTATTATAGAAATATGTATTTACTGAATCTGAAATAGCTTTATAGAAATTAGTTATACCATAACCACCTCTATGCGCATCTCTAAAAGTTACTTTACCATAAGTAAATTCTCCAGTAGAATTTATAGTTGCCTCAGGTGAAATACCAGATTCAAGTATAGCTGCTCCACTTGCAACTTTTGCTGTTGATCCAGGTGGAAATAAACCAGCTATTCCTCTATTTAAAAGAGGCTTTCTAGTGGAATTTAGTAATCCATCCCAAGTAGCTTTACTTATTCTGGAACTTAGTAAATTAAGATCTATTTCTGGATAGCTAACATATGTTAATATTTTTCCTGTCTTTATATCTACAGCTATAAAAGTCCCAAGTTCTCCAGTAAATTTTTCTGTCATATATTTTTGTAACTCATAATCAATAGAAAGATAAATATTTTTACCAGGAATTGGCTTTTCTTCATCTAGTCTATTTAATATATTACCTCTTGCATCAACTTCTACATATTCATTACCAGATTTCCCCTTCATTATTTCATCATAGTTTTTTTCTATACCATCTTTACCTATTAAATCATTTTTCTCATATCCCTTGTCTTTTAAATTATCATATTCTTTTTGATTTATTAATTTAACATTCCCTATGACATGAGATGCAAGTTCATTATTTGGATAATATCTTTTATTGTATTCAACTATATCTATTCTATTATTAGTTATTTTTTCAACGTTAACAAAAGCAACTTTAGGATTTAAGTCTTCTGCTATTATTATAATTTTCTCAAAACCTTCTGGTAATACTTTATAAAATATATCTACTACATCATCATAATCTTGACCAGATATATTTATCATTTCTAATATATCTTTATATATTTCCAATAATTTTTTTTTAGTTCTTTCTGAACTATTAGCCAATATGCTATTAATTTCAGACTCACTCTTATTATACATAGACTTTAATAACTTAACTTCATCTTCTGAAATATTTTGACTATTCTTATGAACTAAATAGTACCCTGTTGTATTTGTTGCAAGTAAAACACCATTTTTATCATATATTTTCCCTCTTACAGGTTTTATCACATTAGCTCTTAACCCATTTCTTGAAGCTTTATTATCGTATTCTTCTCCTTTTATTATTTGAAGAAAATAAAGTCTTGATATTAGTATGAAAAATATGAATGAAAGAAACATAATAAACAAATTAACTCTTTTATTATTGTCTTCTTTATCTAATATTCTCATATTTATTCACTTTCATAAAATTTATCTATTTCATAGTACTCTCTAGCTTCTCTTGTAAATACGCTTACTATTACATCTCCACCATCTATTAATACCCAATTAGATTCTTCTTGTCCTTCTATATTCTTTACTATATCCATATTCTTTTTTAAATCTTGAACTATTGCATCAACATTTCTTGTTGATGATCCTGTACATACTATTGAATAATCAAAGAAAGGTGATTTTCCTTTTAAATCATAAACTTTAATGTCTAATCCTTTTTTATCTTCTATTATATCTATTATATCTTTTACTATCTTTTCCATAACTCTCCTTAAATTAAATTTATTATCATACCTGCAAGTACTATAGAAGCCGTTTCTGCTCTCAATATTCTTTTTCCTAAACTAACCTCTATTCCTCCACAACTTTTTAAAAACTCTACTTCTTCTAAACTAAATCCACCCTCAGGACCTATTATACATAATATGTTTTTATCACTTTTACTAATAGCTTCATTTATTTTTAAACTACTTTCACTACTTTCATATGCATAAATTATTTTATCATAATATTTAAAATTAATATTTTTTAAATTTATTATTTCTGATATTTCTGTTTTTTTAACCGCTCTACATTGCTTCATACTTTCTTTAATTATAGTATCCCATTTATCTTTTTTATCATCTATTTTAACAACTACACGTTCTGAATTAAATGGAATTATTTTATTTACACCAACTTCTGTTAATTTTTGTATAAGCAACTTCATTTTCTCATTTTTAAGAATACCTATTGCTAGGTCAACCTTAATATTTGTACTATATATATCTTCATTTTTTTCTAAAATTTTTAATTCTATTAAATTCTTAGATATATTTAAAATTTCTGCTATATATTCAAAATTATAATCTATAGCTCTTATTTTATCTCCAACTTTTAATCTATATACATTCTTAATATGATTTATTTCTGTTTTATCTAATATTTCAATGATTTCACCACTAACATTATCTGCTATAGTTGTAAGCATAATACCTCACTTCTTATATTCTTCAAGTCCCATATGTTTATATGCCATATCAGTTACTTCACGACCACGCATACCTATTTTTATTAAACCTAACTGTATAAGATATGGTTCATAAACTTCCTCTATTGTTTTTCTATCTTCACTTAAATTTGTTGAAAGAGTTTCTATACCTACAGGTCCACCTGAATAATTTATGATTATGGCACGAAGTAAATTTCTATCCATATCATCTAATCCTCTTTCATCTATTTTAAGTATTCTTATAACCTCTGACATTATTGCATCATTTATTGTGCCATCACCATTTACAATAGCGTAATCTCTTGCTCTTTTAAGAATTCTATTAGCAAGTCTTGGAGTTCCTCTACTTCTAAGAGCTATATCTCTTAGTGCTGTTTTTGTACAATTAACTCCTAATATACTTGCAGATCTATCAATTATTTTCATAAGTTCTTCGGTGTTATAGAAAACCATTCTATATTGTATTCCAAATCTATCTTTAAAAGGCTTAGATAGTTTCCCAGCCATTGTAGTTGCTCCGATTAAAGTAAATCTTTTCAACTCTACTCTATAGCTTGTTGCCCCATGACCTTTACCTATCATAATATCAACTTTAAAATCTTCCATAGCTGAATACAATATTTCTTCTATATTAGTACTTAATCTATGTATTTCATCTATAAATAATATATCTCCATCTTCAAGTGTTGTAAGTATAGATACTAAATCCCCAGCTTTTTCAAGTACAGGCCCTGAAGTTATTTTAATATTTGTACCCATCTCATTTGCAATTACAGTAGCCATTGTAGTTTTACCAAGACCTGGTGGGCCAAATAAAAGTATATGATCTAAAGCCTCATTTCTAATTTTAGATGCTTTGATTGAAACCCCTAATGTTTCTTTTAAATCTTCTTGACCTATATATGTTGTAAAATCTTTAGGTCTTAAACTATATATTTCTTGAGTTGATTCAAAATCTTCAAGCATTTCTCCTAAATCTACAAATCTATTTTCCACAATTCCTCCCTAATCAAGCTCTATCTCAATAATATTGTTATGAACTTGAGAGCTATCTATATTAACATATTTACCATCTACATCTCTTCCAAATATATCAATCTTACTTTCAGAATATGCTATTAATTCATTTTTAAATTCTTTAAATTTATTTATATCATCATTCTTTTCTACAAATATATTTTCTATATAATTTATATTGTTTTTTGTAAGATTCAATATACTTTCTCTTATTCTTCCAGATAAATTTAAATTTAAATTTCTATTTAATAATTCATTAAAATCGTTTACATTATATTCAAAATTATCCAGAACATTTATTGGAGAAAATAAATGTTTAATATTAATATCATTTGAATTCATAACACTATTATCAAAACTAGTTGTTTCTGTTAATATTGCATTACCACTTAAAATTGGTTTATAGTCTTTTTCATCTATATTTTCTAAATGTGATCCATATTTATTAATTATTTCAGCATCTTCATATATATTTACTTTTCTATTTATATCAATAGGAGTCGTAATTACTCCAATTAATAAAAATGTATAAATTATTTTTTTCATTACGCCTCCTATCTTATATTTTACTTTAAAATTTAATTTTTTACATTTTTTTATTCTTTGATTAATCTTAGTTATTTAACATCTAATATTAGATCAAGTTTATTAACCATCTTATCAATTAAAGCTAATCTATTATTTCTAATACTTTCATCTTCATCATTTATTATTACATTTTCAAAGAAATTATTTATTACATTCTTATTTTCTAATAATATATTAACATCTTCTATATTCCCTTTTAATTTAGATGTTATTTCAAATAAATCTTTTTCTTCTTTCTTATTAAATAAGTCCACATTAACTTCTTTATTAATATTCTTAGAAATATTTTTAAGACGTTTAATTAAGTTAATTAATATTTCAAAATCTTCAGTTTTAGATAACTTTTCTAAATATTCAATTTTAGAAACAAGATCTATTATCTTACTTTCTTTATTTATTTGATAAGAAATTAAGTTTTTAGAAAATCTAGTTTGAAGTTGTGCTTCAAGTCTCGATTTAAAGAAATCAACCATATTTTTAACTGCATCTTTATTTAAAACCTTTTTATCTTCACTAAATATTTCATAAGCTCTATTTATCAATTTAATATAGTCAAAATTTAATCCTGAATTTATAGCTGTTAAAACTATACCTTGTATAGCACGTCTAAGAGCATAAGGATCTTTAGAGCTTGTAGGTATAAGTCCTACTGCAAAACATCCCATAACAGTATCAAGTTTATCTGATATAGAAGCTATAGCTCCTTCAATAGTTTCTGGTAATATATCTCCTTGATATCTAGGTAAATAATGTTCAAATATACCCTTAGATACATTTTCTTTCTCACCTTCATATTTTGCATAAATAGAACCCATAAAACCTTGAAGTTTAGTAAATTCTTTCTCACTTATTACGTTAGACACAAGATCTGCCTTAGCTAAATACACTGTTCTTAAAATATCTTTTTCATTAGGAAGGGCTAAATCATCTATTAAGTATTTAGCGATCTTCGTGCTTCTTTCTATTTTATTAAATATAGTTCCCATATCCTTTTGGAATGTAACTTGTTTTAATTTTTCAACCATATCATCTAACTTAATTTTTAAATCTTCATCAAAAAAGAATTTAGCATCAGATAATCTTGGTTCTATAACCTTTTCATTACCTTTTTTAACAAGTTCTGAAAATTCAGGAGCATTTCTTATTAATATGAATTTATTAACTAAATTACCATTAGAATCTTTAACAGGGAAATATCTTTGATGAGTTTCCATTGTTATTGTTATTATATCTTCTGGTAATTTTAAATAATCTTTATTAAACTCACCTTTAATTGCAAAAGGGTATTCTACTAGATTATATACTTCATCTAATAAATAATCATTAATTATTGCTCTATCTCCATCATTTTCACAATTATTTTTTACACTATCAATAACCATTTGACGTCTTTTAATAGGATCTACAACTACATATTCCTTAAGTAATTCAGATTCATATTTACTTGAATCAGATATCAAGATATCTTGACTTCCATAAAGTCTCATTCCACGTGTTCTATTCCCAGATTTAACCCCTTCAAATTCAAAATCTATTACCTCATCATTTAAAGTGGCTAATATCCATTTAATAGGTCTTGCAAATCTAAAGCTTCTTTTACCCCATTTCATATTTTTATCAAATTCTATAGACTTAATAGTTTTTAATAATATATCAGAAATTATTTCCTTAGTAGCTACACCTTTAAGATTTTTTTCTACATAAATGTATTCACCTTTATCAGTTTTTTCTACCTTTATATCATTTTCTGTAAGTCCTTGTGATTGTATAAATCCTTTAGCAGCTTGTGTTAATACTCTATCTTTATAGGCTACACTTACTGAAGGCCCCATTTTTTTCTCATAAAAATCATCTTGCATATCTGATATTTCTGATATATATACTGCCATTCTTCTAGGAGAATTATATTCTACTTCACCTGAAAATTTAATTCTTTCTTTATTTAACTCTTTCTTTAAATTTTCAAGTAAATCTTTACTTGCTTTTAGAACATATCTTGAAGGTAATTCTTCCACTCCTATTTCAAATAAAAGTCTCATTATTCTATACCTCCTTTTTTAAGTAATGGATGTCCAAGATCTTCACGTGTTTTAACAAATATTTCAGCACACTTCTTAGCCATATCCCTTACTCTTAGTATATATGACATTCTTTCTGTTGTACTTATAGCCCCTCTTGCATCTAAATTATTAAATGTATGAGAACATTTTAATACATAATCATAAGCCGGAAGAACTAAATTATGACTTAAGCAATTTTTTGCTTCTTTTTCATACATATCAAATAATTTGAAATTCATTTCTACATCACTTACTTCAAAGCTGTATTTACTCATTTCATATTCATATTGATAACGTCTTTCCCCATATTTAACGCCTTTAGACCATTCTAAATCATATACATTATCTTTATTTTGTAAATATAGGGCTATTCTTTCTAAACCATATGTAATCTCTGAAGGAACTATCTCTACCTCTATTCCTCCAACTTGTTGAAAATATGTAAATTGAGTAATTTCCATACCATCAAGCCATACTTCCCAACCTAATCCCCAAGCTCCTAAAGTTGGAGATTCCCAGTTATCTTCAACAAATCTAACATCATGATTTTTAACATCTATACCTAAAGCTTCTAAACTTTTAAGATATAGCTCCTGTATATTATCTGGAGATGGTTTCATAATTACTTGAAATTGATGATGTTGATATACTCTATTAGGATTTTGGCCATATCTTCCATCTTTAGGTCTTCTTGAAGGTTCAACATAAGCAACACTCCATGGTTCAGGTCCTAAAGACATAAGGAAGGTATCAGGATTAAAAGTTCCTGCACCTGTCTCTACATCATAAGGATTACTTATTATACATCCTTGTTCACTCCAATATTTTTGAAGCGTTAATATTATATCTTGAAAATACATAATTATTCTCCTTTTGTCTTTTTAAATACATAATTAGATAATAGATAATAAATACCTAGTATATATACACCTATATGTATATATACATCTGCAACATTAAATATGAAACTCCATATAGCATGAAAATCTATCATATCTATTACAAATCCTCTTAAATATCTATCTATCATATTACCAGTTGCACCTGCTGCTATAAAAATAACACCAATCTTATTTACTATATTAGTATTTAAAAAATTCTTAGTTTCTGTATAAAGTAAATAGGCTATTAAAATAGTACTAACTATAGTAAATGCTATTATACTACCTTGAAATATACCAAATATTCCTCCATGATTTTCAACGTATGTAAATCTTAAAAAATCTCCTATCATATTGATTGAATATCCAATATTTCCACCAGAAACATTATACATAAATTGTTTTGTTAATTGATCAAATACTACAAGAAGTATATATAGTGTTATAAGGATAAAATACATATTATTGGTTCTCCTTTTGTAATCTTAAAACTTTAGCATCTCTCAATGTTACATCTGGATATTCTGAATCAGTTCCTACTTCTAGGCTATATTTCCAACATCTTTCACATTTTTTACCTAAAGCTCTAACAACTTTAACTCTTATTCCTTCTATTTCTGTTTCTTCTAATTCATCATTATTTTCAACAAATTCAACTTGTGATACAAGCAATATATCTGATATATCCCATTCACTATATTCCTTAACAAATTCATATTCTGAATTAGATATATTTATTAAAACTCTAGCATCAAGCGATAGTCCTATAAGAGCATTTTGTCTTTCTTTTTCTATTTTTCTATTTACTTCTCTTCTTAAATATCCTAATTTTTCCCATTTTTCATTTAACTCATTATTAATATATTCAGGATTTTCTTCAACCCATGAAGTTAAATGTACACTTTCCTCTTTACCTTCATAATCAAGTCTTTCCCATATTTCTTCTGCAGTAAACGATAAAACAGGAGATATAACTCTTACAAGTACATCTAATATATTAGTAAGTACTGTTTGAGCCGATCTTCTTTCTAATGAATCCTTATATTCACAATATAATCTATCTTTTATTATATCTAAATAGAATGAAGACATTTCAACTGAACAGAAATAAAGTATTTCTTGGAATAAAGCATAAAACTCATAATTTTCATAATGCTTAGTTGTTTTTCTTTTTAACTCTTCTAATTTATGCATAGCCCATTTATCTATTTCTAACATATCTTTGTAATCAACTTTATTTTTTCTATCGAAGTCATTTACATTACCTAATAAATATCTAGCTGTATTTCTTATTTTTCTATAAGAATCAGACATTTGTTGTATTATATTATCAGATATTCTAACATCTTCTCTATAGTCAACAGATGATACCCAAAGTCTTAATATATCAGCACCATGCACATCTATAATATCTTTAGGAGTTATAGTATTACCTAAAGATTTAGACATCTTTCTTCCTTGCCCATCCATAACAAATCCATGAGTTAATATCTTCTTGTATGGAGCATCAAAAGTTGAAGCAACTGAAGTAAGTAATGATGATTGGAACCATCCTCTATGTTGATCTGAACCTTCAAGATATAGATCAACTGGTCTTTCATAACCTCTTGTTACAACAACGGATCTATGAGAAACTCCAGAATCAAACCAAACATCTAATATACTTCTTTCTTTTCTTAGTTCAACTTCTCTTAAATTAAATTTATCTAATAATTCATCTCCTATAATTTCATTTGCTGAATATTTCCACCAAATATCAGTACCTTCTTTTTCTACAAGTTCTATAACCCTTTCCATTATTTCACTATGATATATAACTTCATTTGTTTTAGCATTATAGAAAATTGGTATAGGTACACCCCAAACTCTTTGTCTTGATATAGTCCAATCTGGTCTATTTTCCATCATAGAAGTTATTCTATTTCTTCCCCAAGTAGGAACAAATTCAACTTTTAATAATTGTTCTAGTGCATTTTTTCTAACTTCACCATCTACTTTTATGAACCATTGTTCAGTAGCTCTAAATATTACAGGTTTTTTACTTCTCCAATCATGAGGATAAGAATGTGATATTTTCTTAAGACCTAAAAGCTTTTGATTTTCTTCAAGCTTTTCTATTATAGCCTTATTAGCTTTTTTATAAAACATTCCTTCAAATCCTGGAGCTTCACTTGTCATATGCCCTTTATCATCAACAGGAGATAATATTCCTATTTCATATTTTTGTGCTGCTATATAGTCATCTACCCCATGTCCTGGTGCAGTGTGAACACATCCTGTACCCGCTTCAAGAGTTACATGATCTCCAAGTATTATAATACTTTCTCTTGAATATATAGGATGAGTGTAAGTTAATCTTTCAAGTTCACTTCCTTTAAATTCTTTTATTAATTCAAATTCTGTTATATCCATTTCCTTAAATGCAGAAGATGATAATTCTTTTGCAAGTATTAAGTTTCCTTTTGAAGTCTTATAAACTCCATATTCAAACTCTTCATTTAATGCTATAGCAAGATTTGCCGGTATAGTCCATGGAGTTGTTGTCCATATTACAAATGATGCTGATTCAAGTCCTAATTTTGATAAACTATCAGCTGTTAAATCCATTTTCACAAATATAGAATCAGATTCAACATCTTTATACTCAATTTCTGCTTCAGCAAGAGCTGTTTCTGTAGTAGGTGACCAATATACAGGTTTAAGCCCTTTATACACATATCCATTTTCATATATATCTCTAAATACTCTTAATTCTTCTGCTTCAAATTCTTTATTTAAAGTAATATATGGATTATTCCAATCTCCAAGTATTCCCATACGCACAAAATCTTTCTTTTGATTTTCAACAGATTTAAGTGCATATTTTTTACAAGCTTCTCTAAGTTGTAAAGGACTCATTTCCTTAACTTTTTCTCCAAGTTCTTGTATCATTTTCCATTCTATAGGCAATCCATGTGTATCCCATCCCGGTATATATGGTGCATTATATCCTCTAAGTCTTTTATACTTTAATATTATATCTTTAAGTATCTTGTTTATTGAATGACCTATATGTAAATCTCCATTTGCATAAGGTGGTCCGTCATGTAAAAAGAATGTAGGTTTATTTTTATCTAAACTTTTTTCATAAATATTATTTTTAGTCCAATCTCTTATTACAAGTGGTTCTTTTTGTGCAAGATTCGCCTTCATTTTAAAACTTGTTTTAGGCAAATTCAGGGTAGAAGCATAATCTACTTTTTCATTTTCCATTTTTTTCCTCCTATTTCTTTATTTTAAATCCTCTAGCCATTAGCTGTTTTTCTAATTTTCTTTGTTCTATTTCTTCTTTTCTTTTTTTATCATCATTTTTTTTCTTAAATACTTTTTTAGGTTTTACATAATTAGGATTTTTACGTGTTAATCCAACTCTTTGTCTAGGTATATCTATATCTAATACCCTAACTTTTATAATTTGTCCTATTGATAACACCTTAGTGGGATCTGTAATATATTCATCTGATATTTGAGATAAATGTATCATAGCATCATTTTTTAACCCTATATCTACAAAGGCTCCAAATTGAGTAACATTTCTTACAGTACCTTCAAGTTCCATTCCTACTTTTAAATCTTCTATACTTAAAACATCTTCTCTTAAAAGAGGTTTATCAAAATCTTCTCTTGGATCACGTCTATCTTTAATTAAAGCTTCATAAACATCCTTAACTGTTTTATCTAATCCAGTTTTTTCTATAATATCCTTCAAATCAGCTCCATTTAGTTTTTCTCTTACTGATTTAAGATCTTCTTTTAATTCTACTACACTACTATTACATTTTTTAAGAATTTCTTCAGCTATATAGTATGATTCTGGGTGAATTATTGTATTATCTAAAGGATTATCACTATCAGGAATAACAACGAACCCTGCTAATTGTTCAAACGCTTTTGCTCCTAGTCCTTTAACCTTTAAAACTTCTTTTCTATTTTTAAAATCTCCATTTTCTTTTCTATAATCAACTATATTTTTAGCTATATTTTTCTTAATACCTGATACATATCCAAGTAAGGCAGCACTTGCAGTATTAATATTAACTCCAACTCTATTTACTATTTTTTCTATAGTTTGTTCTAATTCTGTATTTAAATTCTTTTGATTAACATCATGTTGATACATTCCAACACCTATAGACTTAGGATCTATTTTAACAAGTTCAGCTAATGGATCTTGTATTCTTCTTGAAATAGATATAGTTCCTCTTACTGTAACATCAAGATCTGGAAATTCTTCAGCTGCTATCTTAGAAGCTGAATATACTGAAGCTCCAGCTTCATTAACTATAATATATGAAATCTTTTTATCTTTATATTCTTTTAATATATCAGATACGAAACTAGCCGTTTCACGTGATGCTGTTCCATTACCTATAGCTACTATATCTACATTATATTCTTTAATATATTTTAATATTTTTTCACGTGCTGTTGCTAATTGTTTTTCACTATGCATTTCTTTTACTAAATAAACTACATCACTATCTCTAAAGAACCCTTCATTATCAATAATAGCAAGTTTTGCTCCAGTTCTATACCCTGGATCTAATCCTAATATAGTTTTTTTATATAAAGGTGGTTGTAAAAGTAAATCTTCTAAATTTTTTGCAAAATTTGCAATTGCTTCTTCTTCCGATTTTTCAGTTAATATATTTCTCAATTCATTCTCTATTGATGGATAAATCAATCTATCTAAAGAATCTATTATTACATTTTCTAAAAAAGATTTCAAATTCTTATTTTCAAAATTTGTTACATATATATGAGAAACTATATTTTCTCTAACATCATCTTCAATTTCTAAATCTACCTTAAGTATTTTTTCGTTTTCTCCACGATTAACTGCTAATATTCTATGAGAAAGTATTTTATTATATGCTTCACTAAAATCATAATAATCTTTATATACTTGTTTTTCATCTAAATCTTTATTTTTTTCTATTAATTTAGATACAAGTTTAGATTTATCAGTTAAAACTTTTCTTAAATATTCTCTTATTTCTATATTTTCAGATAATTTTTGAGCTATTATTAAATGTGCACCTTCTATAGCTGATTTGACATCAACAACATTTTCATTTATAAATTCTTTTGCTTTTTTTTCAAGCATTTCCATATTAATTTCTGGTTGAACTAAATATTCTGAAAGTGGTTCTAATCCATTTTCAATAGCAATATCAGCTTTAGTTTTTTTCTTTTTCTTATATGGAAGATATAAATCTTCTACTCTTTGTAGAACTTGCGCTTCTTTTATAGCTAATTCCAACTCTGGAGTAAGAGCTCCTTGTTCCTCTATTAATCTTATTACTTCTTCTTTTCTTTTTTCTAAATTTCTAAAATATGTAACTTTATCAACTATATCTCTAATTTGTTCTTCATCAAGATTTCCAGTAACTTCTTTTCTATATCTAGAAATAAAAGGTATAGTTGATCCTTCATCATAAAGTTTTATTGTTTGTTCTACTTGATTTACACCGATTTTTATATCTTGTGCAACAAGTTCAAATATCTTATTTTCCACAATTTTTGCCTCCAACATGTTATTCATAATATTTTACCATATTTTAGACCTAATTTCTACCAAAAATTAAAAGGATTGACACCTATTAAACATAAGAGTCAATCCTTATTTATTTTTAAATATTAACTATATATTATTCTTTACAGCTTGATATATATCTTCTGCCCTTAATCCATATTCTTCTTGCAAGAATTCAAGAGTACCAACTTGTCCAAATCTTTCTTTTACTCCTACCCTAACAAGCTTAGTCGGACATTCTTCTGATAAAACCTCAGCAACTGCACTACCTAACCCATTTGTAATACTATGATTTTCAGCAGTAACTACTAATTTTTTACCTTTTGAATGTTTAACTATAGCATCTCTATCTATCGGTTTTAAAGTAAACATATCTATAACCGTAACTGATATTCCTTCTTCTTCAAGTTTTTTAGCTGCAAGACGAGCTTCATGTACCATCATACCTATAGCAATTATACAAACATCACTACCAACTTGCAATACATTAGCTTTTCCTATTTCAAATTTAGAACCTTCTTCATAAATTTTAAATACATTTTTTCTAGTTAAACGTATCCAATAAAATTTATCTTGTTTGCTATATACTTCATCTAAAACTGATTTTAAAACATTAGAATCTGTAGGCTCTATAACAACTGAATGTGCAAGTCCTCTTATTAATCCCATATCTTCAAATGACATATGAGTTCCACCATTGTGTACAGCTTGTATCCCTGCATCTGAAGCTATTACTGTTATTGGATTATTTTGATATATAGAAGATATAAAAATTTGATCTAAACATCTTCTACTTGCAAAAGCTGTAAATGTGTGTACAAAAGGTTTAAGTCCAACTCTTGAAAGTCCTGCTGCACAAGAAATTTCTTGAGCTTCCATTATACCTACATTGATAACACGTCCTTTATATTTTTCTACCAAACTTCCACTACCAAGGGATCCCATTAAGTCTGCATCTAATACTACTACTTTTTCATCTTTTGTTAAGTATTCTTCAAATTTATTTGTACATACTTTTCTTAACTCAAGTTCTTCTTTAGTAGTTTCACCATTATATACTTTAAACATTAATTTCCCTCTCTTTCTAGTTCAGATACCACTTTTTCAAGTTCTGCTTTAACTTCAGCATTTGGACGTATATGGTGATTACCTTTGAATTTTTCTATAAATTCAACACCTTGACCTTTAATAGTATCAAGTACTATAAATAAAGGTTTATCTGTTTTCTTTAAAGTTGCTTCTTTTATAGCTTCTACATCATCACCTTTTACTGTAACAGCATCAAATCCAAAAGATTTAGCTTTTTCTTCAAAAGAATAAGGCTTATTAATATCTTCTAAATAACCATCTAGTTGTTGTTTGTTGTAATCTAAAAATACTACCATATTATTTAAAGTATTATGTGCAATAAACTGCATCGCTTCCCATACTTGACCTTCTTGAGATTCACCATCTCCTATAATACAAAATACTTTATTATCTTTACCTAATATTTTTAATCCTTTAGCTATTCCAGAAGCTATAGATATTCCTTGACCAAGTGACCCTGTAGTTATATCTACACCCTTCGTTTTAAGTCTATCTGGATGGCTTGGTAAATTTGTTCCATTAACATTTAAAGTCAATAAGTCTTTAACATCAAAAAATCCTTTTAGTGCAAGCGCACTATAAAGTGCAGGCCCTGCGTGTCCCTTAGAAAGAACAAGATAATCTCTATCTTCCCAATCAGGATTTTTAGGATCATACTTCATTACATAATTGTATAAAACAGCTAAAGTCTCTACAACTGAAAGCGATCCTCCATAATGACCAAATCCTAAATTATTTAACATCTTAACAACATTAATTCTAATATCTCTTGCAAATTTTTTAGTATTTTCCATTTAAATATTTCTCTCTTTTCTTAAACTTTATGCTTTATTTTTCTTTTTTTACTAAGTAATTTTGTGCAACTAATCCTAATATTATTAACACAACAACTACAGTAATTACTGTTGGATTAACTATTTTACCAGCAACTCCTAATATTATACCTAAAGTAGCAAAGTCAGCATCTGAGAATGTAGTTCCTGCATAACCTAAACTTCCTAATAAAGGATAAAGAATAGCTGGAAGGAATGTTAATAATAATCCATTTGCAAACGCTCCTATCATAGCCCCTCTTCTTCCACCAGTTGCATTACCAAATACTCCTGCAGTAGCTCCACAGAAGAAATGAGGTACAACTCCTGGTAAAATTAATACTAAGCTTAATGAACCTAAAATAGCAAGTCCTACTATACCACCTAAGAATGAGAATAAGAATCCTATTAATACTGCATTTGGTGCATAAGGAAATACTATTGGACAATCTAGAGCAGGTTTTGCATCTGGAACTAATTTTTCAGAAATTCCTGTAAATGCTGGCACTATTTCATTTAAGATTAATCTAACACCTGAAAGAATAACGAATACTCCTCCAGCAAATTTAATAGCTTGTAATAAAGCAAATATTATGTAATTTTGAGTTCCTGACATAGTAGAAACAAAGTCTTTACCAGCAGCAACTGCTAAAATAAAGTAAATTACCATCATTGTTAATGAAATAGATATAGAACTATCTCTTAAGAAACTTAAATTTTTAGGTAATTGCATTTCTTCTGTAGATTTAGAACCTTTACCTACTGCTTTCCCTATATATCCTGAAAGTATATATCCTAAAGTTGAGAAATGTCCGAATGCAACACTATCATCACCAGTTATATCTTTCATGAATGGTTGTGCTAAAGCAGGGAAGAAAGCCATTACTAATCCTAAAATTAATGAACCAACTATAACTAATGAAGCACCTTCAAATTTAGCAACTGAAAGCATAACAGCTATCATACATGCCATGTATAAAGTATGGTGACCTGTTAAGAATATATATTTTAAACGAGTGAAACGTGCAATTAAAATATTTACTAACATACCTAATGCCATTACTAAAGCAGTAGTCGTACCAAAATCATTTAAAGCAAGTGAAATTATTGCTTCATTATTTGGTATTACTCCTTCTATATGGAATGCTTGTTCAAACATTGAACCCATAGGTGATAATGAAGAAACTATCATTTCAGCTCCAGCTGATAGAACTAAGAATCCCATTATTGTTTTAATTGTTCCTTTTACTACATCAGTTGTAGGTCTTTTTTGTAATACAAGTCCTATTAGAGCTATTAACCCTACTAAAATTGATGGTACACTTAAGATACCAACGATAAAATCTAATGTTGATTTAAACATAAATATATCCTCCTAAATTTATTTTAATCTTTCTGTTAATTTTTCTTCAAGTTCTGGCATACTTATTATACTATTTAGAACTATTATTTTATCTTTAGGTATAGAAGTTGCACTTTCTGCAATATCTCTACCCATAACAAATAAATCTGCTAAATTTGCTGTAACTGAAGCAAGATCTGCATGTGTAGCTTCTGCTTCTACACCTATTTTTTTTAAAACTTTCTTTATGTTCATTTCCAGCATAAAGCTTGAACCAAGTCCTGAACCACAAACTGCCATTATTTTCATATTTTTCCTCCTATTTATCTATTTAAAATTTTAATCAAATCATTTTTATTTTCTGCTTTAAGAAGATCTTTTATTTTTTCTTCATCTTGGAATATTTCAAGTAAAGCACCTATAGTATCTATATGAGAACTTGAATCCTTAGCTGCTAATATAAATATTAAAGATATAGGATCACCGCCAAAGTCTACAGGTTTATTTACTTTTAAAAAAGAAACTCCAGTCTCATTAACACCATTTTCTGGTCTAGCATGAGGCATAGCTATATTCTCTCCTAAGATGATATAAAATCCTAAATCATTTATACTTTTTATCATAGCATCAACGTATCTTTGTTCAATATTACCCAATTTAATCAAAGGCTCAGAGGCCACCTTTATACTTTCTTCCCAAGTTTTAACCTCACTTAATACACTTACATTAGACTCATTAAACATGTTACTCCTCTCTATAATTATCAATATATTCTACTAACTTTTGATAATTATCAATATTTCCCATTTCTTTTATAAAATTTGGTCTTAATATTAATTTATATATATCATTAAGAATTTCTAAATGATTTTTTTCATCACTCGTTGAAAAACAGAAAAATATTTTTGCCATTCTACCTTTAATATCAACAGCTTCTTTTAATATTAATAAAGAAATATCTGTCTTATATACATTTCCCAAAGATTGTGAATGAGGAAGTGCTATATTATCATCTATTATTATATACGGACCTAAATTTTCGATATTATCTATCATACTCTGAGTATATTTATTGTTTATAGATCCATTTTTTTGAAGTATATTCCCCAAAATATTTATTGCTTCCTTCCAATCTTTAACATCATTTTTAAATACTACCTTATTTTCACTTAGAATCCCTGATAAATTATTTTTCATCTTTAATTTATCCACAAATATATTAGAATACTTTTGATTTAGTAAATTTTTTAAAATTTTTTCATCAAATTTACCTATTTCTTGAAGATCTTTAATAAAATTATCTATCACTATTTTATCTTTTTTCCTTTTTATTCCAAGTGATTCTAACTTTTTATAATCCTCTATCTGTAAAACTGGATTTATTTTTATAGCCTCAAAATCTAAGTCAACAGTTGTAAGAATATAGTCTATATTCATATTTTTAGATATATCTCTATTTATCATATATGCAGGTAAAACATCTATTATATCTATATCAAAATGATCTTTAAGATAATACTCCAAGACTCTAGAGGTACCATAACCTAATCCACATACAAGTATAACTTTTTTCCTATTATTAATTTCTGTTCTATCAATAGAAGCTTTAAAGTGATACATTATTAAAGAAAGTTCTATATCTGTAAATTTAATTTCAAAAGTAGATTCTATCTCAACTAATCCTTTTTTTAATATCTTTATTAAATTCTCATCATCCCAATCAAGTTTTTCATAAAATGTATTTGATAATTTAATATTCTTTTTTAATCTATATATAGAAACTTTTAAATGACTTAATAAAAAATCATATAATATAGTATCTTCTGTTAAATCTATATTTAAATTATCACTAACATATTTAATTAATTTCTTAATTAAAAAACTTTCATCAAGCCATGATTCTAAATTAGAATTAATAGATAATCCTATTAATATATCAGCTATAGTGTTAAAAGATCTTTTATTACTAAAATATTTATTAAATATATTTTCTATAATAAAATAATCATTTCCTGCTATTAAGTTAGAATTTACTGTATTTTTTTCATAAAAAACATAGTGACAATATATTGAAATAAGTAATTTTAAATATACATCTTCACTAATATTTAACTTAATATTATTCGATGTTTCTTTTATAAACTCTTTTATATTCAATATTAAATCTTTATCTAATACTTCATCTATATATTTATTGATTCTACCATTTCTATATATTCTTTCAAGAATTTCTATCTTTTTAATATTATTCTTTTTAATATAATAACCTTTAGAATTATCATATTCAAACTTTTCATTCATAGTTTCCATATCAGACTTTATAGTATTTCTTGAAACTCCTATAATTTTAGATAAAGAAGATATATTTAAACCCGTTAAACTAAATATACTATTTAAATATATTAAATCTATTCTATCATCTTTAATTAAATCATTACTTTTATCATTATCTTTAAGAATATTGGTTATCGCATCAACATCAAACATAAACCTTGAATCTTTAATTAATATTTTAGGATTTTGATTTTTTAATAGATAATAGTTTATCTTATTAACATCATATTGTATAGATCTTTTAGATACACTAAAATGTTCTGAAACTTCATCTATAGTTAGATCTTCGCCTTTTAAAAGCATTTCTAAAATCTTTACTTCTCTTTCATTTAACATCGTTTTCACTCCTGTATGGTATAGTATACCCCGAAAAATATATATGACAATTATAAACCTTTTTCATAAAAATGAAAAGAAGTGACCACCTACACATTAATGGTAAACAAATTTTTAAAATAATAAAAAATACCTATAATTAAATAATAATCTAATTATAGGCATCTAATATTATATAGCAAAACTTCTCAATAATTCTAAATTTCCTTTAACTTTCACCTTAACATTTGCAGGAATTAAAACTGTTTCGCCTTTTTTAACTTTTAAACTTCCATCTAAATACTCTATACTAGCTTCACCTTCAAGTATAGAATAAATTAACATATTTCTATATTCATCTTCAAATTGATCAGATATTTTTATTCTATCTATAGAATAAAAGTCAGTATTTGATATATTTTTTCTAACTTCATCAGATTTAAAATTAGTATCTCTAACCTCAGGTATTAAATTGAAATCTATAACCTCAGCTGCTCTATCAAGATGAAGTTCTCTCTTTTTACCATTTTCTAATCTATCAAAGTCATATATCCTATACGTAATATCTGAATTTTCTTGAATTTCAGCAAAAATAACACTTCCTTCAAGACTAGCATGAACACTTCCCGGTATAACGTCTATTATATCTCCCGTTTTTACAGAAACAACATTAAATAAATCCTCAAAATCATTATTTTTAGTTTTTTGTATAAACAAGTCTTTATCTACACCTTTTTTCATCCCCATTATTAACTTAGCATCATCACTTGCATACATAATAAACCAAGATTCACATTTACCTAATTCATTATGATTTTTTAAAGCATATTCATCGCTAGGATGTACCTGTATAGATAATCTATCGTTTACATCCAAATACTTAATTAATAAAGGAAACCTATTTCCATATTTAGTATATATTTCTTCTCCAACAAGTTCACTTTTAAATTCTTCTAAAAGACTTTGTAATTGCCTACCTGAAAGATAGCCATTTTCAACTTCACTCATTCCATTTTTATGAGATGAAACCTCCCAAGATTCTCCAAAATTTCTATCATCAGGTAATTCTATACCAAGTTTTTTATTTAAATTTCTACCACCCCATACTTTAGGGATTAATACTTTTTTAAACTTTAATGGATAAAGCATAATATCACCTACTTTGTATTTTCTATTTGTGTATTTTGAAATTCTTTAATAAAGTTTATAAATTCATCCTTATTAACCAATACCCATTTACCATCAACTTTAGACATTTCTGCCTTTAAATCTCTTTCAACATATTTTAAATTTTGTTCTTTAAATAATTTTTCAAAATATGCTTTTGAAAGTTCATTCATTTTTTCTTCTGTTAATCCTCCAGATATTGATTTCCCTATTATTTCATTCAATAATTCTTTCATATATACTTCAAGATCAACTCTTTTCATATGTACATCTATCTCAGATTTATCTTTTTGTTCATTAACATTATTTATAGTATATTCAAATTTCTTTATTAATTCAGACATACCTTTACCTAATTCATTATTAGTATCTACTATATTTTCAGTTCTAAGAGATTCTAATTCTTCTCCTAATGCTTTTTTTGATTTTGGATCTCCACAAGATACAAAAACAACTACTGCAAACATAATAAAAATTAAAGATTTTAAAATTTTTTTCATCAACTATTCTCCTAACAATTCTTTTAATTTTTTAGTTTCTGATTCATATCCTGGTTTTTCAAGTAAAGCAAACATATTTTTCTTATACTCTTCAACTCCTGGCTGATCAAATGGGTTTATACCCAACATATATCCACCTATAGCTACAGCTTTTTCAAAGAAGTAGAATAAATATCCTAAGTTGAAAGGAGTAGCTTCTGGTATTGTAATAACAAGATTTGGAACATCTCCTGTAACATGCGCTAATATTACACCTTTTGCAGCTTGTTTATTAACATAATCTAAAGTTTTTCCTGATATATAGTTTAAACCATCTAAATCAACTTCTTCTTTATTTATTAATATATCTTCTTCAGGTTTATCTATTAATAATACTGTTTCAAACATAGTTCTTCTAGCTTCTTGTATTGATTGCCCAATAGAATGTAAATCAGTTGAAAAATCAGCTGAAGTTGGATATATACCCTTACCATCTTTACCTTCTGATTCAGCAAATAGTTGTTTCCACCATTCTGCTATGAAGTGTAATCTTGGCTCATAGTTAGTTAATATTTCTATATTTTTACCTTTATTATATAATATATGTCTAGTTGCAGCATATATCATTGCATCATTTTCATAGAAATTCTTATTAGAATAATCTTCCATAGCTGCTGCAGCACCATTCATTAATTCTTGTATATTTATACCAGCTACAGCTATAGGTAATAATCCTACTGCTGTTAAAACTGAAAATCTTCCACCAACATTATCAGGTACAACAAAAGTTTCATAACCTTCACTTGTTGATAGATTTTTTAAAGCACCTTTTGCTTTATCTGTAGTAGCATATATTCTTTTAGCTGCTTCTTTTTTCCCATATTTTTTCTCTAATTTTTCTTTAAATACTCTAAATGCTATAGCAGGTTCTGTTGTAGTTCCTGATTTAGATATTACATTTATAGAAAAATCCTTATCTCCAACTAAATCTAATAAATGTTTTAAATAAACAGGACTCATATTAGTTCCAGCAAAGAATATTTGAGGACCTTTTCTAACACTTTTATCTTGATTATTATAGAAAGTATTTGATAAAAATTCTATAGCTGCTTTTGCCCCTAAATATGAACCTCCTATACCTATAACTATAAGTATTTCTGAATCATTTTTAATTTTTTCAGCTGCCTTTTGAATTCTAACAAATTCTTCTTTATCATAATTTTTAGGAAGATCTACCCAACCTAAAAAATCATTCCCTGCACCACTTTTATTTTCTAATATTTGATTAGATAATTCTACAAATGGTCTTAATTGATCATATTCATGTTTTTTAATAAAGTTTTCTGTATATTTTGTTTCTAATTTTAATTTCATCCTATTTCTCCTTAGCCAATTCTTCTAATTCTTTTTCTAATTTTTCTAAATCTAAATTTATAGATTCTATATCTTTAAAGTATCTATATGTTCTAACTTTTAAATCAAGAGCAGCATCTTCATCTATTACAAGTATAGCTTTTCTATGTAATTGTAGAGCTGATATAGTCCATAGATGATTAACACCTTCTTCTATACCTTTATGTATAGCATGAGCTTTTTTAGGCCCATTTGCCATTATTAATACTTCTTTTGAATCCATAATAGTACCTACTCCTACTGTTAAAGCAAGTTTTGGAACTTTTGTAATATCATTATCGAAAAATCTTGAGTTTACTAATATTGTATCTTCTGTTAATTCTTTATCTCTAGTTCTTGATGCAAGTGAAGACCCTGGTTCATTAAATGCTATATGTCCATCTTCTCCTACTCCACCTAAAAATAGGTGTATTCCTCCAACAGACTTAATTTTATCTTCATATCTTTTACATTCAGCATCTAAATCAGTTGCAAGTCCATCTAAAATATTAATGTTTTCTTTTTTAATATCTATGTGATTGAAAAAGTTATTATACATGAAATAGTGATAACTTTGATCATGAGTCGGTTCAAGTCCAACATATTCATCCATATTAAAAGTAACAACATTTTCAAAAGAAATTATACCCTTTTTATTAAGTTCTATTAAGTTTCTATATGTTTCTAAAGGTGTAGAACCTGTAGGTAATCCTAAAACAAAAGGTCTCTCTTTTGTAGGTTTAAACTTTAATATTTCACGTGCAACATGAAGTGCACTCCATTTACCAACTTCTTTCGAATTCTTTACAATAAGTAATCTCATCTAAATCTCTCCCATTCTGTTAGTTATTCCATATGTTCAATATAATTATAACTAGTTTAAAGGTGAGTGTCAAGAAAATAATATAACAAAAAAGTATAAAAAAAAATTTTTCTATGCTATACTATTAATATACATATAACACGAGGAAGGTAAATACTATGATAACATTAAAAGATGTAGAATTAGCTTATGAAAATATTAAAGATTCTATAAAAAGAACACCACTTATAGAATGCCCTTTATTAAATAATATTACTGGTGGTAATGTAAAGCTTAAACTTGAAAATTTACAAAAAACAGGATCATTTAAAGTTAGAGGTGCATTAAATAAAATAAAAAATTTAACAGATGAAGAAAAAAGTCGTGGAGTTATAGCATCTTCTGCCGGAAATCATGCTCAAGGAGTAGCTTTAGGTGCACGTGAATCTAAAATTAAAGCAACTATAGTTATGCCAAAATTTGCTCCTATTTCTAAAATAGAAGCAACTAAAAGTTATGGTGCTGAAGTAGTTCTTCATGGAGATACTTTTAACGATGCTTATCTAAAAGCTCGTGAGATACAAAAAGAAAATGACTATGTATTTTTACATGCTTTTGATGATGATGTTATTATAGCTGGACAAGGTACATTAGGTATTGAAATTTATGAAGATTTTAAAGATGTTGATGTAGTTCTTTGTGCTGTAGGAGGCGGAGGAATAATGGCTGGAGTTGCTGTTGCCCTTAAAGAACAAAATCCAAATATTAAATTAATAGGTGTAGAAGCTGAAAATATGGCTTCTATGAAAAAAGCTATAGAAAAAGGAGAACCTTATCTTGTTACTGGACCTACAACTATAGCTGATGGTATAGCCGTTGGTCAAGTTGGACAAATTCCATTTGAAATATTTAATAAATATGTAGATGAAATAATTACAGTAAATGAAGATGAAATAGCTCAATCTATATTATTCTTACTTGAAAAATCAAAAGTTGTTGCAGAAGGAGCAGGAGCTAGTGCACTTGCACCATTATTATTTAACAAAATAGATGTAAAAGGTAAAAATGTAGCAGTTATAATTTCTGGTGGAAATATAGACATAACTAATATAGAAAAAATAGTTAATAGAGCTCAAATAGTACAAAAAAGAAGAACAAAACTAAATATTCGTGTTAAAGATATTATAGGAGAATTGAGTAAAATAACTAAACTATTATCTGAAAATCATACAAATATCCTATATCTTAATCAAACAAGATACTGTGAAAAACTTCAAAGTAATGAACAATTATTAGAAGTCGTTATAGAATGCGTAAGTAAAGATCACTTAGATAGTGTTCTTAGTATTTTAAGTGAAAATAAAATTGAATATAGTATAGTATAAAAATAATTAAAAAAGTGTACTTAAAATTTAAGTACACTTTTTAATATGTCGTAATAAAAAGCTGTTCCTTTTCATATTCACATAAAAATACTTCCCTTAGCTCATATCCTTGCTTAGTCAATTCATCAAGCAACCATTCTTCACTTTTATCTATTATATCTAAAACATTTTTTTGTATAGTAGCATCTGTAATCAATGGGAATTTAGTACTTTCTTCTCCATATTGAACTACAATAAGTTGCCCATTTTGCTCAAGTATCGCCTGTTTAACTTTATTTATACTATATATATTTTGACTTCTAAGCTTAAATGAAATTTCTTGAGCTGTTAATCCTGCACGTCTACAACTTTCAACATCAATTATTCCTTTTTTTATAAGTATCACAGGTTCTCCATCTATTATCTTTTTAAAAAAATGATTATTAGTTTTAATCCATTTTAAAGCTAAAACTAAAAAAGACCATAATAAAAGTATAATAAAATACTGTAATAAAGTTATACCTGGATTATATATAACTCCACCTATTATACCCCCTAAAACATAATTTTGTATTTGATCACTTGCACTTGATGGAGCTAAATTTCCTTTACCTGATATATTAATTACAAAAGTTATAGATAAAAGTCCTAAAGCAAGTTTTACTCCTATCATTAAATAATCAATCATTATTTTTTCACCTCCACCAATTGTATATCAGGATTTAATATATTTATTTTTTCAAATATATATGTATTACCACTTTTTATAACTCTATAATACCAATCTTTAGTTTTAATAACTACACCCAAATTATTATCATTTGAACGAGTAACATATATTTCATTTTTAGGTAAACCTAATTTTTCTGAAGCTTTTTCAACTATATTTATAGAATCATAATAACTACTATTTATAGCACTAAAATTTCTATAATCATTGATTTTAAGGCAAATAAATAATACTATAGCTATCATGAATAATATTATTAATTCTCTATATTTACTATCACCATTAGACTTAAAATACATAAATATAGAAAATATTACTATACCAAAAAATATTATTAATATAGCTGTTTGAAAAATATTTGCTGATAATATATGTTCCTGTAAATATTCATAAGAATAAAATTTCATGATTAATCCTCTTTAATAATAAATTTTCTTATAAATCTTTAAGAAAATAAATCCTTTAATTTATCAAAAAATGTTTTACTTTGTTTTTGATTTTTTTCAGTTAAACTTTCATCAAAATTAATTAATTTTTCTTTTTGTTCACTATTTAATTTAGTAGGAACTTCAACAAAAATTTCAACTATTTGAGAACCTATACCATAACTATGCTTAATACCTGCATCCCTTATTCTCATTTTAGTTCCATTTTGTGTTCCTTCTGATATTTTAATTTTAGTTTTACCTCTTAAAGTAGGAACTTCTATTTCTCCACCTAAAGTAGCTAATCTAAAACTTATAGGTACTTTACAATAAACATCTATACCATTTCTTGTAAATATTGAGTGACGTTTTTCTCTAATTTGTATATATAAGTCACCATAGGCACTTCCATGTCCCTCATAATTTCCACCTGATCTAATAACTAATCTTGATCCATCTTCTACACCCGCTGGTATTTTAACTGTTTTCTTTACATTTTCTCTCTTAGTGGCTTTACCATTACATTTATCACATTTAACTTCAGGTATACTTCCTGTTCCACTACATTTACTACATTCTACATGAACTCTATTCATACCAAATATACTTCTTTGAACTTCTTCTGTATAACCTTTTCCATTACAGTTAGAACAAGTTTTAGTTTTACCATCCTTAGCACCTGTTCCATTACAACTGTCACATTCTCCAGTTCTAGTATAATCTAAATCTTTTTGGACTCCATCAGCTATTTCTTCTAAAGTTAATTCTATAGTATAAAGAAGATCATCCCCTTTTTTTCTAGATTGTTGTTGTCCAAAACCACCGAATCCATTAAATCCGCCGAATCCTCCTCCAAAAACATTGTTTATAATATCTTCAAAGTCAAATCCTGCTTCTCCAAATCCAGAACCATTACCAAAACCACCATTTTCAAAAGCAGCATGTCCATATTGATCATACATTTGTTTTTTTTCTGGATCAGAAAGCACCTGATAAGCTTCATTTAATTCTTTAAACTTATCTTCAGCCGCCTTTTTTTCATCATCACTTGCATTAACCATTCTGTCTGGATGATACTTCAAAGCAGCTTTTCTAAAAGCCTTTTTTATTTCATCATCACTTGCACTTTTGCTTACTCCAAGTAATTCATAATAATCTTTTTTCATTAATTCCCTCTCTTAAATTCAAATTTTAATACAGCATTAAATTCTGAATTAGATTCTAGTTTTTGTATTCCTTCTTTTTCTTTTATATCTTTTCCTTGATTAATGTTATCATTTATACCAAACCATGGTTCTATACATACAAATGGGGCTTTCAACGGTTTCCAAAATGCTACATATGGAAAACCATTAAAGTCAACCATTACTTCTTTATTAGTATTTCTTGATTTAATATATACTTTATTAGAATTTAACCCTTTAAAAGATATTGCATCTTCTTCAAAATTATTATCTAATATTTCTATAACTTTTTTATTTTCTTGTTTTGAGAAAAATTCTTTTAATCCATCATAAAATCCACTTTCATGTAATCTATATTTACTCGCACTTTCCTCTTTTTCAAATTCTATATAATTTACATTTTCATAATTTTCTTCTAATAAAAATGCAGGATGCGCACCTAAAGAAAAGTAAATATCTTTTTCATCTATATTTTTAACTAAATAAGATAAATTAAATCCCTTACCTGTAAGTGTGTATTTCATATAAAGTTCAAATTTAAATGGATATTTTTTTAAAGTTTCTTCTGTTGAACTAAATTTAAATGTCACTTCATCATCAGTTAAATATACTACTTCAAACTTATTATCTCTTGCAAATCCATGTCTTGTCGGCATAGAATATTCAACACCCTCATACATGTATTTACCTTCTCTCAAACCTCCAACAAATGGAAATAATACTGGAGATGTCTTAGGCCAAAAGTCTTTTTTATTCCACATAAACTCTTCACCATCTAATTTTAAAGATTTAATCTCTGCTCCCATTTCTTCAATTTCTGCAGTAACAGAACCACTTCTTAGTACTATCATAACATTTCTCCTTTTTACAGAAGAAATAGGTCAAATGACCTATTTAACTTCTTCTGCTTCTACTATATTATCGTCGTTATTATTTTTATCTTCTGAATTAGCTGCATTAGCTTGTTGTGAAGCAGCTTGATAAATTCTTGTAGCAAAACCTTCACTTGCTTTAGATAATTTATCTATAGCACTTCTAATATCTTCTATACTTTCTCCATCTTTAACTTTTTTAACTTCTTCTATTGCTGCTTCTATATCAGCTTTTTCATTTCCTTGTAATTTATCTTCATTTTCTTTAATAGTTTTTTCAGTAGCCATTACTAATTGATCAGCCATATTTCTAGCTTCTATTAATTCTCTAAACTTATTATCTGCTTCTTCATTAGCTTCTGCTTCTTTTTTCATTCTTTCTACATCATCTTTACTTAAATTTGATGAACCAGAAATTGTAATTTGATTTTCTTTACCAGTTCCTAAATCTTTAGCTGAAACATGTACTATACCATTTGAATCTATATCAAAAGTAACTTCTATTTGAGGGATACCACGTGGTGCTGCAGGTATTCCTTCTAAATTAAATTGTCCAAGAGAATGATTTTGTGAAGCTTGTGCTCTTTCTCCTTGTAATACATGTATAGTAACAGCTGTTTGATTATCAACTGCTGTTGAATAAGTTTGTGATTTTTTAGTAGGTATAGTTGTATTTCTTTCTATCATCTTAGTAAATACTCCACCCATAGTTTCTATTCCTAATGAAAGAGGAGTTACATCTAATAGCAATACATCTTTAACATCTCCTGCTAATACTCCACCTTGAATAGCAGCTCCCATTGCAACTACTTCATCTGGGTTTATTGATTTATTAGGTTCTTTACCAAAATATTCTTTAACCCATTCTTGAACAGCTGGTATTCTTGTTGATCCTCCAACTAATAATACTTGTTCTATATCTCTTACTGTTAATCCTGCATCATCTAAAGCTTGTTTAACTGGACCTTTAGTCTTTTCTACTAAATGTTTAGTTAATTCATTGAATGCTGCTCTAGTTAATTTCTTTTCTAAATTCTTAGGCCCTGTTGCATCCATTGCTATGAAAGGTAAAGAAATTGTTGTTTCTAATGTTGAAGATAATTTTTTCTTAGCATCTTCTGCAGCATCTTTTAATCTTTGATATGCTTGAGCTTCTTTTCTTAAATCTATTCCATGTTCTTTTTGGAATTCATCTGCAAGCCAATTAATTATTTCTTCATCAAAATTATCCCCACCTAAATGATTATTACCTGCTGTTGCTTTAACTTCTACAAGACCTGATCCAACTTCAAGAACTGATACGTCAAATGTACCTCCTCCTAAGTCAAATACTAATATTTTTTCTTCTTTTTCTTTATCTAATCCATAAGCTAAAGCTGCTGCTGTTGGCTCATTTATTATTCTTTTTACAGTTAATCCTGCTATTTCTCCAGCATCTTTTGTTGCTTGTCTTTGAGCATCTGTGAAATATGCTGGAACTGTGATTACAGCTTCCTTAACTTCTTCTCCTAAATAACTTTCAGCATCTTTTTTAAGTTTCTTTAAAATCATAGCTGATATTTCTTGTGGAGTATATTTTTTAGAATGTATATCTACTTTATAATCTGATCCCATATGTGTTTTAATTGAAATTACAGTTTGTTTAGGTTCTGTTATTGCCTTTCTTTTAGCTGTAGATCCTACTATTATTTCCCCATTTGATTCTATAGATACTACAGATGGTGTAGTTCTTTCTCCTTCTGCATTAGGTATTACAGTAAATGCACTACCTTCCATAACTGCAACACATGAATTTGTTGTTCCTAAATCTATTCCTATTATTTTACTCATTTCTATTCCTCCTATTTACTTTCTTCTTCTATTTTATTTATTACAACCATTGATGGTCTTATTACTCTACCTTTTAATTTATACCCTTTTTGTGATACAAAAACTACTGTATTATTCTCTTTTTCTTTATCTGATATAGTAGTTATAGCATGATGTTCTGTTGCATCATATATTTTATCTTGCGCTTCTATTTCCTCAACACCTTCATGCTTTAACATTTCCTTAAAGTTATTAACACTCATATTTAAACCTTCAATCAAGGCTTCTATATTATTATTATCGTTAGTTGCAAGTTGAGCTCTTTCTAAATTATCTAAATTTTCTAAAACTTTAAGAATTATATCTCTAGCTGCATACTCTTTAAAATCTTGAAGTTCTTTTTCTTTTCTTCTAGCAAAATTTTGGAAATCTGCCATTTTAATTGCATATGCCTTTTTATATTCTTCAAGCTCTGCCTTAACTTTGTCTAATTCATTTTCCTCTGGATCTACATTTTCTACTTCTTCTTTTATAGCTTCTTGTTCCTGAATTTCTTCCTCTAATTTATCTTTTACTTCTTCTGACATTTCGCCTCCTAATCTATTTAAACTCTAAACACTTATTACTCATATTTTGATTTAAAACTTTTTTCAACATAATTACAACATGATCTATAATTCCCATAAGCTTAGCATAATCTACTCGAGTTGGAGCTATAAGACCTATTATACCTTTATCATCTCCAAATTCATAACACCTAAAGATAAAAGAATAATCTTCAAATTTACTTAATCCAATATCTTCACCAAATATTACATTAGTGCTACTAACATCATATTCAACACTTTTTGCCAAAGTTTTAAATATTTCCTTAACTTCATTTTTATTGTTTATAGTTTTCATAACATCTAATAATTTATCAAAATCAATATCATTTTTTAATAAATAATCCATTCCATCAACAAATACCTTATTATCTCCAAAAGTATATCTTTTATCTATTTCAAGATCACTACTACCTATATTATTTAAAAATATTTCAAGTTCCCTTAATGTGAATGTTTTATGAGTAGTTTCTAATAAATTTCTCATATATTGATTTAGATTTTCTATATTATCTTCCGTCATATAGCTATTAACTGTTAATACAGATGTTTTTATAATATTATTTTTCAAAACAACTACTACATATATATTAGAATCTGTTATTTTTATAAATTGAACTTTTTTAACTATTTCTAAATCTGAAGATGGTTCTATAGCTATTGCCATAGTTTCAGAAATATTTGATAACATTTCAACTGTTTCCCTAAATATTTGATCAGTTTCATTTATTCTTTTCTGATAAGACATAAATATTCTATCTTTAACCTCATCTTCTAAGTCAGAACTAAGAACAACTTCTTCTATATATTTTCTATATCCTTCTATAGTAGGTATTCTTCCTGAAGATGTATGAGTTTTTGTAATCAAGCCCATAGTTTCAAGATCAGACATTACATTTCTTATAGTTGCAGATGAAACTCCCATATTATATTTCTTCTCTAAAGTTCTTGATCCAACTGATTCACCATTATTTAAATAATGGCTAACTATTATCCTGAAAACCTCTTTTTCCCTATCATTCAAGCTAATCACCTCCTGTTAGCACTCATACTTCTATAGTGCTAGTATATATCATTTTAGAAAATATGTCAATAATTTTTTTAAAATTTATTTACTTTTTTTACTTTTATTGTTAATATATCCTTAAAGCAATATTTTAGGGAGTTTTTATGAATAGAAAAGACCAACATTTAAAACTAGCATTAAATCAAAATAATAAAATAAATTCTTTTGATAAATATAGATTAAAATATTTTTCATTACCAAAATTTTCATTAGAAGATATAGACACTAAAACTAATATCTGTGGTATAGAAATAGATTTTCCATTTTATATTAACGCCATTACTGGAGGTAGTGCTTTAGGAGATAAAATAAATAAAGATTTAGAATACGTTGCAAAAAAGACAAATATATTATTTTTCCCAGGATCATACAGTCCAATACTAAAAGGCGAAAGTAATTACTATCCAAAAGGACATGGTTTTAATTTAGGAATAGATAAAAAAGTAGATGAATTTAAAAAAGGAATAAAAGATATTAATCCAAAATTAATTCAAATACATTTAAACTTAATACAAGAACTACTTATGAGCGAAGGTGATCACAACTTTTCAGAATGGAAAATTAATTTAGAAAATATATTGAAAGAAATAAAAATACCTGTAATTTTAAAAGAAACAGGCTTTGGAATGAACGAAGAAACAATAGAAGAACTAATATCTATAGGAGCCAAATGTATAGATATTAGCGGTTTAGGTGGAACAAGTTTTGCAAACATTGAAAATATACGATCAGAGAAAAAAAGAGATTATTTTGAAGAAATAGGATATGATACATGTACATCACTTGAGTATTCAAAAAAATTTCAAACTAACATTGATATACTTGCAAGTGGCGGAGTTCGTAATCCTTTAGATATTGTAAAAGCTTTAGCCTTAGGAGCAAAAGCGGTAGGAATTTCTAAACAATTTCTTAAAATTTTAATAGAAAAAGGTAGAGATGAACTTATATCTACAATAGAAGATTGGAAAATGGAAATTAAATATTTAATGTTAATTTCAAATTCAAAAAACATCGAAGAATTAAAAGATAAGGTATACAAGGAGGAAACATGGAAAGAAAACCAATAATAGGGATATCAGCTAGTTTAACTTACGAAAGAGAAGACTCATCATTAGGATATGAAACAGCTTTTGTAAGTCAATACTATATAAAAAGTATAATAGAAGCAGGTGGAATACCTTTAGTTTTACCTATAACTGATAATTTAGAAATTATACGTTCATACATACAAAATATAGACGCATTACTTTTAACAGGTGGTTATGATGTAAACCCAGAATTATATAACCAAGAACCTCACAAACTATTAAGAGAAATCTTGCCAGAAAGAGATCATTTTGAATTGCATTTATTATCTGAAGCTTGTTCTAATTCTAAGCCAGTTTTTGGAATATGTAGAGGTTTACAGTTAATAAATTCAGGATTTGGAGGTACTTTATTCCAAGATCTTTCCCTTGCTCCATTCGAAACTATAAAACACACACAAGAAGCAAAATTAAGTACTGAAACTCACTCTATTAAACTTTATGGTATTCTTAAAGAAATAATAGGAGAAGACAAATGCCTAGTTAATTCATACCATCACCAAGCAATAGACACTCTTGCTAATGGTTTTGAAGTGGTAGCTCGTGCAAACGATGGAATAATAGAAGCTATTTTCACTCAAAATTCTAACCTTTGGATACTAGGTGTACAATGGCACCCAGAACTAATAGTTAAACATAATAACAATTCAAAAAAAATATTTGAATTATTTATACAAAAATCAGTTGAAAGGTATAATAATTTATGATTTAAAAAATTAAAAATTTAAGTTTAATTAATAAAATACTTATAGGAATGATATTAAGATGAATACTAGGTATACTATTACCAAAATTTACTCTAATATCAATTATAGGTAATCTTTTTATAGGAGGATTAAAGGCAATAGCTCCATTACTTGTTTTTTCCTTGTAATTAGTGCAATAGCTAATAGAAAAGGAAACGGAAATTCAAATATGATAAATATTATATTACTATATCTACTTGCTACATTTTCCGCTTCTGCTACAGGGGTTATCGCAGGTTTCATATCCCCTTGTACATATACAATTAAATAATGTAGATACTAGTTCTATAGTACCTCCAGGTAATATATGCGAAGTTATACAACAATTACTTTCAAAAATTGTTTATAATCCAGTAGCCGCTCTTGCATCAGCAAGCTATATAGAAATTTTATCTTGGGCTTTAATATTTGGAATTGCTTTAAAAGGAGCAAATTCTCATATTAAAGATTTACTTGAAACACTAGCTGAAGCTACTTCACTTACATTAAAATGGATTATACATCTCACGCCATTAGGTATAATGGGACTTGTTTTTAAATCAGTTTCAGAAAGTGGATTAAACATATTTACAGACTATTTACAATTACTTCTCGTTCTTATAGGTAATATGGCTTTTGTAGCACTAATCCTTAATCTAATAATAGTATTTTTAATGATAAAATAAAATCCTTATCCATTAGTATTTAAACGCTTAAAAGAAAGTGGATTAACAGCTTTTTCGCCAGAAGTTCAGCTGCTAATATACCAATAAATATAAAAATTTGTGAAGATTTAGGTTTAGATAAAAATGTTTATGCAGTATCTATACCACTAATATGGCAGGCGTAGCAATCACTATATCCGTTCTTACTTTAGCTGCTGTAAATACTTTAGGGATACACATAGATTTATTAACCGCTTTAATACTTAGTATATTATCAGCACTATCTGCTTGTAGCGCTTCTGGTGTTACCGGTGGATCACTATTACTAATACCAGTTGCTACAAGTTTATTCGGTATATCAAATGATATAGCTATGCAAATTGTATCAATCGGATTTATATACAAGACTCTTGTGAAACAGCATTAAATTCATCATCTGACGTATTATTTACAATAACAACCGAATATCACAAGAAAAAGAAATATAAAAATTAAAAGAAGAAAATGTACCTCCAAAAGAATATGTACCAACAAAATATACAGAAAAAATGAAAATAGTTTTAAGGTACATGCTCTAAATGATCAAAATGAAAGTAAAATATCATATAGGAATAAAGAAATATAAGACTTAAAGAAAAATAATTGTGCAATGTATTCTAAATTAAAATATTTTGAAAAAACATTAAATATAATAAAAAATATATCTTCATATTTTCCTCCTTTAAGAAAAATAATTGATACAATAATGATAAAAGTAAATACAGTATCTTATGATTTTGATAAAGATAAAATAGAAAAAGAAATAGAATTAGAAATAGAGAAAGATAAAAAAGATAATTGGGATGAAAATAAAATTAAAATTAAAGATGAGTGGAGTAGATATTAAATAACTTCCTTTAGTTGTTTTTGTGTCTTATAGAACTTTTAAAACTAAAGAAGTGACACTTACACTTTCGCGTTTGCGAAGAAACGCGACCAACTAAAAAAATCTTATAGCTCTAAAAACTCATATAAACCCCTCTAGTAATCAATTTTAATGTTAGGCTTTTTATAAACTTAACATTGTTTTTGTCTCTTAGAACTTAAATTAAGAAGTTTTAGAGCTATTGTAAATAAAAAAAGGAGTGCTGCGAACACTCCAAAAAATTTTTTATCTCAATAATTTATTAAAATGAAATTGTTGAACATAATAATAAAATTATAATCAATATCAAAATTTTTATAATACGATATAACATAAGACACCTCCATTTCTGGCAGTTGCCTTTTTGATTATATCTAAATTTTAAATAAAAAAAAGTTAGTTCGCAGCTAACTTTTTAAATTATGTTATATCGTTTTTTACACTATAATTATATCATATTTATTTCTGATTAGCAAATTTTCAAATTAACACTGAAAATTTTTAGATATTTCAAATATATAAGATGTACATAATTTTATTAAATAACACTCAATAAAACAAATTTTTATGTTATTGATTTTATATAAAACTAAGGTATATTGATATTGAAAGGAGTGCAATTATGAATAAAGCTAGATTATTTTTTTATTTCTTAACTCTTTTATTATTTGTTTTTAATTTAAATAAACTTGATAGTTATTATTATAATATAATATTAATAACAATACCTATATTTATAATATTAAGTTATTTAAAAAATAAAAAAATTGATTATTATTATTTAGATGGAATTATGATTGCTATCATATTAAGAATTATTATTTGGAGGAATTAAAATGAAAAAAATATTTATATTATTAACTTTGATTTGTTTTACTATATATTCATATAGTGATGAAATTATAATAAATACAGATATAATAAATGCTGAAGAAAATATGCCTTATAATCCTAATAAAAAAGATTTAAGAGATCCTAGAAATGCACCACCTCATAAAGATTTTGACAAAGAAATAGATCCTGATAATAAAATTGGGGAAACTATAGGAAATATTGGAGCTGGACTTATAGGACTTGAAATTCCTGGAAGTAAAGTGGTTAAAGTTGTAGCAGGAGCAACAGCAACAACAGTATTAGGGAGCCTTGGTAAAAGTATAGAAAAAAGAATTAAAGAAGGGAAAAGAGAGTATGAAAATAGTGAAAGAGGAAAAAGTGAAATAGAACTTTCTAAAAAATGGGAGATAGAACAATATAAAGCAAAGCGGAATGAAAATTATATTATATATCATAATGGGGGTCAAGGAGATATGTCAATGATATCAGAAGATGGTTTATTTGGTGTTGGTCTTATTTTACCAGAAAATAACAATAAGAAAAAATATGAATCACCTGAATATGATGAGAGTGGACCAAGTATTATTCATAAGAGACCGTAAATAAAAAGGAAGAATTATTCTTCCTTTTTAAATTTCTTTATATTTTATGAGCCTTTTAAATTCATTAATTGTAATTACCTTTTCACCATAAAAATATGAATTATCTACATACTCAAAATAAATTTTATTATCTTTTGTTATATTAATTTTAATAATCGTACAAGTATAAATTTCATTGCCATAATTATTTTTAAATAAAATAAAATAAAACATTAAAATTAATTAAAATGCAAGAAATTCAACTTTTTTAATTTTTGACAACAAAACTCCTAGATGTTATAAGAAAGAAATGAAAAAAAGTAGCTCTTTAGTAGCAATCATTCTATCACAATTTTGATAGAATAGCGAAGCAGTTTCTACTAAAAAATACAATTTTTTTTAGAGAAACGGGTAAGCGTGCAGTGAAAAAAAACTAAAGAAGTGACACTTACACTTTCGCGTTTGCGAAGAAACGCGACCAAAAATAACTAATATAAAATCAACTTATTGATTGACAAATTATAACAATTTAGCTATAACTGTATTAAAGTTTATAAATTAATTATTTTAAAGGAGAGAATTATAATGAAAAAGTTATTATTATTTTTTTCATTTTTTATATCATTAAATACTTTAGCAGGATTAAAAGTATTCAGGACTGATGAAGGTATGTTATATGTTAAAAAAGTTAAAAATAACAAGAAAGAAGGAAAATATATATATTATTTTAATAATGGTGATATAGAAAAAGGAACATATAAAAATGGTCAAAGAATAAAATAAAGATAGATGAATGAAAAGAGAGAAAACTGAAATTTCTCTTTTTTTATATTATAAAAATATAAATAAAATATTCCCAAAAGCACTCTAATGCGTTTTAACGAACGAATGAACCTAAAGACTAGTTTTAAGCTTGAAATTAAATTTGTTCATTATAAGCCAAATGGTGAAGTTTTAGATGGTTTATAAAATATAAAACTTTCAATAAAAATAAAATCAACTTATTGATTGACAAGTTATAATAATTTAGCTATAACTATATTAAAGTTTATAAATTAATTATTTTAAAGGAGAGAATTATTATGAAAAAGTTATTATTATTTTTTGTATTTTTTATATCATTAAATACTTTAGCAGGACCAAAAGTATTCAGGACTGATGAAGGTATGTTATATGTTGAAAATGTTAAAAATAATAAGAAAGAAGGAAAATATATATATTATACGAACGATGGTGATAGAGAAGAAGGAACTTATAAAAATGGAGAAGAAGAAGGACCTTATAAATATTATTTTAACGATGGTGATAGAGAAGAAGGAACTTATAAAAATGGTGAAAAAGAAGGAACTTATAAATATTATTTTAACGATGGTGATAGAGAAGAAGGAACTTATAAAAATGGTG
>CAUTJT010000005.1:0-104058 GCA_963539215.1 uncultured Streptobacillus sp. | reverse complement strand
ATCATAAAATTTATCTCATTGTCAACTACTTTTTTTAAAAATTTTGTTTTTATTTAATAATTATATTATTAAAATATTTTTTTATGTTTAATTAATTTTTAAAACCCATTATTTTCATTCAATTTTTTAAACCATTCTCCAGATTTTTTTATTTTTCTTTCCTGAGTATTTATATCTAATTCTATAAGTCCATATCTATTTTTATATGCATTAAGCCATGACCAGCAATCTATAGTAGTCCAAACCAAATATCCAAAGCAGCTAGAACCAGCTTCAATACCTTTGTGCAACTCTATTAAATGCTCTTTAAAGAAGTCTATTCTATAATCATCTTGAATTTGACCGTTTTCTCTATATTTTTCTTCACCTTCTACACCCATACCATTTTCTGAAACAAACCAAGGTATATTACCATAATTTTCTTTTATATTTATAGAAATATCATACAATCCTTGAGGATAAATTTCCCAACCTCTATGAGGATTCATACGACGACCAGGCATAACATAGTAATCATAATAATATTCTGGCATAAATGGTGCTTCTGGATTAGGAAGTGATGCTCTTGCTGCAACCCTTATTGGTTGATAATAATTTACACCTAATATATCTACTGTATTTTCCTTTATTATTTTTAATTCATCTTCTGTATATTCTGGCATTAAATCATGTTTTTTTATTATTTCTATTAATTCAGTATCATAATATCCCTTAACTGCAGGATCTAAAAATGATTTATTAGCAAATAATTCAGCTATTCTAGCCGCTTTTAAATCAGCTGGATTTTGCGATCTTGGATAAGCTGGTGTTAAATTTAAAATTATACCTATTTTCCCATCTTTCACTATTTTTTTAAAATCTTTTACAGCTTCAGCAGATGCTAAGGCAAGATTATATGCTACTTGTACAGCTTTTTTAGAATCAACTTCCATAGGATAATGATATTGTTTTAAATATCCACATTCAACAGTAACTATAGGTTCATTAAATGTAAACCACATTTTAACAATATCTCCAAATAATTCAAAGCATTTTTTAGCATATTCTTTATAAGCTTTAACTACTTCTTTACTTGCAAATCCACCAAATTTTTCTTGAAGAATAAGAGGTGTATCAAAGTGTGATAAATTAACCATAACCTCAATTCCTTCTTTTTTTAAAGCTTCAAAATATGATCTATAAAACTCATATGCTTTAGGATTTATCTCTCCTACTCCATCAGGAATAAGTCTTGACCAAGAAATTGAAGTTCTAAAAGAATTATGCCCTGTTTCTTTTAATAATTTAACATCCTCTAAATATTTTTGATACATTTTAGTTGTATCTTTAGGACCTATATTATTATGAAACTTATATGGTTCTAATTCATAAAGCTTATCCCAAACAGTAAGACTTTTACCATCACCTTCTATTCTTCCCTCACTTTGTTCAGCACTTATTGAACTCCCCCATAAAAAACCTTTTGGAAATTTAATCATAAATTTCACCATCCTTATATTTTTCTATTAGTTTTAATATATTGTTCTATTTGTTTCAGTGTAGTCTTTTTCTTTTTCTTTAAAAAATATGACATCAAAAATTCAACTATCATATTATTATATTTATTCCAAAAAGATTCAGTATAATAATTTTCTACATATTCAACCTCTATATTATCAATATCTATATCTTTTATATAATATTTAACAACATTTTCACCAAGAGGAGTTACATATGATAAAGAATATATTTTATTTTCTTCAAGATCTACCAATTCAACACTACTTTCAACTTTTTGTGAAAATTTAGATTTTAAATCTTTTTTAAATTTCATACCTTTTTCTATTTTTTTTACATTTAATTCTCTTTTTAGATTATCTAATAAAAAATTATAGAACTCACTACTTGAAACATTTAATTTTGTTTTTAATTTCATTTTTTTCTCCTAGACATTAGAAAACCAACAACTACCAAAAAGGCTCCCATTATTAAATTTATTAGTTTATAATTATAGGGATATGTAGCTATAGCTAAGGTCCCTAAAGTTATAACAAAATATGACCAAGATTTCATAAATTACCTACCTTTTTTAAAAAAATGGGGATAATTCCCCATTTTTTCTATTTATCTTTTACTCTATTAGCTAATATTACAAATGGTGTATAAAGTATAAAGGCTACTAAAACATTAAATAATGAAACTAAAGCCGCCATTATTGAACCACCTGTTGCAAAGAATGCATATAATCCTGGAGGTAATACCCAAGGAACTGCAACGTAAACAGGAGGAACTATTCCAACTTTTGTCGCAACATAAGCTATTATAGAACCTAAAGTAGGTGCTAATAAGAATGGTATAATATATATAGGGTTTAATACTATCGGTAAACCAAATATTATTGGTTCGTTTATATTAAACACTCCCATAGGAGTTCCAAGTTTAGCTATAGCTCTGTATTCTTCTCTCTTAGAGAATAACATTATTGCTATTACTAAAGCTATACTTATTCCTGAACCACCCATTTGTAAGTAAGCATCAAAAGATCCTCTTGTCCATATATATGGTAAAGTATCTATAGTACCACCTTTAGCTATATGATCTGCATTAGCAAGTAAAGCTGGTTGATATATACCTTCTATAATTGGTCCTAAAACATTGTGTCCGTGTAATCCAAAGAACCAGAATAATTGTATTAAGAAAGATATAAGAGCTACAGAGAATATACCTTGTGATAATCCAAGTAATGGAGTTTGTATGTATACAGATATTAAATCATTTAATGAAGATCCTGTTGTCTTAGTTATAACAAATGATAAAATAGAACATACATATATAGCAACTATACCAGGTATTAATGAAGTAAATGCTTTATTTACTGCAGGTGGAACTGAATCTGGTAATTTAATTGTTATATTTCTTAACATTAAGTTACAGAAGATTAATGTAGAAATAAATCCTATTATCATTGCAGCAAATAAACCTGTTGCCCCTAAATAGTTAACATTTATATATCCCCATTGATCAACTGGAACCATAGTTCCATTAACATCTAAATCAAATTTAGCACTTTGTGGTAAAAATGCTATAAATGATCCTAAAGCTACTAAAGCTCCTGCTAAAGGATTTACTTTATAGCTAGTTGAAAGATTATATCCTAAAGCAACTATGAAAACTAAAGATAAGATAGCAAGTGATGCAAACCATACAACTCCATTTATTTGTATAAGTGGTTGCATTGCTTCAACAAACCCTGTCATACCTGCATTATTAGGTAAATCCCTAAAAAATACGTTTAATAATACAGCAACTGAACCTACCATAGTTATAGGTAAGATAGAGATAAATGAATCTCTAACTGCTACTAAGTGTTTTTCGGCAGAAATTTTTTGTGCCACTGGAACAAATTTCTGTTCCATCCAATTCATGAATCCATTCATATTGTTTTCTCCTTATATATTTTTATTTTTTTAATATTTCTAAAACGCTATTTAGTACTTTTTCTCCATTCATAGCTCCATAATCCATCATGTTTATAACACTTACAGGAGTATCTCCAAACATTTCTTTCATACTTCCTTCAAGATATTTAACTTGTGGTCCTAATAAAAGTATATCTATTTTTCCAACATACTCATTAGCTTGTGCTTCAGGTATAGCTTTTATTTCAGCTTCTATACCTTTAACTTCAGCTGATTTTTTCATTTTTTCAACTAAAAAACTTGTTGACATACCTGCACTACATACAAGTAAAATTTTTAACATAATTATCACCTCTATAATTCAATTTTAAATCTAGTATACGCATCAATATAGTCTATTAAAAATTCTTCTTCCTTTCTAACTCTACCTACTATATTTATATTTTCTAAATTTATTTCTACGTCCTTTTTAACTATTGCAAGCTCACCTTTATATTGACCGAAATTATCATTAGCTATATACACTGTACCTCTTTTTAATAAAGTAGTATTTTTACGAGGAGCTATACTTTTATCTCTATATTCTATTCTACCTATAGTAGATCTTATTAAATAATCATTTAAGTCTCCTCTATTAAAATGTCTTAATGATAATATATGTTTTTCTTCAATACTCAAATTGTTATCTACCTCTTCTAATTTAAGTATTAAATAAGGTTTATATGCTTTTGCAACTTTTTCTAATTCTTCATCACTTGCATAAGAGTTAGATATTATTACATCATCTATATTTCCTAAAGCTAATAAATGTTTTGTTTGCACTTCTATATCTAAATCTCTATGTGACTCTAATGTTGGTAGTTTATCATCTACAACATGTGGTCCATGATCTGCAACTTGCGATGTAACAAAAGCTGCAAGTCTTAACCCTGCACCTTTAAATATTTTTGATGTATTAATATAAAAATCTTCTGACAATCCTGTATATCTTTGTGGATAAAAATTATGACAAGCTATTAATTTAGATTTATCAGGTTTTCTACATAATATATTATCTAAATATTTAGTATTTTGACTTGCATTTAACTCTATTTTCAATCCATAATCATTATATGTTAATTCAGATTCAACATCACCATCAAATACTCCATCAAGTCTTATTCCATCTACCCCTAATTCTTTAAAGAAAGATAAATCTGTATGACTTATTCCTAAAAGTTCAAAAATCTTAGGATTAACATCTACATATATTTCAAACCCCTTACTTTTTGCATGACTTATAATTTTTTTATTATCACTAACAAACTTTTCAATTTGACTATAATCAAATAAAAGTAAATTTAAAAATATTCTCTTGTATCCAAAACCAGAACTTCTATCTATATACTTTAAAGTTTCATCAATATTCTCCTTATAAGGATAAACGGATATACCTAACATTATTTTACCTCCAACTTATATATTCTTTCATACATATTAATCATTTCTTTTGCATTATCTTTAGACATTAATGCCATAGTTAAATGATCTTGTGCATGAACCATAATTAAATTAACAACTATTTTTTCTTCTTCTCCTGTTTCTTTAACTATTAGTTCGGTTTGTATTTTATGTGCTTCAAGATAAAAATTATTCGCTTCTTCAAGAGCTTGTTTACACTTTTCAAATTCTCCTTCTCTTGCAAATTTTACAGCTTCCATAGATGCTGATCTTGACATTCCAGAATTAGCAATTATTTGCATTGCAAATTCACTTAATTCTTCATAATTCATTATTCTTCCTCCAAATCTTTTAGTATATTTATATAATTTTCATAACTAGGATTTTCTAATATCTTATCTGTTATTCTTTTATCATTAATAACTTTAGTAAGTAATTTATATATGTTTTCATTTTCCCCATTAGAATTATTTATTAACATAAATAAGACAATTCTAACTTCATTATTTATCCATTTAATACTATTATCTAATATACATACAGCTATTTTATTAATATTAGGTATAGCATGTATAGGATGAGGTATTGCAACATCTGAACTAATTTCTGTCATCCCTAATTTTTCTCTTTCAAAAATTAATTTTTCTAAATCCTCTTCAATATTTATAAAGTTTTTTATCCTATTAGAAATAAGGATAATCAAATCTTTTTTATTTATTTTTTCTTTAAAATGGAAAAATAATTCTTTATCAAAAATACTGCCTATATATTCTTTATTATCATCTAGTATCTTTTTTATATCTTCTAAATCATCTGAATTTAAGAAATACTTTATTTTATATACAGGTTTATTTATTTCTAATTCATCATCAACTAGACTAAATACAACATCTATTTCATTTAAATCTATATATTTCAAATCGCTCAAACCGCAAGCATTAATTTCATTTAAATATTCAGAAAAAGAATTTTTAAATGTATAGGTTAAAAATTTAGATATTCCTCTTCCACTAGGACATATTAATAATATATTTTTCTTCCTATTTCTTTTATTAATATCTTTAGCCATATGAAGTATTACTGCTATATATCCAACTTCATCTTCACAAAGTTCTTTTGAATATTTTTCACCTATACTTTTACATATATACTGAGCTAAATTATATTCAAAAGGTATATTCTTTTTAATATCATCAATTAATGGATTTTGTGTTTTTATACCAAACCTTAATCTTATAACCAAAGCAATTAAATGTGTATATAGATTTTTATAAAGCATTTCATCATTACTTAAATCTATTTTAAAAGTAACATTTACATAAAAGAAAATATCTTCTATTAATTTTTGTATATCTTTAACATCTAAATTCTTTATACTAGAATAAGTCATAGTTTCAGTAGTCATAAACCTTATAGTTAAATAATCTATATCAGTTTCACTCATAGAATCTTTTAACTTAAACACTGTTTTAAGATCTTTTATACACCCTCTTATCTCTTCTTTTTTTACTTTAAATAACTCATCTTCATTTTCCATAATATCTTTAATAAAGAAATTTCTTTCTATTCTATTTAAAGTAACATAAAATGATATAGCTAAATTCTGAAGTGATATATCAGAAATTTTTATATTCTTTTTCCTAAAATTAAAACTTATATTTTCAGCTATTTCTATAATTTTTAATTTAATTTCATCCTCTAAATCATTTTCATTCAATCTTTTTTCTAATATATCTATAAAAAAATTACGAATATTTATTTCATCGCCTTGAATTTTAATTCCATAATAAGGCTTTCTTTCTAGAGATATATCATATCCACCCAATAATTCTTCAACTTTTTTTATATCTTGAGATAAAGTCTTTGAACTTGTATAAATTTCTTCACTAACATCAAATAACTTAATATATTTATCTGTATATATTAATTTATTAATCAAATATATAACCCTGTCTGTTGCACTATTAGGGATTTTTTTAGTATCATCACGAAATAATTCATTCTCCGAAATATGATTATCTTTTAATAAATATCCAAATCTTGGTTTAGATTCTATCTCAATATTTTTTTTCATCAATATTTCTGATAATATTTTTATATATTTTCTACATGTTCTATCGGAAATATTTAAAATATTAGATAATTCTAAAGAAGTATGATATTTGCCATCTTTTAATATTCTAAAAATTCTAATAACTAAATTCTCCATTATATACTCCTTAATTATAAGATACCTTGAAAAAAATTTTTTTCAATAACTTTTTTTTCCACATATATACGGAAAGGTTCTTCCTTTTTAAAATTATATTTTATAAAATATAAATGTTATAGCCCTTGAACTATAACATTTAATGTGGTGTTTATTTTAATTTATTTAAAATTTCTTCCAATTTTTTCTCTAAATCATTTATTCTTTTATCTTTTTCTTTACTTTTTTTCTAATTGATTAAGTCTTGCTAGCTCTTTATTTAACTTAACTTTTTCTTCATCACTTGTATCAAATGTATAAGCTATACCTAAACCAAGACCCAAATTTCCTTTATTATTCAAACTTAAACTCGCTTTATAATTCACAAAGTTTTTATTACTCATAATACCTACAGCCAATGAATGATTTCCCATATATGTTCCATAACCAGCAGCTATACTAAATTTAGCTTTTGTTGAAAATAGTAAATTTGGCATAGAAATAGCACTTGAAATTCCAGAATAACTATTATTTTCTATTTCTTTAATCTTTTCATTACTTGAAGTATTAGAAATTTTCTTTTCAAGAGCCTCAATATTTTTTGTATTTGTTGCTATTTTACCTTCAACGCTACTTAAATCTGTATTTATAGTATATGTAGTTGTTCCATCTTTTTTAACTGTATCTAAAGTTATATCAGTTCTGGCTTTTATTACTACATTTTCTAATTTCTCTATTTTTTCCTTTATAGTATCACTTAAATCTAATTTAGGGCTTACTATTTCATCTTCTTTAGGTTTTGTAACAGTTAAATTCTTATCATTAATATTAAGAGATATTTTAACCTTACCATCTTCTACCTTAGTTATTATTCCATTTTCTTCTTCAACAACAAACTCACTTACCATTTCTTGAATAACAGATAAGTTTTTTGTATGTTCAAGAGTTTTTTCATTTCATTAGCATAAGAAACTTTATCTGATTAAACTATTAAAGATCTTACTGCCGGACCTTTTTTTGTGTTCAAGCCTCTTATTTGAATAAAAGTTTTATCTATATGTCTTCCCATTTCTCCACCAAGAGCATCTATTTCTCTTGCTAGATGTGATTTTGCTGGACCACCTAATGATGGGTTACAAGACATTACTCCAATATTATATCTAATGATATTGTAAATATTGCTATTTTCATTCCCCTTCTTGCTGAAGCTAATGTAGCTTCACAACCAGCATGTCCTGCTCCAACTACTATAACATCAAATTCTTGCATCTTTTCACCTAAATCAATTTATTAAATGACTCAACTGTTTTTTTATCAGTTATAATCACTAATATATCTCCTTCTTCTATTACAACATTTGCAGTTGGATTATATAAAAATTCTCCTTTATCTTTTTTTATTCCAACTATATTTATATTATATTTATTTCTAATATCTAATTTTATAAGAGTATTATTCCAAAATATACTTGGTGCCTTTACTTCCACTAACACAAAATTATCAGTAAATTTTAAATGTTCTATTATTCCTGTATTCATTGTCAGCTCAGCTATTCTTTTTCCCATATGTTCTTCCGGATAAACTATCTCTGTTGCTCCAACTTTTGTAAGAACCTTTCCATGATTTTTATTAATAGCCTTTGCTATGATTCTATTTATTTCTAATTCTTTTAAATTAAGTGCTATCATAACACTTGCTTCTATATCTCCAATACAAATAAAGGCCACATCAAAATTTTCAGCTCCAATATCTTTTAAAATTTTTACATCACTGGCGTCACCAATTATAGCATTTTTTAGTATATTATTATTTATTTTATCCTGTACCAACTCCTCATCTATATCTATACCTAAAACATTTTCCCCAGCTTCATACAAAGTTTTAGCAACACTCGTTCCAAATCTTCCTAAGCCTATAACTAAATACTGTTTCATAAATTTCTCCTATTTATCCTATTAAAATATCTTCTTTTGGATACTTTATTAAACTTTTTTTATTATTTGTAAAAGCTAATGCAACTGTCATAGGTCCCAATCTCCCTATAAACATTGTAATAATTATTAAAAGTTTAGAAATTATCCCTAATTCTGCTGTTATTCCAAGACTCAAACCTGTTGTTGAAAAAGCTGATACAACTTCATATATCACTTTATCTATCGAAAAATTTTCTATTGATAATATAATTGTTACTATAATAATAACATAAAATATAGATATAACTACTATTGCTAATGCTTTATTCATCAATTCCCAATCTATTCTTCTCTTAAACACTTCAATATACTCTTTTCTTTTTAAAATTCCAAGTGCATAGAATATTAAAATTCCAAATGTTGTTGTTTTTATTCCACCACCTGTTGAACCTGGAGAAGCTCCAATAAACATAAAGATATATGAAATAAAAATTGTTGCTGGTCTTATATTTGAAAGTGGCACTGTATTAAATCCTGCTGTTCTTAGTGTTACACTTTGAAAGAATGAATTTAAAACTTTATCAAAAAAATTCATATTTTTTAAAGTACTTGAATTAGTATATTCAAATCCCAAAAATAATATAGTTCCAATAAATAGTAAAAAAAATGTAACAATTAAAGCAAGTTTTGATGTCAAACTTAAATCTCTAATTTTTTTCTTTTTAACTATAAAAAGTGAATTTATTGTTACAAAACCTATTCCTCCGAAAATAATTAGAAGAGATATGGTTAAACTAATTAACTTATCATATTTAAAATTTTCTAAATTGTTGGTAAACAAAGAAAATCCAGCATTACAAAATGCTGATATCGAATGAAATAATCCATAAAAAACGGATACTTTTATTGAATAATATTTAGAAAATGCATAAGTTAAAATAAAAGCTCCCAATAACTCAATAATAAATACTATTAATAAAAGATGTTTTATAAAATTTGTAATACCTCCATTACTATTAGAATTTCTTTCCTCTTTTAAAAGTTCCCTTGTCTCAAAACTCATTTTTTCCCCAAGTAATAAAAAAACTATTATTGAAACTGTCATAACTCCAAGTCCACCCAACTGTATAAAAAATAGAACTATTAATTGCCCTACCGGAGTAAATACTTGACTTACATCGACAACAGATAACCCTGTTACACAAATAGCTGAAACTATTGTAAACAAAGAATCTAACATACTAATATTCTGATTTTCTTTTAATGAGAAGGGTAATTTTAAAAGTGTAGTTCCAATAAAGATAGCTATTAAAAAGCCTACTATCAATTTCCTATAAGGTGATAAAAGTTCCCATTTTTTTATTAAACCTAACTTTCTCATTTTTCCTCTCTTTCAAACTAGAATTAATCTACCAATGTATGCTTCATTAATTTTTCTTTAACTTCTCCAACAATATTTTCAGGCAATAATAATATTAAAATATCTCCTGCCATCATAACTGTTCTACCCTTAGGTATTTTTTCTATACCATTTCTAACAATAGAAATTACCAAAACATCTTCAGGCCATATTACTTCCAATACCATTTTTCCATCTATTAAAGACTCCACCATTATTACTATCTATGATAGCTGTAGAAGATACCTCTTTTCTTTTTCCAATATATGTACCAAGCCCTAAAGCTATTGAATATTCTGAATTTTTAGATAACAAAGAATTTTTACCTATAGCAATACCTGAATCTCCATTTGCGATAGCAAAATCTCCAAGAGCTAAAGAATATTTACCTATAGACTCCAAACCATAATCAACAGATATCGATCTTAAGACAGTAGCACTAGAAAATAGTCCTAAAGTCATAGAACTTTCTCCCAACGTTTCCGTATTGACTCCTATAGTTAATGATAAAGGTCCTTTAGCTCCATCATTATCGGCATTACCTCCACCATTTAATCCCATTTTAGTGCTAAAATACTTTATTTTTGTCAATATCTTGAGCATTTTTTAAAACAGATGTTTGTAATCTAGTTATCTTTTCAGGTTGAGCTTTTACAGCATCCGCTATCATTTTTTCTACTTATTTTTTTGTTATTGGTTTAGGTTGTTCTGTTGATGTTGTCCCCTCAGAAAATGAAACGATAGAACTAATACACAATGCTAACATTAATATTTCCTTAATTTTTTTCATTTTTATTCATCTACTTTTAAAATATTAAATTTAATAAATATATAATGATTAATTCTATTTTTTATTTTTCCATTAAATTATACTACTATTATTTGATAATTTCAATAAAATATAAAAATGATATAAAAAACAGGTCATTCGACCTGTTTATATAAATTTCTTTAAATTATAGTTCTTGTAAATAATTTTTTAATTCATTAACATCTAATAAATTTTTAAGAACTTTTATTTTAGGATTAGCTTCTAACTCTTTAGCTAATTTTTCAGAACAAAATACTAAATCAAATTCATCTATTATTTTTTTAGATTCCTCAATACCTGATGATTTAACTTCTTCTATCTCTATTCCAAGTTTTTCAACTAATTCTTTTATATTTTTTTTCATTATCATACTAGTTCCTACACCACTAGCACAAATTGCTAATATTTTCATACTACCACTCTCTTTCTATTATCTTGTTAATTATTTAACTTACAATTTAAGTATATACTATTTAGATTTCATTGTCAACCTTTTATTAAACTCATTTTTAGATAATTCTATTAATTTAAAATTTATATAAAACCTAACACTATTATCTAATTCCTCAAATTTATCTGCAGATATTTCTAACATATACAATTTAATCATTATAGATTTTATAAAACTTTTCATTTGTAATGGTATCTTACCAAATCTATCTCTTATTTCATCATTTAACTCCTTAAGTTCTTCATAAGTTGTAATTTCAGCATATCTTTTATATATTAAAATTCTTTCATTTTTTTCTATATACTCTTTAGGTATATACCCATTATTCTTCATTACAAGTTCAACTACACGTAACTCATTAACCTTTTCACCCTTTATTCTGTTAACTTCATTTTTTAACATTTTTAAATAAAGATCATATCCAAACATATCTATAGCACCGTGTTGTTTTTCACCTAAAATTTCTCCTGCTCCACGTATGTTTAAATCTTCCATAGAAAGAATATATCCTCCTCCTTCTAACCCTTCTATTTTATTTAAACTTTCATCTTTCATTTTACCTTTTTTGGTCTTATATTCTCCATCTAATAAATAACAATATCCTTGTCTTTTACCTCTTCCAACTCTTCCTCTTAATTGATAGATTTGAGATAATCCAAGACTGGTATAATCTTCTATTATTATACTATTGGCATTTGTTATGTCTATTCCATTTTCTATAATAGTTGATGCTATCAACACATCAAATTTGCCCTCATCAAAATCGTTTATTATATTTTTAATTTCTTTAGGTGTAAGTTTTCCATGTATATATTCAACTTTAATAAAATCTGGTAAAATGTCTTTTAATTGTTTTCTTTTTTCAGACATCCCTTTTACATTGTTGGTGATATAAAAGACTTGTCCATCTCTTGCGAGCTCTTTTAAAATAGAACTTGCTATTTCCTCTTGACTTATTCTTTGAGTTATTATTGGAAGCCTATCCATTGGGGAAGTCATTATTACCGATATATCTCTTATACCTAAAAGAGCTAAATTTAAAGTTCTTGGTATAGGTGTTGCACTTAAAGTTAATAAATGTATATTCGATTTTCTCTTTTTTATTTTTTCTTTGGCACTTACTCCAAATTTTTGTTCTTCATCTATTATTAGCATACCAAGATTTTTAAATATTACGTTATCACCTAATAATTTATGTGTCCCTACAACTAAATCTATACTACCATTTTTTAGTCCTTCTAAAACATCATTAGTATTTTTCCCTGAAAGTCTTGATAAATTTTCTACTCTTAAACCAAACTTTTCAAACCTCTTATAACATCTTTCATAATGCTGATTTGCAAGTACTGTAGTTGGCGCAAGTATAGCACATTGATATCCATTTTCTATTGCTTTAAAAGCTGCACGCATTGCAACTTCAGTTTTTCCATAACCTACATCTCCTATAAGGAGTCTATCCATTAGAATTCCACTCTCAAGATCCATTTTAATTTCTTCCACAGATTTTTTTTGATCTAAAGTTAAATCAAAAGGAAAATCTTCTTCAAATTCTTCTTGCCATATAGTATCTGTTGTATAAGGATCTATCTTTGATAATTTTCTTTGAGCTTGAATATTAACTAACTCCATAGCAAATTTTTCTAAATCCTCTTTTAATCTTTTTTCTTTTCTTCTATATCCTTTTGTCCCTAAAGAATATAACTGAGGTTCTGTTCCAGTATTATTTACATATTTACTTATTCTATCTAATTTTTCAACAGGAATATACAATCTATCACTATCAGCATATTTGATAGCTAAATAATCTCTATCATTAATATTCTCTATACCTTCATATCTTCCTATTCCAAATTCTATATGTATTACATAATCACCTTCTAAAATTTGATTTATAGAACTATATTTTAAGCCTCTTTTAGCCATATATGACTTTTTATTCCTTACTTCTTCTTGATAATTTCTATCAGGACTTTTACTTACTTCAAGAAAATTCGACACATCTTTTATTCTATTATATCTTTTTTCTAAAACTTCCTTATTGTCTTTATCCAAAATATATAGCTGTTCTAATTTAATATCTAGTAATTCTTCATTTTCAAGTATTATTTCTATGTTATTTTTATCAAAAATTTCTAAAAGATCAACTATCTCTTTTTGTAATCCATCTAAATGATTAGAATATATTCTAAAATTTTCTATATTTTGTATAGATTTTTGATCAAAACTTGAAAAATATCTTATACTCTCCAACAACTCATCAAAAAAGTCTAATCTTATTGGATTTTCAACATTACTGGGAAATATATCTATTATATCTCCTCTTATTCCAAATTCTCCTTTATTTTCTATTATATAGCTCTCTGTATATCCTCCGTCTATTAGAAATTGTTTGATTTCATCTCTTGAATATTCCTCATCTAACTTAAAATCCATATATCTAGCTTTATCAAAGAATACTCTTAAAGCTAAATTAATGTCTAAGAATAAAATAGATTTACCTTTTTGATTTAAAAATTCTAATATTTCAAGATTAATACCAACTAATTCCAATTCAGAATAAGATGCTAAATTTACATATTTAACCTTATAGTCGCTATTTTCTTGTTCTAAAATATTATAATAATATTCTAAATTAATACTATTTGAGCTAATATATACTATTTTATCTACACCTAATTTTAAGATATAACTAGATACATCTTCCTTATTTATCTTTACTTTATTCATAATTAAAATTAATATTACTTTCTACAAATTTTTTTATTCTTCTTTCTAAATCAGAAATAACTAAAGATACACTTAAAGGATCTTCACTTCCTAATTTAATAATTGCACATTTTTTAAATAATTCTTCTTCTTTAAATTCATAAAATTTATCATTATAGTAAAAAGATAAAAGTTGAGAAAAATATTTATCAAATAGTTTTTTTCTAGCCTTAATATAAAGCTTTCCGTTATTTTGTAAACAATTATTGTTTTCTATTTCTCTCATAGCATCTTCAATTTCTCTATTTTTATTTAAAATTAGACAATTTATACAATCTTCGCCTTTTTTCTTATCAAGACCACAAAACTTACACTCTTCTATGTTTTTATCATATTCTTTAGCATATTTTCTTAATAACCCAATAAAATATTCTTTTTCTTTTTCATTCTTAAATTTCATTTCATTCAAATTATTATATATCGCCATAACTTCATCTAAAGTTGGTAAATCTTTTTTATAGTCCTCATCATTTTTAACATCAACTTTTTTTTGTCTAGCATTTCTAGCAGCTATTTTTTTATCCTTATCTATATATACTTTTAATTCTAATATATTAGGATTACATTCTCTGATAGCGTTTAAAATTTCAACCCTCATTTCTTCAACAGCATATTTAATAACAGGATTATCAACATATATACTAGAGCTTTTCTCTCCTTCATAATATATACTATGTTGATATATATTAGGTGATATATATGATTTATAGTCAAAAAATTTTATTTTAAAATTAAAGATTTCATCTATTCTTTTCATTTATTTCCCCTTCTTCAACTTCAAATATTTTACCTACTATATTAAGGTCTTCTGTTGCTGTTAAAAAACATTGTATTTCTTTTTCTATAAAATAGTTTATTATTTGATTTTTTCTATAATTATCAAAAAAAGATGTTATATCATCCATTAAAAATATTGGTTTTATTCCAAATAATTCATCCATCAATTCAATTTCTGAAACTTTTAAAATAAAAACTATGGATTTTTTTTCCCCTTGAGAAGAATAATATCTTGCATTTTTCCCATTTAACTCAAAAATATATTCATCCTTATGTACACCATAATTAGAAAAACCTAGTATTAAATCTTGTTTTTCTTTGCTTTTTATAAATTTCCTAATCTTTTCTTTTAATTCTACTTCTGTTTCTTTTAACTCAGATTTAAGAAAATTCTCATATTTTAATTTAAGAGAATGCTCTTCGTTAAATAAATCTTTGTATTTTTTATCCAATAAAGTATTTAACTTATCTATATATTCCTTACGCAGTTTCATTATTTTAAAACATAATTCTATATATTGTTCATTATATATTTCATATATATCATTTTGTATATCTTTTTCCTTTAAAGCCTTATTTCTAACTTTAAGTACTTTAGAATATGTATATATACATTTTAAATATTCTTTATTTATCTGAGAAATTTCATAATCGAAAAATGACCTCCTTATTGAAGGATGCCCCATAACTAATTCTACATCTTCAGGAATAAAAGAAATTGCCGGTATATCTCCTATATATTCCATATATCTTATTTTTTCTGAATTTTTAAAAAAATGTCTTTCATTTTTAAAAAGATTTATGGAATAAGTATTAAGATTATTTAATTTAATAAATATTTTAGAGTCTTGTTCATCATATTTTATCATTTCATAATTTTTTTTAGTCCTAAAACTCTTTCCTGTAGCAGCAAAATAAATGGCTTCCATAAAAGAAGTTTTACCTTGTGCATTTTCTCCATATATTAAATTAAATCCTTTAGAAATTTTAACTTTTTTATCTATTAAATTTCTAAAATTAGAAAAATATATTTCTCTTATCATTTTACTTCTACTACTTCTCCGTTAAATTCAACTTTCATTCCTTTATATATTTTTCTTCCACGTCTTGTTTCTACTTCTCCATCAACTTTAACATATCCATCTAATATTAAGTCTTTAGCTCCACTTCCTGTATCTACTAGACCTGAATATTTTAATAATTGATCTAATTTTATATATTCTGTTTTTATTTCCACTTTCATATTAACCTCCATTTGCTTTTTCTATTAATTTAACATTAAATTCATTCAATTTTTTTAATATATCACTATATATTTCTAAATATTCTTCTTTTAAATCAGAAATTTCACCTTTTATCATATCTTTATATATAACAGTTTGTTTATGTGTTCTTATATATGAGTATTTATCTAAATTTAATTTGGGATATTTCTCAGGATCTATTGCTATATCATAATATACATCTATGTTTTCCTTTTTAGTTATAGTTGAAACCGGAAGTATTGTATAATCATTATTTATAGCTTCACCTATTATTAAAACAGGTCTTTGTTTATACATATTTTTCTTAGTTTTTATATCATAAAAAGGAAAAATTGCAACACAAATCTTACCTATCATAATCTTCGAACTCATCATAATACATATCCCAAAAACTATCATAAGGTCTTATTTTATAAGCATCTTCTTCTAAATTAGAAAATTGTATCGTTTTACCACCTTGTGCTTCCAACCAAGATTTTTCTTTATGTGTTAAAATACTCATTTCCCAAGAATTCATATTACCATATTGCATTAAAACATTATCAACTATATATTTATTGTTTATATCAATATCCTCAACCAAAAAGTCAAATTTATTATTTAAAAACATTCTAACTTTAGGTGATACTGGACCATATTTCCACGCTTTAAATCCTTCATAAAATAAAGGTAATCCCCTTACTGCAAGACTTTCTCTTTGAATAAAATATAGTAATTTATGCAACTTCATCTCATCTATTTTTCCTTTATATTTTCCGATGATATATGAAGCTACATTTAAAATACTCTCCATATTAACCCCCTTATACCTCTTTAATTTCTATAACCCAATATATTATATCATATTTAATTTTTTTATTTAATAAAATATTATAATATAAAAAGAAAGAAGATTAAATCTTCTTTCTATGTATAACTATTTTTCAATTCTTGTATATGGTAATAAAGCTATTTGTCTAGCTCTTTTAATTGCCTTAGCTATTTTTCTTTGAATTTTAGCTTCTAGACCTGTTACTCTTGATGGAGATATTTTTCCTTTATCATTCATAAAGTTTTTTAATAAATCCACATTTTTGTAATCTATATCTTCAACCTTAAATTTAACTTTTGGTCTTCTTCTTCTCTTTTTAAATTCAGCAACTGGTTTCATTTCTTCCTCCTATTTCTTAGAATGGGAAGTCATCTTCAGCGTCCACCGGTTCATCAACTACTACTGTTTCAGTTCTTGAAAAATTACTTTCTGAATTTCCTTCATTAGCTCTTGTTTCAATGAAATCAAAATTATTAACAACTACATCTGTTGTATATCTTGTTTCTCCATTTTTTTCATAGCTACCGGTAGATATTCTTCCTTGGACTAAGATTCTACTTCCTTTTTTAAAATATTGACTAATTGTTTCTGCTCTTTTTTCCCAAGCAACACAGTTTATAAAATCTACTTCATCTCTATTTGAAGTTCCTCTTGAAACTGCAATTGAAAATCTTGTGAAAGCCTTTCCTGACTGAGTATAAGTTACTTCAGGATCTCTAGTCAATCTTCCTAATAATGATACGTAATTCATAAATTTACCCCCTAATTTTTTCTCTACCTATTATAATTTTACTATCATGTATTTCATTAAGTACTCAGATATGTTTAATTTAGATTCAACTTCTGGTAATCTTGTACCATCCATAGCGAATTTAGTTAAAACATAGTATCCATTTTCTTTTTTCTTGATTGGATATGCTAATTTTCTATCTCCCATTATCTCAGTCTTAACTTCAGTTGCTCCAGCATTTGTTAATACTTCTTCTACTTTCTCAACATTTGCTTTTTTTTCTTCATCTGTTAATTGAGTTGAAAGAATAAACATAATTTCGTAATTTGTCATTTTCTTTTCTCCTTCCCTCTGGATTTTGCCCGATGATTTATCACAAGGCAGGGTTATTCTTAGTTTACCATAATTTAAACATTTATGTCAATAGAGTTAATAAAAAAGTCATAGTTTAGTATAAAATAATTTATAAAAACTATGACTTTTAACATTTTTATCTATTTAACTTTTTATTTACCTGATTTAATTTCAGTCCATACCTTATCTTGAGCTTCTTTTGTTTCCTCGTCTAACGCTCTTGGTAATTTAGATTTTTTAAGTATTTCTTCACTACTTACTATAGGCTTAATTTCTGAATTTTCTTCTACACCTTTTATTATACTTGGATTTCTAAGAACTTTAAGAACTTCTTTAAAGTTTTCTGGTCTATATAAAAATTCTAAGAATTTATATGCATTTTCTTTATTTGGTGAATTTTTTGTTATAGCCATACTATCTATATACATCATAGCTCCTTGTGGAATAAAGTAATCATAATCTTCTTCACCTTTTCCTTCTAATTCATAATAAACATCTGGATATCCATGAACTACAACAAATTCTCCACTTGCCATACCTTTACCTGAAGCATTTGAATCAAATTTAGATAAATTTTTAGCCCAACTTTGTATTTTTTCTTTAGCTTTTGCTAATTCATCAGGATTTTTACTATCAGATTCAAATCCTAAATACTGAAGAGCTAAACCTAAAACTTCACGTCCATCATCTAACATAGTCATTCTCTTTTTAAACTTTTCTTCTAAGAATATATCAGGTGTTTTAGGATAATCTTTACCAACAACTTTTGTATTTACTGTTATACCTGTTGCCATATATGAATATGGAATAGTATAATTTAATCCTTCATCATAAGTTTTAGAAATTTCTAATAAATTTAATTTTTCATCAAAATTTTCAAAAGTTTTACCCAATTTTGATTTATCTAATTTTTCAAGCAAATCAGAATTTATCATTACAGAAACATAATCTGTAGATGGTGAAACTATGTCATATTGATCTGATCCAGCTAATAATTTAGCTATCATAGTATCATTATTGTCATAAAAACTTAAATTAACTTTAATTCCTGTTTCTTTTTCAAAATCTTGAATAACTTTATCAGGAACAAAATAAGTCCATGTGTAAATATTCAATTCTTTTGAATCCTTATTTTCAGTTTTTGAACCACAACTTACAACCAATATTAAAATAGTTGTTAATAAAAATAGAAATTTTTTCAATTTATCTACCTCCTAAATATTTTCTTGCCATTTCTCTATCATCAAAATGTATTTTAGTGTGACCTATAATTTGATAATCTTCATGACCTTTTCCAGCGATAAGTATTATATCATTTTTTTCAGAATTTTGCACTGCTTTTTTTATAGCATTTTCTCTATCAACTTCTCTATAGTATTTTACATTTGAAATCCCTTTTTCAACATCATCTAATATACTTTCAGGATCTTCCGTTCTTGGGTTATCTGATGTTATATATACTATATCACTATATTTAGATGCCATTTGCGCCATTAAAGGTCTTTTTGTTTTATCTCTATCACCACCTGCACCAAATACAGTTATTATTCTATTTTTTTTCATATTTTGTAATGTTTCTAATATATTTTCTAAACCATCTGGAGTGTGTGCATAATCCACAACTACCATTATTTCTTTATCATTATCTATTAATTCAAATCTTCCAGATATAGAATTTAAATTTTTTATACATTCTATAGCATAATAAATATCTATACCTTGTTGTTGTATAACTAGTAAAACCCCCAATATATTTTGTAAATTATATTCTCCCATAAGTTTAGTTACAAACTCGTAATTTTTACCTAATATACTAACTTTTACTTTCATTCCCTTTAATGTATATTCTAATATTTCTCCTGTAATATCTGCATCTTCTTTCAATGAAAAACTTTGAGATTTATTTAATAATCTTTTACAATATATATCATCTTTATTTACTATTAATTTATTAGTTCTTAAATGATTTAATATTAACGCTTTTGCTTGAAAGTAGTTTTCCATAGTTTTATGAAAATCTAAATGATCTTGTGTTAAATTAGTAAATATTGCAGAATCAAACATTAACATATTTACACGTCCTTGGTAAAGAGCATGTGAGCTTACTTCCATTAAAAAGTACTCTACACCTTTTTTAACACTTTCATCCATTAATTTTATTAAATCTAATGATTCTGGTGTTGTATTATTTGTTGGATATTCTTTATCAAGTATTCTACATCCAGTAGTTCCTATTCTTGAAGAATTTTTAAGAATAGATTCTAATATATATGTTGAAGTAGTTTTTCCATTGGTACCTGTAACTCCTATTACTTTTAACTTATTTTGAGGATAATCAAAATAATTAGAAGCTATAAATCCTAAATTATTTCTTAAATCATTAACCTGAATAACCCATATTCCTTCTGGATATTTTAAATCTAACCTTTCTACGATTAACATTTTTGCACCATTTTCAATAGCCTTATCTATATATGAATGGCCATCAACCTCACTACCAATCAATGCTACAAATATATCATTTTCTTTAATTTTTCTTGAATCATATTGTATATCATTTACATTAAATTCAATTCCTGTACATAAAACTCTATACTCTATTCCACTAAAAATCTTCTGTATATCCATATATACTCCTTATTTTAAATAATCAGATATTAAATTAACATATTTTTTAACACCATCTATCTTAGGGTGTGTTCCATCTTTATAGAAAATGGTTTTATTCCCTTTTGCAACTTTATACCAATCTATTACTTTAACATTTGAATTTTCAGAAGCTACCGTATCTAAAAATGCATTAACACTCTTTTCCCAAGATTGAGGAACAACAGAGTTTATAAAGAACACTTTTCTATCCCCTAATATTTCTAAACTTCTATCCATATCTTTTTTTGATATAGTTCCGTTAGTACCAAGTCCTATTACTACGGTATTATATAATTTACCTTGTTGATCCATCGCCATTAATATCTTTGGTAATTCAGAAAATTGTCTTGAAACTTTAGAATTTACTTCTGCATTAGGATATGTATTTTGTATTTCTATCTTTGCCATTTCCATAACAGAATCTCCAATAAATGTTATTTTTTCAAGATTTTTTTCTCCTGTATTTTCAGTAGTTTCTTTTTTATCATTTTCAGTTACCTTGGCTTCTTGTGTTTTATCAACTTCTTTAGTTTTTTCACTTATTTCTTCTCTAACTTTATTTAACTCTTCAAGATCTTTATTCTCATAATTTGGAACCGCATAAGTAAGTATAGCTATTAAAACTAACATTATTAAACTAGCTTTCCTCATCAATCTCTCCCTTCTTTTAAATACTTGGTAGAAAAGTTCTGATACTAGTGCTAAAATTAATATTTCTATTAAAAATTTTAAATAAAAATCTATTTCTGACCATTTAAAGATTTCTCTCATCATTATCATTACTGGATATTGCCATAAATAGTATTGATATTCTCTGCTTCCAAAAGAAGCTATAGCATCATATATATTACTTATTACAGGTATTCTTATTTTCTTTATTCTTACTTTAATTGCAAGAGCTGGAATAAAGCTTACACCTAAACTAAGTAAAAATAATCCTCCATAATAGTTAAACCCACTTTGATAATCAAAGAAAAAGGCATAAAAAATCAAGAATATATATGTAATAACTGATATTATTAATATAGCTGCCTTTTGTTCATCTTCTAATTCTTTCTTATTTGCATAATATGCTGCAACTGCTGCACTTATAAAGAAAGTAAATATTCTTGTATCTGTTCCATAATATATTTCTGAGAAATCTCTTCCTAAATAAAACTTATACCCCATTACACCTGCAGATATAATACTTAATATAGCAAATATTACAGCTATTATATTATCTGATAATTTTATTTTTTTAAATCCTTTTATCATAACTGGAAGTAATATATATACCTGCATTTGTAAAGATAATGCCCATATATGAGTTAATGGTAATAGTGTATTATATCCATCAAAATATGATATCTTATACACTATTTGATATATATTATTTAAACTTAACATAGAAAATATTACGCTCAATCTATACTTTTCTTCAAAACCTCCATTAAAAAAATAAAGAAAAATAGAAGATATTAATATAACCATTAAAAGACTTGGATATATTTTGCTTACTCTTTTTTTCAACTCTCCCCATATACTAAATTCTTTAGTTAATAAAGAATTAGTTATTAAATATCCACTTAGTGCAAAAAACACTATAACTCCTATATACGTTCCTTTAAAATAGAACCAATGATAGCACGATATCATAACCAATGATACTGCCCTTAAAAAATCTAAACTCTTTAATCTTTTCACTTTATCCACAACATTCCTTTTCATTTTATAAGCTAACCTTTATATTACTCCTTTTTAAGATTATAGTCAAGATAGTTATTGATATATGATAGGAAATACGATATAATTATATATATTTGAAGAATAGGAGGTTTTTTATGGAATTAAAAAAAGAAATAGAAAACGGAAATTTATTAAGCCTTAAAGAAGAATTAATTGATACAAACTCTGTCGATTTAGCCCAGAGTTTGGATGAATTAAATCTCGAAGATATATTAAAAATCTTTAACTTAATAGGTCCTGAAAAAGCCTCGGAAGTTTTTCCTTATCTTTCTATAGATTTACGTGAAAACTTAATATTAAATGTTTCTAATGATTTTCTTCATGAACTTTTAGAATATCTATATACAGATGATATCAAAGATATTTTAGATTATGAAAATAAAGAAGTTGAAGAAAAAATATTTGAAATCGCTTCTCATAGTAGAAAAATGCAGTTAAATATGCAGTTAAACTATACAGAAAATTCAGCTGGAGCTATAATGTCTGCTGATTTTGTTAAGATATCAGAAGATGATAGTGCATATATTGCTATGAAAAAAATTAAATCTCAAGAAAAAATTGCAGAAACAATATCTTATTGTTATGTAACTAATGAAAATTCAATATTAATAGGTCTTGTTTCAATGAAAGATATCTTGATTGCTAAAGATGATACTTTAATATCAGATATTATGGAAACAGACGTTATTTCTGTTGATGTAGATGATGATCAAGAAGATGTAGCACAAACAATGTCAAAATATGACCTTTTAGCTTTACCTGTTGTGGATAATAATCACCATATACTTGGTATAGTTACAATAGATGACGTATTAGATATCATAGAATCTGAAACAACAGAAGATATACAACGTATGAGTGGTATTAATCCAACTGATGGTAATTATTTAGATCAATCAAGTTTTAAAATTAGTAAAAGTAGAATATCTTGGCTTTTAATTCTTATGATTTCTGCAACTGTTTCAGGAAGCATAGTTACAGCAAATAGTGATATAACTGCTATAACTTCAATACTTGCCTTTATGCCTATGATAATGGATACGGCAGGTAATGCAGGATGCCAATCTAGTGCAATGGTTATTCGTGGAATTATAGTTGATGATATGAAAATTTCTAACTTATTTAGCATTATTAAAAAAGAATTATTTAATTCTTTAATTCTTGGAGGTATACTTTTTGTTATTAATACATTAAGAATAATAGTATTTATGCCTTCAGTTAAATGGGAAACAGCAATACTTGTATCTCTTACAATATTAATCATAGTAACAATAGCTAATTTAATAGGTGGAATACTACCTATGATAGGACTTTATTTAAAACTTGACCCAGCTAGTATGAGTGGTCCTGTTCTTACAACAGCCTGTGATGCAATATCTCTTACCACATACTTTACTTTAGCTCGTATTTTTGTTGCAGGAGGTTTGATATAGATGGTTTATACTAAAGAACAATTATTTAATGTTTTACCTGAATTTATTAAAGAAAAAAATGTTGATGGAATAAGACATATATTCACAGAATACAACATAGTTGATTTATCAGAAATATTTGAAGAATTAGATATTAATGAATCTATCTTTACATTTAGAATATTACCCAAAGATATTAGTGCTGAGCTTTTTTCTTATCTAAGTCCAACAAAACAACAAAGACTTATAGAAATACTAAGTTCTCATGATATATTTAATATAATAAATAATATGTTTAGTGATGATATTATTGAATTTATGGAAGAAATGCCAGCTAATGTTATTAAAAAAATACTTGCTTCTGTTCCAGATAAAGATAGAAAAGAAATTAACACTCTTTTAAGTTATGAAGAATTTACTGCTGGTTATATGATGTCATCTGACTTTATTGAACTTCGTAGTAATATTACAGTTGAAGAAGCTATAAAATTTATTAAACATAAAGCTGAATTAGTTGAAACTATTAACGTATGCTATATAAGAGATGCATCTAGAAAATATTTAGGTGTTGTTCATTTAAGAAATATAATAGTTGCTCAAGATGACACTTTACTTGAAGATTTGATAGAAGAAAGTGATATTTATGTGTATAGCAATACCGATCAAGAAGAAGTGGCTAAAATGTTACAAGAATATGATATTACCTCTATTCCTGTATTAAATGATCAAAATAAATTAATAGGAATAATAACAGCCGATGACGTAATTGACGTATTAGTTGAAGAAGCAACAGAAGATATACATAAAATGGTTGGGGTTAATCATATAGAAGGCTCATATATGAATACATCTATAATAGATATGGTTAAATCGCGTATTTCTTGGCTTTTAATTCTTATGATTTCTGGATCTTTCACAGGATATATACTTCAAACTTTTGAAGATAAATTAAGTGCAGTAGCTGTACTTGCTGCTTCTGTTCCTGTAATAATGTCAACTTCAGGAAATGCTGGAAGTCAATCAAGTTCATCTGTAATACGTGCTATAATAGTTGAAAATTTAACATTAAAAAAGAATTTCTTTGATATTATAAAAAAAGAGTTTTTAGTAAGTTTACAATGCGGTGCTATAATATTTATAGTTAATATTTTAAGATTGTTGTTACTTAATAACGCTGGAATGAATTTAAATACAGCTATAGTAATATCTCTTGCTATAGTAGTATCTTTAACGCTGGCAAATATTGTAGGAGGTTTACTTCCTCTTATTTCAGAAGCACTAAATATAGATCCTGCAAGTATGGCATCACCTGTAATCACAACATTAGTTGATGCTGTAAGTTTATTTGTTTACTTCTCACTTGCAATTTCAATATTAAAGATATAAAAAAAGAGCATAAGCTCTTTTTTTTATCCTTTTCTTTCTAAATAATTATGTAATGTTTTAATATGTACTCCTGTTGCACCAACTGGTAAATATCCATAAGCTTTAGATAAGAAGGCTGTTCCTGCTATATCTAAATGTACCCACGGTGTATTATTAACAAATTCTCCTATGAATAATCCAGCAGTTATAGTTCCTCCCATTCTTCCACCTGAATTTTTAATATCAGCAACTCTTGAGTTATTTAATTGTTTAAATTCCTCAGATGTTGGAAGTAGCCATATTGGTTCTCCTGCTTCTTTTGATGCTTCTAATATTTCTCCAAATAATTCTTCATTATTTGTTACAGAACCTGTATAGTATTCTGATAAAGCAACAAGACAAGCTCCTGTTAATGTTGCAAGATCTATTATTTTATCTACTTTTAAAACAGTTGAAGCATAATATACTGCATCAGCTAATGTTAATCTTCCTTCTGCATCTGTATTATCTACTTCTATAGTTTTTCCTGCCATAGATCCTATTACATCTCCTGGTTTGTATGCATCCCCACTTATTGAATTTTCACAAGCAGCAACAACACCATAAACATTAGTTTTAACATTGTTTTTAGCTATAGCTAATAAAGTTCCTATAACCGTACCTGCTCCACCCATGTCACAAAACATTGTTTTCATTCCATCGTTTGGTTTTATTGAATATCCACCTGTATCATAAGTTACCCCTTTACCGACCAGGGCAATTTTTTCTGTACTTTCTGGATTATTCATATATTCCATTACTATTAATCTAGGTTTATTACTAGATCCTCTTGCAACTGATAAATATGCTTCCATTCCTAATTCTTTTATTTCTTTTTCTTCATATATTTTAACTTTTACACCAAATTTTTCTAATTCTTCTTTTGTAATATTAGCTAAAGTTTCAGGATATATATAGTTTGAAGGAAGATTTACTAAATCTCTAGTAAAGAATACTCCTTCCATAATATTTTGTATTCTAATAAGTTCATTTGTTACTTTTTCTTCTTTTTCTTCATCTACATCAAATCTAACATTTAAGTCAAATTCTTCTTTCTTTTTGCTTTTGAATCTATCAAAATCATAACTTGCATGAAGTACACCTTCAAAAGCTGCACCATAAGTTTTTCTTGTACATAATCCATTTAATTTTGGTATATATACCTTAACTTCTGATTCTTTTTTAGCTTCTAATTCTTTTGCAAATTTAAAGAATATTTTTCTAACCTTATCTAAAGTTAAATCTTCTTCTTTTCCTAAACCAACAAAAACATATCTTTGTTTATCTTCAAGATCTCTATAAACAACTATTTCTCCTTCTTTTCCAGAAAAAAGACCTTTTTTATTTAATTTTTCAAATACTTCATTTTCTATTTTATCTCCTTCAAATAATAAAATAGCTTCTAATTCATTTACTAATTCGTTTCCAAAATTAAAACTCATAAATTTCCTCCTACATTCTATTTTCTAATACATTTTCAACTATATTTCTAGCATGATCACATACTCTTGTAAAGTGAGAAATTAAATCTATATAATAAAGTCCTGAATGAATTTCACATTCTTGATTACTTACTCTTTTAATATGATTTTTTCTTACTTTTTTCTCATAAGTATATATCTTATTATGTAAATCAAGTGCTTCTATAGCTTTTTCTTTATCAGAATTTTTAAGTGCATCTATTGCACATTTTATCATTTCTGTAGATATCTGTAATAAATTATCAATTTCATTTTGTGCTGTTTCAGAATATTTTAATCCTTTCTTTATTTGATATTTTACATCATTTACTATACCAAAAGCATGATCTCCTATTCTTTCTACATCTCTACACATATCTAAATATATACTTATTTCTTCCCCCTCTTTAACATTTAAATGTTCTCTAGAAAGTTCTGTTAAATATTTAGTTATTTCTTGATCTAAGTTATTTACTCCATCTTCATGTTTTTCTAATTTTTCAGCTAATTTTTCATCATGATTTTTAAAGTAAACAACTGAATCAACTAAATTTTTCATAGCAAGTTCTGTCATGTGTATTATTTCTTGTTTTACTTGACCTAAAGCTATAGCTGGTGTTTTTAATAAAACTTTATCTAGGTATTTAATAATATATCCTTGTTTTTCATTATCATCTTTAATTAATTTAGTTACTATATAAGCTAATACCCCTATGAACGGGAATAACAATATAGTATTTATAGTATTAAATGAACCATGAGCAAATGCTATAGTAAGTTTTGGTGTTAAATGTAAAATTTCTTGCATTTTTTCTATAAACATAGTAAATGGTGTTAAGAATATCAAGAAAATTATTGTACCTATAACGTTAAATAATACATGAGAAAGTGCAATTCTTTTAGCATCTGAATTAGCTCCTATAACTGCTATTACTGCTGTTATTGTAGTTCCTATATTATCTCCAAATAAAACAGGTAAAGTTGCTTTTAAAGTAATTAATCCATCTTGATGTAAATTTTGTAATATACTTATTGTAGCACTTGAAGCTTGAACAAGCATTGTAATACCAGTACCAACAAATACTCCAAGTATTGGCGTATTACTTAATTGTACAGTTAAATCTTTAAATGATTGAAGATCTCTTAGTGGATACATTGAATCAGACATTAAAGTTAAAGCATAAAATATTCCACCAAACCCAAATAACAATCTACCTATATTATTTATTGTTTTTGATTTAACAAATGTTTGACATGCTACTCCTAAAAATAAGATTGGAAGAGCATAATGAGTTATATTAAACCCTATTATAAAGGTTGTAAGAGTTGTACCTATATTTGCTCCCATTATTATTGAAATAGCTTGCTTTATATTTAAAAGTCCTGCACCAACAAGACCTATTACTATAACAGATGTTCCAGAACTAGATTGAATAAGTGCAGTAACAAGTATACCTACTAAAACTCCAGAAAAAGGAGAATTAGTATATTTGTCTAATATTTGTCTTAATCTATCTCCGGCTATCATTTGAAGACCATCACCCATATATTTAATACAGAAAAGGAAAAGTCCTAGTCCTCCTAAAAATTCAAAAATAATTTTTTGAAATTCCATAATTTTTAAAAACCTCCTAGTTTATATCTAAAAGCTAATCTTTCAGTATTTTCTGAATAATTAATTTTTGAAATATATATAAATTTTGTTTTTTCTAATAATTTTAACATAGATTCATTTTTTTCATGAGTATCTGTAAAAATAGTAAATCTTGAATCTCTTATAGATATTCTAATTAATTTTTCTATAAATAATTTAGCATAACCTTTATTATGAAAACTAGAATTTATCATTAATCTATGTATTATTGAATAATTGTCTATTTCTCTTATATTTTCATATGCTAATTCTTTTTTATATGACAAAGCAGCATAACCAATTATATTTCCATTAAATTCTAATATATATCCTATTTCTTCTAATATATCTTGATTAAATATTTCTAAATTAGGATAGTTTTGATCCCATTGTGGTATTTCTTTTTGTTTTTGATAATTGACAGCATTATCTTTTAATTTTAAAATTTCTTCTAAATCTTTAAGTTTTGCTTTTCTTAATTTGGGTTCTAAATTTTTATTTTTCTTATTATTTTTTTTATTATTTTTCTTTATATTATATTTAGAACTTAAATTATTTATTTCTTTACCTGATATAAAATCTGAAATAATATTAAAAGCATTTTCTTTTATTTTTTCTATTTCTTCAAATTCTTCTTTAGAAAAATTTCCTAAAACGTGATTTATTATATTTTCATTTTTAGGTCTATCTATTCCTATTCTTAATCTATTAAAATTTTCTCCTAAAACAGATATTATAGATTTTATTCCATTTTGTCCTCCAGAAGAACCATTGGCTTTTATTTTTATTTCTCCAATTTTTATATCTAAATCATCATGTATTACTAAAATATCTTTATTCTCTATTTTAAAAAAATTAGTTATTTCAATAATAGCATTTCCACTTAAATTCATATAAGTTAGTGGTTTTTGAAAAAAAACTTCTTCTCCATTTATATTTATTTTTGTATAAAGAGAGTTGAATTTATTTTTCCATATAATATTATTAAATTTTTTTATATATTCATCTAATAAAATAAATCCAATATTATGTCTATTTTTTTCATATTCTTTTCCAGGATTACCTAGACCAACTATTAGTTTCATTATCCTCCTAAAGTTTTTTTATGCAAATAAATTTTAACATTTTTTTTTAAAAAAGACTACTAAAATTTTTTTATATAATAAATATATATATTTATATATCTTTATTTTTATTATCATTAGTTATGTGATTTTGTGTAAAGTTTCTTTTTCTGCTATTTAGTTTATATTTTTTTCGTTCTTAATTTTTTCTTTTTTGTGCCAAAAATTTCTTTTATTTTTTTATACTTCATTTTTTCACAAATTTTCGTGATTTTTTAAATTTAGTGAAATATTTTGTGAGGACACTCTATTTTTATAGTTAAAATTTTATTACAAAACGGGAATAAATTATAAAAAACTTTTATTTTAGTTGTTTTTTATGTGAATAATTAGTGAATTTGTGAATAAAGTGTTTTAAAATGGGGGCTAGATAATATTTTAACATACAAAAGGATTATGTTTTTTTTACAATTCACAAAAAAACAAAAAAAATTTAGTATGTGAACAACTTTTTTTGCTTAGCATAAAATGCATAGTTAGTAATGTGAATAGATGTGAACAATTTTTATACAATATATATTTTTAAATATTTTGTAACGATTTTGTATATGTGAATAAAGTCTGTGTGAATAGTTGTTTGGAGTTTGAAAATATATATTTTTTATGTTAATATAACTATAGAAACAAGAAAGGATTCGATGTATATGTTTGAACCAAATCAAATATGGGAAGCCATTAAGAGTATATTACCCAATAATAACATTAATTTATCAGAAGATATAAATAAAAATGTTAATGCCGTAAATTTTGATGATAATTTAGTTTTAGAAGTTTTAGATAGAGATTCATATTTAGAATTGAAAACATTAAAAGAAAAAATAGAAAAATTAGCTACAACTCAATTTAAACCATTAATACAAAAAAATATAGGTATTGATTTGGTAAAATTATATGAAGAAGAAAAAAAGGTAGAAAACATAAAACCAGAAGATTTATTTGAATCTAATTTAAATCCGGAATATAGACTAAATAACTATATAGTAGGAGATAATAATATGCACGCTTATGGTCTTGCAACTACTATAGCAAATGTTGAAGGAGCAGATTATAGTCCTTTATTGATATATGGTGATTCAGGCCTAGGAAAGACACATTTAGCTCAAGCTATAGGTAATGAATATTCAAGAGAACATAAGAAAAAAGTTAAATATATGACAGCAAATACTTTTACTAACGAATGGCTTGCAACTTATGTTAATTATGGGAATAATTCCCAAAATAATCCTTTCAATTTTAGAAAACAATTTCAAAATTTGGATATGTTAATAATAGATGACGTACAATTTTTTGAAACAGTATTTGGAAGAGGAGAAGATAAGACACAAAAGGAATTTTATGAAGTATTTAATATGCTTTATGAAAAAGGAAAACCAATAATATTAATATCAGATAAATATCCAGATAAATTCCAAAATGCTGATGAAAGATTAAGAACAAGATTTAAAAGTGGAACTTCTGCAGAATTAAGATTACCTGATAAATCTGTTAGAATGTCTATGATAAAAAATTATGCAGAAACAAACAATTTAGAAATTAGTGATGAATTGGTAGCTTATATATCAGATGAATTGGAAACTAATTTTAGAGAAATTTTAGGAGTTATGAAAACTTTAAAATCTAAAGTACAATTTTTTGATAAGAGCATAGATAAAAATTTAATAGATGAAGAATTGAATAAAAGAGAGAAAAAAAGAAAAGAAGAAATAACAAAAGAAAAGGTAATGGAAGAAGTTTGTAGGTATTATAATATAAATAAAGAAGAAATATTAAGTAAAAAAAGAACAAGTGATGTTGTAAAACCACGTGATGCTTTTAGATTTATACTTGCAAAAGGTCTTAATATGGAAATTGGTAAAATAGGTAAAATATTAAATACAGATCATAGTGCAGTTTCTAAAGCTATAAAAAAAGTTGAAGAAACAACAGATAAAGAATTAAAAGCGGATATAGCTCAAATTAGAATAAGATTAGGAGTATAAAAAAAACGGAGAAATCCGTTTTTTTATATATTTTCAACACTAAATTGTTCTGATATTTTTTCTAATATTTCAGATATTAAACCATCAGCTATAGAACGACTAAGTGTTCCAACTCCCAATCTTTCACGTCTTATTATACTTGCTAATATTGCACGCATACCTAACATACTAGGATTATTTTTAACATATTCATTAAATGAAGAAATATTTAATAATTTAATAGTTTCAGAATATGTATAATCAGCAAATAAAGGATTATGAATAAATTTAATTAATTCGTTTGTTTCTGGACCATAATCAGCATAAAATTTGGGAGTTTTTCTATTATTTGTAGGTAACCATTTTATAGGTTCTTTTTTATCAAATATTTCTTTATAATTCATTATATTATCAAAAATATTTTTTTTATAACCATATAATTCTAATCTAAATTCTTTAAATTTATCATCTAGTAGTAAAATTTCTTCTAATTTTTTTCCTTTAAAAATATCTTTTAATATTTTTGTTAAAATTTCTCCATTACTATCGTTAAATAAAGATGAGAAAATATCATTTAATTTTTCAGAAAGTATAAATTTTCTTTTTTGTAAAAAATTTTTAAGAAAATCTATACTTGCACCATTTCTACCTAGAAATATAGCGAGGTTTATAGCTTCAATATCATTGTTATCTTTATCTAATAATTTAGAAAATGTAGAGACATCTTTACTATTACTATAAATATATGATATTAAAAAACTATTGTTAAAAGTAATTTCAAAATCTAATTTATTAATATTTTCTAAGGTTTTTTCTTTGTTGTTATATCCTTCTATATAGCATTGTGCTATTTTAAAAATATATTTCATATTTCTCCTTTTTATTTCTTTTTATTAATTTCATACCCTAATTCTTTTAACATTTTTTCATTTTTTCTCCAATTTTTAGAGACTTTAACCCATAATTTTAAAGTTATTTTAAGACCTGTAAGTGCTTCTATTTCACGTCTGCTTTCTATACCTATTTCTTTAAGCATAGAACCATTAAGTCCAATAATTATACCTTTTTGACTATTTCTTTCAACATATATATTAATTTCATATCTTCTTCTATCGTTATTAGATTCTATATCAATTATTTCTACAGCTACACTATGAGGAATTTCATCACGAGTTTTAAGTAATATTTTTTCTCTTATAGTTTCTATAACTATTTTATTAACAGATAAGTCTGTATAATAATCTTCAGGGTAAAACCACATATCATTAGAAAGATAATCTTTAACTACATCAAATATTTTATGTATACCTAAACCGTATTCGGAAGACATGGTAATAATACCTTCGAAATCACCTAATTTTTCTTTTATTTCATTTTCTTTAAGAGATATATCCTCATCAGTCATTTTATCTATTTTATTAATAATTACATATGTTGGAGTATTTGCAAGACGAATATTTTCATTAACAAATATATCTCCAGGACCTATTTCTTGAGTTCCATCAAGAACAAAAAGGATAAGATCACATTCATTAAGAGTTTCTATAGCAATTTCTGTCATGTGCTCTCCTAATAGATGTTTAGGTTTATGTATTCCGGGGGTATCTACAAATATATATTGATTATCACCTTTGTTAACTATTCCTCTAATTTTATCACGAGTAGTACCAGATTTATCAGAAACAATAGCAACTTTTTCTTCTATTAATCTATTTATTAAAGTTGATTTACCAACATTAGGTCTACCAACTATGGCAATGAAACCTGATTTCATGTATCCTCCTATTTCTTTTTTTAAAAGTATATCATAAATATATTTTAAATACAATTTTATGCTTTTAATTAAGTTTTTATAAATAAAAAAATAGGATCTTAAGATCCCATTTTTATTTATACATTAATTAATGTTTATGTGAACATCCACATCCACAAGATTTATCAGCTATTGCAGCAACTCCTGGTAATACTTTACCTTCTAAGTATTCAAGTGAAGCTCCTCCACCAGTTGAGATGTGTGAGAATTTATCAGCATATCCAAGTTGGATAGCAGCTGCAGCAGAATCTCCTCCACCTATAACTGTTATAGCATCTGAAAGATGAGCTATAGCTTCACAAACTCCTATAGTTCCTTTAGCATAGTTACTCATTTCAAATACACCCATTGGTCCGTTCCATACTACAGTTTTTGCACCTTCTAATTCTTTTGCAAATAGTTTTACAGAATCTGGTCCTATATCTAATCCCATATCATCATCAGCTAAATCATCAACTGAAACAACTTTGAAGTCTATATCATTTTTAAATTCTTTAGCTACTACTGTATCAACAGGTAAGATTAATTTATTTCCTGCTTTTTCAAGTATAGTTTTAGCTAATTCTAATTTATCTTCTTCTAATAAAGATTTTCCTGTATTCTTACCTAAAGCTTTTAGGAAAGTGAACATCATTCCACCACCTATTATTACTTTATCGGCTTTATCTAATAAGTTTTCTATAACACCTATTTTATCACTAACTTTAGCTCCTCCAAGTATTGCTACAAAAGGTCTCTTAGGTTCATCAACAGCACCACCAATGAATTTTAATTCTTTTTCAACTAAGAATCCAACAGCACTATTTTCAATATTTGATGCTATACCAACATTTGAAGCATGTGCTCTGTGAGCAGTTCCGAATGCATCGTTTACATAAACATCTCCAAGAGAAGCCCAATATTTACCTAATTCAGGATCATTTTTAGATTCTTTTTTACCTTCAGGACTTAAATCTTCAAATCTAGTATTTTCAAACATTAAAATTTCACCAGTTTTTAATTCGTTAACTGCTTTTTCAAGTTCAGCACCTCTTGTTTCAGGAATAAATTTAACAGGTTTTCCTAATAATTCTTCTAATCTTTTTGCAACAGGTGCTAAAGTTTTAGAAACTTTATCTTCTTCAGTTTTAACTTTTCCTAAGTGAGAGAAAGCTATAACTTTTCCACCGTTTTCTAAGATATATTTTAATGTAGGAAGTGCAGCTTTAATTCTGTTGTCATCTTTAATAACTCCTTCTTTTATAGGTACATTAAAGTCAACACGAACTAATACTTTTTTACCAGAAACTTCTAAATCGTGTAATGTTTTCTTTGCCATGATAATTCTCCTTTGTATTTATTTTATATAGTTAATTATATCACTTAACTATTAAATTTTCAAGACATTTTAAATTTGAAAAAAAAATAAATTTAATGTATAATTTTTATTAGAAATGGAGGAAAAATGGATAAAATAGATTTTTATTATCATCATGATGAACATTTTAAAAAACAATTAAAATCCAAAAAAACTATATGGATTTCTTTAATTTTAACACTAATATTTGCGTTTTTAGAATTATTTGGTGGTATATTTAGTAATTCATTATCATTAGTTTCTGATTCTTTTCATATGTTTTCAGATGTTGCAGCTTTGATAATATCTATGGTTGCTATATATTATTCAGAAAAAAACCCAACTAAAAGATTTACTTTTGGATATTTAAGATTTGAAATATTAGCTTCATTTTTAAATGGATTAGCTCTTTGTGTAATATCTTTAGGTATATTATATGAATCGATATTAAGATTTATACATCCAGTAAATGTCGATTTTAAAACAATGGGAACTATAGCTGTTATAGGGTTGATTATTAATATAGTATTAACTGTAATTTTAACTATGAGTTTAAGAAGTGAAGATAATATGAATGTTAAAAGTGCACTATTGCATTTTACAGGAGATATATTAAATTCAATAGGAGTAATAGTTGCAGCACTGCTTATTCATTTTACTGGTAATATAGTATATGATATTATAATAAGTTTTATAATAAGTATAGTTATATTTATAGGCGGAGTAAAGATATTAAAAGAATCTGGATATATTTTAATGGAAACAGTTCCTGAATGGTTAGATATAGAAGATATAAGGGAAAGTATATTAAATTTAGATGATAATATAGAAGATTTACATGAATTTCATTTATGGAGTATTACAGAGGATAAATTTAGTTTATCATTCCATGTGTTATTAAAAAAATATAGTGGTATAAATGATTATGTTATAGTTAAAAATATTTCAGATATGTTAAAAGAAAAATATGAAATTGAACATGTAAATATACAAATAGAGAATTTAGAAATAAATGAGCATTAATTAATAAAACGAACAGAAAGTCTGTTCGTTTTTTATTTAATAAAATATTTTAGAAACTACCATATAAATTATAGGAGCAAGACCTACTGTAAATAATCCTGTAACTATTATTGCAAGACCAGACATAGAACCTTGAATTTCTCCTAATTCAATAGCTTTACTTGTTCCTACGGCATGTGATGTTGTTCCAAGAGATATACCTTGCGCTATAGGATGGTGTATATGGAAAAGATCAAATATTAATTCTCCAAAAACAGCACCAATATTACCACATATTATAACCATTATGATAGTTATTGCTTGTATTCCTTGTATTTGTTCTGAAACACCGACAGCTATGGCAGTTGTAACAGATTTAGGCAATACAGAAGATAATATTTCTTTATCTACATCAAGAAGTGCCATAGATATAGCAAGAAGAGATGTAAGAACTAATGTACTAAATCCTATACTAAATAATATTTCTTTGTAATATTTTTTTAATAAGTTAAAATTTTTATACAAAGGAATGGCTAGTGCAACTGTTGCAGGAATAATCATAGTATTAAATATTTCTGCACCGTTGTAATAATTTTCATAAGGAATTTTAAATGTTTCAAGAAAAACTATTATAAATATCAATGAAAGTACAAGAGGATTAAGTAGAGAACTCTTTACTTTATCTGATAATTTTTTGAATAAAACAAAAGTTATTAATGTTAAAAACATTCCAAAAAGAGGGTCTTTAGTTAGTTCCATTAGATTCATTTTTTTCACCTCTTTTTATTAAATGTTGAGTTAATCTTCCAACAAAAATCAATGAAATGATTGTTGAAACAAAACAAATAATAGCAAGCAATACCCAAATATTCTTTATTTTATTAAAGTTAGATATTATTGCAACTCCAGCAGGTATAAATAATATAGCTAGATTATCTGTTAAAAAGTTAGAAGTTTTTTCAACACCTTCAAGTTTAATTATTTTAAATTGAAGTGATAAGAAAAATAGAATAAGTCCTATTACAGACCCGGGAACAGGTATTCCTGTTGTTTTACTTATTGCTTGACCTAGGAAAGAAAAACCTAGTATATATGTTAATTCTATTAAAATGTTCATTTTTTTACCTCTTTATTTTCAAGTAAACTATTTAATCCTTTTATAAATTCAGATTTTGTAAAAGGTTTTGAAATTAATCCTTTAGCTCCAGATTCTAAAGCAAGTTTTTGATAATAAGGAATAAAAAGCATAGATGAGCAAATAATAATATTTGCATTAGGATTTTTAGAGATAATTCTTTCGGTTGCTTTTAATCCGTTTAAAACAGGCATATTAATATCCATTATTACAATAGAAGGGTTAATTTCTTCAAATTTTTCAAGAGCACAAAGTCCATTATCTGCTTCATGAACACAAAAATTTGATGTTTCTAAAATTTCACGTATATTTTTTCTAATGTATGAGTTATCATCAACTACAAGAGCAACTTTTTTCATATTAAACCTCAAGATTAAATATTTCTACTATTTTTTTTGCTTCACCATCATTATGATTTGTTTCAATTATTTCTAAATCTTTTGCCATTTCTTTTAAAAGATATATAGCATTACCCATTACAAAGCCACGACCAACTTCTGTAAGCATTTCAAAATCATTTACAGAATCTCCAAAAGCTATAGCTTCTTCAAGTTTTATTCCATCTCTTTTAAGAACGAATTCTGCTGCAAGTGCTTTATTAGAATCATTAGAAAAGATTTCTAAACAATGTTCACCAACAAAAACCATATTTAAATTTTTGTTAGTAAGTTCTTCTCTTAGTTTTTTTTGAAGTTTTAAAAGACTTTCATGCTTACCTATAAAGTGCATTTTATTATATGTTTTAGATATGAATTCTTCATGAGAAACAGTATTAGGGAAATAAGGTTTATCAGGTCTCATAGTTCTATAATATTCTTCTGCTTTTTTATCACGAACAAGCCATACATTTCTAAAATATCCATTTATTAATAAATCTTCACCACAAGATTTATAATCTATACTTGCAATTTCTTTAACAGTTTCCAAATCAAGTGTTGAATTATGTATTTCATTACCATCTTCATCTAAAATTCTTGTACCATTAACAGTTATTAAAGGTATTTTAACGCCTATAGATTCAGCTATTTCTCTAGTAGAAGCTTCAAGTCTACCAGTTGCTATATAGAACTTATAACCATTTTCAACAAGTTTACGTATAACTTTTTTGCTATATTCACTAACTTCGTGGTTGTTATTTAATAGCGTTCCATCTAAATCTGTAACAACAGCTTTAAACATATTTATCCTCTCCGTATCTTTTTTTGTATTTGATTTAATTATATCTTAATAAATTTAAAAAATCAAATATTTATACATATATTAAATATGTAATGTAGCTAAATTTAAATATTAGTTCTCTTTTTTTTTGAACCAAAATTTGCTATAATTTAATATATAACTAGAAAGGAAATTATAATGATTATAGATATATTTAAAGTGTTTTTATTGTCACTAATAGAAGCTTTTACAGAGTTTATACCTGTTAGTAGTACAGGTCATATGATATTACTTGAAAATTTAATAAAATTATCAGAAAATAAGATATTTGTTAATGCGTTTCAAATAATAATACAACTGGGAGCAATATTGGCTGTGGTGGTTGTATTTTTTAATGAAATATATCCATTTAAATATAAAGGTAAAAAAAGAAATGAACTTTTCTTAATGTGGAAAAAAATAATAGTTGCAGTTTTACCTGCAGTTATATTAGGTTTAATTTTTGATGATTTGATAGATAAGTATCTTTTTAATCCTATAATAGTATCAATAATGTTGGTTTTTTATGGGGTGTTACTTGTATTTATTGAAAGTAAAAATAAAAAAGTAAAGGTAGAAAGTGTTAAAGATATATCATATACTATGGCTATATATATAGGTTTATTTCAATGTTTAGCTATGATACCAGGAACTTCAAGATCAGCAGCTACAATAATAGGTGCTATGCTTATTGGTTTAAGTAGAATAGCTGCAACAGAGTTTTCTTTTTATCTAGCTATACCAACTATGCTAGGTGCAACAAGTTTGAAATTAATAAAACTTGGAAATGTATTAACAACTTATGAGTTAATATTAATATTAATAGGATTAATTTTTACCTTTATAATGTCACTTTACATTATTAAAGGGTTTATAAAATATATTAAAAATAGAGATTTTAAACTATTTGGTTATTATAGAATAATTTTAGGTTTAATAGTTTTAATGTTTAGTTTGTGGAGGTAATATGAAAGTTTATTTAGATTTAGTAGATTATGTTTTAAAAAATGGAGTAAGAAAGGAAAATAGAACCGGAGTTGATACTATATCTACGTTTGCTTATTCATATAAGGTGGATTTATCTGAAGGATATCCTTTGCTTACTACAAAGAAAATGTATTTTAATTCTATGTTACATGAATTATTTTGGTATTTAAGTGGTGAAGAACATATTAAAGAATTAAAGAAAAAAACAAAAATATGGGATGCTTGGTCAGATGAAGAAGGCAGACTAGAAACAGCTTATGGTAGATTTTGGAGAAGATATCCAGTTCCAGAAATTTCTCTTGATGGAGAAGTATTTGTAGATGAAAATAATAGATGGACAACAAGAGAAGAAAATGGATCTTTAGTATTTGATCAAATACAGTATATAATAGATACATTAAAAGAAATGAAAGAAAACCCTAATCATAAAAATGGAAGAAGATTAATAGTTCTTGCTTGGAATCCAGGTAATGCAAGTATAAGTAAATTACCGCCTTGTCATTATACTTTTGCTTTTAATGTATTAGGAAATAAGCTAAATTGTCATTTGACACAAAGAAGTGGAGATATTGCATTAGGAATACCGTTTAATTTAGCTTGTTATTCTTTATTAACTATGATGATAGCTAAAGAATGTGGCTATGAAGTTGGAGAATTTGCACATACAATAATAGATGCGCATATATATGAAAATCATATAGAAGGATTAAAAGAACAATTAACACGTGAACCATTAAAATTATCTAAAATAAAAATAGCAGATAAGCCATTTAATGAGTTAACATTTGAAGATATAGAGCTAGTTGACTATGAAAGTCATCCGTTAATAAAATTTGAAGTAGCAGTTTAAGGAGAAAAAATGTTTAGTATAATAGTTGCTGTTGGGAAAAACATGGAAATAGGTCTTAATAATAAATTATTGTGGAATATTCCAGAAGATTTAAAAAAATTTAAAGAAATAACAACGGGTAAAACAATAATCATGGGGAAAAATACCTTTGATAGTATAGGGAGACCTTTACCAAATAGAAGAAATATAGTTTTATCGTTTGAAGATTTTGATAAGTCTAATTTAGATATAGAAGTATATAATGATTTTGATGAATTAATAAAAAATTTATCTAACTTAAAAGAAGAAATTTTTATTATAGGCGGAGCAAGTATATATAAAAAGGCACTAGAGTCAAATTGTGTAAGTAAGCTTTATGTAAGCCATGTAGATTTTGAAGGTGAAGCTGATACATTTTTCCCAAAAATAAGTGATGAATGGGAAGTAGAATTAGAAGAAAAATATATTGGTTGGAAATTTTGTAGATATGTAAAAAAGGGGGATAAATGATATTAGATGGTAAGGCTTTATCTAATAAAATATTAGATGAAATTAGCAAAGAACATGATTTAATGTTTAAAAAAAATGGAAGACGTGCCGGTCTTGTTGTAATTATAGTTGGTGATGATAAAGCCTCTCGTGTTTATGTAAAAAATAAGAGAATGACTTGTGAAAAAGTGGGTTTTTTTACAGAAACAATAGATTTTTCTTCTAATATATCAGAAGAAGAGTTGTTAAAAGAAATAGAAAAATTAAATAAAGATACACGTTTTGATGGAATTTTAGTTCAATTACCATTACCTAAGCATATAGATGAATTAAAAGTCTTAAATACAATAAGTCCAGATAAAGATGTTGATGGATTTCACTTTAATAATATAGGTAAAATGGTAGTTGGGGATAATACTGGATTTTTATCTTGTACGCCTTATGGTATTATGCAATTGCTTGATGAATATAATATAGATGTTGAAGGTAAGGATGTGGTTATTGTAGGTAGAAGTAATATAGTTGGAAAACCTATGGCACTTTTATTAATACAAAAAAGAGCTACAGTTCAAGTTTGTAATACAAGAACAAAAGATATGAGAGAAAAATTAAAAAATGCAGACATAGTAATAGCTGCAGCAGGTGTTCCTAATTTAATAGGTTTAGATGATGTAAAAAAAGGAGCTATTGTTATAGACGTGGGAATAAATAGAGTTGATGGAAAACTTTGTGGAGATGTAAATTTTGAAGAAATAAAAAATATTGTATCATATATAACACCGGTTCCTGGTGGTATAGGGCCAATGACTATAGCTTCTCTTATGAAAAATACTTTGAAATCATATAGAATGAGAGTTGATAAGGATGAAAGTAATTTCTGATTTTGAAATAAATGATAATAAATGGCAAGAATTTCTTTATGTTTTTTTTAAAGATAATTTTGATACAGTTCTTTTAGAGGTAACTAAAGAAGATGGAAGAATAGAAATTTTAGCAACAAATGGTAGAGATAATATATATATTAATAAAGAAGAAATTATTGATAATCAAGTTGATATAATGCAAAAATTAGCTGTTTTAAAGATATATGATATATCTGTCCCATGGGGAACTCTTGTTGGTGTAAGACCGACTAAACTTGCAAGAAAATTATTAAAAAAATATGATGAATTAAAGGTTAAATATATACTTGAATACATTTATGGAGTTAGTAAAGAAAAAGTAGATTTGTTATTAAGTGTAGTTAAAAACTCAAAAGATTTCTTAGATCAAGAAAGTATGAGTATATATATAGGGTTTGCTTTTTGTCCTACAAAATGTACTTATTGTTCATTCCCGGCTTATCTAAAAAGAGGAAAATATGAAGAAAGATATGAAGAATATTTTTCGAGTATACTTAAAGAAACAGAAGAAGTTGGTAAACTTTGTAAGGAATTAGATATAAAGATTAACAGTATTTATGTTGGTGGAGGAACACCAAGTTATCTTGAGCTTAATGAAATGGAAGAGTTTTTAAAAACGGTAAAAGAAAATTTTGATTTTTCTAATATTAAGGAATATACATTTGAAGCAGGAAGAATAGATACACTAGATGAGGATAAACTTAATATTATGAAAAAATATGGTGTAAGTAGAATAAGTATAAATCCTCAAAGTTTTAAGGAAGAAACTTTAAAAATAGTTAATAGATATCATGATATAGAAAAGTTAAATGAAGTATATAATATATCTAAAAAACTTGGGTTTGATATTAATATGGATTTCATAATAGGTCTACCTAAAGAAAATACAGAGGATATATTAAATACATTAGAAAAGTTAAAGGAATATAGTCCGGAAAATATAACTTTCCATTATTTAGCATTAAAAAATGCATCTAATTTAACAATGAAAAAGCATAATTTAACTAAAGATTTAGATTATGAAAAAATTGAATCTAAAATTAAAGAAGTTACAAAAGAAAAAGGATATATACCGTATTATTTATATAGACAAAAAAATTCTTTTGATTTTGGAGAAAACTTAGGTTATTGTTTACCAGGTAAACAATTGATATATAATATAGAGATGATAGAAGAAAATAAAAGTGTTATTGCAATAGGGGCTGGAGGAATAACTAAGATAATAAAAAAAGGTTGTATTATCAGACAAATTAATTCTAAAGATCCATTGATGTGGTTAAATGAATTTGAAGATAGATTGAATAAGAAGTTAGAAGCTATAAGGGGGATGGGTGAAAAAATTTAGTAGAGGAATATATTTATTATTTTTAGTACTAATAATAAATTTTTTAAATAAATATACAAATTTTGCAGAAACAATAAATACTTCTACACCAAGTGTAGATATAAATGAAGAATATATCATATACAATGAAAAAGATGAAAAAAATAGTGATAATAAAGATATAAATAAGATAGATTTAAATGATTTAAGAGATATAGGTATAAGTTTATCTAAAATAAATAAAATTAAGAAGTATAAGAGTTTTATTGGTAGTATATATGATATAGAATCAATTCATGGATTATCTAGAAAAGATAAAGATACTATAAATAAATATTATTTTGTTTCAGAAACTGTGTTTAATAAATATAATATTAATGATCTGGATAGCAAAGAATTAAGAATGTTAGGATTTAATAAAAAAGAAGTTGAATATATAGAATATTTGAAAAGTAAAGAAAATATTAATTCTAATATAGATTTAAAAGATAAGGTAAACAATGAAATTTTAAAAAGGAGTATAAAGTTCTATGAATGATGAAATACGCAATAATATTTTTATGCTTTCAAGTTCTCTAAAAAAGGCAATAGTAAATAATAATAAGGTTATGAGGGAATTTTGTTCAGCTCTTTTAACTAAGTATTTAGAAGAAGGGATAGAAATATATAATTTGATACCTAAGGAAGAATTTGAAAAAGAAATCGAACTTGGATTTGAAGACTTTAAAAAAAGAAAACAAAAATCATATTTTAAAAGATTAAGTATAAGCTTTTTTACAGGTGTTGCTTGTGGTTTATTTGCATATCTTTATTTAAGATTGTTTATATTTCATTCTTTAATGTTTTTCATAGTAGGTTTTTTAGGAGATTACTTTTTAAAAATTAAAGTTAATAGGATAATCTTTGTTGGAGAAGCAAGAAGAGAATATAGTAAATATGTGGATCCTAGTATATTGCATATTAGAGAAAGCGAGGATCCTAGTAAATTATGGAAATAAGATATCCTAAAACAGAGGGTTATATAAAAGGAAGTATAGATCCAAATGTTATAAAAACAACTAATCTAAAGAGGAAAGTTGCTTTAGAGAGAGGTTTAGATAAAATAAAGTACACTAATGCTTTATCTAAAATGAGATCAGAAATGTGGTTTCCAAATATTGATATTACTGATATAGAAATATACAATATTAAGGATACATTTGGTGGAGTTCCTGTTATAAGATATGAAAGATTTAATCAAGATAAAAAAGATGTTATAGTATTTTTTCATGGCGGTGGATTCTACGGGGGTTCAGTAAATACGATACAAAATACCTGTAGATATATTTCTCAAGAAACAGGAGCAACAGTAATATCTGTAGATTATTCTCTAGCTCCAGAATATCCTTTTCCTACTTCGATAAATGAAGGTTATACTGTTATAAACAACATCAAAGATGAATATGAAAACATTTATTTAGCAGGTGATAGTGCTGGTGGAAGTATAGCTACTTCAGTATTGATAAAAGATATAGAAGAAAGTAAAACAAAAAATTCTAAAGGATTAATACTTTATTATCCTGTTCTTTTAATAGATCTTAAAGATAATGTTATGGAAGATTTTGTTTGGGATGTTAAGGAATATAATATAGATGAAAATGATCCTAATTCTTCATTGATGAAATCAGAAGCTACAGGACTTAAATATGCTATGTCTTTTATAAAACATCAGTATATAAAAACAAAAGAAGAAGCTTCAAATTACTATATATCTCAAATAGCATCACCAGATACTATTTTAAGAGAGTTTCCTAAAACTTTAATATTTACAGCAGAATTTGATTATTTAAGATTAGAGGCAGAATATTTTTATAATAGATTACAAAATTGTGGAGTAGATGTAAAAGGAATTAGATATGCAGGAGAAACACACGCGTTTATAGATAAAACTGGATATAATGATAATTTAATTGACAGTGTTTCTGTCATAAAGGAGTTTTTAAATGATAAAAGAGATAAATAGTCAAGATATAGAAAATATAAAAACATTGTATGAAGATAATGCTTATGAAGAAAAAGGCTATTACTATGAAACCGGTATACACAAAATATATTATGAAGTTAGTGGAAATCCTAATGGAATACCTGTAGTATTTGTACATGGAGGGCCTGGTTCTCCTATGGGTGATTATGCTAAAAGATTTTTTAATAAGGATAAGTATAAAATAGTAGTAATAGATCAAAGAGGATCAGGTAAAAGTCTTCCGTTTTCAGAATTAAGAGATAATGACACGTTTTCTTTAATTAAGGATATGGAAGCCATAAGAGAAATATTAAATATAGATAAGTGGATGGTTTTTGGTGGTTCTTGGGGATCAACTTTATCTTTAGTTTATGCAATAAATCATCCAGATAGAGTGTTAAAACTTGTATTAAGAGGAATATTTTTAGCAAGAGAAGAAGATGTAGTTTGGTTATATAAAGAAGGTGCATCGTATTTTTATCCTAAAGAATTTGACTTATTTTTATCACCACTTACAGAAGAAGAAAGAAAAGATCCAGTAAAATCATATTTTAAATATTTAAGTGATGATTTAGAAATAGCAACAAGATATGCTAAATTTTGGTCAGATTGGGAATGTAGCTGTATTCGTTTAATAAGAAAAGATAATAGTGATGAAATTACACCTATGGATATTAGTATGGCAAGAATAGAATGTCATTATTTCAATAATAATTCTTTTTTACCTACTTCTAACTATATTTTAGAAAATACTGATAAGTTAAAAGGATTAGATATAGATATAGTTCATGGAAGATATGATGTAGATTGTAGAATTAGTGGAGCTTATGAACTTTATAAAAAATTAGAAAATGCTAATTTATACATAATACAAGATGCTGGACATTCAAGTCTTGAAAGAGGAATAACACATAAGTTGGTTGAAATTACGGAGGAATTTAATGAAAGATAAGATAAAATTAATAGCTATAGATTTTGATGGCACATTTTTAGATAATAGCCATTTAAAATCAGATTTAAGCTATATAGAAAAATTAAGAGAAATGCAACTTAGTCAAGAAATAGTATTTGCAAGTGGAAGAGCAACAGCTGGTATATTAATTTTACTTGAGAAATTAGGGATAAAAGATTTGGCAAGATATATAATAGGGCATAATGGTGCTGAAATATATGACTTAAAGGAAGAAAAAGTAATATATCAAGATAGTATAAATGATGAAACTGTTTTTGGCATATTAGAATTACTTGAAAAAGAAAAAATTAAGAATCCTTTAAGTATACATGATTGGGATAAACTGATAACATACAATTATGATAAAAGAGCAGATTTAGAATGTTGGGCTAATTTTACTACTTGTGTGAAAATAGATGATATACATAAATTTCCTAAAAATAAGCTAAAACTAATGATTTTTGCTACTAATCAAGAAGTTGACTATATATATAACCTTATAGATAAAAGTGAATATGGGGATAAAGTTACTCAAGCAAGAAGTATAAATATTTTGGTAGAGATAACAGATAAAAATGTTAATAAATTTACTGCACTTGAAGTATTATGTAAAAAACTAGGAATAAGTGTAGATGATGTATTAGCCTTTGGTAATGCAGAAAATGATGTAGAAATGATAACTGGAGTTGGATATGGTTATGCTATGAAAAATTCAGAGGAACATTTACTAAAAGTTGCTAAAAGAATTACTAAATTTACAAATGATGAATGTGGTGTAGAGCGTGAAATAATTGACATACTAGGAAATTAAGTGTATACTGAGAAAAAAGACTAAAGGAGAGATTATAATGAATATAATATTATTTGGACCACCAGGTGCCGGAAAAGGAACACAAGCAAAAGAGTTAATAGAAAGATTTTCTATACCTCAAATATCTACAGGAGATATATTAAGAGCAGCTATAGCTAATAAAACACCATTAGGACTTGAAGCAAAAAAATTAATGGATGCTGGAAATCTTGTAAGCGATGATATAGTAAATGGTTTAGTTGCTGAAAGATTAAAAGAAAAAGATACTGAAAAAGGATTTATATTAGATGGATATCCAAGAACAGTAGAACAAGCAAAAGCTTTAGATGAAATTTTAGAAAAACAAGAAAAAGAAATAGAAAAAGTAATAGCTTTAATAGTTGAAGATGATGAAATATTAAAAAGAATTACAGGAAGACGTGTTTCTAAAAAAACAGGAAAGATATATCATGTGATATATAATCCACCTGTAGATGAAAATCCAGAAGATTTAGAGCAAAGAGCAGATGACACTGAAGAAGTTGTATTAAATAGATTAAAACAATATAAAGCTCAAACTGCACCAGTTCTTGATTACTATAAATCAAAAGGAAAAGTTTCTGAAATTCAAGGAGAAAGAGAAAGTAAATATATTACAGAAGAAATAGTAGATTTATTAACGAATAATTGTAATATATAGGTGTGACATATGGTTAGAATAAAAACATTAGAGGATATAAAGAAAATAAAAGCAGCAAATGAAATAATAGCTAGACTTTATGAAGATATTATACCTAGATATATTAAAGCAGGTGTTTCTACTTGGGAAATAGATAAAATTTGTGAAGAATATATTCTTTCACAAGGAGCAATACCTGGAACTAAAGGTTATGATATAGGATGGCCATATCCTCCATATCCAGCATCAACTTGTATATCTATAAATGAAAAGGTTGTTCATGGTATACCTAGTAAAACGGATATAATAAAAGAAGGAGATATAGTTTCTTTAGATACTGTAACAGTATTAGATGGATATTATGGAGATGCAGCTAAGACTTTTGCGGTTGGACAGATAGATGAAAAATCAAGAAAATTATTAGAAGTTACAGAAAAAGCACGTGATTTAGGAATAGAAGCTGCTGTTTTAGGTAATACTACTGGAGATATAGGATCTGTTATACAAAATTATGTAGAGAGAAATGGATTTTCTGTAGTTAGGGACTTTACAGGTCATGGTGTAGGATTTGAAATGCATGAAGATCCTTATGTTCCCAATTATGGTAAACCTGGAACAGGGACAGTTTTACAAGAAGGAATGGTAATAGCTATTGAACCTATGGTAAATATAGGTACATTTAAGGTTAAAATATTGAAAGATCAATGGACAGTAATAACTCAAGATAAGAAAAGATCTGCTCATTTTGAACATTCAGTAGCAATAGTTGATGGTAAACCATTAATATTAAGTCAAAAATAAATAATAAAGTAATAGTAGTTGTTTACAACTACTATTATTTTTAAATGAACTATAATGTTTAAACTCTATTATTAAATTTTATTTCAATATGCATAAATATTAATTTACAATTAAAAATTTCTATGATATAATAACGAAAATTATATAACAAAATAACATACAGGAGGAGAGATGAAAGGGAAAATTGTAAAAGAAGGATATACATTTGATGATGTTTTATTAATTCCAGCAAAATCTGATGTATTACCAAATACTGTAAGTCTTAAGACTAAATTAACAAATAAAATAACATTGAATATGCCTATACTTAGTGCTGCTATGGATACAGTAACAGAAGCAGAACTTGCTATAGCTATTGCAAGACAAGGTGGACTTGGCTTTATTCATAAAAATATGTCTATAGAAGAACAGGCAGCTGAGGTAGAAAAAGTAAAAAGATCAGAAAGTGGAATGATTACAAATCCTATAACTCTTAATAAAGAAAGTATGGTAAAAGATGCTGAATCTTTGATGAAAAGATATAAAATATCAGGTCTTCCAGTAGTAGAGTCTGATGGGAAATTAATAGGTATAATAACTAATAGAGATATCAAATATAGAAAAAATATGGATCAATTAGTTGAAGATATAATGACTAAGGAAGAATTGATAACAGCTCCTGTTGGCACAACATTAGAAGAAGCTAAAAATATATTATTAGAAAATAGAATAGAAAAATTACCTATTACAGATGATTTTGGATACTTAAAAGGTTTAATAACTATAAAAGATATAGATAATTTAATACAGTATCCTAATGCTTGTAAAGATGAAACAGGTAAGTTAAGATGTGGTGCAGCTGTAGGTATATCATCAGATACTGTAGATAGAATTAGAGCTTTAGTTAAAGCTGGAGTTGATATAATAACTGTAGATTCAGCTCATGGACATTCTCAAGGTGTTATAAATAAAGTAAAAGAGATAAAAAAAGCTTTCCCTGATCTTGAAATAATAGGTGGAAATATTGTAACAGCTGAAGCGGCTAAAGATTTAATAGAAGCTGGAGTGTCAGCTGTAAAAGTTGGGGTAGGACCTGGTTCTATTTGTACAACTCGTGTTGTTGCAGGTGTAGGAGTTCCACAATTAACAGCGGTTAATGATGTATATGAATATTGTAAAAGTCAAGGTATAGGAGTAATTGCTGATGGTGGAATAAAATTATCAGGAGATATAGTTAAAGCTTTAGCAGCAGGTGCAGATTGTGTCATGCTTGGTGGATTACTTGCAGGAACTAAAGAAGCTCCAGGTGAAGAAATGATATATGAAGGAAGAAAATATAAAATGTATGTAGGAATGGGATCTATAGCTGCAATGAAAAGAGGTTCTAAAGATAGATATTTTCAAGCTGGAGAAGAAGATAGTTCTAAATTAGTCCCAGAAGGAATAGAAGGTAGAATTGCATACAAGGGATCTTTAAAAGATGTAATATTCCAACTTGCTGGTGGAATAAGAGCAGGTATGGGATACTGTGGATGTGCAACTATAAAAGAATTACAAGAAAACTCAAAATTTGTAAAAATAACAGGTGCAGGATTAATTGAAAGTCATCCTCATGATATTACAATAACAAAGGAAGCGCCAAACTATTCTAAATAGGAGGAAATTTAATGAAAAACAGTTCTATTGTTATACTTGATTTTGGTTCACAATATAATCAATTAATAGCAAGAAGAGTAAGAGAAATGGGAGTTTATGCTGAAGTAGTACCATTTCATGAAGATATAGATAAGATATTAGAAAGAAAACCTAAAGGTATAATTTTATCAGGTGGGCCTGCTTCTGTTTATGCAAAAGGAGCACCTACATTAGATAAGAAAATATTTGATGCTAATATACCTATACTTGGGCTTTGTTATGGTATGCAATTAATAACACATTTACATGGTGGTGAAGTAGAAAGAGCAGATAAGCAAGAATTTGGTAAGGCAAGTCTTGAATTAGATAAAAAAGATAGTCCAATTTTTAAGAATATTCCTAATAATACTATAGTTTGGATGAGTCATGCAGATCATGTAAATAAAATGGCAGAAGGTTTTGAAATAGTTGCACATACAGATTCTTCTATAGCTGCTATAGAAAATAGAGATAAAAAAATATATGCTTTTCAATATCATCCAGAAGTTACACATTCTGAACATGGTTTTGAAATGTTAAAAAACTTTGTTTTTGAAATAGCAGGAGCTCAAAAGAATTGGTCTATGGAAAACTATATTGAGACAACAGTTAAGGAAATAAAAGAAAAAGTAGGAGATAAAAAAGTAATACTTGGTCTTTCAGGGGGAGTAGATTCATCAGTTGCAGCTATGCTTATTAATAAGGCTATAGGTAAACAATTAACATGTATATTTGTAGATACTGGATTACTTAGAAAAAATGAAGCTAAACATGTAATGGACATATATGCTCAAAATTTTGATATGAATATTAAGTGTGTAAATGCAGAAGAAAGATTTTTAAGTAAACTTAAAGGTGTAGAAGATCCTGAAGAAAAAAGAAAAATTATAGGAAAAGAGTTTATAGAAGTATTTAATGAAGAAGCTAGTAAATTAAAAGATGCTGAATTTTTAGCGCAAGGAACAATTTATCCAGATGTTATAGAATCAGTATCTGTTAAAGGACCTTCTGTAACTATAAAATCACATCATAATGTTGGAGGTCTTCCTGAAGATTTAAACTTTAAATTACTTGAACCTTTAAGAGAATTATTTAAAGATGAAGTAAGAAAAGTAGGAAGAGAATTAGGAATACCTGATTATATGGTTGATAGACATCCATTCCCAGGGCCTGGACTTGGTATTAGAATATTAGGTGAAGTTACTAAGGAAAAAGCAGATATATTACGTGAAGCAGATGATATATTTATAGAAGAATTAAGAAAAGAAGGACTATACAGTAAGGTAAGTCAAGCATTTGTTGTACTACTTCCAGTTAAATCAGTAGGGGTTATGGGAGATGAAAGAACTTATGAATATACAGCAGTTTTAAGATCAGCAAATACTATAGACTTTATGACAGCTACTTGGTCACGTCTTCCTTATGAATTCTTAGAAAAAGTATCAAATAGAATATTAAATGAAGTAAAAGGAATAAATAGATTAACCTATGATATATCTTCTAAACCGCCTGCAACTATAGAGTGGGAGTAGAATAAGAATTAATTAGGATCATTGATATTAATTGTTGTTCTTTAGATATAATATTTTTAAAATAAAATAATTAAGCTAACATAGTATAAATAGAACATGTACTAATAAACTGGACAGAAAAAATAAAAACAGTTTGGAGGTAGATTTTTTAACAAAAGAAAAAAATATTGAAAAATATCAACAAACCTGTTTGTGATAATATAAGAATGTAGATTTGTGATTGAATAAGAATGTAGAAAATAATTTTTTAAAATGACTTTGTATTTCAAATTTAATTCTGCACAAATATTACAATTGCAATATAAATAAAACACTTTAAAAATAAGGGTTTCAAGGCTCTTATTTTTTAAATTGTTTTACTTAAATATTGACAATATAATCAATAACCCTCTAAAATTAAGGTATACAAGCTATTAAAAAATCTTAAATTGTAAACCTCAAATGCAAAAAAAATTAGAAATGCCTAAAATTAGAATGAAGCTGTAATGTAATTGAAACACGATGATAGGTTTAGAATTGAAATTTATTTACAAGAGGGTAAAAGTATAATGGAAATATCAAAAATACTTAAACATGACTATAAAACTATATTGAGAGAAGTTAATAATAGAAAACACTTACTATTAAATTCTAAAACTATTACTCATATATCTTCTATAGAAGAACATATATGTAATCTTTTAAATAAAATCCTAAAGTTTGTAATAAATGCTATAAGTTTAAAAGAAATACTTGTACCTATGATTATGTTGTATATGATAGTAAGTATGCACAAAAAGACTATGATAAAAGAAATAAGAGAGGTGCAGGTAGTAAGCAAATATTATTCTTGGACTTTGTTAGTAAATGTTTAAATAAAAATCAACCTATACCACATATAGTGGCAATGATATATAGGAAATTTAATAAAACTTTAAGTAGGCAAACAATATATAACTGGGTAAAAAAAGGAGTTATTAAATATAACAAGAAAACAATAATTCTATAATAACTGAAATAGATTTATTTGAAGGGATAAAAGGATCTAATATATATTTATTTATAATGTTTATTCCGAGTATACAATTTGTATTAATTTTTAAAATAAAGAATAAGTATCCAACAAGTGTTGCTAAAGTATTTGATTGGATAGAGAAAAGAATAGGACATAAGAATTTTAAAAGGTTGTTTGGAGTACTTTTAGCAGATCAAGGTAGTGAGTTTTTAAATCATGAAATAATAACAAAAAGTATTTATGATTCTTACACAAGAAGATTTAAAATATTTTATTGTGAAGCAGGTAAACCGTATCAAAAAGGAAATGTTGAAAATATACATAGAATATTAAGGAGATATATACCTAAAGGGGTAGATTTATCTAATTATTCACAAGATGATATAAATTTCATAGTATTAAATATAAATAGTATGTATAAACCTAAATATAAAAATAAATTCCTTATAGAGTTATTTAAAGAAAGATTTTCTAAAATCATTCTTAACAAACTATCTATAGAGGAAATCGAATCAGAAGATATTATTATAATGACATATAATAAATCTTTAAAATTATGATATCATATTTATAAAAAAAATAAAATATAAAAATGAGTATTTGGGGTTTACAAAAAAATTAAAATAAAAATTTTTTAGGCATTTCAAACTTTACACTTCAAATATAGAGTTATCGCTATATTTTAATTTGAAATTATGTTATAATGTGAGAGGTTTTTATATATTCGTAGAGGGTGGGTTTATCATGAAAGCTAATTATAAAAAACTATGGCACATTCTGCTGGATAGGAATATGAAGAAGAAAGAATTGTCAGAACTTGCAGGTGTCAGTACATACATAATCAATAAACTCAATAAAAATGAGAATGTTACTGTGAAAGTCCTTGGGGAAATCTGTAAGGTATTGGATTATAGCTTAGATGATATTATGGAATTCGTATAGGAAGTAAAATAAAGCAAGGAAATAGCTATAGAGAGGATAAGCAAGTGGAAATAAAAGTGGAAAGTATTTTTGAATTTTTGGCTGGATGATATTTAATAATATCACCTAAGGATTAGAAAATAGGAGGATTTATGGTAAAAATAGGGTTTTTGTTTGGTGCAGGAGCAGAGATTTGTTATGGTCTACCCACAGGTGGAAAGTTTGCTTTAGATATTTTTAGACAAGATGTATCTATTAGTAAAAAAGAATTTATTGAAATGAGGGATTCCATAAATAATACAACTAAGTATGCAGGAAATTGGTTGCCAGAGGATTATGAAACAAGAAGTGTAAGTACATATGGGAAATCTGTAATTGAGAATATAGTAAAAGATACTCTTGAACATAAACGTGAATATATCATTAGCAATTTGAACGCTTTTGACTCTTATGCTGAAAAAGGAAAAAAGCATATAGGGAATATAGATGAAATAATATATAATATGTTGAAAAGAAAGGTAAGCGATTGTCAATTGAATAATAGCGTATCATTTAATCCAGTCTTAAATGAAGGAAATAAGATCTTTAAGAGTCATTATTTTTCTGCGCTTTTATTAATTTATAAAGGGAAAGAACTGCGCAGCAATCTGCAATCAGAACTTAAAAAAATTATTGTTTCAATTTTACAACTGCAAATTGGTGCATTAGGGTCCAGTTTGGTCAAAAATATTAATGATAATATTTTTAAGAAAAAAGACGAAGAAATTGATTTATTTGATGATATAGGAGAGGTTCTAAGGTTAAATTATCAATCAGCAGGAGTGATTGGGTTAGAGTATTTATATGATAATTTTAAAAGTGTAAATATGGAGTCTTTAGATGATCAGTCAAAAATAGTATATTTTGCGAAGTATATACTAGAAGATATTTTTTCATCGGTATTAGATTATAAATCTTTAATTGATTCTAATTGGCATTATTTGTATTGTCCTAAAAATGAGTGGGCAAAGTTTTGTAAGATATCTATATTTTTGTTGACTGTCAAAAATTATATAGAGCAGAATCCTCCGTTGAATATAACTAATAGGGGGTACTATGATGATTTGAAGGATAGCATTGAAAAATCGAGTATAGAAGTCGCTAAGATTGCAACAACAAATTATAATAAGATAATTATAGAAAAACTTAAGGAAGACATTACCTATTTAAACGGTTCTGTGGCTCAGTGGTATGATCCATATTTAAATAAAATAGATACAAAAGAGAATTTGAGTGGTAAATTTATTGTTCCGTTACTTTTTACTCAAAGTGGAACAAAACCTATGACTTCTATTTTCAAATCTTGTGAATATGTAGATTTATATAGAGATTGGAAAGAAACTGATTATATTGTTATAGTAGGATTCGGATTTAATAAAGACGATGAGCACATTAACGGCATTATAAGAACATTGGTTAATGATGATGATAAAAACGTAATAATAGTAGATAAGAATGCCTCAAAGGAACAAATCATAGAACGACTCATCATCGAAAAAATAGAAAACATAACAGTTTGTAATGTAGATAATCAAAGAAATATTGAGAATAAACTATGGATTGATTATATACTTGATAAGATAAACAGAATATAATAATCAAAGATAATCCATTTGAAGTATCATGAAGTAATTTTGAAGTATTTTGATCATAAAACATCTATAAAAACTGTAAAATTATAAAATGAGTGCAGATGAAAGTCCTGTAAATGCTTATTTTATAATAATAGCAGGTTTTATATGAAGAGTTGGAATAAAGTAATAAAATATGCTTATGTTGAAAAACTTTTGGAAATACACTTTTTCAACATTTTTTAGGAAAAAAATCTCATGAGTAATACTATAAAAATTACTAAAAGTAGATTCTAAATGAATTTGTTAAATTGAGGTAAATTGGGTAAAAAGCCTCTCATCATTGATGGGAGGCTTTTGTGGAAATAGTGGGTTATAAATATTAATATGAAGAGGTTATAGTAATTAAAATTCTTTATATTGTAGCCAACTTTAACATATAGTAATGTAGGATATTAATTTATACATTATCTAAATAAAAAATTTAAATATTATTAATAAAGGGCTAAATGATAATACATTATATGGAATTTATTTTAGTTTAAATATTTTGAAAGAAGAGTTTATGATATATAAAAATGTAAGAAAAGAATGTGAAGAGTTATGGTCAAAAAATAAATATTTTGTACTAAGTAAATCGCATAAAGTTTATTTGGAGATAAGAGAGTACTTGAAAGGAAAAGAATTAGATGTTTTGTGGCTAAATAAAAAAATACAAGAAACAAAAGATATGGAGGAGAGCAAAAAAGATTTTAGTAATGCTGTTCTTCATATATGGGGATATTTTAAAAAAGATGCAAGTACAATTGAAAAACAGGTATTATTTAATATATTAAATGGATATATGGAAGGTAAATATAATCAAAATATTGTAATTGAATACGTTAATACTCTACTAAAGAAATACCCTAATGAATATTTAAAAAAATCAATTTTGTTAATAGGAGAATAATATGAGACTATGGCATGAAAACCTTATCCATTTATTGCCCAAAAATCAGCTTCTTGGACAACATAGGGAATGTTGTGCTCTAAGGGGTAATGGATGGAAAAAGAAACATCAAACTGTGGATTATGTGTTTACATATTCCCCATATCATCTTTTTGTTTACCATATATTGGTTATGGAGGAGATGGAAAAAAGAGGATATAATGTTTCTTTGGAATGGAAAGATAAAAATTATAGAGGAAGGACAGCAGAAAAATACGATAATCTTAAAGAGGAGATTATAGGAAATCCAATTTACGAAGAACATAATGTTGAATATTTGGCTGATTGCATAGAAAATTTAAGAAATAAAGGTATATATTTAGAAGTATAGAAATTGTGGAATAGTAAATTGTTATAAAAATAAAAGAAATTAAATATAAACTAAAAAAAGGAAGCTGTTTCAAGAAAAATATTATATGATCTTTCAGACTTGTAAAGTTTATTAGAAATGATGGAGGTAGTAATAAATAAGATTACTTATATTTGTTTAGATGTTAGATATATGGTGAGATACATAGAGGGCTTAGGATATAAGATTAACTTTAGATGAAATTAGAGATACATATAAGTTTAATGAAACATCTCAAAATACTGTACATCAAGTATTACAAGCGTTTTTTGAATCAACTAATTTTGAAGATGTAATAAGAAATGCAATATCAATAGGTGGTTATAGTAATACACTAGCTGCTATTTGCGGTGGTTTTGCTGAAGCTTATCATGGAATAGCAAATAATATTAGAAAACAAGCTATAAATTTTCTTGATGAATATTTATTGAAAATTCTTAATTGAATTTGAAAATAAATATAGATAAGAGAATATTAAAGAGAAAATCAAAAAGAATTTATTCTTTATAATTTTTTCTCTTTTTTATTTAACTTAAAATAAAATTTAATCAATATTTACAATTTTTAAGAATTTGGTGTATAATTCTAAGAAGAGTGTAGGAGGTTGTTATGGCATATATTAAAATGGAACATTGTTATAAAAAATATATGGTTGGGGAAGTAGAAATCATAGCTAATAATGATATTAATTTTGAAATAGAAAAGGGAGAGCTTGTAATAATAATTGGAAGTTCAGGTGCTGGTAAATCTACAGTATTAAATATACTGGGAGGAATGGATACTTGTGATGAAGGTAAGGTCATAATAGATGGAGTAGATATATCTAAATTTAATGCTAAACAATTAACTGAGTATAGAAGAAATGATGTAGGTTTTGTTTTTCAATTCTATAATTTGGTTCCTAATTTAACTGCTAAAGAAAATGTAGAATTAGCATCAGAAATAGTAAAAGATGCACTGGATCCCAAAAAAACTTTAATAGAAGTAGGATTAGGGACTAGAATTAATAATTTTCCATCACAATTATCAGGTGGAGAACAACAAAGAGTAGCTATTGCACGGGCAGTTGCTAAAAATCCTAAAATATTACTTTGTGATGAACCAACAGGGGCCTTGGATTATAGGACAGGGAAACAAGTGTTGAAAATATTACAAGATATGGCAAGGATTAAAGGTTCTACCGTTATAATTGTTACACATAATTCAGCACTTGCTCCTATTGCAGATAGGGTAATTAGAATGCATGATACAAAAATAGAAAGTATAATATTAAATAAAAATTTAAAATCTATTGAAGATATAGAATATTAGAAGGGAGATAATATGGCTAAGAGACTATTAAATTGTAATGCTAGTGATTTTTTATCTATGAATAGGGAGGAATTATTGAATGCTATACATGCAAGTGAAGGAAGAACGGTTCTTTCTGAAAATATAGCTTCAGGTAGATCGGTTGATCCTAGTCTTACTAATAGTGAGGTTGCACGTGCTTTTGGAGCAGATCTTATACTTTTAAATGTAATAGATGTATTTGATGTAAAAATAACAGGATTACCAGATAGTAATGATCCTATTAGAGATTTAAAAAAATTAGTTGGAAGACCAGTTGGAGTAAATCTTGAACCTGTAGATTTGAGTGCTAAAATGTTAGAAGATGTAGAAAAAATTTCTTTAGGTAGAACATCAAGTGTAGAAAGTCTTAAAAAAGCAGATGAGTTAGGTTTTGATTTTATTTGTTTAACAGGGAATCCGGCAACAGGTGTTACTAATAAAGAAATAGAAAAAGCTATAAAAATTGCAAAAGATAATTTTTCTGGAGTTATAATAGCTGGTAAAATGCACGGTGCAGGAGTGGATGAAGAAATAGTTGATATGGAAGCAATAAATAAATTTATAGATGCAGGAGCAGATATAATATTACTTCCTGCTATAGGTACAGTACCGGGAGTAACTTTAGAATTGATAGCTCCAATAGTAAGACAAATACATAAAAGAGGAAAATTAGCTATGTCAGCTATAGGAACAAGTCAAGAAAGCTCGAGACCAGAAGTTGTGAGACAGATAGCTATGTATAATAAAATGGCAGGATTTGATATACAACATACAGGAGATGGAACTCATCTTGGAGTTAGTCCTTATATGAATATATTTGAAATTTCTATGGTAATCAGAGGAGAAAGACATACTATAAATATGATAGCAAGATCAAATTTAAGATAATTTTTTATTTACAGATATAAATATATGTAAAGTAAAATGGCTTTAAACCTAATGTTTTAGCCATTTTTTATTACAATTGACAAAAACGAAACAAACTGATATAATAAAACATATTTATAGGAGGTAAATAAATGAGAAAAAAATTAATGTTGCTAGGATTAACTTTATCAATGTTAGGATTTGGTTTAGAAACTAAGACTTTATTAAATGTAAATTATGGAAAAGAAGATATTATAGCTGATGTAAACTCTAAAAAAGTAGAGAGAAGTTATGGAAATCTTTTATCAGCAGGAGTAGACTTTACAGTTTTAAATTCTATGAATCCTGGAGATGATATGGAATTTAAATATGGTGCAGGTTTAGGTGTAGGTTATGGAAGAATAGTTAAAATGCATGACGATGAAAGAAAAGGTGCAGTTGAAAATAATATGAATATCTATAAAGGAATGAAGGAAGAGTTAGAAAAGATGAAAAAAGATCCTTCAACAACTAAAGAAGATATAAAAGAAATGGAAGACGCAATTAAACAAATGGAAGCAGCAGGACAAGCACTACATTTTTATTCAACACAAGTAACACCACATGTAACTATGGAATTATCTAAGAAAGTAAATGATGAAATTAAAGTTTATGCAGGAGTAAATTTAGGAAAAACTTTCTATTTCTCTGATTTCTTTAAAGAAGATAGAGAAGTTTTAGGAAGAAAAACAAGTTTTAAAAAATACACACAATCTAATTTTGATGTAAAAGGATATTTAGGGGGATCATACAAGAATTTCGTTGCAGAGTTAAGTACTGGAAATAATAATTATGTAAACTTAGGATTAGGTATCAGATTTTAATAATATAGACTAATAATGCTTTTATAAATAACTCATACATTTTTAATGTATGGGTTATTTTATTTTAAAATGAAAAATTTTTATATTTATCATATTTTTTTATTTAAATATTTGAAAAAATTTTAATGAATATGTTTAAATTTTATTTAAAAAAGTGTTTATTTAAGCTGTGTTTTACGTTATTTGAAAATTTAGAAATTTTTTTTCATTTTGGTATTGACTTTATGAAAAATGAAGCTATACTGTATTATAAGGTGAAGAGAGATTTATACATGGAGGAGATAAAAATATGGCAAAAGTTGTATTAAAGGGTGTAGAGAAACAATATCCGAATGGATTCAAGGCAGTACATGGAATAGATTTAGAAATTAAAGATGGGGAATTTATGGTATTTGTAGGACCATCAGGATGTGCAAAATCTACAACATTAAGAATGATAGCAGGGCTTGAAGATATAACAGGAGGAGAAATATATATAGGAGATACATTAGTAAATGATATACCTCCTAAAGATAGAGGAATAGCTATGGTTTTCCAAAGTTATGCATTATACCCACATATGACAGTATATGAAAATATGGCTTTTGGATTAAAGTTAAAGAAAACTCCAAAAGATGAAATCGATAAGAGAGTAAGAGAAGCAGCAGAAAAGTTAGAAATAACAGAACTTTTAGATAGAAAACCAAAAGAAATGTCAGGAGGACAAAGACAAAGGGTAGCATTAGGACGTGCTATAGTAAGAGAACCGAAGGTATTTTTATTTGATGAGCCATTATCAAATTTAGATGCGAAATTAAGAGTGTCAATGCGTGTAAGAATAACACAATTACATAAAGAATTAAAAAATACAATGATATATGTAACACACGATCAAGTAGAAGCTATGACTATGGGAGATAGAATAACAGTTTTAAAACTTGGAAGAATAATGCAAGTTGACACTCCTTTAAATCTATATCATAAACCAGCTAATAAATTTGTTGCAGGATTTATAGGATCACCTACTATGAATTTATTAGAAGGAAATCTTTTAGAAGAAGCAGGAGAGGTTTATGTAGATATAAATGGGGTTAAGATAAAAATAGCAAAAGAAAAAGCGGAAAAAGTTAAAGATCATATAGGACAAAGAGTAGTATTTGGTATAAGACCAGAAAATATTACTGTAGCAGAAAAAGAAGATGGAGATGCATTGTTAGGAGATGTATCTGTAGTTGAGCAAATGGGTAATGAGGAATATATATACTTTATGTTAGGTGGAAATCAATTTATTTCAAGAATAAATGTTGAAGGAATAAGTGATGGAAGCAAGAAGGGGAATGAAAGATTCCACTTTGATACGAGCAAATGTCATATATTTGATATTAATACTGAAGAAAATATTAGTTTATAGTATTTTCTCACTTTCTTTCTTTTTTTCAGGGGCTTATTTAAGCCCCTGCATAATCAAGGAGTTTATATGGAATTTAAAAAGATTAAAGAAATAGGTCATGCTATAGGATTAACATCACTATTTTGTGAAAGTATAGATGATAAGGTAATACTTTATGGAGGATCAAACTTTCCAGATGGGGTACCACCTCAGGGTATGCGTGTAACTCATAAAGACATGTATATATACGATACGAATTTTAATTTAATAAGTAAAAAAATGGGGAATATAGCACCAGATAGAGGAATATGTTTAAAAGAAAATAATATAATATATTTCATATCAGGAGCTGGCAATACTAAGATATATAAATACTATTTTAAAAACAATGAATTACAAGAAGAGGAAATTTATGATTTAGGTTTTGAAGTAGTTGGAGGATATGGTTGTATATATAAAGGGAAAATATATTTTGGTAAAGAAAATGTATATGAATTTGATTTAGAGACTTTAAGTTTAAATAAAAAGTCAGATTTTATAGGAATTCCTCGTGAACAGAGTGTATATTTTGAAAGTAATGGATATATATATGTTTTAAGTGGAGCTTCCAATATATGTCATTTAGATTCATACAAGTATGATATATTGAATGATAAATGGGAACAATTAGAAGATTTAAATATTAATTTAACGGGATCTTCTTTTTTAAAGATATCTAATGAAAAAGTTTTAATTACTGGTGGATGTAATAAAGAAATTTTTGATGAAGCTGTAAAAAAATTAAGTGATATAGAGTTTAAAAAAGAATATTTTAATAAAAGTAGAGAAGAAGTTAAGTTTAATAAAGATATATATGTGTATGATATAGTAAATGAAAAATTAGAATTATTATCTAAAGGTAATATTGAAAATGCAACTTGTGGGTCAACATTACTAAAAATATTAGATGATGTGTATTTAATAAATGGAGAATATAAGCCGGGGTTTAGAACTCGTAATGTATTAAAAGCTAGTCTAAACTTAAAGTAGGAGGAAGTATGGGAAAAAAGGAAATGCTAGAAAGTCTTAAAGGACAATTAATAGTTTCGTGTCAAGCTTTACCTGGTGAACCTTTATATGTTGAAAATTCAACAATAATGCCTTTAATGGCAAGGGCAGCATTACAAGCAGGTGCAAAAGGTATAAGAACAAGTGGAGTTATTGATGTAGTAGAAATAAAAAAAGAAGTTAAAGTTCCTGTTATAGGATTAATAAAAAGACAATACGAAGGTTTTTCTCAATATATTACAGTTACAATGAAAGAAATTGATGAACTTATGGAAGCTGGGAGTGATATTATAGCACTTGATTGTACTATGAGAGAAAGAGGAGACGGGAAAAGCATAAATGAGTTTATTAAAGAAATTAAAGAAAAATATCCTGAAATAGTTTTAATGGCAGATATATCTAATTATGAAGAAGGAGTAAATGCAGAAAAAGCAGGTGTAGATTTAGTAGGAACAACATTAAATGGATATACTGATTATACATTAAATGATGAGGCACCAAATTTTAATTTAATAAAGAGATTATCTGAAACATTAAAAATACCAGTAATTGCAGAAGGAAGAATACATACTCCGGAACAAGCTAAAAAAATGTTAGAAAGTGGAGCTTATGCAGTAGTTGTAGGAGGAGCTATAACAAGACCTCTTGAAATTACTACAAGATTTATTAAAGGTATGGGATTATAATGCGTGTATTATGTTTTGATATAGGTGGAACAGCAATAAAATATGCATTAATAGAAAATGATAATCTTAAGGATATTAAGATAAATAAAATTCCAACAAGAAAAGAAAAAGATAAAAATCATATATTAAGAGATGTACTAGATGTTATAGAATCATATGATAATCTTGATTGTATAGGTATATCTACAGCAGGAGTTGTAGATTCAGAAAAAGGTGAAATAATTTTTGCAGGGCCGACTATACCTGGATATATAGGAACTAATTTTAAAAAAGAGATAAAAGATAGATTTAATCTTGATTGTTTTGTTGAAAATGATGTAAACAGTGCAGCTATTGGTGAATATTTTTATGGTTCATATAAAGGTAATGTATTCTGTTTAACTATAGGAACTGGAGTTGGTGGTGCTTTTATACAAGAAGGAAAGTTGTATAAGGGAGCTACTCAAAAAGCAGGTGAAATAGGATATTTACCTTTAAAAGGTAAAATGTATCAAGAACTTGCATCAACTACTTATTTAACAGATTCAGTAAGTAAAAAATTAGGTAAAAAAGTAGATGGTTTATATATTTTTGAAAATGCTAAAAAAGGCAATAAATTATGTAAAGAAGCTATTGATGAATTAATAGATAATTTAAGTGAAGGTATACTAAATATTATATATATATTAAATCCTAATACTTTAATTATTGGTGGGGGTATAACAGCTCAAAGAGAATATCTAGAAAATAGAATTAAAGATTCTATAAAAAATAAATTAATAGATAGCAGTTTTGAACCTGATATACAGCTAGCAAAATTAGAAAATGGTGCAGGTATATATGGTATATACTATATTGTAAAAAGAAAGGAAGAACAATGAAGTACGATTTAGAAAAATTCAAAGGGGTATTTGTAGCAATGTATTCTACTTATGATGATGAAGGAAATATTAGTAGAGAAAGAGCTAAAGCTTTAACAAGATACTACATTGAAAAAGGAGTAAAAGGACTTTATGTTGATGGATCTTCAGGTGAAGGAGTTTTACAAAGTGAAGAAGAAAGAAAAGCTGTTCTTGAAGCAGTAATGGAAGAAGCTAGAGGAAAATTAACTATAATAGTTCATATAGGAGCTAATTCAACTCCTGAATCTGTAAGACTTGCTAAACATGCTGAAGAGTTAGGTGTAGATGCAGTTTCATCAATTCCATGTGTATATTATGGATTTTCACCTAAGGCAGTTAAACAACATTGGGAATCTATGATAGATGCAACAGATTTACCGTTTATAATATATCATATTCCACAAACAACAAGATTTAATTTGCCAATTACATTATTTAAAGAAATGGCAGCTATGGATAAAGTTATTGGAATTAAATGTTCTTCAGAATCAACATTTGAATTACAACAATTTAAATATATAGGGGAACAAGTAAAAAACGGAGAGTTCATAGTGTTTAATGGACCAGATGAACAATTCATAGCAGGAAGAATGATAGGAGCAGATAGTGGTATAGGTGGAACTTATGGTGTTATGCCTGAATTATTCTTAAAACTTGATGAATTTATGAAAAATAGAGAGTTCGAAAAAGCTCGTAGTTTACAAAATGAAGTAAATGAAATTATTAAAATGTTATTAGGTGGACCTTCTTTATATGGTGTTGCTAAGTATGTTTTACACTTAAGAGGAGTAGAAACTGGACAACCTAGAGGACCTATGCTTCCTATAACAGATAAAGAAGATATACAATTATGTGAAAGAATAAATGAAAAAATAGAAGAAGTAATTAATAAATATTAAATAAAAAATTTTTGGAGGTTTTTATGAAAAGAAATATCTTTAAAACATTAGTAGCTTCAGCTACATTAGCTTTAACTGCATTTGCTTGTGGTTCAAAAGCTGAAACTAAAGTAGATGAAAATGCACCAGTAACAATCAAATATTGGTCATTCCCTAACTTTACTTCAGATTCAGAGTTCAAAACTCCTGAAGAATATGACAAAGCTTTAATAGCTGCGTTTGAAGCAAAATATCCAAATATTAAAGTTGAGTATCAAAAAATCGACTTTACTGATGGACCAGCTAAATTAGAAACAGCTATACAATCTAAATCAACTCCAGACGTTGTAGTAGATGCTCCAGGACGTGTTATAGATTGGGCTAAGAAAGGATATTTAGTTGCATTTGATGAAATAGATAAATCTAAATATTCAGAAACAGTAATAAATGCTGCAAGTTATGATGGTAAAGTATATCTTTATCCTTTAGGAACTGCACCATTTGTAATGGCATTTAACAAAGTTCTTACAGATAAATTAGGAGTTACTGAATTATTACCTTTAAATAAAGAAGGAAGAAACTGGACTCCAGCTGAATTTGAAGCTTTATTAACTGAAATACATAAAAAAGATGCAAGCATAGATCCAATACTATTCTATACTAAATCTCAAGCAGGGGACCAAGGTCCAAGAGCCTTCGTTTCTAACTTATATAATTCATGGATTACAGATTCTAAAGTTCAAAAATACACTATAAATGATGAAAATGGTGTTAAAGCTATGGAATGGATTAAAAAAGCTTATGATGCAGGTCTTTTAGGTAAAGGTGTTTCTGCTGAAGCTAAAGATGCTTTAGAAGCATTTAGAAGTGGTAAAGCTGCTGGAACTATTCTTTATTCTCCAGGTCTTAAAGGACAAGATGCTGAAGCTATAGCTGCTGGTAAAGTAGATCCTATTTATGTTGCACTTCCTAATGAAAGTGGAAAAGCTCAATATGAATTCTTACTTGCAGGTTCTGCTATATTTGATAACGGTGATGCAGCTCGTGCAGCAGCAGCTAAAAAATTCGTTGATTTTATAACTAATGATGCTGAATGGGGATTAAGAACTCTTAAAGCAACTAAGAACTTCTCACCAACTGGTCAAACTGGAATATATGGTGATGATGCAGAAACTAAATTCTTAGAAAGCTTAAGTGGTCAATATGGATCTTACTACAACACTATAGATGGTTATGCTCAAATGAGACCATTATGGTTCAATATGGTTCAATCAGTATTAAATGGACAAATTTCACCTAAAGATGCTTTAGATAAATTTGTTGCTGATGCTAATAAGACTATAGAAGATGCTAAATAATATTTAATATATGGGTAGAGGGGTTACCCTCTACCTTTTTAAAAAGAGAGGTGGAATTAATGTTTGCTTCTATTAAAAAAATTAATTGGAAGAAAATAGATTATAGTGCTTATGCTTTTATAGCTCCGGTTATGGTATTTTTCCTAACGTTTGTACTATATCCGATGATAAAAGGAGTTTATTTATCATTATTTAAATTTAGAGGACGTAATATAACATTTGTAGGTTTAAAAAATTATATTAATTTATTCAGTGATGATATATTTATAAAATCTACTGTTAATACTGTTTTAATAACTTTAATAGCAGTTCCTATAGTAGTTGCTTTCTCAATATTTGTTGCTATTAACATTTATGAAAAAAATGCTTTCATTAGATCATTTTTTAGAGGTATATTCTATATTCCAGCTATATCTTCAGTTGTTTCTGTAACAGTTGTTTGGAATTGGATTTACCATCCTAAATATGGAATACTAAATTACATTTTAAATAGTACACATATTACTAACTCACATGTTGACTGGCTTGGTGATCCTAAAACTGCTATATTTGCAATTATAGCAATATTGATTACTACCAGTGTTGGTCAACCTATAATTTTATATGTAGCAGCTTTAGGTAATGTTCCTAAAGATTTAATTGAAGCATCAAAAATAGATGGTGCAACAGATGCTAATGCATTTAGACATATTATATGGCCTTTAATTAAGCCAACAACTCTATATATTGTTGTTGTTACAACAATTAATAGTTTCCAAATATTTGCTTTAATACAATTATTAACAGCTGGTGGACCTAATTATTCTACATCAACTATAATGTATTTAGTTTATCAAATAGCTATAGTACAAAGTAGATTTGGAGTTTCTACAGCTATGGGTGTTGTGTTAGCTGTGATTATAGGGATTATATCAATCTTACAATTTAAGTTCTTATCATACGATGCAGACTAGAGAGGAGAAAATATGGAAGTCAAAAAGACGACACCTATAGGTGTAATATCTATGATAATATTGATAGGATTTGCAATATTTTTCATATTTCCATTTTATTGGATATTTACAGGATCATTTAAGTTACAAGAGGTTGCCATAAGCATACCACCTGAATGGTTTCCAATGACACCAACATTAAAGAATTATGAACAATTATTATTTGCTTCAGGTTCTCATACATTAAGATGGTTCTTTAACTCTGTCTTTGTATCATTTATGACAACAATATTAGTTTGTAGTACAGCAGCTCTTGCAGGATATGCTCTTGCTAAAAAGAGTTTTCCAGGAGTTAGTTTAATATTTATAGTATTTGTTGCAGCTATGGCATTACCAAAACAAGTTATTTTAATACCTTTATTAAGATTTATAACAGAACTTGGATGGATAGATACATATAAGGCATTAATATTACCAGCAGTAGGATGGCCATTTGGGGTATTCTTGATGAAACAATTTTCACACTCAGTACCTAATGAATTACTTGAATCTGCAAGAATTGATGGATGTGGAGAAATTAGAACTTTCTGGAATATAGTTTTACCTATAGTAAAACCAGGTATAGGTGCCTTAGCTATATTTACATTTATAGCAAGTTGGAATGACTATTTCTCACAACTTGTATTTACAAATAGTGATTTAATGAAAACTTTACCACTTGGAGTTGCATCTATGGCACAACAAGCTGAATTCTCTTTAAATTATGGATTATTAATGGCAGGAGCGGCTCTTGCTTCATTACCAATGATAATAGTATTCTTAATGTTCCAAAGCTACTTCACACAAGGTGTAACTATGGGAGCAGTTAAAGGATAATGTATATATTTAATTTTATAGCTCTTTGGCTATATTATAGTAAAATATATATTTTGGTTTCGTTATTTATAACCTACCTTCTTAATAAAGTCACGCATAAGCTCTATCTTCCACCATTAATTATTAATATGGTGAGTGTAATTCTTTTATTTTTTGCACAGGGAGATAAGGCTTATGCAATGTATATTAACTATGTTCCAGTAGTTCTTTCAAGTGCTATTATGAACATAGTTATATATATTATTAGGAGAAAGAAATAATGTTAGATAGATCATTTAAAAGTTATTTACATGAAATGATGATTAAAGTATTAAATAATAAAGGTAGAGTTAGGAAAAATATATTATTTGATTTTGATAAAACTATACAGGAATATTTAGAAGTTAATTCTAAAAAATTAAAAAAACCTTTTAAAGATGTTGAAGAGTTTTACTTAGATGAGATGCAAGTATTTTTATTTAATGATAAAAAAATAAGTAATAAAAATAGATATATTAGAAATATAAAACGTGTCCTAAATTAAGGACACGTTATTTTTTATAATCCTATTCTAAGTCCGGCTCCTATTGAAAGGTATTGAGGATAACCTAAACTAACTTCACCAGTTAATACATTTTTATAAGTAGCACCTAAACTTCCTTTCACAGTAACTTTATTTATAGATATATCTTTAGCTTTTAATACGTGGAATGTTCCTATATTGGCACCTACGTGTAATTTTACATCTGAACTCATTTTTTTACTTATTTCTACACTTGCTTGAGGACTTATATAAAGCTTATTTTCAAAGTCATTATCTGTAGCTGAAATAGCCTTAAGTTTTCCTCCTTCTAAACCTACTCCTAGTTTTAAATCTAGATCTGATAGTATGCTTATTATATTTTTGTAAGTTGTAACATTAAAGCCACCATCAAAAAAGCTTACTTTATCATTGTTTGATGTAGTATAAGCTCCATAAGAAGTATTAGCCTGTGCTTTAACTTCAACACCTAAACTTGAACATGAAGCAAAAGCAAATAAAATTGATAATAATAATATTTTTTTCATAATTCTCCTAACTTAATCCTATAATTTCTCCATTTTCATCTATATCTATATGTTCTGCAGCTGGAATTTTTGGAAGACCAGGCATATCTAATATATTTCCTGCCATGATCACTAAAAATCCTGCACCTGCTGATATATTTACATCGGTTATTTTAAATTCAAATCCACGAGGTGATCCTAAAAGTTTTGGATCATCTGATAATGATGCAGGTGTTTTTGACATACATATAGGTAATTTATCAAAACCTTTTTCTGTAAATAATTTAATTTTTTCTTTAGCTTTATCAGAATAAGCTATACTTCCTGCACCATATATTTTACTACACAATATTTCTATTTTTTCTTCTATACTTTTATCTAGTGTATACAAAAATTCAAATGATGATTTTACACTTTCAGAAGGAATATCTTCTTCTTGATTCAATAATGAAACTATTTCTTCGGCAAGATGTATTCCACCGTTACCTCCATTTTCATGTATCGTAATAGGTATAGATTTTACATTTCTCTTTTTAGTATATTCTTCTATTAATTCTATATCTTCATCACTATCATCACTAAATTTATTTATAGCAACAACTACAGGTAAATTATATAGTGATATATTTTCAATATGTCTTCTTAAATTTTCAAGACCTTCTTTTAAATTTCCATTACCGTGATGTTTAAGTGCACGAACAGTTGCAACTATAACTACTATATCAGGTGTTATATTTGCCATTCTACATTTAATATCAAAGAATTTTTCTGCCCCTAAATCTGCAGCAAATCCAGCTTCAGTTACAGTATAATCTGATAATTTAAGAGCCATTTTAGTTGCAAGTATAGAGTTACATCCATGTGCAATATTAGCAAAAGGACCACCATGTAATATCGCAGGAGTATTTTCAGTAGTTTGTACAAGATTTGGTTTTATAGCCTCTTTAAGTATTACTGTTGCAGCTCCTTCTACTTTTAAATCTTTAACATGTATAAAATCACCATGTATATTTTTGGCTATAATAATATTTCCTATTCTTTTCTTTAAATCAAATATATTTTCTGAAAGACAAAGTATAGCCATAATTTCACTTGCTACAGTTATTTTAAATGAAGCATCTCTTATAGGTCCATTTATCTTACCATGTCCTATAGATATTTCTCTTAAAGCTCTATCATTAGTGTCTAAAACTCTTTTGAAATAGATGTTATTGATATCTATTTCTAGTTCATTACCCCGATTTAAATGATTATCTAAAGTTGCAGCTATTAAATTATTCGCTGCAGTTATAGCATGAAAATCACCTGTAAAGTGAAGATTAATATCCTCCATAGGTAAAACTTGAGAAAATCCACCTCCTGTTGCTCCTCCTTTCAATCCAAATACTGGACCCATAGAAGGTTCACGAAGTGCTACTATTGATGAATAGCCAAGTTTATTAAGACTTTGAGTAAGTCCAATAGATACTGTTGTTTTACCTTCCCCAAAAGGAGTTGGAGTAATAGCTGTAACTAATATTAATTTTCCATTAGCTTTAGCTTCTAATTTTTCTAAAACATTTAGATCTATTTTAGCTTTGTATTTACCATAGCTTTCTATATCGTCTTCTATTCCTATTTTTTTTGCGATTTCTGTTATAGGAAGAAGTTTAGTTTTCTTTGCAATTTCTATATCTGTCATTTATACCACCTTTACTTTTTTTAAGTAATATATTAAATTATACAAAATTTGAAAAACTTATTCAAATACTTTATTTTTTAATTTGTATATGATACAATATTAATGGGTATATATTAGGGGGAGATTATGAGAGAAAAAGACAGAGAAATATTAAGGGAATTAATAAGTTCTGTTAGTAAAATAAAAGAAAATAAATTAGATGAAATAATTAAAAATTGTGATGAAAAATATTTTAATTTAGGGAGTCTTATTAAAGATAAAAATATAGACTTTTTACCTATAAAAATTCAAAAAATATTTAATATTTTAGATAATTTATTTTTAAATATTTTATATTATAAGACATTTGATAATGAAATAAAAATATTAAATTGTAGTGATCTTATTAATTATTTAAAATATAGTTTTGTAGATAAAGAAAAAGAAATTTTTAAGCTATTATTTTTTAACACACAATGTAGAATTATTAAGGAAGAGGATATGTTTTTAGGAACTATAGATAGAACAGCAGTATATTTAAGAGAAGTTGTAAAAATGTCTTTGAAGTATAATGCAAAATCTGTAATATTGGTTCATAATCATCCTAGCGGATCTAAACTACCATCAAAAAATGATTTAGAGGTTACTAAAAATTTAATAAATATATTATCATATATAGATGTTAAAGTATCAGATCATATTATAATATGTGGGAATGAATATTATAGCTTTTTAGAAAATGGGGATATATAATGAAAATAGTAAATATACGTTTTAGAAAAACAAAAAAGGTTTATCCTTTTTATATAGAAAATGATAATGAATATGAAAAAGGAGATCACGTTATAGTTGAAACTATAAGAGGGGATCAAATAGGAATAATTTTAGGTGAAAATAAATTAAATAGTGCGACTCTTTTGGAAGAAGATGAAGATTTAAAAATTAGAAAAGTTAAAAGAAAACTTACAGAAGATGAAGTTAAGGAATTAGATGTTTTAGATGAAAAAGCACGTGAAGCCTATTTTATATGTAAAAAAATAGTTAAAAGAGTTTTGCCGGAAATGAATTTAGTAATAGGGGAATACATGTTTGGTGGAGATAAATTAATATTTTATTTCACAGCAGAAGGAAGACTTGATTTTAGAGAATTAGTTAAGGAAGTAAATAAAACATTTAATAGAAGAGTTGAATTTTATCAAATAAAATTTAATGATGAAGGTAGAATATTAAATGCATACGGTAAGTATGGTAGAGAAATATATTGGTAAATTGTAGGTGCTATTGCGCCTCTTTTTATATAAAGGAGAAAAATGTTACATTATATAGAAAGTACAAATAAATATATTAAACACGGAAATAATGCTTTGAATATAACAGATGATGCTATAAATCTCGTAGAATTTATTAAAAATGAGATGAAAAATGAAAATGGTGTAGGTGATATATTAGATATAGGTGCAGGAATAGGGACGTTAACTATTATGTTATTTAATATAGAACAATTTAATAAATTTATATGTGTTGAAATACAGAAAGAAGTATTTAATTTGCTCGAAGAAAATATATTGATTAATAAAATGAGTAATGTAGATATTTTTAATGAGGATATTAAAAATATGATGACGGTTGATTTTAAAAATAAGTTTAAATATATAATGAGTAATCCACCTTATTTAAAAATGAATAGTGGGAAATTACCTGAAAATGAGATTTTAAAAAAATCTAAGTTTGAGGTATGTTTAAATTTAAGTGAACTTTTAGATGTAGTAGACTATATGCTTATGGAAGATGGTGTATTTTTTGTAATATTACCTATGTACAGATTAAAAGAAATTGAAAAAAATAAAAAATTTAAAATAAGAAAAATAAAAAAAATTTTAAACTCAAAAAAAAGTTTTGTAATATTAAGTTTAGAAAGGAAGTAATATGTCTAGAGTATTAGTTGTAGGAAGTTTAAATATGGATATGACAGCAAGAGTAGAAAAATTACCAGAGCTTGGTGCTACTATAATGGCTAATGATTTCTATAAATCATGTGGAGGTAAAGGAGCAAATCAGGCTATAGCTATGTCTAAACTTGGGCTTGATGTATCTATGATAGGTATGGTTGGTAGAGATGATGATGGAGAAGAATTAATAAAAAATTTAATTGATAATGGAATAAAAAATAAAGTTATATATTCTAATGTAACTACAGGAAAGGCTATTATTACAGTTGATGCTAAAGGAGATAATAATATTATAGTAATACCTGGAGCAAATTTTGAATTAAATAGAGCTTCTATAGAAAAAAGTTTAGTATCTGAATTAGAGGTTTCAGATGGAGTTCTTTTACAAAATGAAATACCTATGGATACTATAGAATATGTTTTAGAAAAAGCTAGAGATATGGGTAAAATTACATATTTTAATCCAGCTCCTGCTACTAAACTTAATGATAAAGTATTGTCTTTAGTAGATTATTTAATAGTTAATGAAACAGAACTTAAAGTTGTTTTAGGTGTTGATTCAGAAGTTTTAGGATATGAATTAGAGATAGAAAAAATAAAAAAAGAAAAAGGAATTAAAAATATACTTTTAACTTTAGGAAGTAAAGGTTCATGCCTATTTAATGAAAAAGGTGAAGTTGAAAAATGTGATGCATTTAAAGTAAAAGCTATAGATACAACTGCTGCTGGAGATTCTTTCTTAGGGGCCTTTATATCAAAAACTTTAAATGGAGAAAATGTAAAAGAATCATTAAAATATGCTAGTGCAACATCAGCTATAGTTGTAACTCGTATTGGGGCTCAAGATTCAATACCTAGTATAGAAGAGATAAAAGTATTTTTAAAGGAGAGAGAAAATGATTAAAAGAAAAATAATATTTGATACAGATCCTGGGATAGATGATGCTATTGCTATAGCAGCTGGTATTAAGAATGATTTGAATATAGAATTAATAACAAGTGTTTTTGGTAATGTTAATGTGGATATAACAACAGATAATGCTTTAAAATTAGTTGATTTTTTAGGTAAAGATATACCTGTTGCTAAAGGGATAGATAAGGCTATAATTTTTAGACCCAACAGGGATGCTTCAGCTATACATGGAGCAAATGGTATGGGTGGATATGAATTACCTAAAACAAATAAAAAAGTTATAGATAAAAATGCGGTAGAAGCCATAAAGGATATTGTTGTTAATTCTTATGAAAAGATAACTTTAGTAGCAGTAGGATCTTTAACCAATATTGCAGTATTTTTAATGCTATATCCTAATTTAAAAGAAAGAATATATGAAATAGTTATAATGGGTGGATCACTTAGCGGTGGAAATGTTAATAGTGTTGTTGAAGCAAATATTTTTCAAGATCCACATGCTGCCAAAATAGTATTTGATTCAGGATGTAAAATAACTGCATTTGGATTAGATGTAACTAGAAATTGTTTAATAAGTCCTAAATCTTTTGAGGCTTTAAAGGGTAATGGGAAGGTAGCTGATATGGCATATAATATACTTAAAGGATATATGGAAGTAAGAGGAGTTTTAACTATGCATGATAGTGCTACTATTGCCTATTTATTACATCCTGATATGTTTGAATTTGAATATATGTATATAGATGTTGCAACAGAAGGAGCAGCTATTGGCTCACTTGTTTCTGGGAGTTGGACACCTGAGAAAAATAAAGAAAATAATGTCAGATATGCTGTGAAGGTAGATGGTGATAGATTTGAAAAATGGTTAATAGAAAGTTTAAAAAAGTAGGAGGATAAATGTTAAAAAGAAAAATAGTGATTGATACAGATCCTGGTATAGATGATACAATTGCTTTGACAGCAGCTATTAAAAGTGGATTAGATATTAGATTAATAACTACAGTATTTGGTAATGTTAATCTTGAACAAACTACTATAAATGCTTTAAGAATTCTAGAGTTTTTAGAAAAAGATATACCGGTTGCAAAAGGAGTTTCTAAAGCTTTGTTTTTTGAACCTGGTATAGATGGGTCTCATGTCCATGGATTAGATGGACTTGGTGGTTATCCTATGCCTTATCCTAAAACTAAGATTATAGATAAAGTTGCAGTTGAAGCTATAAAAGATTTAATAGAAAAAAGTGAAGAAAAAATAACTTTAGTAGCACTAGGAGCTTTAACCAATATTGCTTTGTTTATAAAAATATATCCTCATCTTTTAAACAAAGTAGAAGAAATTGTAGTTATGGGTGGATCACTAGGTGCAGGTAATGTAAATAGTGCTGCAGAATTTAACACTTTTAAAGATCCACATGCAGCTAAAATTGTTTTTGATGCTGATGTAAAAGTAACTGTATTTGGATTAGATGTAACTAGATTTTGTTTAGTTTCAAGTCAAAAATTAGAGGAAAATAAATCAAAAAGTAAAATATCTAGTATGGCCCGTGAAATACTTAAAGGATATATAGAAGAAAATAATGAACTTATGATGCATGATAGTGCTCCTATAGCTTATCTTGTTTATCCTGAAATGTTCACTTTAGAAGATAAATATATAGACGTTTCAACTGATGATATAGCACCAGGTGCTTTAGTTTCTGGATATTGGACAAAAGAAAAGGGAAAAACTCCAAATGTAAGATTTGCCGTTGGAGTAGATAGTGAAAAATTTGAAGAATGGTTATTGGCAAACTTAGTATAATATTTATATTGTGTTTTATTAAATTCTGTGATATAATTAACTTGTAAAATATATTATTTTGGAGGTTATGCAAAATGACAATTATTGAAAATATTTATGCAAGAGAAATCCTTGATTCAAGAGGTAATCCAACTGTTGAAGTTGAAGTATACTTAGAAGGTGGAGCTATGGGTAGAGCATCTGTACCATCAGGAGCATCTACAGGAGTTCACGAAGCTGTTGAATTAAGAGATGGAGACAAATCAAGATATTTAGGTAAAGGTGTTTTAAAAGCTGTTGAAAACGTAAATGAAATAATAGCAGAAGCTGTTATAGGAATGGATGCTTTAGATCAAGTTGCTATCGATAAATTAATGATAGACTTAGATGGAACTCCTAACAAAGAAAAATTAGGAGCAAATGCTATATTAGGTGTTTCATTAGCAGTTGCAAAAGCTGCAGCTAATCAATTAGGATTACCTTTATACAGATATTTAGGAGGAGTTAATGCTAAAGAATTACCTGTTCCAATGATGAATATCTTAAACGGAGGATCACATGCTGATTCTGCAGTAGACGTTCAAGAATTCATGGTTCAACCAGTAGGAGCTAAAACATATAAAGAAGCATTAAGAATGGGTGCTGAAATATTCCATCACTTAGGAAAATTATTAAAAGCAAATGGAGATTCAACTAACGTTGGTAACGAAGGTGGATATGCTCCAAGTAAAATAAATGGTACTGAAGGTGCTTTAGAAATAATTTCAGAAGCTGTTAAATCTGCAGGATATGAATTAGGAAAAGATATAACATTCGCTTTAGATGCTGCATCATCAGAATTCTATAATGCTGAAACTAAAAAATATGTATTCAAAAGAGAAGGTGGAGTTGAAAGAACTTCAGAAGAAATGGTTGCATGGTATGAAGGATTATGTGCTAAATATCCAATAGTTTCAATAGAAGATGGACTAGCAGAAGATGACTGGGACGGATTCAAATTAATGACTGAAAAATTAGGTAAGAAAATACAAATAGTTGGAGACGATTTATTCGTTACTAACACTAAGAGATTAGAAGAAGGAATTAAAAAAGGAATTGCTAACTCAATCTTAATTAAATTAAATCAAATAGGAACATTAACTGAAACTTTAGATGCTATAGAAATGGCTAAAAAAGCTGGATACACTGCAGTAGTATCTCATAGATCAGGAGAAACTGAAGATGATACTATAGCTGACGTAGCAGTAGCAACTAATGCAGGACAAATTAAGACTGGATCAGCTTCAAGAACAGATAGAATAGCTAAATATAACCAATTATTAAGAATTGAAGATGATTTAGCAGGTGAAGCAATATACAAAGGTATAGATTCATTATATACAATTAAAAAATAAGCTATAAAATAAAAATATGGGAGTTTTAAACTCCCATTTTTTAATATATTATTATTTGTATCTTCTCCATGTTTGAGTTTTACCTAAGAATTTTATTCCAGGAATATGTCCTCTTACTTTTAATGAACCATCTGAATTTAATTCCATGTAGCAATCATAAGTTTTACCACTTGATGGATCATATATTTTACCTTTTTCATATTTACTATTTTTTTCGTTATAAGTAAAATCACTAACAAAGTCTATACCTTCTATAGTTCTACCTCTCTTAGAAGTGTCAGGATTGTTAACATCCTTTTTTAAAGCACCTGTTGAATCATATCTATTTGTTAATTGGTGAACTTTTCCATAAACTTTTCCATTTTTTTCATAAATATCAACTATAACTCTGTTGTCTGTTTCTCCTTTTTCAGTTATCCATCTACCATAAATATCAGATTTAGCTGCAAATGAGAATATAGGTAAAAGTATAGCTAAAAATATTGTAAATAATTTTTTCATTTATTGTTTCCTCCTATTTTTGATATAAATATATTAACAAAAAAAGAAAATGTTGTCAACTATAATTTTTTTATTTTACATACAACTAATTTTGTAAAACTTGAATTATAATTAACATATTTGATATAATAATATAGTGGGAAAGAGGTGATATTTTGGAAAAGAAAGTATTGAGTTTTGAAGAGATAAATGAAATTATAGATAAACTTAGTCAAAGAATTAAAACTGATGATATCAAATCTATAGCCTTAATAGGAGATCTTGGTACAGGTAAAACTCATATATCTAAAAGAATTTGCAAAAATTTAGGTGTAACAGAAAATGTTAAAAGTCCAACTTTTACATATTTGATAGAATATGATTTAGAAGATATAAAAATAGTGCATTTTGATTTATATAGATTAGCTAATATAGATGAATTATATGAAGTTGGATATCAAGAATATGTATGTGCTGATAACACACTATTACTAATAGAATGGGCTAATAATGTTCCGGAAGTAGTAGAGGATTCTAGTGTAGTTATTAATCTTGAGTATTTTGATGAAAATAAAAGGTATATAGAGATTAGTGGAATAGAATTGTAAATTTAATTATATATATCATAAATAGGAATGATATATAAAAAATATGATTTAATACACGTGTATATATTGAAAATATCTATACATTGTGGTAAAATGTTAAATAAAGATCAAAATTTGGAGGATGTATAAATGAAAAATATGTTGAAATATACTATGGTTTTAGCTACACTTGGACTTGTTGTTTCTTGTGGCCCTGGTAAAGCTAGATCAGAACAAGCTGGAGAAAATGTTAAATTAAACTTCGCGCAAGAATGGGTAAGCGATAAGCCTATAAAAGAAGATGGAATATACAAAATAGCAATGGTATCTGCTGATGCATTTAAAGGAATATTCTCACCACTTCATAATGATGAATCTAAAGATGCATATCTTACAGGGTTTATAAACGAAGAAATATTCTGGCAAAATGATGATTATGAAAGAATGGGCGTAGAAGGTGGAATGGCAACATTTACAGTAGATGTCGATAATAAAGTAATAAACATTAAGTTTAGAGATGGATTAAAATGGTCTGATGGAGAAAAAATGGGAGTAGATGATTTAATTTATACTGCTGAAGTTTTAGGATCTCCTGAATATGATGGTGTTAGATATGATCCAACTAACTTAGAAAGAATAGTTGGTATGAAAGAATATCACGAAGGAAAAGCTAAAAAAATATCAGGTATAGAAAAAGTAAGTGATACAGAAGTTAAAGTACATTTAAAAGAAGTTACAGCTAACTTATTAGCTGGAGGAGGACCTTTATTAGGTTTAAGTTCTCTATTACCTAAACACTATTTAGAAGATGTTGCTATTAAAGATTTAGCACAATCACCTAAAACACGTGAAAAAGCATTATCTAATGGACCGCTTGTAATTAAAAATGTAGTTCCAGGAGAAAGTGTTGAGTATGAAGCAAACCCTTATTACTTCTTAGGAAAAGAAAAACTTGGAAAAGTTATAGTAAAAGTAATAACTCCACAATTAGCAGTAGAGTCATTAAAACAAGGAGAATACCATACTTATTATGGACTTCCTCAAGATAGTTATGAAAAATATAAGGACTTCTCAAATATAACTATACTTGGAAGACCGGATTTATACTATTCATACATGGGATTCAATTTAGGTCACTTTGATAGTAAAACTGGACAAAATGTAATGGATAGAGATACTCCACTTCAAGATAAGAGAATAAGACAAGCTGTAGGATATGCTATGAATATAGATGAAATAGCACAAGCATTCTATGGTGGATTAAGAACAAGAGCAACAGGAATAGTTCCGCCTGCATACAGTAAATATTTTGATTCAAGTTTAGTAGGATATAACTATAATCCAGAAAAAGCAAAACAATTATTAAAAGAAGCAGGATATGAAGATACTAATGGAGATGGAATAGTTGATAAAGACGGTAAGAATTTAACATTAAGATGGGCTATGGCTGGTGGATCAGACACTGCTGAACCTATAACTAAAGCCTTAATTCAAAACTGGAAAGATGTTGGAATAGAAGTTAAATTAACTAATGATAGATTATTAGACGGAAATGTTTTACTTGATAAAGCACGTACTAATGCAGAAGATGTAGATATATTTGGAGCTGCATGGCAAGTAGGAACAGCACTTGAAATGAGATCTACTTATGGTAGAGATGCTGCTCTTAACTTAACTCGTTTTGTAAGTGATAAAAATGATGAGTTACTAAATGCTTTAGATGATATAAGAGGATTAACTGATTCTTCATTTAGAGCAGATGCATTTAAAGCATGGCAACAAAATATAATTGAAGAAGCTCCAATTATACCATTTATGTTTAAATATAGTATATCACCAGTTAACAAATCAGTAAAAGCTTCTAATGTATATGTTTCTAATGCAAAATCACAAGCACCTATGGGAGTTGTTGACGTTCCAGAAGCTGTTAAATAATATATAAATAAGGTTATCTTTTGATAGCCTTATTATTTTCAAGGAGAGGTGAATAAAATGGTAATTACAGAAATGCTAAATGTTGATAATGTATCAACAGAATTAAAAGGAAATACTAAAGAAGAAATTTTAAGAGAATTAGTTGGTCTTGTTAGAAATGGAGAAATTTCTGATGAAGAAAAATTCTTTCAAGATATATTAAAAAGAGAAGATGTAGGATCAACTGCTTTAGAAAATGGTTTAGCTATCCCTCATGTAAGAAGTGAATATATTAAACATTTTAAAATAGGGGTAGGAATAAAAAAAGAAGGTATAGATTTTGAATCTATAGATGGAGAAAAAACAAGATTATTTGTAATAATAGCAACACCTATGAAACATAATAATTGGCATTTAGAAGCTTTAGCTAAAATCTCATCTATACTATATAACAAAGTAAATATAGATGTTATAGTTAATTCAAGTTCTAAAGAAGGAGTTATTAAGTTAATTTCAGAATTAGAAAGAAATAGATAAATAGAAGCTCTACTCCGTAAGGAGCGGAGCTTTTTTTAAACTTGATTTTTATAAAATATTTTGATACAATATCTAAGTTATTAATACAAGATGTTTGGGACACACCATCTATAAAAAAAACTCATATACGTATGTCCCTATGTACGTATTTTTTATTACAGGAGGAATAATGTTTGACATTTTTAGAAATTTCCAATTTGGAACAAATGAATTAATATGGCTTGGATATTTATTATTTAATTATACTGTCATATTATTAGCTTATAGATACTGGGGTAAGGTTGGATTATTGATATTTATACCTGTTTCAGTAATACTTGCCAATATACAAGTTTTAAAATTAATGAATCTTTTTGGTATTACAACAACAATGGGTAATATTGCATTGGGTGGAGTATTTTTAGTATCTGATATATTATCAGAAATAGAAGGTAAAAAATATGCTAAAAAATTAGTTTATATAGGTTTTGTTACTATGATATTTACAACTATAGTAATGAACTGGGCTTTAGCTGTAGAACCTGCAAAAATTGATACTTTCCAAGGACCTCTAAAATCTATATTTGGTATGAATATTACTGAATTATCAGTTGTTAGAGTATCTTTTGCAAGTATGGCATCTTTTGCTGTATCTCAATTATTTGACGTATGGGCATATCAAGTAATTAGATCTTGGAAGCCTGATTTTAAAGATATATGGTTAAGAAATAATTTAAGTACTATAGTAGGTCAAGTTATAGATAATTCATTATTTACTGTGCTTGCATTTGCAGGGACTGTAACTGTTAGTGAATTAATAGTTATAGCGTTTTCAACTTATTTCTTAGAATTATTCATATCTGTTATGGATACACCATTTGTCTATATTGCAACTATGTGGAAAAATCAAGGTAAGGTTAAAGAACTTCAATAAAAGATGCAAATTGCATCTTTTTTCTTGTCAATAAAAAATACTTGACAAAGAAAATGAAATGGTGTAAAATAGGCGTATAGAAAAAAATTGGAGGAATAATAATGTTAAAATTAAGATTAACTAGATTAGGTAGAAAAAAAGTGCCTTTTTATAGAATAGCAGCAATGGAAGCTTTAGGAAGAAGAGACGGTAAAGCAGTAGCTTATCTTGGGACATATAATCCTTTAGTAGCTGAAAATCAAGTAAAAATAAAAGAAGAAGAAGTATTAAGATACTTATCAAATGGAGCACAACCAACAGAAACTGTTAAATCAATTTTAGTTAAAGAAGGAATATGGGCTAAATTTGAAGCTTCAAAGAAAAAATAGTTTGCTAAAGTATATTGTGTATATTAAAGGACCCGAAAGGGTTCTTTTTTTATATTAAAATACTGAAATAAAAATGTGTGAAAATATACAGATTTTAAATGATAAAGGGAGTGTAATACTGATAAATAAGGCTTTTTAATTGAATTTTATATACATGTAAAATATATTGTAAAAATTTTTGTTAAAAAAAACTATTTTATTTATTTAAAAATATATGGATAAATATTGAAAAAATGCTCTATTTATTATATAATATTATACGAAAATATAAAATTTGGAGGGTATTTGTGAAAAAAGTATTTATGATGTTATTTATGCTTTCTTTTATTACTTATTCAGTAGATAATTTTGATTCAAGAATTTTTAATCAAAAAGTTACTACTAAACTAGAAGTATTAGAATTTATAAATAATATAAAAAATGGTAGAAGGTCTATAAGTTATGAAGTTTCAGCTGATTTATTTTCTGCAGATGAAATCATAGGTATATTTAATCAAACTGATATTAACATTTCAAAAAGTTTGATATTATTATTACCTGATGTAAGATTATTAAAAAATGATTTAAATAAATTAACTAAAGCTTCAAATGATATAACTATATTTTTAGCTTCAAAGGACTATAAAATACCATATATAGAAAATAGGACTATTGAGAAATATAAAGAATTAGGAATTAATTTAGAAAAGTATAGTAATATTAAAGTTAAAGTACTTGATTTAAATAAAGAAGAATTAGAAGAGGCGTTAGTTGATACTTTCATAAAAAATTATACACAAAATAATAAATTATATATAAAAGCATATAAATTGAAGTAGAGAGGGGTATAGATGAATAATAAAAATATAAAATTACAAGAGTTAAAAAGATGGCTTAAAACAAGTTTAAAGAATAAGGTAAGTATTAATCAAAAAACAGTAATAACATATTTAATGTTAGGGATTGCTGGATTTTTTGGATTAAGTTTAGATTTGAGGGCTGCATGGGTAGAAAATGATCAAGTGAAATATTATGTTAATTTTGATGGAGATGGGAGATTTATAGCATCTGGAAATAATAGAGATAAAGCATTAATTGGATCTGTAATAATAGCGAACTCAAATAATATTAATGTTCCATTAGGTGATTCGGTTGTACTTGGTTATAAAGCAACTGTTAATATTGAAGCTCCTAGTACTTTAACAATAAACGGTAGATTTGCTACTAATTTTAATAAAGGTATAATTGCTCTTGGAAATGTAAAAATTTCTAATAATCCTTATGAATTAGGTAGAACTGGAAATGGAGGACAATCAATCGCAATAGGAGATTTTGCTACTTCAACATCACAATCTGTGGCAATAGGGAGTGATACATATTCAATTGGAGGGTCATCAATAGCAATAGGTGGAGATGATATTGCATCATATAAAGATCCAGTTACTACTTATGATTATAATACTTATTTCAAAAGATTATATGATAAAATTGGATCATATAATTCAGGGAGTATATATTCACCTAATGTTGCGGGTGGTGAAGGGTCTATATCTATAGGATCAAGAACTGTTGCATATAAAGAAGGATCTACATCTTTAGGTACTATGGCTTATGCTCTTGGTAAAGGAGCAACAGCTCTAGGAACTCAATCACGTGCTGAGGGAACAGGCTCAATAGCTATAGGTAATTTGACAAGAAACTTTGCAGATCAAGCTTTAGCGATAGGGAATGATTCTCAAATAAGAAAAAAAGGTGGAACGGCAGTAGGGTTAAATGCAAACTCTGCTGGAGAAGGAGCTATAGCTATTGGAACGGAAGTTTATGCTAATGCTTCTATTTCTGATGGAATAAAGAATATAAAAAATAAAAGTATAGATGAAGCTGAAAAGTATTTAAATAATTTAAGAGCTAATACTATAAAGTTAAATGATATAAGTGGTATAGTAAAAAATACAAATGAAACAAATACAGATGATAATGTAAGTATAAGTTCTAAAGATTTAGATGAATTAAATAAAAATAATGAATTATCAAAAAATGCAATAGTTATAGGTACTAAATCAGCTGCTGTTGGAGATAACTCTATTGTTATAGGTAGAGGTTCTTTTGCATTTTCTAAAAATTCATTTGCATTAGGTTCTTATTCTTATGCAGAAGCAGAAAACGGAGCAGCTATTGGTATAGGAGCAAAATCAATAAGTTATGATGGAGCAGGAGTTGCTTCTAATTCAAACTATATGCATACTGGTAAAAATGCTATGGCAATAGGGAATAATTCGGTTTCATCATTAGAGAATTCAGTTGCTTTAGGATTTAAAAGTAGAACAGACTATTTACACAGTGATCTTTTAAAACCAGGTTGGGTTCCTGAAGGAGCAACATCAATTCCATCAAGTGGGAAAACAGGGGTAATTTCTGTTGGTGCAAAAGGATTTGAACGTAGAATTGTTAATGTAGCTCCTGGATATAGAGGAACTGATGCAGTTAACGTAGATCAATTAAAAACACTTGTAAATAGATTGGAAAATAAACAATATAATTCTAATCTTTCAGTACAATATCTTTCAGTTGAGAAAACTAAGGGAGATGCTAAAGATATAAGTGATAAAATTGAACTTAATTCTAAATATTTAGAATATGTTGATTTAAAAGAGCAATTAGAAATAATGAAAGCTAGAAAAAATTTCAAAGATGAAGAAATTGTAGAGTCAACAAAGAAAGTAATAGAAGATAGAATAAAAGAATTAGAAAAAAATCCATTAATTAAAACAACTGCAGGAGATATGGGAACATATAGTAGTGATAGCATGACTGTGGGAAGTACACAAAATGAAAAAGATCAAAAATTTGAGGAATTTATATCTAATTTAAAAGCAAAAAAAGATAAAGCACTAGAAGAAGAAAATAAAAAACCATTATTTGGAAATAAAACATTAAAAGATGTACTAGCTAACACTAATTATAATAATGATGGAGCAAGTGGAAAAGATTCATTAGCTTTTGGATATAAAGCTTCAACATCAAATACTGCAGATAAATCTATTTCAATTGGATATATGACAACATCTCAAAGTTCAAATTCTATAGCAATAGGTTCAAAGGGAGATGATGTTACCAAAGCTTCAGGAACAGCTTCTGTAGCAATAGGGCAAGGAGCTCAAACTACAGGTGGATATTCTTTAGGAATAGGAGGAAATGTTCGTGCAACGGGAGCCACTTCTATAGCGATAGGAGATAGAACAAGCTCAGAAGCTGCAAATTCTATAGCAATAGGATCAAAGGGTGATGACTACACTAAAGCTTCAGGAACATCTTCTATAGCTATAGGTCAAGGAGCACAAACTACAGGTGAATATGCTTTAGGAATAGGAGGAAATGTAAGTGCAACTAGTAAAACATCTATAGCAATAGGAGATAGAGCCAAAACTACAGGAATTAGCTCAGTAGCAGTAGGACCTGCAGCACAAGGATTAGGAGAAAACTCTGTAGCAATAGGAAATGGTTCTAAAGCAGAATTTAAAAATTCAGTTGCATTGGGATCAGGGGTTACAGCACAGGAATCTGAAGGAAATGGATATTTAACAAATCAACCATTTTCTGATAAAGGTAAAGTTGTATCAGTTGGATATAGAAGAATTAATCAACTTGCAGACGGGAAAGAAGATAATGAAGCTGTAACTGTAGCACAATTAAAATCTGCTGCACCGGAAATAGAAGCAGAAGTAGGGAATAAAATTTCAACAGTTCCTGGAGCAAATATAAAAGTACAATCAGGCGATTTTAATGGGAAAGATAATTTAAGATATGTAGGAGAAAACCTTTCTACACATATAGGTGGAAGTACATCTGCTCCTATAATTAGTATAGGAATAAAAGAAGAGCCTAAGTTTAAAACGCTTAAATTAAATAATAAGAATAATAATGCTAAAGATTTAACTTTATCAGTTGATAATAATGGAAATTTAAATCTTGCAACAAATAATACTGATACAAAAGCTAAAATAACTAATTTAGCTAATGGTACAGCAGCTAATGATGCTGTTAATTATTCACAATTAATAGGAGCTGCGCCAATTTTACAAGCACAAAATTCAGCTAATTTGACAGATAATAAGTTATCTACAAGTATTGGAGCAACAATAAAAGTACAAGCAGATAGCTGGGGTTCAGGAGATTCAAGATATGTAGGAGAAAATCTTTCTACATATATAGGTGGAAGTGCATCTGCTCCTGTACTTAGTATAGGATTAAAAGAAAATCCTAAGTTTAAAACACTTAAAATAAATAATGGTGCAAATAGCTCTCAAGACTTAACACTTTCAGCTGATAATACGGGAAACTTAAGTATTGGAAGTAAGAAAATAACTAATGTGGCTAATGGTACAGATGATAACGATGCTGTTAATTTATCTCAATTAAAAGGAGCTAAATCAAAAGTAGAAGCAGTAGCTAACAGTGGTATTACTGTTAATGCTGGTACAGCAGGTGCTGATGGTACAACATATACTGTTGGATTAGATGCAAATAAAGTTAAAGAAATAGCTGGAACAAATAATAAAGGAAATGTAACATCAAGTGATATCACTATTACAAATGGTAATGGAAGATTAATTGGTGGAGATGCTATGACTTTAACTATTGCTAATAATGCAATAACAAAAGATAAAATAAAAAATGGAGCAGTGACAGCAGATAAACTAGATTCTGATTTAAATACTAAAATTAATAATGGTAATACAGTTGCATCAAATGTTATTAGACTTACTGGAGATGGAACATCAAAAACTGATAATGTTGCTTTAAGTAAACAAGGTGGAATAGAATTTGCGATTAATGGAAAATCAGGAGAAATTGTAACAAAGGCTTCAGGGAATAAAGTTGAAATTGGTTTAAATTCATCATTAAAAGATAAACTTGATAAATTAGCAGCTGATCCAAATGCTACTTATGCAACTAAATCAGAAAACACAGCTAAAGCAGATAAAACTTTGGCTAATTTAGAAGAATCTGGAAAAAATGTTATTAAAGATGAAGCTGGAAAAGCAGTTAAAGTTACTGCTGGAACGGGGACTAAAGTTGAAACTAGTATAGACAATCATATTACAACGTATAAGGTATCATTGGGAGAAGAAGTATCTAATAAGATAGATGGAGCATTAAGTAAAACAGAAGCATCAAATACTTATGTTACAAAAACAGACGTAGTAGATACAAAGATAAAATATACCGCAAATACAAATACATCTAAAAAAGAAATAAAATTAAGTGAAGGATTTGACTTTAAAGATGGAACAAATACAACAGCAGAAGTAGAAGATAATGGAGTAGTTAAATTTAATTTAAAATCAGATTTAACAGGAATAACTTCAATTTCAGCTGGAGACAATAAAGCGAAATTAACATTAGGAGATAATGACATAACTGTAAATTCTAAGAAAATAACAGGACTTACAGATGCTGAACTTAATGAAAATTCAACAGATGCAGTAACAGGTAAACAGTTAAATACAACAAATACAAATGTAACTAATTTAACTAGTAAAGTAGATGGTATTTCAAATAATATTACTACTTTAACAAATGGAGGAATTAAATTTAAAGGTAATGATGATGGAGAAGTTACAACAGCACTTGGTTCTAAATTAAACTTAGTAGGAGAAGGAACTGTTGCAGGAGAAACAGCAAGTGATAATATTAAGGTAGAAAAAGGAGATTCTACAGATACATTAACATTTAAATTATCTAAAGATTTAAAGAATCTTAAATCAATAGAGTTAAAAAATGGAGATAAGAGTTCAACATTAACTTTAAATGATACAGGAGATGTAACTATAGGAGGAAATACTATAGTAACATCAAATAATATTGGGACACAAACTATAGGATATAAAGCAGGTACAGAAACAACTATAAAAACAACTACATTAACATCAGGATTACACTTTAAATCAGAAGGAACAAATCTAAGTGTTAAAAGTGAAGATGGTGGGGTTGTTACATATAGTTTAAAAGAAACAAATAGTATAAATAAAACTGCAGGAACTACAGGAAATTCAGAAAATAAATTAACAACAGAAAAAGCAGTAGTAGATTATGTTAAAAATGAAATATCTGGAGTAAATACAAATGTTGGTAATGTATCACTTACATTATCAAAAGATGGAACAGAGGAAAGTTCTAAAATAAATCTTAAAGATGATAAATTAACAGTTAAGGGAGAAAATGGTATAGATGTATCTATAGCTAATAAAGCAATAACTGTTAAAATAGATGATGATACTAAATCAAAGATAGATGGAGCATTAAGTAAAACAGAAGCATCAAATACTTATGTTACAAAAACAGACGTAGTAGATACAAAGATAAAATATACCGCAAATACAAATACATCTAAAAAAGAAATAAAATTAAGTGAAGGATTTGACTTTAAAGATGGAACAAATACAACAGCAGAAGTAGAAGATAATGGAGTAGTTAAATTTAATTTAAAATCAGATTTAACAGGAATAACTTCAATTTCAGCTGGAGACAATAAAGCGAAATTAACATTAGGAGATAATGACATAACTGTAAATTCTAAGAAAATAACAGGACTTACAGATGCTGAACTTAATGAAAATTCAACAGATGCAGTAACAGGTAAACAGTTAAATACAACAAATACAAATGTAACTAATTTAACTAGTAAAGTAGATGGTATTTCAAATAATATTACTACTTTAACAAATGGAGGAATTAAATTTAAAGGTAATGATGATGGAGAAGTTACAACAGCACTTGGTTCTAAATTAAACTTAGTAGGAGAAGGAACTGTTGCAGGAGAAACAGCAAGTGATAATATTAAGGTAGAAAAAGGAGATTCTACAGATACATTAACATTTAAATTATCTAAAGATTTAAAGAATCTTAAATCAATAGAGTTAAAAAATGGAGATAAGAGTTCAACATTAACTTTAAATGATACAGGAGATGTAACTATAGGAGGAAATACTATAGTAACATCAAATAATATTGGGACACAAACTATAGGATATAAAGCAGGTACAGAAACAACTATAAAAACAACTACATTAACATCAGGATTACACTTTAAATCAGAAGGAACAAATCTAAGTGTTAAAAGTGAAGATGGTGGGGTTGTTACATATAGTTTAAAAGAAACAAATAGTATAAATAAAACTGCAGGAACTACAGGAAATTCAGAAAATAAATTAACAACAGAAAAAGCAGTAGTAGATTATGTTAAAAATGAAATATCTGGAGTAAATACAAATGTTGGTAATGTATCACTTACATTATCAAAAGATGGAACAGAGGAAAGTTCTAAAATAAATCTTAAAGATGATAAATTAACAGTTAAGGGAGAAAATGGTATAGATGTATCTATAGCTGATAAAGCTGTAACATTAAAACTATCTCAAACAGTAAAAGATAAATTAGACAATATATCATCAAAATCAGATGGAAGAGATGGGAAAGATGGAACTAGTGGAACTCATGGATTAACAGCAAAAGATGGATTAAATGGAAAAGATTTAACATCTAAGGTAAATGCATTAAGAAATGGAGAAGCAGGATCAGTAGTATTTACAAATGATAAAGGCGAAAGAGTAATAAAAGGAAATGATGGTAAATATTACAAACCAGAAGACCTTGAAGAAAATGGTACACCTAAACAAGGAAAAGAAGGAATATCAAATCCAGAATTAAGATTAGTAAATGCAGATGGAAGTACAACAAAAGCGACTACATTAAGTAATATAGCGAGTGCATTAGGTGCAGAACGTACAGAAAATACAGCAGTAACACCAGAAAAAGCACAAGAAGCAGTTAAGAAATTATTAGAAAAGACTACAGGATTAGATAAAGCAGTAAACTTAGCAGACTTACAAGCACTAGCTCAAGCAGGACTAGACTTTAGTGGAAATGATGGAAGTACACATAGAGCATTAGGAACAACATTATCTATTAAAGGTAAATCAGATGTTACTTCTTATGATACTGATTATACATCTGATAATGTAGCAACAAAAGTAACTGAAGGAAATGTTGAGATAGGGTTCAAGAAATCACCAACATTTGAAAATGTAACAGCTACAGGAAAAGTAACAACACCAGAATTAGTATTAAAAGGTAAAGATAATGCACCAGATGTTACATTAAAAGCAGATAGCGGAAAAGTTAAGGTAAATGATAAAGAAATAGCGACTAAAGATGATTTAACAACTGCTATATCAAACAAAATTAAATTAACAGGAGATGCTAATACATCAACAAGTGAAGTAGCGTTGAATAAAGAAGGTGGAATTTCATTTGGAATAAAAGGAACAGATGGAATAGAAACAACTGCTAGTGGAACAGATGTAACATTAAAACTATCTAAAACAATAACAGATAAATTAGACAATATATCATCAAAATCAGATGGAAGAGATGGGAAAGATGGAACTAGTGGAACTCATGGATTAACAGCAAAAGATGGATTAAATGGAAAAGATTTAACATCTAAGGTAAATGCATTAAGAAATGGAGAAGCAGGATCAGTAGTATTTACAAATGATAAAGGCGAAAGAGTAATAAAAGGAAATGATGGTAAATATTACAAACCAGAAGACCTTGAAGAAAATGGTACACCTAAACAAGGAAAAGAAGGAATATCAAATCCAGAATTAAGATTAGTAAATGCAGATGGAAGTACAACAAAAGCGACTACATTAAGTAATATAGCGAGTGCATTAGGTGCAGAACGTACAGAAAATACAGCAGTAACACCAGAAAAAGCACAAGAAGCAGTTAAGAAATTATTAGAAAAGACTACAGGATTAGATAAAGCAGTAAACTTAGCAGACTTACAAGCACTAGCTCAAGCAGGACTAGACTTTAGTGGAAATGATGGAAGTACACATAGAGCATTAGGAACAACTTTAAATATTGCTGGACAAGGAACTAAATCTACAGGATTTGTTGGAGCAGAAGGAAATATTAATGTAGTAGCTTCTGAAGCTACAGCAGATAAAGTTGCTAAACTTGAAATTCAATTAGCAAAAGCATTGAAAAATATTGAATCTATTCAAAATGGTGAAACTAAAGTTACTTTAGGAGAAAATGGAGTTTCAGTATCTGGAAAAGACGGTGGATCAATATCAGTTAATGGTAAAGATGGAAAACCAGGAGTAACAATTAATGGTGGAAATGGAAAAGATGGAAGTATAAACTTTGCTAAAGATGGAGACAAAGGAACAGGTTCTATAACTGGACTTAAAGATCCTGACGGTAAGGATAAAACAGCAGCAGCAACAGTAAACTATGTAACTAACCAAATTGAAGGTGCTAAGAATGATATTGCAAATAATATTAAAAATATTGTTGATGGTGGTATGACATATAAAGGAAATTCTGGAGAAGATGTTAAAGTTAAGTTAAATGAAGTATTAAATATTAAGGGTGAAGGAGATTATAAAGGAGATAAATCAGCATCTGGAAATATAGCAGTTGTTGGTAAAACTGATAAAACTCTTGAAATTAAACTTAATAAGAACTTAAATAATATTGAGTCTATTCAAAATGGTGAAACTAAAGTTACTTTAGGAGAAAATGGAGTTTCAGTATCTGGAAAAGACGGTGGATCAATATCAGTTAATGGTAAAGATGGAAAACCAGGAGTAACAATTAATGGTGGAAATGGAAAAGATGGAAGTATAAACTTTGCTAAAGATGGAGACAAAGGAACAGGTTCTATAACTGGACTTAAAGATCCTGATGGTAGTGATAAGACAGCAGTAACTACAGTAAATTATGTTACAAATGCAATTAATAATGCTACTAATTCATTAACAGATAAGGGATTAAACTTTGAAGGAAATGATGGAAATGCTGTTACTAAGAAATTAGGAGAAACATTGTCTATAAAAGGTGAAGGTACTGTTACAGGAAATACAGCTACAAATAATATAAAAGTTTCAAAAGATACAACAGGTAAATCTACAGGTTTAGTTGTTGGACTTGCTGAAAAATTAACTGGAATGACTGGATTTGAAACTAAAGAAGAAGATGGTAAAAAAGTTTCTATTAATAAAGATGGTATTACTTTTGCTAAAAATGGAGAAAACGGAACAGGTGTAATAACTGGACTTAAAGATTCAACAGATAAAACATCAGCTGTTACTCGTGGAGCATATGATAAATTTGTTAAAGAAATTGAAAGTAAGTTAGATAAATCAGGTTCTATTAAGTATTCAGCAGATAAAGGAACATCAACTGTGGCATTAGATAAAGGAATGACATTTAATGGAGATGGAAATATTACAACAGAAGCTAAAGATAATGGAATTGTTGAATTTAAATTAAATAAGAATATTACTTTAGGAAGTAAAGGAGATCTTGGAACTATAAAAGGAATCAAGACTATTGAAGGAGATCCAACTTCAGTTGCTACTGTAGATTATGTTGAATCTAAGGTAGGAGATAGTGTTAAGGTTTCTCACAAAGCATTAGTTGGTGTAGCTAATGCTGTGGCTATGGCAAATCTACCACAGGTTAATAGTATTGGAAATAATAGACATGTTGTATCAGCTGCTTATGGAAATTATGAAGGTCAAAATGCATTGGCATTAGGAATAAGTGGAATAAATAAAGAAAGAACATTTATTTATAGAGGAAGTGCTTCACTAAATACTAATGGTAAAATAGCTTTAGGAGCAGGAATTGGTTATCAATTTGGAAAAGATGATCATGATGAAATTCAAAATGATGCAAGTATTAAAGTTCTTAAAGAGGAGATAGCAGCATTAAAAGATAAAGATAGTAAGAATACAAATGTTATTTCTGAACTTAAGGAATTAATGAAGAAAAAAGATGTTGAAAACGACTACAAGACATATAGACTTGAGGAAGAAAATAAAGCAATTAAATCTTACATTGAGGAATTAAGAAAAGAAAATGAAAAAACAAGAGAAGAACTAAACAAATTATTGGATGCATTTAAATCTAAAAAATAGTAATTCTTAAAATGGAGGAAGAATTTTATTCTTCCTCTTTTTATACATATATACATTCTAGTTTTATAAAATTTATTGACTTAACTTTTTTAAAGTGTTATTATTTATTTATAAGTAAGTTAAGGAGAGAGATTATGAGTAAAGAAATGAAACAATTATTTATTATTAATTTAGTAGCATCATTATTAATACTATTAATTGGGCTAGTTTTCTTTTCATCACAATTAATTTTCTTATCTTTTGGTATATTTGTTTCAATTGTATCTAATCTTATGCTGTTATATGCAGTATATAAAGTTGTATACAAAAAATCAGGGAAGGGATCAATGTTTATAGATTATTCTAAAAGATATATTCTATACATTTTATCTCTTTATTTTGTTTATAAACTAAGCAATATATTTTTTATTGACAATATAGTATCTAATATTATATTTACATCATTAGGATTTTTTGCTTTTCAGATTAGCTTATACTTAAAACAAATATTAAATATTTAAGTGCTTCAGAAAGGAGATGGTTTAATTGCCGAAGAAAATTGGATTCTTAGGTTGGATAGGTATAATATTTTTGTTAGGCTTAATAGTTAATATAGGTCTTGCATTAATTTCAACATTCCTGCCTGTTGCTTTCCAAAAACCAGAAGGAATAATTGAGGCACCTGAAGTATTTTTTAGTATACCATTAGGACATTATGTTCTTAATATTAATCAAACAGTAGCTAATACATGGGCTGTTATGGCTGTTATAATAGTTATTTTAATACTTGGTACAAGAAATTTAAGTGTAGATAATCCTGGTTTTTTCCAGTTGGTATTAGAAGAGTACTATAACTTCATAAATAACCAATTTTTAGAAGGGTTTGGTAAGTATAAAGGAACATTTATGGGATTTTTCTCAGCAATGTTTTCTATGATATTATTATTAAATATTTCTATGTTTTTATTTCCTTTTGTAGTTATGTGGAAACATACTGAAAATGGAATATTAATTAAGCCTTTCTTTAGAACGGCAACGGCTGATATGAATACTACAGTAGGTATAGCTATAGTAGTGTTTGTAATATTTATAGGAGCAGCTATTTATAGAATGGGATTCATGGGTCTTATGAAAGAGTTATGCCAACCATTTATATTTATGTTCCCTATAAACGTAGTTGGAGAATTTGCAAAGCCAATAAATATATCTATGAGATTATTTGGAAATATGTTTGCAGGTCTTGTAATAATGTCGTTAGTGTACGGTTTAGTAATGCCTAATGTTTTACCTAATATTACAGGAAATTTATTAAAAGGAAGTTTAAGTTTTGCTGTTGGTTGGCCAAATGTCATACAAGTATATTTAGATTTCTTTATAGGTATATTACAAGCATTTGTATTTACGGTATTATCTTCTGTATATATTAAACAAATGTTAATAGGGGATGAAGAGGAAGAATAGAATTTAAGGAGGAAAAGATGAACGAATCAATAATTAAAGCAGCAGCTCTTTTAGGAGCAGGTATAGCAGCTTGTGGTGGTATAGGAGCAGGACTTGGACAAGGACTTGCAACAGCTGCAGCAGTTGAAGCAGTAGCAAGACAACCAGAAGCAAAAACAGATATAATGTCAACTCTATTTATAGGGTGTGCGGTAACAGAATCAACAGGGATATTTGCGTTAATCATAGCATTAATATTAGCACTAATTAAATCATAATATTTGAAAGAGGGTAATTATGGAACAAAATAATAATTTAATAACAATAGATATACTAATGATAGTTCAAATAATTAACTTTTTCATATTAGTATATATCTTTCATAAATACTTCTATAAAAAAATTGGTAAAGTTATCGAACAAAGAAAAAAGGTGGCTTTAAAAGATTTAGAATTAGTTAAGGAAGAAAGAGAAAAACTTGACGAACAAAAACAAAACTATGAAAAATTAAGAAAAGAAGCTAAAAGACGTGCCAATGATATAATAATAAAGGCAGAAAGACAAGCTGATGAAAGAAGAGAACAAATATTAGATAATGCCACAACTACTCGTGATAGAATGATAATGAGAGCAGAATCTGATGTTCTTAAAATACATGATAATGTTAAGGAACAGTTAAAAGAAGAAGTTTCTAAAATGGCAACAGATCTTGCTGAAAAAATTATTAAGGAGAATATAGCAAAAAATCCTGAAATAGTAGATAAAAGTATAGATAAGTTCATAGATGAAGTAGGTGAATAATTATGGATAGTATAAATGTATCTAAAAGATATGCTCTAGCTATTTATGATTTTGCAACTGAAAATGATGAAGTATTTGAGGTATTTGAAGTACTTAATTTACTTTTAGAACATATTAAAAATGATGAAGATTTTAAAAAGTTCTTAAAATATCCTGTTATAGATAAGGAAGAAAAGAAAAAATTAATAAATCATATTTACAGTGATGTAAATAAACAATCATTAAAAATATTAGATTATCTTGTAGATAAGGATAGATTACTACATATTAAGGAAATATATGAAGAATATAGTAAAATATACTATGAAAAACATAAAAAACTTATTGTAACAGCTATATTTCCTAAAGAGTTAACTGAAGCACAAAAAGAAAAACTTACTCAAAATTTAAAAAAATTAAAAGGAAAAGATGTAGTTATACATTATCGTATAGATGAAAGTCTAATTGGTGGGGGACTTATTAGAATAAATGATGAGGTAATTGATGGTTCAATTAAAACACAATTAAATAGTATAAAACGCTAAAATATATCAAGGGAGGTGTATTTTTTGAAGATTAAACCCGAAGAAATTAGTAGTATTATTCGTGACGAAATAGAAAACTATAAGAAAAAATTAGATGTATCTAATGTTGGAGTAGTAGTTGAAGTTGGGGATGGTATTGCTAGAATTTATGGATTAGAAAATTCAATGGCTGGAGAACTTTTAGTTTTCCCTAATGGTTCAAGTGGGATGATTTTAAACCTTGAAGAAAATAGTGTTGGTGCTGTTATTCTTGGAGAAACTAGAGGAATTAATGAAGGAGATATAGTTAAAGGTACAGGTCGTGTTGCTCAAGTTCCGGCAGGAGAAGAAATGCTAGGAAGGGTAGTTAATGCGCTTGGAGAAGCCATAGATGGTAAGGGTGCTATAAATCCTAAAAAATATATGGAAGTTGAAAGAGTGGCTTCTGGTATAATAGATAGAAAACCAGTAACGGAACCACTTCAAACAGGAATCAAATCTATAGATGGTATGATACCTATAGGAAGAGGACAAAGGGAGTTAATAATAGGGGATAGACAAACAGGAAAAACAGCTATCGCTATAGATGCAATAATAAATCAAAAAAATACAGATGTTTATTGTATATATGTTGCTATAGGTCAAAAAAGATCTACAGTTGCTCAAATTCAAAGAAAATTAGAAGAAAATGGTGCTATGGAATATACAACTATAGTAGCAGCTACTGCTAGTGAACCTGCACCACTTCAATATCTTGCACCTTATGCAGGTGTTGCTATGGCAGAATATTTTATGGAAGAAGGTAAACATGTTTTAATAATATATGATGATCTTTCAAAACATGCTGTAGCTTATAGAGAAATGTCTCTATTATTAAAAAGACCACCTGGACGTGAGGCGTATCCTGGAGATGTATTCTATTTACATTCAAGATTGCTTGAAAGAGCAGCTAAACTTAGTGATGAATTAGGTGGAGGTTCAATTACAGCCCTACCTATAATAGAAACACAAGCAGGAGATATATCAGCATATATTCCAACTAATGTAATATCAATTACAGATGGACAAATATTTTTAGAAAGTGACTTATTTAATTCAGGATTTAGACCTGCAGTTAATTCAGGATTCTCAGTATCTCGTGTTGGAGGATCAGCTCAAATCAAAGCTATGAAACAAGTTGCAGCTAAGGTAAAAATGGAGCTTGCTCAATATACAGAATTATTAGCATTTGCTCAATTTGGTTCAGATTTGGATAAAGCTACTAGGGACCAATTAAATCGTGGTGAAAGAATAATGGGTATATTAAAACAAAGACAATATATGCCTATGCCTGTTGAAAAACAAGTTGTTTCTTTCTATATAGTTACTAAAGGATATGTTGATGATATAGATGTTGAAGATGTATTAAATTTTGAAGAAGAATTACTTCAAAGTATGGAAAGCTCTTCAGATATCTTAATTAAGATAAGAGAAACAAAAGAAATAACTAAAGAAATAGATGAAGAATTAGAAGACTTTATTAAAACATTTAAAAAAGACTTTGTTCATTAATGAAAGGAAGTAATTATGGCATCAAATATGAAAGAAATAAAAGCTAGAATTACAAGTATAAATAATTCTAAGCAAATAACTAATGCTATGAATATTGTTTCTTCAACAAAGTTTAAAAAATTCCAAATTCTTACATTTAAAACTAGAGAATATGAAAAAGCGTTAGAAGAAACACTTTCTAATCTTTTAACTGATCTTGGTGATAGACATAACATATTATTTGAAGGTAAGAAAGAAGTTAAAAATGTAGGAATAATAGTTGTTACATCTGATAGAGGACTTTGTGGATCTTTTAATACCAATGCTTTAAAGAGAATGGAAAAAATGATTAAGAGATTAAAGAAAGAAGGCAAAACTGTATCAGTAATAACTATAGGAAGAAAAGCCCGTGATTACTGTAAGAGTAGAGATATAAATGTTGATAGTGAGTTTATACAATTGATACCTGAAACTATGTTTGAAAAAGCAAAAGTTATAAGTGAGGATATTGTAGACTTCTATTTAAATGATCACTACGATGAGGTATATATAATATATTCTAAATTCGTATCTGTTATTAGCTACAATTTAGTTGAAGAAAAACTTCTTCCTTTCAGTAAACCTGAAAGTATAAAAGAAAAGGTTGTAGATTCTAAAAAAGGTAAGAGATATATATTTGAACCTGATGAAAATAATGTACTTATAGAATTTTTACCCAAAATGTTAAATAACAGACTTTATCAAGCATTTCTTGAAACATCAGCTAGTGAACATTCAGCTAGAATGTCAGCTATGAAAAATGCAAGCGATAATGCTACAGAGATGATAGATAAATTAACATTAGAGTATAATAGAGTAAGACAAGGATTAATAACACAAGAATTAACAGAAATAATAAGTGGTTCACAGGCTATAAAATAATAGGAGGAAAGATGAATAAAGGTAAATTGGTTCAAATAATAGGACCAGTACTAGATGTTAAATTTGCTGATAAATTACCTAATATCTTTAATGCCCTAGAAATATATTTAGATGATAAAAGAATTGTTGCAGAGGTTCAATCACATCTTGGAGATAATACTGTAAGAGCGGTAGCTATGAGTTCAACAGATGGTCTTAAAAGAGGATTGGAAGTAATAGATACAGGCGAGCCTATAAAAGTACCGGTAGGGAAGGCTACACTTGGAAGAATATTTAATGTATTAGGAGAAACTGTTGATAATGGTCCTAAAATAGAGACAGAAGACAGAGACAGTATACATAAACCTGCACCATCATTTGAAGAACAAGAAACTCATAGTGAGATACTTGAAACAGGTATTAAAGTTGTAGACCTTCTTGCCCCTTATTTAAAAGGCGGTAAAATCGGACTATTTGGAGGAGCTGGAGTAGGTAAAACAGTATTAATACAAGAGCTAATAAATAACATTGCTAAGGGTCATGGAGGACTTTCAGTATTTGCTGGAGTTGGAGAAAGAACAAGAGAAGGAAGAGACCTTTACAATGAAATGAATGAAAGTGGAGTAATAAATAAGACTGCACTAGTGTATGGACAAATGAATGAGCCACCTGGTGCAAGATTAAGAGTTGCCTTATCAGCGCTTACTATGGCTGAACACTTTAGAGATAAAGAAGGACAAAATGTACTTTTATTTATAGATAATATATTTAGATTTACACAAGCAGGAGCTGAAGTTTCTGCATTACTTGGAAGAATGCCATCAGCAGTTGGATACCAACCTAACCTTTCAACTGAAATGGGGGCCTTACAAGAAAGAATAACTTCAACTAAGAAAGGATCAATAACATCTGTTCAAGCAGTTTATGTTCCAGCAGATGACCTTACAGATCCAGCCCCTGCTACAACGTTTTCACATCTTGATGCAACAACAGTTTTATCTAGACAAATAGCTTCACTTGGACTTTATCCTGCAGTTGATCCATTAGCTTCAACTTCAAGAATACTTGAGCCTGAAATAGTGGGTAATGAGCATTATAAAGTGGCAAGAGATACTGTAAGAGTATTACAAAGATATAAGGAATTACAAGATATTATAGCAATACTTGGTATGGATGAATTAGGCGATGAAGATAAGATTATAGTTAGTCGTGCAAGAAAAATACAAAGATTCTTCTCACAACCATTCTCAGTTGCTGAACAATTTACTGGAATGAAAGGTAAATATGTTACTTTAAGAGAAACAATAAGAGGATTTAAGGAAATATTAGATGGTGTTCATGATGATATACCAGAACAAGCTTTCCTTTATGTAGGGAATATAGATGAAGTTCTTGTTAAAGCAAGAGATTTAATGGGTGAATAATATGGAAAAGAAAGAGTTTTTTTCTTTAAAGCTTGTAACACCTGAGAAAATTGAAATTTTATCAGATAAAGTAAAATATCTAAAGGTTAGAACTTCAAGAGGAGATCTTGGAGTTTTACCTAATCATACTAACTTTATGGGTTCTTTAGGTGAAGGATTATTACTACTTAGAACAGAGAATGAAGAATATCAATACTTTGTAAGTGGAGGTTTTCTTGAGGTGAGTAATAATAATGTTATTATACTTGCAGAAGAAGCAGTGGTTGCAAGTAGCGAAGAAGAATTTAAGAAAATAAAAGCTGAAGTATTACAAAAAGCTATAGAGGCAAAGAGAAAAGAAGATAATGATATATTAGGAACTAAGAAAAAATTACAAGATAGTTTAATGAGATAAGGGGCAACCCTTATTTTATTATACATTGTAAAAAAAGCTCTTGTTAGTTTTTCCTTGAATATATTTTTTTAAAATGATAGAATATATACAAATAAAGTGAGAAAGAGGTAATATTATGATTTTTCAAGATTTTAAATATGAAAGACCTGATATAGAAATACTTAATCAAAAATTAAAGGCAATAAAGGAAAAGGTAGAAAATGCTGATAGTGCACAAGTTCAAATAGATGCCTATTTAGAGTTAGATAAGTTGTTACAAGATTTTACAACTATGACATCTTTAGTGTATATTAGACATAGTATAAACACTTTAGATGAATTTTATAGTAAAGAAAATGATTTTAATGATGAAAATTCACCGATAATAAGCTCATATATTAATGATTTAAATCAAACTTTTGCTAAATCTAAATTTAGAAAAGAATTAGAAGAAAGATTTAGTAAACTTGTATTTGATAAAATTGATATGAGTTTAAAGACTTTTAAACCTGAAATTATAGAAGATTTACAAGAAGAAAATAGACTTGTATCTGAATATGTTAAATTATCAGCTAGTGCTAAAATTATGTTTAAAGGAGAAGAAAGAAATCTTTCACAAATGGCTCCGTTTTCACAATCTGTTGATAGAGAAGTTAGAAAAGAAGCTGTTAAGTTAGTTGGAAAATTCTTTTATGATAATATGGCTGAGTTTGATAGAATTTATGATTCTTTAGTACAAGTAAGAGATAGAATTGCTAAAAAATTAGGATTTGAAAACTTTGTTGAATTAGGATATTTAAGAATGGGAAGACTAGACTATAATTCAAAAGATGTAGCTAATTATAGAAAGCAAATAGTAGAAAATATAGTTCCTGTTTATACTGAGTTAAGAAAGAGACAAGAAAAAAGAATAGGTGTAGATAAGTTAAAATTCTATGATGAAGGAATAACTTTCCTTTCTGGGAATCCAACTCCTAAGGGAGATAGAGAGTGGATGGTAGGACACGCTAAAACTATGTATAAGGAATTATCTCCTGAAACAGATGAATTCTTTAATGTGATGGTAAATCAAGATCTGATGGATTTAGATAGTAAAAAGGGAAAGCAAGGTGGAGGTTATTGTACATCACTTGATTCATATAAAGTTCCATTTATATTTGCGAACTTCAATGGTACGTCACATGATGTAGTTGTATTAACACATGAAGCAGGTCATGCTTTCCAATCATATACAACTATGAGAAATGTTGAAATATCAGATGATTTCTGGCCTACATCAGAATCAGCAGAAATACATTCTATGAGTATGGAATTTTTAACTTGGCCTTGGATGCATTTATTCTTTGAAGGAGATACTGATAAATTTAAATATAATCACCTTGCAGATGCCTTTATATTCTTACCTTATGGAGCTCTTGTAGATGAATTCCAACATTATGTATATGAAAATCCTACGGTAACAGTAGAAGATAGAAGAATGAAATGGTTAGAGCTAGAAAAGAAATTTTTACCTACTAGAGATTACGATGGTATGGAAGAATATGAAAAAGGATTATTCTGGTTTAAGCAAGCTCATATATTTGAAATGCCATTCTATTATATAGACTATACTTTAGCTCAAATTGTAGCTTTACAATTCTGGAAATTATCTAGAGAAAATAGAGAATTAGCTTGGGATAAATATATGAAATTATGTAAATTAGGAGGATCTAAAACTTTCTTAGGTTTATTAAAAGAAGTTGATTTAGATAATCCTTTCGTAGATGGAAGTTTAGCTAAAATAGTTCCACCGGTTAAAGAATTTTTATCTACAATAAATGATCAAGAACTATAATATTGGAGTGCTTAGCACTCCAATTTTTAATTAGCATCTATCTTGAATAAATATCTTTAAAATGTTAGAATAGTTGGAGTTAGGAGGTGGAAAGATGGGAGCATTACCAAATTGTCCAGAATGTAAAAGTGAATATACATATGAAGATGGTAACTTATTAATTTGTCCAATGTGTGCTTATGAATGGTCGGCTGATGTAGAAACAGAAGAGAAGGTTTATAAAGATGCCAATGGTAATATTTTACAAAATGGTGATACGGTTTCGATAATCAAAGATCTTAAAGTTAAAGGTACATCATCTGTTTTAAAGATAGGAACACGTGTTAAAAATATACGTTTAATTGAAGGAGACCATGATATAGATTGTAAAATAGATGGTTTTGGTGCTATGAAATTAAAATCAGAATTTGTAAAAAAAATATAGTAATTTAGTTATATAGTATTGACAAACTAGCTAAAATACTATATAATCATTAAGTACAGCGAATTGTTGTGGTTGGATATATGTTTAAATTATTGTATTTTCTATATTAAAGACTATGTAGATAGTTTTTTGGTGTGTTTATTTTGTTAGAACGTCAAAGTGCACACGAGGGAATATAGTCTATATAAGAATGTATAGAAATAACCCACGATGATTTGACCATATAAATTATTAAATAAAGTTTGGGAGGAGGAAGTATGCCTACAATTAATCAATTAGTGAGATTTGGTAGAAGCAAAACTGAAAAGAAAAAGAAATCACCTGCGTTAAAAGGTAATCCACAAAAAAGAGGAGTTTGTGTAAGAGTATATACAACTACACCTAAAAAACCTAACTCAGCGTTAAGAAAAGTTGCAAGGGTTAAATTAGTTAATGGAATAGAGGTTACTGCATATATTCCAGGTATTGGACACAATCTTCAAGAACACTCTATAGTATTACTAAGAGGGGGAAGAACAAAAGATTTACCAGGGGTAAGATATAAGGTAATAAGAGGAGCTCTAGATACAGCTGGAGTAGTTAATAGAAAACAAGCAAGATCAAGATACGGTACTAAGAGACCTAAATAAATATAAATCATACGGATAAGGAGGCAATAGAGTGTCAAGAAGAAATCAAGCTAAAAAAAGAGACGTTTTACCTGATTCACAATTTAATGATGTAATAGTTACAAAATTCATAAATGGTTTAATGGTTGATGGTAAAAAATCAGTTGCTGAAAACATTTTTTATTCAGCATTAAAAGAAATTGAAAATGAAACTAACGAATCAGGATATGAAGTATTTAAAAAAGCTATGGAAAATGTAAAACCTGCGGTAGAAGTTAGATCAAGAAGAATCGGAGGGGCTACATATCAAGTACCAGTTGAAGTTAGAAAAGAAAGACAACAAACTTTAGCTATAAGATGGTTAGTTAAATACACAAGAGAAAGAAAAGAATATGGTATGATTCTTAAATTGAAAAAAGAATTAATAGCAGCAGCTAATAATGAAGGTGGATCAATTAAGAAAAAAGATGATACTTATAAAATGGCAGAAGCAAATAGAGCGTTTGCACATTACAAATGGTAATTAGAGGAGGATATAGATGGCAAGGAAAGTTGCGTTAAAAGATACTAGAAATATCGGTATCATGGCACATATAGATGCTGGTAAGACAACAACTACTGAAAGAATCTTATTCTACACTGGAGTTAATCATAAAATTGGAGAAGTTCATGATGGAGCTGCTACAATGGACTGGATGGAACAAGAACAAGAAAGAGGAATTACAATAACTTCTGCAGCTACAACTTGTTTCTGGAAAGGTCACAGAATAAATATAATTGATACTCCAGGTCACGTTGACTTTACAGTTGAGGTAGAAAGATCTTTAAGAGTATTAGATGGAGCAGTTGCAGTATTTTCAGCTGTTGATGGGGTTCAACCTCAATCAGAAACAGTTTGGAGACAAGCTGATAAATATAATGTACCAAGAATGGCGTTCTTTAATAAGATGGATAGAGTTGGTGCAGACTTTAATATGTGTGTAAACGATATTAAAGAAAAATTAGGTGGTAATGGAGTACCTATACAATTACCTATAGGATCAGAAGATTCATTTGAAGGAGTTATAGACTTAATTGAAATGAAAGAATATTTATTCATTGATGAAACTATGGGTGCTGATTATAAAATAGTAGAAATTAGAGAATCATTAAAAGATGATGCTGAAGCAGCAAGATCTCACTTAATAGATTCAATAGTAGAAACTGATGATGAATTAATGGAAAAATACTTTGCTGGAGAAGAAATTTCAGTTGAAGAAATAAGAAAAGCATTAAGAATAGCTACTATAGCAGGAACAGTAGTACCTGTTACATGTGGTACAGCATTTAAAAATAAAGGAATCCAACCATTATTAGATGCTATAGTTGCATATATGCCATCACCTGTTGATGTTGCAGAAGTTTCAGGAACAGATCCTAAGACTGATGAAAAAATATCAAGAAAACCAGATGATGAAGAAAAATTCGCAGCATTAGCGTTCAAAATAGTAACAGATCCATTCGTAGGAAGATTATCATTCTTCAGAGTTTATTCAGGTGTATTAGAAAAAGGAAGCTATGTATTAAACTCTACTAAGAATAAAAAAGAAAGAATGGGAAGATTATTACAAATGCATGCTAATAAGAGAGAAGAAATTGAAGTAGTTTATTCTGGAGATATAGCAGCAGCTGTAGGATTAAAAGATACAACTACAGGAGATACACTATGTGATGAAAGTGCTCCTATAGTATTAGAAAAAATGGAATTTGCTGAACCAGTTATATCAGTTGCAGTTGAACCAAAAACTAAAGCTGACCAAGAAAAAATGGGAACAGCATTATCAAAACTTGCTGAAGAAGATCCAACATTTAAAGTTACTTCTGATCAAGAAACTGGACAAACTATTATATCAGGAATGGGAGAATTACACTTAGAAATAATAGTTGACCGTATGAAGAGAGAATTTAAAGTAGAAGCAAACGTTGGTAAACCACAAGTTGCCTATAGAGAAACTATACTTGGTGCATCAGATGTTGAAGAAAAATATGCAAAACAATCTGGAGGACGTGGACAATATGGACATGTTAAAATCAGAGTTGAAGCAAATGATGGAAAAGGATATGAATTTGTTAACGAAATTACAGGAGGAGCAATTCCTAGAGAATACATTCCTGCAGTTGATAAAGGTATTAAAGAAGCTCTTGAAACAGGGGTTCTTGCAGGATATCCAGTTCAAGATGTTAAAGTTACTCTATATGATGGATCATACCACGAAGTCGATTCGTCAGAAATGGCATTCAAGATTGCAGGATCAATGGCTATGAAGAAAGCTTTAAGAGCAGCTAATCCAGTATTACTTGAACCAATATTCAAGTTAGAAATAACTACACCTGAAGAATATATGGGAGACGTTATAGGAGATTTAAACTCAAGACGTGGAACTGTAGCAGGTATGAACGATAGAAATGGTGCTAAGATTATAAATGGTGCTGTACCATTGTCAGAAACATTTGGTTATGCAACAGATTTAAGATCTAAGACACAAGGAAGAGCAACTTACTCAATGGAATTTGAAAAATATCAACAAACTCCAAAAACTATATCAGAAAAAGTAATTGCTGAAAGAACAGGAAAATAATAAATAAAATTAAAGGAGAGAATTCAAATGGCAAAACAAAAGTTTGAAAGAAGTAAACCACACGTAAACGTAGGGACAAT
>CAUTJT010000004.1:0-105460 GCA_963539215.1 uncultured Streptobacillus sp. | reverse complement strand
AGCATCTGACTGTTAATCAGAGGGTCGTAGGTTCGAGTCCTACCAGGGACGCCATTTATTTAGTTTAGTGATTATAGCCATAGGGATACACCCAGTAACATTTCGAACCTGGTAGTTAAGTCTATGAACGCCAAAAATACTAAGAAATTGGGAAGATAGGAAGTTGCTAAACTTTTATTATTTATTTCAGGTAGCATTGCTACCTTTTTTATTTACTAGAATTTTTTTTTCTTTCGTGCTACAATATATTTGAATTGAGATTAGAAAGAGGTACGGACTATGGTTAATAGTACTTGTATGAATTTTGAGAAAATTGAAGTAATGAAAAATGACTTCAAAAAAAGAGAATTAAATGTATTGAAAAATGCAGTTTTAAAGAATGGATTAAATGCTTCAGTAAGTAATAATGATGTATTTAATAACACTTTACATGTATTTTCAGAAAACATTGAAACAGGAAAGGTTACTTTCCAAAAACAAAGTGGTCGTTGCTGGATATTTGCAGCGCTTAATACTTTTAGACATAAGATGAATAAGGAGTTCAATTTAGAGAATTTTGAATTATCACAATCTTATGTTTTCTTCTGGGATAAGTTTGAAAAATCAAACTATTTTTTGGATGCTATAATTAGAACCTTAAATGAGGATTTAGATTCTAGAATAGTTAGACATTTATTACAAACTCCTCAGCAAGATGGTGGACAATGGGATATGCTTGTTTCTTTAATTAAGAAATATGGTGTAGTTCCTAAACAAAAACAAGGTGAAATTTTTCATTCATCAGCATCTATGGTATTGAATAATGTGCTTAATAAAAAATTAAGACTTTCTGCACAATTGTTGCGTAATAGTTATGAAAAAGGAAGTACTCTAGATGAACTTTATTTATTAAAAGATAAGATAATGAGTGAAATATATTCATATCTTTGTGTTACTTTAGGAGAACCTATAGAAAAATTTGACTTTGAATATTATGATAAGGATAAAAAGTTTCATAGAGATACTGATTTAACACCAACTAAATTTTTTGAAAAATATATTGGTATAGATTTAGATGAGTATGTAAGTATAATTAATGCTCCAACTAAAGATAAACCATATTATTCAACATTTACAGTTGATTTTTTAGGTAATGTAGTTGGAAGAGAGGTTAAATATTTAAATTTACCTATGGATGAATTTAAACAATTAGCTATAGATCAAATTAAAAGTGGAGAAACAGTTTGGTTTGGTTGCGATGTAGGGCAAATATCTGATAGAGAAAAAGGAATAATGGATTTAGATTTATATGAATATGAAAAAGCATTAGGATTTGATATATTACAAGATAAAGCAGGTGCATTAGATTATTCAGAAAGTTTAATGACACATGCTATGGTTTTATCTGGAGTAAATATATTTGATGGTAAATCAAATAGATGGAAAGTTGAAAATAGTTGGGGAGAAGATAACGGAAATAAAGGATATTTTGTTATGACTGATGCTTGGATGGACAGATTTACATATCAAATAGTTATTAACAAGAAATTTTTAAGTGAAGAACAAAAAGAAATGCTAAATAAAGAAGTTATACGTTTAAAACCATGGGATCCTATGGGATCATTAGCTAAGTAGAACAAAATTGATGTATAGTCCTATATATGCTTATTTTCTTTAATATATTTTTGAAAAACAGTATACCTTGAAAATGATTATAATGGAATAGTTCTAAGGTAATTATAAGGAAAATATAATGAAAATCAAAAATAACTATGTTAGAATGCTAAGTGAAATTTGAGAGTAAACTCATATAAAATCAAAAGAAAGAAAGAGAGAGAAAAATGAAAAAATTAGCATTATTAGTATTAGCATTAGGATTATTCGCAGTTTCATGCGGAGCAAAAGCTGAAGAAGCTAAACCAGCTGAAGCAGCTACAACTGAAGCAGCACCTGCAGAAAATAAAGATGCAGCAACTGAAGAAAAGAAAGATGAAGCAGCTCCAGCTGAAGAAAAGAAAGATGCAGCAGCAACTGAAAACAAAGATGCAGCAGCAACTGATAACAAAGAATCTAAATAGTTAATATATAGCCAGTATTATTATACTGGCTTTTAATATGTTAAATTTTATATAAAGCAGTAGATATTTCTATTGCTTTTATTTTATATATTAAGATATATAAAAAGACTGCTTTAAGCAGTCTTTATTTTATTAGTTTATTTAATTACCAAGCTGAGTTGATAACAACTTCTTCTCCGTATCCTCCATTAACTTTTTGAGGGTTAGTAGAGTTATATGCTCTTTGAACTCTTATTCCACGAATTCCAAGTTCTCTTGCAGCTAAGATATCATCATCACTATCTCCATAGTGGATTGATACATTGTGTTTTTTAATGTAGAATGATTTATCATATTTAAATCCACCTGTAGGTGTATCTTTAGTATATTCAACATAAACTTCATAAGGTAAGTTCATGAATCTTTTTAAAGTTTTTGATAATTTAGTTGAAGTATAGTTAGGTTCTCCTTCTTTTTGAGTTCTTCCAGTAATGAAGAATATTCTATCTCCTCTATCTATATGCATTTTAATTAGATCTATAGCAGATTGTTTAGGTATAGAGAATTCATCTCCCATTTCTGATACAAAGTCCCAGAATTTTTGGTTATATAAATAGCTTATAGCACCTTTTGGATCTCCAGGGATTTGGAAATGATCTTGTCCATATTTGAAGTATCCACTTGAATGAACTAAAGTATCATCTATATCAAAACTTACATTTATTGGTCCTGTTCCTTCTAAGCTTTTCTTAATATCTTCAACTGATACAAAGTGAATAGCTTTTTGTACATGATCTGTAGTTTTAAATCCTTCATGAGTATAAGGAACTTTTGGTCCCGCAGCAAATACTAAACCAGAGCTTAATACTGCTAAAGTTAATAATGTTTTTTTCATAATGAAATCTCCTTCTTTTTTTAAAGTCTCTATTATATTATACTTCGAATTTTAAAAAAGTAAAGAGTAAAATATAAATAGACATAAAAAAATAAAAATGGTACAATAAAATAAATACTTACTTATTATGCTTTTTAGCTTAATAATAAATAGAATGAGGGTGATTGAATGTTTTTTGTTAAAGTGTTATTAGAATCAATTTTAACAACAATATTTATTTCTATTTTTATTTTTGTTTCTATAATGTTTGTTATAAATCAATTTAAAAATAAGAAAGATGATACTATATCTAAAAAAAGGGTAAAAAAAGTTATTTTAACGATAGATGCATTGTCTGAGGATAAAAAATACTCTAGTATAAATGAAAAACAGTCATTTTTTGAGTTTAAAGATAAATTAGAGCTATTATATAACGAAGGAAAAGTTGAAGAATTGATATTGGATATAGATAATATTGATTTAACATTAACTCAAATAGAAGAATTAGAGGGAATTTTTGAAAAATTAAGAACTAAGATGAATATAACAGCTATTGGAACTCAATTTTTGAAAAATGATTATCTTTTTTCTTTATATGCACATAAAATATATATGTTTAATTCATTGAACTCTAATATTATATTAGAAGGATATAATAAGAGTTTTTGGTATTATAGAAAAATTTTAGATAAATTAGGAATAAAAGTAAATGTTATACATATAGGAACACATAAATCTGCTGGAGAAAATTTTAGTAGAGAAAATATGAGTCCTGAACAAAAAGAATCTATTGTTAGAATATATGATAAATTACATATGTATTTAATAAATCAGATTAAGAAATATAGAAATATTGATATTAATGAAGAAATTTTAAATGGTAAAACTATATTTACTAATTATTTAGAAGCTATTGATCTTGGACTTATAGATGGAGGAAGTAATTTCGATAAATTAGGTATAGATTATTCAGAAGATACTATTGATTTTAATAACTATGTTTCTAAATTAAAAAATAAAAAAAATAAAAGTAAAAATGAAATTGCAGTAATTTTTGCTGAAGGTGAAATAGGACCAGATAAAGAACTAAATTATGAAGATATGCTGGAAAAAATAGAGAAAATAAATGATATGAAAAATGTTAAAGGAGTATTATTAAGAATAAATTCTCCTGGAGGTTCAGCTCTTGAATCTGAAAAAATATATAAGGAATTAAAAAATATAGAAGTTCCAATATTTATATCTCAAAGTAGTGTATGTGCTAGTGGAGGATACTATATATCAACTGTTTCAAGAAAAGTTTATTCAAATAGAAGTACAATAACAGGATCTATAGGAGTTGTAGCACTTTATCCTACTTTTGATAATGTTTTAGACAAAATTGGAATAAATGTTGAAAATATTACTAATTCTAATATTGGTTCTATATTTGATTTTTCTCTTCCATTAACAAATGATGTAAAAGATAGAATAATAAAATCTATGAAAGATGTCTATTTAGAATTTAAGTCTCATGTAATGAATGCAAGAATAATGACAGATAGTCAACTTGAACCTATAGCAGGAGGAAGAATTTGGCTTGGAGAAGAAGCAAAATCTATAGGATTAGTTGATAGAGTTGGTGGATTTGACGAAGCGTTAAAAGGTCTTGTTGAATATTTGAAATTAGAGGATTATAAAGTAAGATATATATTTAATGAGGAGAGTATTAAAGAAAAATTATCTTCATATAGACCTAGTATAATTTCTGAAAAATTAAGTAAAGAGATTAATGATGTTTTAGGAAGAAAAGGTTTGTATATGCTTGAAGAATTTAAAATAAGATAGAAAGGAGAAGAATGATAAAAAGATTAAGTTTATCTGGTGCTACTTTAAAATATATAGCTTTTGCATCTATGTTCTTAGATCATTTTAATAAAGCCGTTATATACAATTATTTAACTGGTGGAGGTATTTTAAATTCAATATCTGATATTTTAGATATTTTAGGAAGGATAGCCTTTCCTATATTTGCTTTTTTAATATCTGAAGGTTATTTTAAGACGCATGATAAAAAGAAATATTTAATGAATTTAATAATATTTGCTTTTATATCAGAAGTACCTTATGATATGTTTCAAAGTAGAGTTTTCTTTAATTTAAATGCTAATAATATATTATTTACATTTTCTATAGCTTTAGCAACTATTTGGATTATAGATACTATAAAAGAAAAAATTAGCTTAAATATTTGGATAATTACTTCTTTTGTAATATTAATTTTATCTTGTATTTTATCTATGGTATTATCTACAGATTATGAATATTATGGAATCTTAGTAATTTATATGTTCTATATATTTAGAAATAACAAATATGTATCTATAGTATTTAATTTACCATATTTGATAGAGGCTCCTTGGTCTATTTTAGGCTTTGGTCTAAATTTATTATATAACGGTAAAAGAGGTAAACAAAACAAATATTTAAATTATATGTTTTATCCTTTACATTTATTATTATTAGGGATAATAAGGATGTATTTAGGGATATAGAATAAAAAAATATATAAAAATAAGAAGATTAGAAAGGAAGTAGTGAATTTATGGAAAATGAATCTATGAGATGGCTAAAATCACAATTGAAAGGGAAAATAAGTATAACTAAAGGAGTACTTATAGCGTTTATGATTACAGGTTCTATATTTACATATGCAGTAGATGAACAACCTGAAAAACCAACTTTATCTCCAATAGATATTACAATAAATAATTATGGAGAACAAACAGGACTTGAACTTGGAGATAATTCAAGAGCAAGAGGAGTTGGGTCAGTATCAACTGGTAGAAATGGAATGGCTATTGGGAAAAATGCTGTAGCAACAGGAAAAGATGAAACTAAAGAAACAATAGAGAAAAAACTTGAAGAAAATAGACAAAAATTACAAGAAATAGCAGATGCTAAAAAAGTTATTTCAGATAAAGCAGAAGAGTTAAGATTAAAACAAATAAGAGAAAGAGAAACAATTGAAGCTGGAATTAGAGTAGAAGAAATACAAAAATCAAAAGAAAAAGCAAGACTTGCTTGGGAAGACAAAAAACAAGAACTTGCAACTAAAACAGAAGAAAGTAAAGAATTCTTTAGAATTTATCAAGAAAAAATTGATATATTGAATTCAAAATTAAGAGGACTAGCTAATTTAGAAGGAGCTAGTTATGACACAGAAGGAGGATTAAGTCGTACTGCTGATCTATTAAAAGCAAAAGTTGAAGAAGGAAATGAATTAAATTTATCTCATGATTTTTATTTAGACTATGTTAAAACTTATTATAAGGCTTTAGGAGATTTAAGAGAGAATAAAGTTAAATATGAAGATTTAAACACATATTCACCTAAACCTGAACATATAGGAAAATTGAAAAAATATGGTCTTTTAAAAGATATACCTGATGACTTGATAATTGATAGTTCTAGTGATGCTTACCTTGCTAATGATTCAATATCTTCTTATGCTGATGGTTCTGGTAGCTCTTCATCATCTGTTTATAATAAATATTATAAGATAGGAAGTTATAGATTATATACTAATGAAATAAATAAACGTACATATTTAACTACCTCTAATGGAAGAGGAGACAATAATGAAGCTGATTCTTATGATTCATATGTCGTAAATGGGAAAAGAATTAAAACTTATTTAAATACAGATATTGATTTAACTACAGAACAAGAATATAATGATTGGAATTCGGTAAAAGAAATTTGGAAAACTAAAAGAAAAGAATATAATAAAAGACTTGGAGATGAAATATTAGGTAAACTACACGATTCTACAAATGGTATATCTACAACTTTATATAATATGGTTACAGATATGAAATTTGAAATGGTTGATTTAGATAAACAAATTACATATTATCAATGGAAATATGATCAAAATAAAAATGACAAAACTTGGTTAGATAAAAAAGCAGAAGCTATTGCAAAAAAAAATGAAAAAATAATAAATAATGTAAATGATTTAAAAGCTAAGGCAAGAGAATTAGGTATAAATTTAACAGATATATCTGAATTAAATGATAAATTAGCAGAGCTTGCTTTCAAAAATAAATATGGTGTTGAAGGAATAGCGAGTAGTTCATACTATAATTTAATAACTAAATGGAAAAAAGAAAATATAGATGATGTTGAAGTAAAAAATAAACTAACAACAGATAAATTGACTAGTGAACTTGAAAAAGCATTAGGTATAAATAAAAATGCAATAATAGAGAAACAGGGAGAATTAGCTAAATTAGGAGAGCAAGTAGACCAAGCCAAGAGAAATTATGAAGGACTTAATCCTACTGAAAGTGATATGATTTTAGCTAAAGAATATCAAAGAGTTAAAGAAGAAATAAATAGATTAACTACTGATTTAAAAAATGCTGAAACAAGAAAAGATAATTTAGAAAAAGCTCTTACACTACATGATCTTAAAAATATAGGAGAAAATCAAATAGCTTTTGGTACTGATACATTAGCAGTTGGAGATAATGCTATAGCAATGGGATACAAATCTATTACAGTAGGAACAGATAGTGTAAATATTGGTACAAGAGGTCAAGCAACAGGTACATCAATTACACAACTAGGACAAGACTTAATAACTAATGGAAACGATAATATCTCAATAGGAAAAAATAATATTATTAATGGAGAAAATAATATAGTTTTTGGAAGAAATAATAATATTGGTGCTTTAGGAGATACTAATAAATCTAATGGAAATATAGTATTAGGTAGTGGTATTACTGTAAGTAAAGATATTACTAACTCAATAACATTAGGAGATAGTTCAACACCTGTAAGTAATTCAATATCAGTTGGAAGTAAAGATGCAGAAAGACAAATAAAAAATGTTAAAGATGCAACTGATAATCAAGATGCTGTAACATATAAACAATTAAAAGATTATGTAGCACAAAATGGTGGTAGTGGAAATTCTAATTTAGATACAAAAGATTTAGAAGAAAGATTAAATAATAAATTAGATAAAGAAATATCTAAATATAATGTTATGAGTAGTTCAGGAGTTGCTAATGCTATAGCAACAGCAAGTTTACCTCAAGTAAGCAATAATTACACATTTGCTATATCAGCAGCTGGAGGTCATTATAATGGTCAAAATGCTTTAGCTGTAGGGATATCAGGACAAAGCAATGATGGAAGATTTGTGTATAAGATAGGATCTGCATTAAATGCAAAATCTAAATTCTCTATAGGAGTAGGAGCAACTGTTTCATTTGGAGAAATATTAACACCTAGTGATATTAATGCTAAAGAAAATAAAGAGCTAAGAGAAAGAAATTCAGCTCTTGAATATAAGGTAGAAAAATTGGAACAAAATATGAAAGATTTATTAAATAAAATACAAGAATTAACTAATAAAATTGAAATATTAGATTCTAAATCTAAAAAATAGAATATTATTTTTTAATAAGCTAGTTTGTAAATAGTGGAGAGTATTCTCCACTTTTTATTTATTATATATTATTATGTAAAATTCAAATGAAATAGTTTATAAAATATATTATTTATAGTATTGAGTATATAAAAAATATAAAAAAATTTGACAAAAAATAAAATTTATGATATTATAGATATTGTCTTGATGGGCTGTAGCCAAGCGGTAAGGCAGTGGACTTTGACTCCACGATGCGTTGGTTCGAATCCAGCCAGCCCAACCATTTTGCGTTTTAGCGCATTTTTTTCTGGTCGCATAGCTCAGTTGGGAGAGCACCTGCCTTACAAGCAGGGGGTCACTGGTTCGAGCCCAGTTGTGACCACCATTTATGGAGGTGTAGCTCAGTTGGTTAGAGTGCTTGCCTGTCACGCAAGATGTCGCGAGTTCGAGTCTCGTCACTTCCGCCATTTTTTATTAGGTCAAAGACCTATTTTTTATTTAAAAAAACTTTATTATTAATATTAATGCACCCCTAATCTTTTAAGATTAAGGGTGCATTTTATTTTCTTATTTCTTCTAATGTCTTTTTAACTTTTTCCATATCTATATGTTTTTCATCTTTTAATTTTTCTGTAATATATTCTATTTCTTTATCATTGGCACCTAGGTATAGAGCCAAAGATTTAATTTGTAATTTCATATGTCCTTTTTGTATACCTACTGTAACTAATGCACGTAAGGCAGAAAAATTTTGTACAAGTCCTACTGCAGCTGCTATTTTAGAAAGTTCTTTAGCATTTGGATTTCCTAATATCTTTAAAGATATTTTTGAAAGAGGATTAATTCCTATACTACCTCCAAAACTTGCTATAGGCATAGGTATAATAAGTTCTCCATTAAGTTTATTGTTCTTATAACTCCATTTAGTTAAACTTTTATACTTCCCATCTTTAGCAGCATAAGCATGAGCTCCAGCTTCTATTGCTCTCCAGTCATTTCCAAGAGCTAAAGAAAATGCATCTATACCGTTAAATATACCTTTATTATTTGTTGTCGCTCTATATTCATCAGCATTTGCAAATTTTGAAGCAAGTTCTATTTTTTTTCCTATAGCTTCATCTATTTCTAATGAACAAGTAGCTTTGACTAGCGCTTTGGTTGATAAATTAGATATTATACTCATTAATTTATCTCCACCGATAAGTTCATGTATTATTGGTGATATAACTTCAAGCATAGTATTTATTGTATTTGCCCCCATAGCATCTAAAGTATCTACGTGAAGATAAACTATTAAAAATTCATCTTTAATATCAACTTCAATATCTTTTGCTCCACCACCTAAATGAACTATTTCATTTTGAGATTTATTAGCTATTTTTAATAAATCTTCTTTTTTGCTAAGTATAATATCTTTTGATTTTTTAAAATCATTAAGATTATAGTAAGCAATTTGACCTGTCATTAACCTTTCTTCTATTTCAGTGTGTATACCACCGAATTCTTTAGTGAATTTAGCTCCATTACAAGCAGCAGCAATCACTGAAGGTTCTTCTATTACCATAGGTATTACATATTCTTGACCATTTATTAAGAAATTTGTAGCTATTCCAAATGGAATACCATAGACAGATATTTGATTTTCTATAAATTTATCAGCTATTTCATTACTTAATATTTTAGATTCTACTAAATATTTATATGAATCTTCATCAATTAAATTAGCTTTTTTTAATAAATCTATTCTTTCTATCCTTGTTTTTTTATAGCTATTTTTCCACATTTTTATCAGCATCTTTCAATACATATATTCTTTTATTATTTTCAATTCTATCAAGATAGAAATCTAGGTTTTCTTGTACTGATTGATTCTCAAAAAATATGTTTTCATAGTCATCGATTGGAACTTTTATTCTTTTATTTAATTTATTTTCGAAAAATTCTTTGTTTATATATTTTTCATATCCTTCAACTAGTTTAAAACTAAAGAATTGAGAAACGGCACCTGAGCCATAACTATACATTCCTATATTATCTCCTGCTTGTAAATTTTCTGTATTTACAAGTAGTGAAATAAGTGAAAGATATAGAGATCCTGTATATATATTACCTACTCTTTTATTAAATATTATTGAATTATAGAATTCTTTCATTATATCTTCATTAGTTGTAAGATTTATCATTGCTTTATATGCTAATTTTGTATATGGTACATGAAAACATATTGCTTTAAGTTCTTTTTTAGAATTTTTTTGTCTATATCCTTGCCAAGCTTTATTTAGTAATTCTATATAGCATTCAAGAGAAAATTTTCCATCAACACTAGGATATATATCCCCAGTAGGTCTCCAGAAATCCATAACATCTTTAGTATATGCAACTTCATCATTGTTAAATTCTAAAATTTTTGGCATACGAGCAACTATCATAGCAATAGCACCAGCACCTTGAGTAACTTCTCCTGCTGAATTAGGGCCATACTTAGCTATATCAGATGCTATAATCAAAACTCTTGAATTTTCATTTAAGGTTAAATGTCCTTTAGCAAAATCAAGTGCAGCAGTTGCACCAAAACAAGCTTGTTTAATTTCTATACATTTACAATAGTCATTTATTCCTAAAAATTCTTTAATATATATACTTCCTGCTTTTGATTCATCTACTGAACTTTCAGTTGCAAGTATAACAAGATCTATATGTTCTCTATCATAATCGTCAACTATATCTCTAGCAGCAAGATAACCAAGAGTGATTGCATCTTGATTTTTAGATGTGAAACTCATTTCACTTTGTCCTATACCTTTAATAAATTTATCTACTTCAACGCCTCTTTTGATAGCTAACTCTTCAATAGATACGTATTTATTTGATACTTCCATAGAAATTTTATCTATACCTATATTCATAATTATAGTACTTCAACTAATACTGAAATACCTTGTCCACCTCCTATACATAATGTTGCTATACCTCTTTTTAATTTATTTCTTTTTAGATTATATATTAATGTTGTAAGTATTCTTGCTCCACTAGTTCCTATAGGGTGCCCTAAAGAAATTCCTCCTCCATTAATATTTATTTTTTCTAAAGGAACATTAAGCTCTTTAGAAAAAGCTATAACTACAGCTGAAAAAGCCTCATTTATTTCAAAAAGATCTATATCATTAATATTTAAATTAAATTTATCTAATAATTTTTTAGTAGAATATATAGGAGCAAGCCCCATGTATTGAGGATCACAACCACTACTACTAAATCCCTTAATATATGCTAATATATCGTATTCCATTTTTTGGGCATATTCAAGATCTGAAAGTACAAGCATTGCGGCACCATCATTTATTCCAGATGAATTACCAGCTGTAATTTTACCGTTTTCTTTAAATGCAGGTTTTAAAGTAGATAATTTTTCTCTTTCTAAATCAAGTCTTGGGTATTCATCTATTTTATCATTATATATTTCATTAGAAAATACATTATTCATTATTGCATTTTTTGCTCTTTGTTGAGAAAGGTATGCAAAATCATCTAATTCTTCTCTTGTTATATTATATTTCTCACATATATTTTCTGCAGTTATACCCATGTGATTATTAGAAAAAGCATCTGTAAGTCCATCTATTATCATATTTTGAGAATCCGTCATTTTTTCTATTCCACCTGCAAGTACAATTTTATTATCTCCTGATATTATACTTTGACTTGCATTCCATATAGCTTTAAGGCTTGAACCGCATACCATGTTAACAGTATATGCAGGTACATCAATATCTATTCCTGAATTAATTGCTATTTGTCTTGCTATATTTTGACCATGACCACTAGATAAAACATTACCTATAATAACTTCATCTACTTCTATATCTTTAATTAGGCTTTTTACAAGATCACTTCCTAATTCTACTATTTTAGTATCTTTATACATGCCGTTATATTTACCAATGGCACTACGTTTAGCTTTAATTATCGCTATCATTTGTCTCCTTCTTAAATTTATTTTAATAAGTTATATTGGTTTATAACATTATAAATTTAATTTTTATATTATTCCTCTTCTTTCTTTAAGTATAGTATATATCCTTTTTTTGCTGTAATATCAATATTAATTTTACCATTTATATCACTTTTAACTTTTTTACCTGAAAGAAGATCTATAAGTATTTTATCTTTGTGATATATATTAAATTCAATATTATTATGATTTTCAAAGCTATTATTTATAACAGTTATTATACTTTCTTCTTTATCAAATCTATCATAAACTATTATATCTTTTTCATTATCACAATATATATTTTTTATTCTACCATATACTAAAACTTTATGTTCTTTACGTATTTTTATAACTTTTTTATACCATTCTAAAAGATCTAAATCTGGTTTTTGAGAATATATTTCTCCACTGTTTACATATGAATTATTTTTTTCATCATCATACCAAAATTCATCCCAAAGCATAGGTTTTCTACAATAAGGATCTGTTGCACCCCACATTCCTATTTCATCACCATAATAAAGCATAGGAGCTCCTATATATGTCATTTGGAATATAGATATTAATTTTAATATATCTTTAGGTTTAATTTTGTTATTTTTCCAATCTATAGTTGTATTTGGATGATAGTTAGAAGCAAGACTTGGATGTATATTATTGTATCCTTTTTCGTATTGCTTTCCTTCTTCTAAATTTCTTCCTAATTTATCATTAATTATTCTTGAATAAAGTCTATCTGTATCATGAGATCCATTTAAGTTTTGTAATGCTTGTACAGCTTGTAAAGGATACCAAGTTCTCATTTCTCTAAGTTCAAGTAAGAATTGTTCTGCATTAATCTTATATCTTTCGTTAAATTCTTTACCTTGATTTATAAAGTATCCTATAACGGTTTCAAGCCATTTATAGTTCATAACGGCATCGAATTTATCTCCACCATTAATATCTTCTCCTGCATTATTCCAAAGTTCTGCAGTTATATACGAATCAGATTTACAATCTTTAACAACATGTCTCCATTCTTTCCAAAATAATTGATTTTCAAGGCAATTTGGAACATCTAATCTCCATCCATCTATACCATCATCTTCCATCCAATTACTACTTTCTTTACCATCAGGTCCTAACATCCATTTTCTTGTAATATTAAATATATATTCTTTCCACTCGGTATTGAAAGTATTAAATTCAGGTAGAGTATTAAATCCGGCCCAACCACTATATCTAACATTTTCTTTATTTTTATTAAGAATATTAAAAGCCTCTTCTTCGCTACAATTTTCTGGAATAGGTGTAAAATTAGAAAAATCATTAAATTTATACCAATCTAGATATTTAGAATTTTCTCCATCTATCATTACATTATTGAATGCAAAATTAAAATTACTACTATGATTAAATACTCCATCAAATATTACTCTTATACCATTTTTATGTAATTCTTTTATTAGATCAACCATAATTAAATCAGATTCAGTCCATACCCAAGTACTAGGATCATCTGTTTCAAAATATCCATTTTTACCTTTATTTTCACCAGTTAAATTCACTTCTAAAAGTTCAAGTTCACTATGATTAGGTGCATTTTTACCAAGGATATCAAGATATGATTTATTTCCATATTTGTTTTTAGAGTTTATATATACATTGTGTAATTTGCCACTTGTTCTTATTGTACCAAAATCAGGAGAAATATGTCTAAAATCATTTGCTCCATACTTATGATTTTGATAAGAATAAAATACTGGATTTAACCATATAGCAGTAATACCTAATTCTTTTAAATATGGAATTTTTTTCTTTATTCCTAAAATATCTCCACCATACATTCTTGCATATTTTAAAGAATAGTTTATACCCATTTCTTTAGATATCTCCCAATCACATCTTTCTGAAAAATCAGAGCACCATCTATTTCTATCAAAAACAGGAAGATTTTCATCTTTGCCCCATTTATATTCTTTAACAAATTTAGATTCATAATTTTTATTTTTCTTGAAAGCTTGAGGTCCAAATTCATTAAATATTGGATCGTTATATGTATCTCCATTATAGAATCTATCGGGGAATATATTATACCAAATAGCTTCTCTACTCCAATAAGGTATATAGAATATATCATTATTTTTTTTGTCATCAATGTTATAAATAAAGTTATCAGGATGATTATCAACTAATCCATTTTTTCCAAAGAATTTTTTAACACCACCATCTTCAAGTATAAAATGATATTCTAATATTTCTATATTATTTTCAAATGTAATTTTTCTTTTGAAATAGTCAAAAGAGTTAGTATTATCAACAAATCTTTCTAATTCATATATTTTGTGTATATCTTTATTTGAAGTTATAGATATATATAGTCTTGATATATCTTCTTTTTGACATCTTATACTAAATTCAAATTCACGTTCTGTTATTTTATTAAAATATATTAATTTTTTAGGATAGTGAACTATTGCCTTAGATGCCAAATTAGTACTTTCACCTATGATAGCGTCATATGAAAAAGTTCCGGTTCCTAATTTACCTTTAGGGAAAAGAGAACCATTTTCACCTATTAATAGTATTTTATTTTTGTCTTTAGGAAACCAATTACCATTTATTAAATACTTATACTCATAATATCCATTGTTTGCATTAATTGTTATTTCGTAATTATTATCGCCTATATATCTAATATTTTCTGTTGAGGGAATCCATGAATTAAAGTCACCAGAAATTTCTATTTTTTCTGGTTTTGTATCTATATATTTTTTATAATTAAGTATAAATCTTGTAAATTTCTTTTTATACAAAACAAAATTATTGTCATTATTAAAGTATTCTATTAATATATCTATACCATTTTGAAATCCAGATATATCTTTTGGTGTAGAGTTTTCTTCAGATATTGCATGAAATTCACTAGCAAATGGAGAAGTATGATTGTATGTAATACCATATTCTTTACCATTTTTAATAATTTTAAATGAATAGTTAGCACTTTCTACTCTTGACCACATATATGTATATTTATCGTTATTATTAGTTATTAATTCTACTTCTTTAAATTTTTGATTATTTTTAAAAATTATAAGTCTTATATTCATTATTTTCCTCACTGTATTTGATACTTAATTTTAACATATATATAATAAAATTAAAACATATTTATTTGTATTTTTTTGATAATAGGGTATACTTTTAAAGAGAATAGAAAAAAGGAGAAAGATTATGAAAAAAATGTTTTTATTAGGACTTACAACTATTAGTTCATTAGTATTTGCAGCAAATGTAAATTATAACGTATTTGTTAGATTAGATTCTAGTGCAGAAAAAACTGTAAAAGAAATTAGTGAAGAATTGAAAAAAGTAGGTATTGATTCACTTTATTCAGAAGGTTATGTAGTTCATAATACTCTATATTTAACAGAATATAAAGCAGAAGAACTTCCTAAAGTAAAGGAAGTTGTAGATAGTTTAGCGCAAGTTGCTAAGCCTTTAGAAATTGAGTTTTATAGAATACGTAAAACAGGTGGTAACTGGTTAATGTTAGATGCTAAAAATACATTAGAATTACAACAATTAACAGATCTTGCTACTATTAGACTTAACAAATATAGAGCGATGGATGCTGAAGTTCCTGGATGGGCAAAAAATATACCAGCTAAGGCTGCCTCATTTAAAGAATTCGGGTCACCTAATGTATTTATGAATTATGATCCACATATTACATTATTAATACCTAAAGATTCAGCTAAAATTGATATGTTTATGAATAATTATGTATTAACACCATTTAAATCTAAAATAAAGAGTATAGGTGTTGCAGAAGTTGATGGGTTAGGTCAAGCACAATCTAAAAATGTTTTATATGAAGTAGAAGTAAAATAAAAAGTGTATGATTAAAAATTAAAGGAATTATATCTTGTTTTAATAAGATGTAATTCCTTTTAAATTTTCTATAATTCTATTATAATTTAATCTAGCTCTAAATCTCCTGTATATAGTTGATAATAAGTTCCTTTTTTCATAATTAAATCATCATGATTACCACGTTCTATAATTTTACCATTTTCAAGAACTATTATTGCATCACTATTTCTTATTGTAGACAATCTATGTGCAATAACAAATACAGTTCTACCTTTCATAAGATTATCCATACCAGTTTGAACTAGTTTTTCTGTTCTTGTATCTATGCTAGAAGTAGCTTCATCAAGTATAAGAACTGGAGGATTAGCAATAGCTGCACGAGCAATTGAAAGTAATTGTTTTTGACCTTGTGACAATCCCTCACCACTACCATCTATAATAGTATCAAACTTATTCGGTAACATATTTATAAAGTGATCAGCATGAGCGAGTTTTGCAGCATTATATACATCTTCATCACTAGCATCAAGTCTACCATATCGTATATTTTCCATTATAGTCCCTGTAAATAAATGAGTATCTTGTAATACTATACCTAAAGATTTACGTAAATCAGATTTTTTAATATCATTTATGTTTATTCCATCATAAGTTATATTACCAGAATTAACATCATAAAATCTATTTATTAAGTTAGTTATAGTTGTCTTACCGGCCCCTGTTGAACCTACAAAAGCGAGTTTTTGACCAGGTTTTGCATAAAGATTAAGATTTTCAAGTATAATTTTATCTTTTACATATCCAAAAGTCATATCATTAAATCTAACCTCTCCTTTAAGTTCTATGTATCTACCATCTTTTTTCCAAGCCCAATGATTAGTGGGTTTATCTGTTTCAAATATATTTCCATTGTTATCAAAATATATATTAACAAGACTAACAGAGCCATCATCTAATTCAGATTTTGTGTCGAATAAAGTAAATATTCTTTCTGCTCCAGCTATACCCATAATTATCATATTAAATTGCTGTGAAATTTCAAGTATAGGTTGTGTGAAACTTTTAGTAAATTGTAAATATGAGATTAAAATTCCAAGTGTTATACCAGAACTTTTATTTATTAAAAGTAAACTTCCTATTATTGCTGTTAAAACAAATTGTAAGTTTCCAATATTTCCAACTATTGGTCCTATTAAACTAGAATATTTATTTGCTTTGGAGCTATAAGAAAATAATTTTTCATTTAATGTATTGAATTCTTCTTTTGATATTTCTTCATGGTTAAATATTTTTATAACTTTTTGTCCGTTCATTCTTTCTTCTATATACCCGGTAATATCAGCTATTCCTTTTTGTTGAGCCCCAAAGTATTTAGAACTTTTTTTACCAATATTTTTTATAATAAATATTAGTAAGATTAGAACGAGGAAAGAAAATATAGAAAGTGCAGGACTTAAATATATCATTGATATAAAAGATGAAATAATAGTTAAACTGGAAGTAAATAATTGTGCTAATGATTGATTTATAGTTTGTCTTAATGTATCTGTATCATTAGTGTATATGCTCATTATAGACCCATTAGTATTTTGATCAAAATATCTAATTGAAAGAGTTTGCATGTGTTTAAACATTTCATTTCTTATATCTTTTATAGTATTTTCAGCAATTGTAACCATTAAAAAGTTATAAATAAAAGAAGCTATACTTGCAGTTATAAAAATAAAAGCAAGGACTAATAAAGCTTGTATAAATGGCATGAAATTAGGATTATTTTCATTAATAAGTGGAGTGATATATCTATCAACTAAAGTTTTAAGTGATAGTGAGATTGTTATATATCCTAATGTATTTATAATAATACATAACATTATAACTACAAATACAATTTTATTTTTCTTAAAAATATAGTTTAATAGTCTTAAAAATGTTTTTATTGGATTTTTAGCTTTTTTCATTATTATTTACCTCCTTTCATTTGAGAATTATATATTTCTTTATAAATTTCATTAGATTCTAGTAATTCTTTACTTGTACCTATACCATTTATAGACCCATTTTCCATAACTATTATTATATCAGCATCTTCTATTGAAGATATTCTTTGAGCTATAATTATTTTTGTGGTATCAGGTATTTCTTCTTTAAATGCTTTTCTTATTAAATAATCAGTTTTAGTATCGACTGCACTTGTAGAATCATCAAGTATTAATATTTTTGGTTTTTTAAGTAATGTACGAGCTATACAAATTCTTTGTTTTTGTCCACCTGATACATTATTACCACCTTGTAGTATTTTTGTATCATATTTATCTGGAAATTCTTGTATAAATTTATCAGCTGAAGCAAGTTTTGCAACTTTAATTACTTCATCGAGTGTAGCATTAGGATTTCCCCACCGTATATTATCAGAAATAGTACCAGTAAATAGAGTGTTTTTTTGTAAAACAATAGAAATCGCATTTCTTAAAGTTACAAGATCATAGTTTCTTACATCTATACCTCCGACAGATACTGATCCATCGGTTACATCATAAAGTCTAGGTATTAGTTGTATAAGCGTAGTTTTTGAACTACCAGTTCCACCTATAATACCAACTGTTTGTCCTGATTTGATCTCTAACGATATATTTTTTAAAGAAAGATTACCGTTTTTTCCTGTATAGCTAAAGTTTACATTATTAAATGATATATCTCCATTTTTAACATTTTTAATAGAGTTTTTAGGTGAAGTTATATCTATTTTTTCATCTAAAACCTCTATAATTCTTTGTATTGAAGCTTCTGCTATTAAATTCATTACAAAAACAAATGATATCATCATTAATGCCATTAATATTTGTGTGCCATATATTATTAAAGTAGTAAGTTCACCAGTAGCCATATTTCCGGCAACTATACTTTTACCTCCAATATATAGTATAGAAAGTATTACTCCATATATAGTAAGAGGCATAATTAAATTTGTAAATGATAATAACTTTTCTGCTTTTAAAAATATGCTATAAACAAGGTTAGAAGTAGAATTAAATTTTGAAATTTCGAATTCTTCTCTAACATAAGCTTTTACAACACGAGCAGCTCTTATATTTTCTTGAATTTTCTTATTCATATTATCATATTCATTATATGCACTTTCAAATAATGGAAATACAAACTTAATTGCTAGAAATAGAAAAGATCCAAGTATTGGTATAGCTAAAAGAAATACAATAGCAATTTTAGGGTTTATTATTACAGTCATAATAAGAGATAAGATTATCATAAATATGGTTCTTATAAATAATCTTATAGTCATTTGGAATGCAACTTGTATATTTGATATATCTGTAGTCATTCTTGTTACAAGACTTGATGTAGAAAACTTATCTATATTTTTAAATGAAAATTCTTGTATTTTGTAAAAAATATCTTTTCTAATATTTTTTGAAAATCCAGCAGAAGCAACAGATGCATAATTACCAGCTAAAATTCCAAATAAAAGAGAACAAGTTGCAATTAATACAAGTATTATACCTTCTTTTAAAATGTAGTTTATATTACTATTTTTTATTCCAATATCTATTATTCGTGCCATTTGCAGTGGTATCAAAACTTCTAGAAGAACTTCTAAAATAATAAAAATTGGAGTGAGTATACTTTGTTTATAGTATTCTCTTAATGATTTTTTTATTAATTTAAACATAGTATTTACCTCCTAAATATTAAAAAAACTACGTATAAGTAGTTTGATTTGTTTTAGTTAGTATAACATATACGATTTTTAAAATCAATTAGGTTAGAAATTACTATAAATTCTAATTATTCTTTATGTATTATAAATTTAATCTTTAAATAATCTTAGATAGATTGACTAATTTTATTTAATTTGATACCATAACTTATCATAAGAAAAATTTGGAGGAAAAATGAAAAAATTATTACTAGGATTGTTATTAGCAGGATCAATGATGTCTTTTTCAAATATATCAGATGGACAAAATAATGTTAGTTATACTAGAACTGTTAAATCAAAATATAAAACTAAAGATTATGTTCAAAATAGAACAGAAAATAAAAGTATAAAAATATCTAATTTAAGTGTAATTGAATTAGATATAGATACTGAAAAATATAATGGAGAGATTATATTTAATTTAGTAGATTCAAAAGGTAAATCTTTATTAACATTAAATTCACCTTATGAATTTGAAAGACATATTAATTTAAATCCTAATGAAAAATATGTATTAAATATAAAATTAAATAATTTTACTGGAGAATATGAATTAGAAATTGAAGGAAGATAATTAAAATACCAGGATACTGGTATTTTTTTATTGTTTGAAATTTCATTTCAAAATATATTGAAAAAATGAAAAAATGAAGGTATAATATTTAAAGTAGGAGGTTACTTTATGAAATATTTATCTATAATTGAATCTTTTTATCCATCTTTTAGTAAACAAGAAAAAAAAGTTGCTGATTTTATTCTTAAGGAAAAAGATGGTGTTTCATTTATGCCATTACATGAAATTACAAAGAGAATAAATGTATCTGAAGCAACTATATTTAGATTTGTAAAAAAAATAGGATTTAAAGGATTTATAGAGTTTAAATTAGAGGTTGCTCGTGAAATATCTAGTGATGAAAAGGATATGGGAGAAGACTATATAGAAAATATAGAAACTAATATATTAGAAACAGTTAAAAGTACTAGATCTTTATTAAAAAAGGAAGATGTTGAAAAAGCGATAGAATATATTGATAAATCAGATAAAATGTATATTTTTGGTTTAGGATCTTCAGGGGTCGCGGCTCTTGAAATGCAAAATAGATTTATGCGTTTTGGGAAAATTGGACATAGTGTAAATGATGGACATTTTCAAGTAATGTATTCTTCAACTGTTACAAAAAAAGATGTAATTATTGTTATTAGTTTATCTGGTGAAACTATAGATTTAATTTATCCCTTAACTATAGCTAAAAAAAATGGAGCTAAAATTATTACTATAACAAACTATATTATGTCACCAATAGCAAAAATGTCAGATCTTGTTTTACTTACATCAGGTAAAGAAAATTTATTAGATGGAGGAGCTTTAATTTCTAAAATTTCACAACTTTATGTAATAGATGTAATAGCAACAGGATATGCTTTGAAAAATAAAACAACAGCAGTTAAAATGAAAGAAATAATAGCGGAAGCTATAGCAAATAAAAGTAAATAAATATATTTAAAACATGCATTAATTAATTTTTTCATAAATTGAAAAGATTTTATATGCATGTTTTTATTTCATTTTGTGAAAATAGATTTCAAAGTATTATCATTTTTTTGAAATCAAGGTAAAATATATTAACAATAGAGGAGGTAACGTATTATGAAGAAATTTTTTAAAGTTTTATTAATGTTTATTCTTCCTGTATTATCTTTAGCAGGACAAAAAGAATTAAGAGAAAAAATCGAATACTTAATTATGCCAGATTTTAGATATTGGCAAATGAGTGGAGATTCAGAAAAAAAAGATTTTGATACTATGAATGAGGAAGTTAAAGAAGTTATTAAGTCACATAACTTTAATGGTGTAATACTATTTGCACAAAATGTTAAGGAAACAAGACAAACTGTTAGACTTGTAGATGAATTACAAAAAGCTTCTAAAACACCAATGTTGATATCTATAGATCAAGAAGGAGGTATAGTTACAAGACTTGGTACAGGAACTAATTTTCCTGGGAATATGGCTATAGGTGCTACTAGAAATTCAAAATATTCATATATGGTAGGGAAAGCAATAGGGAATGAATTGCATTCATTAGGTATAAATGTTAACCTTGCTCCAGTAATAGATACGAATAATAATCCTAAAAATCCTGTAATAGGATTACGTTCTTTCTCATCAGATCCTAATATTGTTTCAGAAATGGGAATACCTATGATAAAAGGAATGCAAGAGGAAAAAATTATTGCAGTTGGAAAACATTTCCCAGGTCATGGAGATACAGCAACTGATACTCACTTAGGACTTGCTGTAGTAGATAAAAGTTATGACGAACTTTCAAAAACAGAATTTTTACCATTTAAAAAAGCTATAGATTCTGGTATAGATATGATAATGACAGCTCACGTTCAATTACCTCAAATTGAAAAAGATTATTTTGTTTCAAAAACAGGAGATAAGATTACTTATCCTTCAACTATATCTGATGATGTAATAACAGGTATTTTAAGAGATAAAATGAACTTTAATGGTGTAGTAATAACAGATGCTTTAGGAATGAAAGCTATATCAGATAATCTTGGACCAGTTGAAGCTATGAAATTATCTATAAATGCTGGAGTAGACATACTTCTTATGCCTATAAGTCTACATTCTTTAAAAAATGTAGAAGAATTAGATAAGGCAATAGATAGATTGGTTGAAATGGTAGAGAATGGAGAAATATCTGAAAAAAGAATAGATGAATCTATTAAAAGGATAGATGAATTAAAAGCCAAAAGAAATATATTAAAAGATACAAGAAGTGTAGATGCTAAACTATTAGATGCGGTTAAAGCTATAGGTTCTAAAGAAAATAGATCACTTGAAAGAGTAGTTTCAAAAGAAGCTATAACTACTATAAAAAATGTAAATAAAGAAGTTCCTAAAAAAGCTTTAATATTAGCACTTGATGAAAATCAAAAAAAGGTTACAAAATTTGCTATACATAGATTAGTTGAAGAAGGTAAAATAAAAGGTATAGAATACGGATTATTTAAATATGATGCTAATACAGGATTAGATGCTTTAAAAGAATATATTTCAAAATCTAACTATGATACAGTAATAGTATATGGTTCTATGATAAATGAAAGTACTTTATCTAAGGATAATTATAGAACAAAATTAGCAGATGAAATAGCTAAGTTAAATAATATTACAAGAGTTTATGTAAGTTTAAATAAACCATATGATGTAGCGGCACATTTAGATTATGATAAAGTTTTAATAGCTTATGGATTTAAGGGTATGGATCCAACAGAAGTAGATGCAGGTATAAAAGCATTTGGGCCTAATATACCGGCAGTTCTTGAAGTTTTATTTGAAGGCGGAGAAGGAAAAGGTAAACTACCAGTTGATATACCAGCTATTAAAGATGGAAAATTAACAAATGAGATAATATTTAAAATAGTTAAATAGTAAAATAAGAGGAAATTTGTTTATACATTTTTCCTCTTTTTTAGTATAATATATTTGAAAGGAAGTGTATCATGAATTTAAAAGGAAGAAGTTTTTTAAAACTTTTTGATTATAACAAAGAAGAAATAGAGTATTTATTAAAAAGTTCTTATAATTTTAAGAAAATGAAAAAAGAAGGAAAGAAACATAGGTATTTAGAGGGGAAAAATATAGCTTTAATATTTGAAAAAACATCAACAAGAACAAGATGTTCCTTTGAAGTTGCTTCCTTTGATTTAGGCATTAATCCAAGTTTTATAGATACTAAAACTTCACAAATTGGGGGTAAGGAAAGTATAAAAGATAGTGCAAGAGTCCTTGGTAGAATGTATGATGGAATAGAATATAGGGGATATGGACAGGATATAGTTGAACAATTAGCTAAATATTCTAAAGTTCCTGTATGGAATGGATTAACAGATGAGTTTCATCCTACACAAGCTTTAGCTGATGCACTTACTATTTTTGAAAAAAAGGGTAAATTCAAAGGTGTTAAAGTTGTATTTATGGGTGATTGTAGAAATAATGTTGCAAATTCTTTAATGATAATTTGTGCTTATCTTGGAATGGATTATGTTGCTTGTGGTCCTAAAGAATTGTTCCCGAGTGAAGAGATATATAAAAAAGTATTAGAAATATCAAATATAACAGGAAGTAAAATAGAAGTAAGTGAGGATATATCTAAGTCATTAAATGAAGCAGATGTAATTTATACAGATGTTTGGCTTTCTATGGGTGAAGATAAGAGTAAATGGAAGGAAAGAATAGATAAGCTTAAAGCTTATCAAGTTAATATGGAGATTATGAAAAAAGCCAAAGAAGATGCTGTATTTATGCATTGTTTACCTAGTTTTCATAATTTAGAAACTGAAGTTTCAAAACATATATATGAAGAATTTGGATTAAAAGAGTTAGAAGTAACAGATGAGGTATTTGAAAGTGATTATTCGATTGTATTTGATCAAGCAGAAAATAGAGTACATACTATTAAAGCAATTATGTATGAGACTTTAAAATAGGAGGAATTTTTCCTCCTATTTTAATTATAATTTACTTTCAAATGTTCCTAATTCTTTATCTACAACAGTAGAAATTACCATAGCACCATTTACATTTACCATAGTTCTTCCCATGTCTATTATAGAATCTATTGGTAAAATTAAAGCTACTGGTGCAAATGGTAGACCCATTCCACCTAAAACAACGGTTGTCGCTATATATGCAGTACCAGGTACTCCAGCCATTCCGAAAGAACCTAGTGCAATTACGACTAATAGTGATAATAAAAATACAGGTGTTATAGGTATTCCTTGCATATTTGCAACCATTACTGCTACAACTGCAGGGAAGGCACCGGCACAAGCATTCATACCTATTGTAGTACCTAAAGTTGCTGTAAAGTTTGCAGTTCCTGTACTTACACCTATACCATTTTCTAAAGTTTCAATAGTTAAAGGAAGAGTTCCCATACTAGATGTACTTGTAAATGCTAATAATAAAGCTGGTAAAGCTTTTTTATAATATTGTAAAGGATTTATACCGTGAATTATTAAATTTATTGTTTGCATTGTTAATACTAATAATAATGATATAAGCATAACAAGAACATAAATTAATAAATTTTTAAATACTTCTATTCCATAAGAAGCTGATAAATCAAACATTAATGCTGCAACTCCATAAGGTATTATCTTGATGATGGTAATTGTTACACTAGTCATAACTTCAAATAAAGAAGCAGATAAATCTTTTAATGGTTTAATTTTTTCTGGATTTTTATCTCCAACTCTATTAGTTGCAAATCCCATAAATCCAGAGAATATAACCAGGCCAACAACACTTGTTTCAGTTAAAGATTTAAAAATATTAGAAGGAATAAATGAAACAATAACATCTACTATTCCTTTATATTCTCCTTTTCCAGCCCATGCTTCTATACCTTCAGGTAAAATCATTCCTTTACCTAAACCAAATGATAATGCTATAGTAAGACCTATCAAGGCAGATATTGTTACAGTTATTGTATAATAGGCTATAGATTTAGTTGTTAGTTGTTTTAATTTATTTTTACTTTTAGAGTTTATTATTGAGTTATAAACTGAAACACCAACTAATGGTAAAACTATCATTTTTAATAAACCGCTAAATCCTTTACCTACTAATGAAACTGCTGTAGTTACATTACTTAAAGCCTTTTCTGCACCTTCAACTGATAATATTTCTAACGAGCTTTTAAATATGATTCCTATTATCATACCTAAAACTGTTGATATGATTATTCTTGTTGAAAATTTAAATTTCTTTTTTAAATTAACATTAATATGAATTAAAAGACCTAATATAGCAATTAAAATTACTATCCATAGTCCTGAAAATAATTCTACTGACATTTAATATACCTCCTAATTTTTATTTCCTAGTAAATCGTTATAATATTTAATTTTTTTACTTAATCTATTTAAGCTGGTTTCTAATTGTTTCTTTTGCTTTAATATTTCATCATATTGTTCGTGTAATAATTTAAGTCTTTGTGGATAAGTAGATTCACCTTGTAAACAAAGATTTAAATAATCTATCATAGTTTTTATGGGAAGCCCAGAACTACGTAAACAGGTAACATATTGTATCCAGCTTATTTCTTCTTCACCATAGTTACGAAGTCCTCCTTTAGTTCTAGGAACTGAAGGGATAATTCCAATTTTTTCATAATACCTTAAAGTATCTTGAGAAATGTTGAGCAAAGAACTTACTTCTTTTATCGTCATAGTTTTCTCCTTTCAAACTAATATAATTAATAATAACATATGGAGTTAACTCCAAGTCAAGTGTTATGTTTAAAAATCTATAAAATAAATATTTTTTCTCTTTAAAATTTAAAATATTCCATATAATGAAAAACTGGACTTTAAGTCCAGTTTTTATAATCTCACACTAATATTTAATAAATTTCTATTAATTTTTGATTTTTCATTAATAATAAAATTTTCTAAATATGTAGATTTATTTACATTTATATTTATATATTTATTCATATATGAATTAATATCTTTCCACATATTGTAAGTTATTTCATTAAGAATGTTTCCATATATATTTGTTTTATTAACATTAATTTCTATTTTATATAATTTAGAATAAGTCTTAGTTGAATAGTCATATTCAAATATTATTAAATCATTGTTATTAGTAGTTATATATAGTCTGTTATCGACATTATTAATCCATTTGTTGTTACTATATGCATTTAAAGTTTTTAATAATTCTAATGAATATTTTGATGCGATTAAATCATAAATCATATTTCTAATATTTGAAGTTTTATAATTATTATTTAAAAAATATGTTGCTATCCTATCTGTTTCAAGATTTATACTCGTATTAATTTTTTCTGTAATATTCTCTCTATTTGTTATTAAAGATTGTTTATTATATTCATCTTCAGAAATAGAAAATACCACCTGTTTTATTTGTTCAGGTAATTGAAAATTCCATTCGTTAAAAGGAATATATTTTTCTATAGCCATGCTTTTTTGTATATCAGATATAGAATTTTGATTATCTACATAACTTGAATATTGTGCTCCAAAATTTAATATTGGAAGTATTAATGTAATTGGTAAAATAAAAAATTTTTTCATGATCATCATCTCCTTGTTTTATATACTCTATTATACCTATAGTAAATTAAAATAAGAAGTTAGAAAGCTTTAAATTGTCTTTTAAAATACTAAAAAAAATTGTATAATATATTAAAAATGTAAGAGGTGTTATTATGAAAATAATATATATTGGATTTGGTGCAGCTATAGGAGCTATACTTAGATATTCTTTTACTTTTTTAAATATACCATATAATAAAACTATATATATAAATATAATAGGATCTTTTTTAATGGGATATTTTACATATAAGTATAAAGATATTAACCCCAATGTTAAAGCTTTATTAACTGTAGGTTTATGTGGAGGATTTACAACGTTTTCTACATTTTCTTTAGATGTGGTTAAAATGATAGAATTAAATAGATTTTTTGAAGCTTCTATATACATATTTTTAAGTGTAGTTCTATCTATTTTAGCCCTTATTTTAGGAGTGTATTTAGGAGGATGAAAATGAGTATATATTTTGATAATGCAGCAAGTACTAAAATTTTAGATAGATTTAAAGATGATTTAGTTAGAATATATGGAATGTATGGTAATCCATCTTCTACACATTCTTTAGGAAAAAAATCAAGATATGAGATTGAAAAAGCTCGTGAATATATAGCTAAGAGTTTAAATATATCAAGTAGAGATTTAATATTTACATCAGGTGCAACAGAATCGACTAATTTAATAATAAAAGGTATAGCAGAAAAAAAAGGTAAAGGTCATATAATAACTACAAGCGTTGAACATCCTTCTGTTTTAAATGTATGCAAATATCTTGAAAGTAAAGGGTTTAAGGTTACATACATTAAACCTGATAAAAATGGTAATATATCAGTTGAAGATATAAAAAACTCAATAGAAGAAGATACTTTTTTAGTTAGTATTATGGCTATTAATAATGAAACAGGAAAGATGTTTCCTGTTAAAGAAATTGCTAATATTTTAAAAGATAAAAATATATATTTTCATAGTGATATAGTTCAATATTTAATGAAAGAAAGAATAGATATTAAAGAATTGGGTATAGATGCATTTTCTGCTTCTTTTCATAAATTTCACGGACCTAAAGGTCTTGGTCTTTGTTATATAAATTCAAGTGTACCTTATGTAAAACAATTACATGGTGGAGAGCACGAAATGAATAAGCGTTCAGGAACAGAAAATCTTAATTCCATTATACTTGGATTTGAAGTGTATAAATATATGGATGAAAATATTGAAAAACATAGAAAAAAATTAGATGATTTAATGAAATATTGTATCTCTAAATTAGATGTATTAGGAGATAAGATTATAATAAATTCAAAAGGTATAAATATATTAAATATTCAAATTGTAGGTAAGGATATACAATATATTCTACCACTTTTGGATATGGAAGGAGTATGTGTTTCAGGTGGATCTGCATGTCAAAGTAAATCAGTGAGAGCATCTAAAGTATTGTTAGAACAAGGATTAAGTACTGAGGAAGCTATGAGCTCAATAAGAATTAGCTTTTCTGTTGAAAATAATTTTTATGAAATAGATTCATTTATAGATATATTGAAAAAAATAATATAAGAGGTGATTTAATGAAATATATTAATTTAAAGATCCATTCTGAATATTCACTTCTTGAGGGTGTAGGTAGTTTAAAAGAGTATGTAGAAAGGGCAAAAGATTTTGGACAAGAAGTATTAGGGATTACAGATACTTCCCTTTTTGGTTTAGTAAAATTTTATGATATATGTATAAAAAATAATATTAAACCTATACTTGGATATGAAGTATATATTAGAGGTTTTAATAGTGATGATTTTTTTGCACTTACTATATTTGCAAAAAATAATAAAGGATTAAAGGAGATATCACAATTATCAACTATAAGTTATGAAAAATCTGAAAGAGGATTTTTATTAGTGGATATAGAGGATATACAGAATTTAAAAAATGTATATATATTAAGTGGTGGTATTAAATCTGAATTAACTAAATATATTAAAACTGGAGATTATTACAGAGCTAATATGGTGGTTAAGGAGTTTAAAAATAAATTTAATAATATATATTTAGAAGTGGTATCAATTAAATCAACTTTAGAAAATAGGGAAATGTATGAAAAATTATGTGAAGAAAATGATATAGAACCCATATTAACAAGTGATGTTTATTATTTAAATAGAGAAGATAATGAACTTCAAAAAATATTTGCTGCTATTAAAGAAAATAAGACATTAAGTACGGTTAAAAATTATTTAGAAGATCAAGACTTATATTTTAAAGGATCAAATTATTTAGAAAATATATTTAGTGAAGATTTTTTCAAAAAGGCTATGTTAAACTTAGAAAATCTTGTTAATAATTGTAATGTTAAAATAAGTAAAGGAGAAGTTGATTTTCCTGTTGTTTTAGAAAATGAGGATAAAAAAGATAGAGAATATATAGAAGAGTTGATAAATGAAAATTTACCTAATAAATATCCAAATATTAACGATGAGATAAATCAAAGAATAAAGTATGAGTTAGATATTATAGACAATATGGGTTATATTAGATATTTTTTAATAGTAATGGATTTTATATCTTATGCAAAAAAAAATAACGTATATATAGGACCTGGAAGAGGATCTGCTGCAGGATCTATAATATCATATATTTTAGGGATAACAGAAGTTGATCCTATTAAATATGGCTTGATATTTGAAAGATTTTTAAATCCTGAGAGAATATCTATGCCAGATATAGATGTTGATATAGAGCAAGAAAGACGTGGTGAGGTTATAGAATATCTTAAACGAAAATATGGAGTTAGAAATGTAAGTCAAATTATTACTTTTTCAACATTTAAACCTGCACTTGCTCTTAAAGATATATCAAAAGTATTAGAGATACCTGAAAAAAGTGTAAGAAATATAATAGATGCATCTAAAATATATGGATTAGATGGATTGGATGATAAAAGAGATATTGTAAAAAAATTAATAGAATATGCAAAAAGAATAGAAAATAAGCTTAAAAATATGTCGACTCATGCCGCAGGTGTTATAATTTCGAAAAATGATATGAGAGATGAACTACCTTTAGTTTTTAATGGTAAAGATTATCAAGTTCAATATGAAGCCTCAGTTTTAGAAGAATTAGGATATTTAAAAATGGATTTACTTGGACTTAAAAATTTAAATACTGTAAAATCAAGTGTAGAAAAATCAGGTTTAAAAGATGATATATATAAATTACCTGAAGAAAAAAAAGCTTATGATTTACTAAATTCAGGAGATACTTTAGGTATATTTCAGTGTGAATCAGATGGTATTACTAGACTTGCTAAAAAATTGAAAATAGAATCTTTAGAAGATATTGCTTTACTTCTTGCTTTATATAGACCTGGTCCATTAGAAAGTGGATATATAGATAGTTTGATAGAAGTTAAAAACAACAAAAATATTAAGGTTAAATATATACATCCTTTATTAGAAAAAATATTGTCACCAACTTATGGAGTCTTAGTTTATCAAGAGCAAGTTATGCAAATTGCTCGTGAAATATCAGGATATAGTTTAGCAAGTGCAGATGAATTACGTAAAGCTATAGGTAAAAAGAATCCTGAGATATTAAAAGAACATAGAAAAAAATTTGTTGAAAATGCGATAGTTCCTAAAGAAAAAGCAAAAGAAATATATGATCTTATTGAAAAATTTGGTAATTATGGATTTAATAAGGCACATGCTATAAGTTATGCTGTTATAACTTATCAAACATTGTACTTGAAAGCAAAATATCCTAAAGAATTTTATTCTTCTTATCTTAGTAGTGAATTGAAATCTGAAACTAAACTTTTACGTGCAAGTGAAGAGTTAAATAGAAAAGAAATAGAATTAAAAGAACCAGATATTAATAAATCTATGGATTCTTTTAGCGTAGAAGATAAAGGTGTACGTATACCTTTAAGTTCTATTAAAGAGATGTCAGAAAAAAGTGCAAGAGATATTATGGAAATTAGGGAAAATGGAGAATTTAAAGATTTTAAAGACTTTTATATTAGATGTAATTTTCTTAATAAATCAAATATAGAAGGATTAATATATGCTGGATGTTTTGATACATTTGGAGTTAAAAGAAAAACATTGATAAATAATTTACCTGAATTTTTAAAATGGGCAACTAAAAAAATAAAAGTTGATAATGATATACATTCAAAGTTATTTTTAAACCATAAAACAGATATAGAAGACTTTATTTTTAATGATACAGGAGAATATTCTTTTAGAGAAATGGTTAACTTTGAAATTGAATATATAAAAATATCATTAAGAATAAAAAAATTATTACAAGAAAATATATTTTATAAAATATTAAAATTACCAGAAAATCTTAAGATAGGTTATATAGAAAGTATTAAAAATAGAGTAACTAAGAAAAATGAATTAATGGCTAGTGTTATAATAACAGATACATATGGTAGAAAAGAATATATTGTATTTCCAAGAGAAATGAATAAATTTGGTAATCTTTTTAAACAAGATGATATATGTATATTCTCGTATAACAAATTAGATGATGGTAAATTTGCTATAAATAGAATAATTAATATTAAAAATATTAATAATAGTATATTAAGTCTTAGAATTAATTCTAATTTTGAAAGTAGAGATGAACTCATAGATTTAATAAAATCTAATAGAGGAAGCAATAATATTAAAGTATATAAAGTCTCAGATGGGAAAACTGAGGTTAATAATATGGGAGATAAGTATAAAATAAATATAAATGAAGAGCTTATTAATACTTTGGTTTCTTTATTGGGTATAGATAATGTAAGGATAGTAGTTGAATAATAGATATATAAATGGTATAATTGAGTAAGACTTTAAATAAGGAGGAAATTTATGTCAAATATTGGAAGAATAGAAATATCTACTAGTGTTATAGAAGATATAGTTTTAGAGAGTATAAAAGAGGTAGAAGGAGTTGTATCTATAGCAGATAGAACTGGAAAATCAGAACCAATAAATATAATAAAGAATATCACAGGTATAGGAAATACTAAACATATAGATGTTGAATTAGGAGAAACAGAATGCGTAATAGATCTTGGTTTAGTTGTAACTTATGGAGTTAAAATATCAGAAACTATATTAAAATTCCAAGAAATAGCAAAAAAAAATATAGAAGATTTAACAGGAGTTACAGTAAATGAAATAAATGTTAAAGTATCAAATGTAATAAAAAAAGGTGAAGAAGTTGGTGGAAACTAATGTTTAGATTTTTAAATAATCTAATTAAATTTTTATTATTTTTAGTTTTATTATTATTATCATATTTAACAGTTTCAGATATGTTTATGTATACAACATATTATGCTGATATAATATATGAAATTGAACCATATAAGATATATGCTGTATATTTAGGTATAGGGGCTATGGTATATATATTAATAGTTTTAATAGCTTCTATAGAAAAATTATTTAAGAAAAAAAGAGTTATTAAATCTTCTGGTAGTAATGGTAATGTAGAAGTTAGTATTGAAACTATAAATGATATATCTAAAAAATTCTTAGAATCTAAAACTATAGTTAAAAATGCTAAGGTTGAATCTGCTGTTTCGTTTTCAAGTTTAAGTATTTATAGTAATGTTGAAACATTTAATGTAGAAAACTTAAATGGTAAATTATCAGAAATACAAAATGAACTTAAAGAATATATTGATTTAATGACTGGAATTAAGGTTAAATCTGTGGCTATAAAAATTATTAAAATTAATCCTGAAACTATTATTGAAAACAGTGAGATAGTTGAAAGTGTAGAAATACCAGAAACAGTAGATGAGGTAATAGAAGAAATTAAAGAGGATGGAGAATATTAGATGACTCAAAGAGAATTAAGAGATCAGATATTTAAAGTATTATTTGAGTATGAATTAACAAATAATGATATAAACCAAAGAAAAATCGAAGTTTTAGAAAATATGGATATAAGTGCATCAAAAAGAATATTTTTTGAAAAATATGTAGATGGTGTAGTATTAAATGATCAAAAAATAAAAGAAGAAATAAAAAATAAAATTAAAGGATGGTCATTTTTGAATTTAGGAACTGCTGAAAAAGTAATATTAAAAATGGCGTTTTATGAAATTTTAATAGATGGTGTAGGTGAAGAAATAGCAATAAATGAGGCTATAGAATTATCTAAAGTTTATGGTGATGAAAACACTAAAAATTTTATAAATGGAATTTTAGCAGATTTAGTTAGAAATAAATAATATATAAAGCACCTTTTTAAAGGTGCTCTATTTATTAACAAGCAAAAGTAAAAGAAAGGAAACATATGAAATTAATAGTTGTAGGTAATGGTAAAGTTGGTAAATCTCTTATAAGACAGCTTTATTCTGAGGGGCATGATATTACGGTTATTGATAAAAAAATAGAGAGATTAGAAGAAATTAATAATGAACTTGATGTACTTTGTATTAATGGTGATGGAGTAGATAATGATGTGTTACTTGAAGCTGGTGTAGAAAACACTGATCTTGTAATAGCTGTAACTTCAAGTGATGAATTAAATATTGTGTGTTCATTAATAGCAAAAAAACTTGGTGCTAAACATGTTGTTTCAAGAATAAGATCTAAGGAATATTTAGGAAGATATAAATTTTTAAAAGATGATTTAAATATAGATTTACCTGTAAATCCAGAACTTAGAACAGCAAAAGAGATAGCAAATCAATTTAAGTTTGTAGGAGATTTTAAAATAGATACCTTTGCTAAGGGACTAGCTGAAATGCTTTCTTTTAGATTGAGCAAAGGACATCCTATGATAGGGAGAAAATTAATAGATATAGATGATAGAATATTGGTATGTGCTGTTGAAAGAGGAGAGAGTGTAATAATACCAAGTGGAGATTTTCAACTTGAAAGAGGAGATAAACTATATGTTATATTACCAAGTAAAGATGTTGTAAATATACATGATTTAATTGGTTGCGAAGAAAGAAAAAATAAAAGTGTTTTAATAGTAGGTGGAGGAAAGGTAACATATTATTTATGTAAAGAATTATTAAAATATGGTATGGAAATTAAAATAATAGATAATGATAAAGATGTATGTGAAAATCTTGCAGAAACTTTCCCAGATATAACAATAATACATGGAGATGCAACAAATCAAACTGTATTAGAAGAAGAGGGAATATTTGATTCAGATACTTTTATAACACTTACAGGAAATGATGAAATAAATATTATACTTTCTTTATTTGCTAAGGCAAAGAAATTAAATAAGATAATATCAAAGGTAAATAATAACAGTTATAGTAATTTAATTAAAGATTATGGATTAACTAATATATTTTCACCACGTGAAGTAATAACAGATGTTATATTAACTTATGTTAGATCTATAGAAAATAGTGGATATGCATCAGCTGATTATGTACATAGATTTGTTGATAATAGAGTAGAAGCCTTAGAGTTTCAAGTTCCAGAAAACTTCCAATATATAAATAAACCTTTAAGAGATATATCTATTGAAAAAGATATTTTGGTTGCAGGTGTTGTTAGAAAAGGTGAATTTATAGTTGCTGATGGGAATTTAGAAATAAAAGAAAAAGATAGAATAATGATAATATCATTTAAGAAAAAAATAAAAGATTTAAGTGATATAATTAGGGGTTAGTTATGAATAATAAGTTAATGATAAAGATAATATCTAAAATTTTAATGGTTGAAGGTCTACTTTTATTATTACCTTCTTTAGTTGGATTATATTATGGAGAAATAAATGATGCTTTAGCATTTGCATTAATTGCTTTAATAACTATAGTTATAACTTTTATATTATCTAAAATAAAGGTTAATGATAATAAGTTTTATGCTAAAGAAGGATTTATAATTATAGCAGTAATATGGATATTATGGTCTTTAGTTGGAGCGATACCATTTACTTTACAAAATTATATACCTAATTATATAGATGCAATATTTGAAACTGTATCAGGATTTACTACTACAGGATCTACTATACTAACTAATATAGAAATTTTATCTAAATCTATGTTATTTTGGAGATCTTTTACTCACTGGATAGGTGGTATGGGAGTTTTAGTTTTTGTTATGGCTGTATTACCTTTAGCTGAAGGTGGTTCAATTTTTCTATTGCGTGCTGAAGTTCCGGGACCTAGTGTTGGTAAATTAGTACCAAAAGCAAAGAAAACAGCTATGATATTATATAGTATATATTTTGTTTTAACAGCAATAGAAGTTGTTTTCCTTTTATTTGGTAAAATGAGTTTTTATGAAGCTCTACTTCATGCTTTTTCAACTGCAGGAACAGGAGGGTTTTCAACGAGAAACGCATCAATTGCAGCGTTTAATAGTCCTTATATAGAATATGTTATTTCAATATTTATGTTAATATTTGGAATAAATTTCAATATGTTTTTCTATTTATTAATATTTAATTTTCAACAAATATTTAAAAATGAAGAATTAAAATATTATTTATCAGCTATTGTTTTTGCTGTTGTGACCATAACAATAAATGTAAAAGATCAATTTAGTAGTTTAGAAGAAGCTTTTAGACGGGCATTATTCCATGTTGCTTCAGTTGTAACAACAACAGGATATATAACATTTGATTATAATGTTTGGCCTAGCTATAGTAAGTTTATAATAATTCTTTTAATAATTATGGGGGCCTGTGCAGGTTCTACTGGTGGTGGAATAAAAGTATCAAGAATTTTAATATTGTTTAAGGAAATAAAATTAAAAATTAGAAAATTAATACATCCAAGAGCTGTTGATATAGTTAATATGGATGGTAAAAAAGTTACAAATGATGTTAGATATAATGTGATGATATATATAATACTTTATTGTTTAATTTGTGTAGTATCAATTTTATTAGTTACTTTTGATAATTTTGATTTTGAAACAAATGTAACGGCAGTGTTAACTACACTTGGAAATGTTGGTCCGGGTCTTGGAAATATAGTAGGACCTGTTGGAAACTTTTCAACTTTCTCAAACTTTTCTAAAATTATACTTAGTTTAGATATGTTAATAGGAAGACTTGAAATATTACCTGTAATTTTCTTGTTTAGCCCTAGCATTTGGAAGAGTATAAGAAGCAAGAGAAAAGTTATTAATAGCGAAAAAGAGATAAAGAAAATGATTAAATAAATTTAAAAAGAGCAAATATGAATAATATTTGCTCTTTTATATTATCTAATATTATTTGATGATCCTAATTTTTCAGAAGAACCAAATTTGAATCCACAATTTAATGCATCAGCGTCTAAGTTTAATCCTTTAAATTTAGAGTTTTCAGAACCATTAATTAATTCATTATCTAATATTTCTTGTTTAAATCCTAAATATTCATCTATATTATTAGAATCTAATTTTTTGAAAAATATTTGAGATTTATTATTTTCGTTGCTATATACTTCAGATACTCCCCATGTAATATCAAAGTTATTTGAAGGATTAGGGTTAGGTACATTAGCCTCTGTAGAATGTGCAATTTCAATAAAGTTATCAAATATATCTAAGAAACCTAATAAAACTATATAATCATTATTAGAATTTACATTATTTATATACATATTACCATTTCTTGTATGAGTTTGTATTCTAAATTGTTCTATACCTTGTATATTTTTAAGTATTATTATAGGATTTTCACTTTTTAATTGATGATTATTTGAAATATCATTAAAGGTATCTTCTCTAACTTCCCAATATGCATAAAGAGTATCAGTATTTTTAGGTATAAGTACCACTTCATTTACAAGATAAGAAGAAGGTAGAGGTTTTTTGTTGAAAAATAGATTTTCTCTTTCTTCAATTAGTTTATATTTAGCAGCTTCTACATCCATCTTACTTTTTTCTAAGTTAGGATTTTCTATAACTTCTTGTTCTAAAGGCTCATCAAATATTTCTTCTTCAATTTCTTCTGTAATAACTTTATCTTCTATATTATTTTCTTTAGCTTTTTCTTTTTTATTTTTCATTTGATAAGAATATATGATTATAAATATAACTAATAATATTATTAAATTTTTCATATTCACCACTTCCTATATTTTTTTATTTCTTTTTGTATCTATTGCATCAGCGTGTATATTTTCTTTAAATTTATTTGAGTGAAATGCAGCAGCTGCTATCATAGCAGCATTATCTGTGCAATACTCAAATTTAGGGAATATTACATCTATATCTTTTAACTCTTCTGAATTTTCTATGGCTTCTCTTAATGTTTTATTAGCTGAAACTCCACCAACTATAGATATACTTTTAACATCAAATTCCTTTTTTGCACTTATTAATGAATTTTTAACAATTTCTATTATTTTATTTTGAAAAGAATGTGCGACATCTTCTTTTATATATTCTTCTTTTTTCATTTTACAAGAATTTATATAATTTGTAACAAAAGTTTTTATACCACTAAAACTAAAATCATATATATTATCTGTTTTAGGTGTAGGTAATTTTAATAGATTCTTTCCTTTTTTTGCTAGTCTTTCTATAGCAGGACCTCCAGGATAATCAAGATCTAGTATTCTTGCTACTTTATCAAAGGCCTCGCCTATAGCATCATCTTGAGTTTCTCCTAATTTTTCTAAACTTTTATCTTCTTTCATGAGATAAAGAGTAGTATGACCACCTGAAGCAACTAGAGTAAGCATAGGTAGTTTTGGATCATTTTCAATAAAAGTAGAAAATATATGACCATCTATATGATTTGTAGGTATTAAAGGTATATTGTTTGCTATACTTAAACCTTTGGCAAACATAAGACCAACAAGAAGTGAACCTACAAGACCTGGAGTATTGGTAACGGCTATATATGATATATCTTTTATAGAACAACCGGCTTCTTTCATGGCCATATCATATACAGTTGATATATTTTGTATGTGATGTCTTGAAGCTATTTCAGGAACTACACCACCATATTCTTTATGTATATCTATTTGACTTGCTATTATATTACTTAAAACTTTTTTGCCGTTTTCAAGTATGGCAATAGAAGTTTCGTCACACGAGCTTTCTATCGATAATATTAACATTATTAAACCTCTTTTATTTTTATTCTAACAAATTTAGTAATACTTGTAAAGGATAAACTATTATGATATTATTTAAACGTATAATTAAAAGGAGGTAATATGAAAATATATTTTGTAAGACATGGTAAGACGGTATGGAATTTAGAAGGGAAAATACAAGGGTGGGAAAATAGCGAACTTCTTCCAGATGATGATTCTCCTGAGAGAGCAGCACAAGAGATTAAAGGAATAAATTTTGATTTAGTGTGTAGTAGTGATTTAAAAAGAGCTGTTATTACTAAAGAAAGAATTTTAAATATACTTGGTTTAGATGATGAAAAAATTGAGTATAAAGAATTTAGAGAAGTTGGTTTTGGAGAATTTGAGGGAGCTCAAATAGATGAAATCAAAAATAACCATGCTGAATTATGGCTTAAATTCAAATTACAAGTTCCTGATTTTGATCCTGGTATTTATATAGAAGGATTTGAAAGTGTTAAAAAAGTAAAAGATAGAGCAATGTATAGAATAAATGAGTTAAAAAAACAATATGGAAATGATTCCAAGATATTAGTTGTTTCTCATGGATCTTTTATAACTATAATGAAAAATATTAATAATAAATTAGAAGACTATCCAATAATACCTGAAAACGGATCTGTTACAGTATTAAAATTTTAAAACTAAGATAATTATAAGATAAATGGGATAAAACACTTGCCAATGGAAACGTTTTAGTGTATAATAATCCCATACAAGAGAAAAAGCTAAAAACTTTTTCTTCATAACTCCTTTTTAAGACATTCATTTTTGAATGTCTTTTTTATTTAATTTGTATAAAAAAGGATTAGTTTATAATAAAACTAATCCTCCTATATATTTTTATCTATTTAAATATCTTTCTTCAACAATATTCCAGTTTACTAATTCCCACCAAGCTTTTAAATAATCAGCACGTCTATTTTGGTAATTTAAATAGTAAGCATGTTCCCAAACATCATTTCCTAACAGAACTATTTTACCAGAGCTAATAGGTGAGTCTTGATTAGGAGTAGATAAAACTTCTAAGTTTCCTTCTTTATCAGTTACAAGCCAAGCCCATCCTGATCCAAATTGTCCAGCTCCTTTTGCATTGAAACTATTTTTTAATTCATCTAAACTTCCAAATGCTTTTTCTATAGCAGTTTTTAATTCATTTTTAGGTTCTTTAGAACCTCCTGGTGTCATTACTTCCCAAAATAAATCGTGGTTATAAACTCCACCTGCATTGTTTCTAATACCATTTTTCTTTGATTCAGGTAATTTATCTAAAGAAATTAATATTTCTTCTATACTAGAATTTTCAAATCCAGTTCCTTCTAATAGATTATTTAAGTTTGTTACATAAGTTTGGTGATGTTTGTCATGATGAAAATGCATAGTTTCCTTATCTATAATAGGTTCTAATGCATCATATTCATAAGGTAAATTTTTTAATTCAAAAGCCATTTCACTTCCTCCTAAGATCTAATTTTTGTATATTTAAAGTATAACATGTTTTAATTTCATATTCAATGAAAGTTAAGAATACATCATTTTACTATTTTACATTAGTGTAAAAAGTTTTACATAACAACAAAAATATGTTAAACTAAAGTATATAAAAAAGAAAGAGGGTATTATGAAAAATAAAGTTTTAAAGTATATATTAGTAATAATTTTATCAATATCAGTATTAGGTGGTTTTGTTGGGGGATATTTTGTAAATTTCGCATTAAGCAACAAAGTTGATAAAACTAAAGTTAATAATCAAGATAGAGATGAGATAAAAGATGAAAGTAAGGAAGCAAATCAAAAATGGTTTGATGAAAATGCTATAGAGATTAAAATGAAATCTAAGTATACAGGTAATGATTTAGTTGGATATCAGTTTATATCTAAAAATACAAATAAATGGGTTATAGTTGTACATGGATTTGGGGAAAATGCACGTAATATGGCAACGTATATTAAAAATTTTTATGATAGAGGATATAGTGTATTTGCACAAGATTTAAATGCACATGGTAAAAGTTCTGGTACATATTATACTATGGGTGGATTTGATGGTAAAGATTTGAAAGATTGGGCAGATTTGATTTCAAGTAAGTATAATAATCCTGATATACTTTTATTTGGTATAAGTATGGGAGGAGCTACTGTTATGAATAGTTTAGATGAAAATTTACCTAATAATGTTAAAGCATTTATAGAAGATAGTGGGTATTTAAGTTTAAATGAAGAATTTTCTTATCAATTAAAAAAATTATTTAATTTACCTCCTATGCTTGTGCTTCCTGAAGCAAGTATTGTTGCAAAAATAAAAGCTGGATATTTTCTTAAAGATGTTGATGCGACTAATGGATTAAAAAATACGAAATTGCCAGCATTGATATTACATGGAGAAGATGATGGATTTGTTCCTGTTAGTCATGCTGAAAAAATATATAATCAAATCAGCTCTGAAAAAGAAATGTATATATTTAAAGGAGCAAAACATGTAAAGGCTGAAATGAAATATAGGGAAGAATATTGGGGATATATAGATAAGTTTCTTGAAAAATATTTTAAATAAAATAAAGGAATCACACATTTAAGTGTGATTCCTTTTTAATTTTTGTTAGTATTTTTTATTTTACTTTTTTTCTATTTATTTAGGTGAAACAAGTATTTTAACTTGATTTTTTTCTGTAACTAATGCATTGAATCCTTCTTCAACTATATCATCTAATTTGATGTGTTTTGTAACTAATAAATCTTTAGAGAAGTATCCTTGAGTCATTAATTCAAGTACACTTGGGAATACATCACGATATGCGATAACTCCTTTAACAGTTTTTTCTTGAATTACTATTTCGTTAGGATTTATAGAAGCTTCACCTTCCCAAATACTTACTATCATAGCTTCTCCATCTTTTTCAACAACTTCCATAGATTGTTTTAATACAACAGGTACTCCTGTTACTTCGTAAGATACATTTACTCCACCATTAGTTAATTTTACTATTTCTTCAACTGGATTAACTTTTGAAGGATCTATTATAATAGCACCTAATTCTTTTGCTTTAGCTTGTCTTTCTGGTGAAAGTTCTACTGCAAATATTTTAGTAGCTCCTCCTGCACGTAATGCATCTATTATTAATAATCCTATAGGTCCACAACCGAATACTGCAACAGTATCTCCAGTTCTAAATTTACTTTGACGAACTGCGTAAAGTGCAACAGCTGAAGGTTCAGTTAAAGCAGCTTGTTCATAATCTATAGAATCAGGTAATTTGTGGGCTTGATCCTCATTAACTACAACGAATTCAGAGAATCCACCTCCACCTCCTCCAAGACCTATAAATGTTAAGTTTGGATCTAAGTTATATTTTCCTTTTAAACCATTTTTTGCAAATATTGGCTCTATAGTTACTCTATCTCCAACTTTGAATTTAGTAACTCCCTTACCAACTTCTACAACTTCCCCTGAGAACTCATGTCCCATTGTTATAGGTGCAACTTCTTTTGTATAAGGGTGTGGAGTTGTAGTAGGTATAAATATTGGACCTCCTAAATATTCGTGTAGGTCACTTCCACATATACCACAGTATTTAACAGCAACTTTTATTTGTTCGTCATGTTGTAATACAGGTACATCTATTTCTTCAACCCTTACATCTCCTCTTTTATGCCATCTGGCCGCTTTCATTTTGCTCATCGCACGCCTCCTAAATCTTAAATCTATAGCTAAAAAAATTAAAGCTACGTTAATATATTTTAGACTTAAAAAGTATTAAAAGTCAAATTTATTTTAATTCTTTCCTTAGATTTGACTATATTTATTTATATTTATTTATAAAAATTACATAATATGAAATAAAAATAAAATAAAAATAAAAGATACAATAATAAAAAAATATGTTATAATATTTATAAAAAGATTAAAAGGAGAAAAGGATATGATTTACATTATTAGTGATACAAATGAAACAGCTTTTAACATAGCTTCAGAAGAATATGCATTTAAAAAATTATTAGATGAAGATATGATTTTTATGCTATGGATTAACAAACCTTCTATAATAGTAGGTAGACATCAAAATACTATAGAAGAAATTAATAGAGATTATGTTAAGGAAAATGGTATAGAAGTTGTAAGAAGAATCAGTGGTGGTGGAGCAGTTTATCACGATTATAATAATTTAAATTACACAATAATTTCAAAAGAAAGTGAAGATAAGGCATTTGACTTTAAGAGTTTTTCTATACCTGTAATAAAAACTTTAGAAAGTTTAGGAGTTAAGGCAGAATTTACTGGAAGAAATGATTTAGAAATAGACGGGAAAAAATTCTGTGGTAATGCACAAGCGTATATTAATGGAAGAATTATGCACCATGGATGTTTATTATTTGATGTAGATCTTTCAGTTCTTGCAAAAGCTTTAAAAGTTTCTAAAGATAAAATAGAATCTAAGGGAGTTAAATCAGTTAGAGCAAGAGTTACAAATATAGTAAATGAATTACCAGAAAAAATAGATGTTATACAGTTTAGAGATTTACTATTAGAATATATGAAAAAAGAGTATCCAGAAATTCATGAATATAGATTTACTGAAGAAGATATTAAAGAGATAGAAAAAGCTCGTAAAGAAAAATTTGGAAATTGGGATTGGAATTATGGGAAATCTCCTGAATATAATATTACAAGATCACATAAGTTTGAAAAAGGTAAGATAGAAATATATGCAAATGTTATAGAATCTAAGATAGATAATATCAAAATATATGGAGATTTCTTTGGTATAGAAGATGTTTCAGCAGTTGAAGAAGTTTTAAAAGGTACAAAATATGAGAGAGAAGATGTTTTAAAAGTTCTTAATAGTATTAATTTATCTAGATATTTTGCAGGAATAACACCAGAAGAAGTTGCAGAGGTTATAGTAGGGTAGGTGTGAATTATGGGTTTAGATATTACTACACCAGCTGTAATGTTTCCAGCTATTTCATTGTTATTATTAGCTTATACAAATAGATTTTTAGCTCTTGCTTCAATAATTAGACATATGAATGTTTGTACTATAGATGAATATGAATTAGAACAAATAAAAAATTTAAAATTAAGAATGATGTATATTAGAAAAATGCAATATTTAGGAGTTTTTAGTTTACTTCTTTGTGTTTTTTCAATGTTATTTATATTTTTATCGTTTAATATATTAGGTAAAATTATATTTGGTATAAGTCTTGTATTAATGATATTATCGTTGATATACTCATTGGTAGAGATAAGAATATCTTTACAAGCTTTAGATATACATTTAAATAAGTGTGATAAGAAGTAAAAACTTTTTAATTGTGCTATATGTGTTAAAAAAATTTAATACTTGTAAAATTTAAAAAAAGGATATATAATATAGGTAATACATAAAAGAAAGGAGAATATATGTTTTTAAAAAAATCAAATAAACTTGCAATAGTAGATTTTGAGAATAATCATATAACTCATGAAGAATTAGTAAATTATGTTAAATACTACTCTAAACATTTTGTACATACAAATAGAGAAAAATCATTTAATATATTAATGTTTGAAAATAGAAAGGAATGGATATACGCTTTTTATGCTATATGGGATATAGGGTCAGTTCCTATAACTGTAGATGCATCTTCTAGTGTAGATGAATTAAAATACTTTTTAGAAGATTCAGATGCAGAATCTATTTTTGTATCTAATACAACTATAGAAGTTGCAACTAAAGCAGTTGAAGATTTAGGTAAGGAAATTAAAATATTTAATGTAGATGATTTTAAAATAGATTCTGAAGAATTAGAAGAGATTAAAAAATGTGATAGAATTACAAATCATCCTGAGTGGGAAGATACAGCTGTTATGCTATATACTTCAGGAACTACAGGTAACCCTAAGGGGGTAATGCTTAGTTATGGAAATATATTAAGTCAAGTTGATTCTATAAAATCTGTAAAAAATCTTAAAGAAGATGATCAATTAATAGCAGTACTACCATTTCATCATATATTACCACTTATGATAACTAATTTAATAGTGATGTATCATGAAACACAGTTATCAGTGGTATTAGTTGAAAAATTATCAAGTAAGGATATACTTGCGGCTTTAGAAAAAAATAGAGTTACTATGTTAATACTTGTTCCAAGAGTATATTATTTATTCTATAAAGCACTTAAAGATACTATAGATTCTAAGTGGATTACAAGAACAATATATTCAATTGCAAACAAATTAAAGAGTCCGGCTTTTTCAAAACTTGTATTTAAAAAAGCACATGATAAATTTGGAGGACATATACGTGACTTCTTAGCTGGAGGTGCCAAATCTAATCCTGAAATGATAGAATTTTTTGATACTATAGGATTTGAATATTCTGAAGGATATGGATTAACAGAAACATCACCTTTAATATCAGGATCTACTCCAGATCACGGTAAAAAAGTTGGTACGGTTGGACTTCCTGTTGAAAACGTTGAAATAAAAATAGTAGAAGAAGAATTATGGGTTAGAGGTCCTATTGTTATGAAAGGTTATTATAATAAACCAGAAAAAACAAAAGAGGTAATAACTGAAGATGGATGGTTTAAAACAGGTGACTTAGCTGAAATGGATAAGGATGGATATATTACTATAGTAGGACGTAAAAATGCTATGATAGTTCTTTCAAATGGTAAAAATGTTGATCCTGAAAAACTTGAATTTAAATTACTTGAAAAAGCTGCTGGTATAATTAAAGAAGTTGGAATATTTGGAAATAATGATAAGCTTTCAGCTTTAATAGTTATAGACAAAGAAGAAGTTAGAAATAAGAATGTTTCTAATATACATGCTCATATTAAGGATGTAGTAGAATTCTATAATGCTTCTGTTCATAATTATGAAAAAATATTAGAATATAGAATAACAGAAAATGAATTACCTAAGACACGTATAGGTAAAACGCGTAGATTTATGCTTAAAGATGTTTATTTATCTCAAGATGAAGTTAAAGATGAAATTAAATTTGATGAACCAGATACACCAGAATATTTAAGGTTAAAAAAATTCATATTTAATATGAAAGGTAAATATCCACATCCTGATAAGGATTTAGAGATAGAGTTTGGACTTGATTCTTTAGATCAAATAGAATTAAGAACATTTATAGAAACAAGTTATGGATTAACTCTTGATGAACAAGAATTTAGAAATAACTTGAGTTTAAATAAATTGGCTAAATTAATTTCTGGAAAAGGTAATATGACAAATACACAAGAAGGTAATGAATGGACAAGAATCATAGAAAAAGCACCTAAAGTTAGTGTTAAAGATGGAATATTAATACCTTTAATTAAACCACTTATATGGTTATTATTTAAAATTTACTTTAGAATTTCAGTTAAAGGATCGGATAAAATAACTGATAAACCTCAAATATTTATAGCTAATCATGAAAGTTTCTTAGATGTATTAGCACTTAGTCTTTTAATAGATAATAATATACTTAGAAAGACGCATTCTTTAGCTATAGATTGGTATTTTAAATCTGCATTTATGAAATTTGTTGCAAATAACTCTAATGTTTTATTATTAGATATTGAAAATAATATTAAAGAAACTATAGAGTCAGTCGCAGGAGTTTTAAAAGATGGGAAAAATGTTATGATATTCCCAGAAGGAACTAGAACAAAAGATGGTAATATTACTGAATTTAAAAAATCTTTTGCAATAATTGCTAAAGAATTAAATATACCAATAACTTGTCTTAAAATAGATGGAGCATTTAATGCATTTTCAAGATATATGAAGTTCCCAAGACCATATAAATTAGAAGTTAGTTATTTAGGTGAAATTAAACCTGAAGGATTAAGCTATTCTGAAATAGTTGATAAAGCAAAAGGATATTATGTAAAATAAAATAGAATAATGATAAAAAACCCTCTAATGAAAAATGTAGAGGGTTTTTATATTTAACAATATATAATATATATTACAATCATAAATAAAATATATCAAAAACTCTTAGAATTATCATTGAAATTAATGTGTGTTTTATGTTAAAATTTTAAATATTTATAAATTGAAGGGAGAATGTATGAAGAAAAATATATTTCTTTTAAATGCAATACTGTTATTAAGCACAGTTAGTTTATCTTTAGAAGGAAATTTAAAGATTAGTGGAGATTTAGATTTTAATTTTAAGTCACAAGAAGATGATACAACAACTAAGGTAGATGAAAAAGGTTTTTATTTTTCTAATGCGGGGTATAATTTAGGTCTTGTTGATTTGAAATTATCTGATAAGGAAACAGGAATAAGTTTTGGAGGTAATTTTAAGTCCTCAAGAGTAAATATACTAGTAAATGACTGGGATAATGAACAATATAATAAAATAAGAGAAAACAAAAGTTTAAATCATGACGTTCAAGGAAAAGTTTTTATAAATTGGAAAAATAATAATGAAAATTTAAAATTTGGATCAAATGTTGGATTTGAGTATTACCTAGATAATTATGCTAGAAAAAGTATAAGAAATGGTTCTGAAATAGCATATGAAGATACATTTGATTATGAATATATTGATGGTGATAAAAAATATTTAGGTGGAGATACTAAGTTTAATGCAGGTATTTATTTTAAACCAATAAATAATTTAAAAATAGGTTTAGATACAGAATATTATGCTAATAATATTGTTAAGTATCAAAAAGGATATCCTACATTTAAAAATATATCTAGTTTAAATTATGATATTAATGAAAATCAAAAATTAGAGTTTAAACATAACTTTAATTTAAATCTTAGATCTTTTGCATTACCATATAAAGAAGAAAAAGAAAATGAAGATAATGAACAATTTGTATTTCTTAATAATTTTGTAAGAAGATATAGACAAGAATTTGATACTAAGTATACTTTTAATAATAAAGAAGATAAATATAGCTTAACTGCTAATTTTAAAGATCATGGATATTTAATAGCGGGTCCTAATTTTTATGATAAAACAGATATAGATAATCATAGACTATATTTTGATATTGATGGAAAAGCTGTTAATAATATTTTAGGATTTAAATTATCAAATAGTCTTTTACTTTCATCTAAATATGAAACTATTAACTATTTAAATAGTAAAAAATATGAATTATGGGCTAATATTAAACCAAAATATGTTTTAGATGTAGCTAAAGATTATATAATAAATGATTTTAAATTAACCCCTAATTTAAAATATAGTGGAGAATTAGTAATTCCTTTAACTGAAGGAATATATAAATCGGAATATTTAATAAATAACCATACTCCAGAAATGAATCTAGAATGGTCTTATTCTAAAGATAAGTTAAATGTTAATAGTTCTATTTTAAATAAAACTGAATTTAAATTACATAAATATAGTATTATTAAAATAACTGGAACTTTTGAGCAAAAAGGAAATGTTGCATATGATATAACTGATAAATTAAATCTTAAAGTTAGTGGACAAAATAAGATGGAGCTAACAACTATTAATGATGTTCAAAAGAGAATATATTTGGATACTATAAAGGGTAATTATGGTCTTAAAGCAGAACTTGGATATAAGGTTATAGATAATGAGGATGAAAAATTTGATATAGCATCTAAAATTGGATTTAATCATGAATATGAAATAGGATATATATTAGATGGTGGAAAAGTTCCTTATATACCCAAAAGTGAAATTCCGAAGCAACCAGAAAATCCTAAAATTAACGATGATGTAGAAATTAATTTTCCTAAACCAAAACCTAAAGAATCTTCTATTGATCATTTGGTTCCGGGATATATATTTAAAGGAGATTTAGATATAGATAGAATTAATGATGCACATTCAAGACCATATAATGTAAAAGGGGACCTACTTTTATTAATTCAACAATATGTTACTAGTTTGGATATGAATTACACTAAGAAATTTGATAAGTTTACTTTAAAATCAGGACTTGATACAAGATTTGAACTTGACTTAATAGCATTGACTAAAGAAAAAAAATCAAAACTTAGAAATACTAAAGAAGATGATGAAGAGAAGAGAATAGAGTTACAAGCATCTACTCAGGATAATTTTGTTAATAATATTGGAGGTAAAATTGAATTCAAACCTTCTACATCTTTAAAATATGATTTTACTGATAAATTATCATTTACAGGTAAAATAGAGGTTCCTATAACTATATCTAAAAAGGTTATTAATAAAATAACAGATAAGAAGAGAAGTGATGAAGGAACTTATGGTCCAAAAGATAGAGAGTTTAAATTAAGAAAAATATCTCCAAAATTTGGATTTGAGTTAAATTATACATGGTAGGAGGAAATTTTAATGAGAATAAATAATATCTTAAAAATAACACTAGGATTGGTAGCTTTAACTAGCTGTAGTTCTATAAATAATAAAGAAGAAAAAAAAGAAAATTTTGGTAAAAAAGCTGAAATTGTAGTGTTAAAAAAAGAAGATGATAACTTAGCGGATTATACAACAGAATATACTAGTGATAATTTTGATATTAGAGGAGATTATGTATATAAGGGAGAACAATTAGATGGAGATTATATAGATTCTGAAACTATAATTTACAAAACTAATATTACATATTCATCACAAAGCTATAAAGAAACAGATCCTGAATACGCTAATTATCCTGATGTTAGTAATGAAAAATATAATATAACAATAGATAGTATACCTAATACTAAATATGATGGTACAGATTCAAGTGTTCCAAAAAGAATTAATCGTAAAACAGTAACAGATTTAACGAAGAAGTATGTATATGTAACGTTAAGAAGTCTAGATACAGGTAAAGAAGAAACAATAAAAATAAATAAGCCAATAAATGAGATAGATCCTTTAAAAGATGTATTTAATAAATATTATCCAGAAATAGCTAGATATAAAGATTTAAAGAAAAATTTGGATAATAATAGAATAGAATTAAGTGTAGTTAATGCATATATTAAAAAAGAAGATGGAGTGAGTTTATTAGAAACTACTGGTAAGGGCTCTGATTTTAATAAATATCTAGATCTTGATGATATGGTTGGAGAAAAAGAGGTACTTGTAAGAGTACGTGTTAATGGAATAGTTTCTGAACGTGATCAATTTGTCAAGAAAACTATTTCTTTTGGTGATAAACTAGAAGATTATTCTAATAATTATGATCAATTATTAACTGATTTAAATAAAGTATCTCTTAAATTTAGTGCAGATGGTAAGAGTATATTGGGTGGATTTGATGAGTATAAAATATCAAGATTAAAAGCAAAAACAGATGATGAAAATGCTAAAAATTTTGATAATGATTTAGTATTCAATACTAGAATTTTAGATGAAGATCCAAGTAAACCTACAGTTGGGAAACATAGAGTTGTAAGAGAAATAATACAAAATGGTAAAGTGTTATACTCTCGTGAAGATAATGTTTTTGTAGATTTTAATGGACCAACAGTAGCAATAGCTGATAATTCATTCTTTGATATAACTCCAGAAATAGAAAATAGAACATATAGACAAACACCTTATTATACAGACCCTAAATTTAAATTTGTTGATGATAAATTGACAGGATATGAAAGAAAATATGCTTTACTTGAAAAAACACATGGAGCTACTGTAATAGGTACTATGATAGATGAATTAAGTTATCATGCGGATACTTGGTGGACAGCTAATCAAATACATGCTATAGGAAATGAAGGAAATAAGGTAAATGATAAAAATAGAGTAAGTGATGAAAGGCTTAAGACTTTATTGGAATCAGCGTTAAATAAATTGATAGAAGATAATCCTGATAAAACAGAATTTGTTATTGTAAAAGAAGAAATTAAAAAGAGAATGGAAAGATATTTAAAACCATCAATAGAGGGTAAAGTTAAAGAATTTGGTAAAAAGGAAAGAGAACTAACTACTGAAGAAAGAGCTAAATATTTAAAAGAATATTATGATTTTGTTATATCACAGGCTCTTAAAATTAAAAATATTAAAGAATCAGATAAAATACCTTATACAGATATTAATTTTAACGTTTTATCTATAGGACATGCAGATGGAAAAGGTGTAAGTGGTGGAAAAGTTGGACAATATTTACCAAAAATTTTAGATGAAAATAAAAATATCAAGCTTATAAACATGTCTTATGGTGGAGAATTGAATTATGATGATTATATTCAACTTGATAATATGACAGATGAACAAAAACAAAAAGCTGCAGATTTCTATAATTCAAATACTTTATATAGATTTTTAATACAATCATGGTTAAAAAGTGAAAGAGAAAATGGAAGAGAATTTGTTTCTAAAGGTAGAACTGAAGTCTTTGATTCACTAGAACTTTATGATTATTTTAAAAATAAAAAAGAAATAACTAAGGAAGATTTTGATAAATTAGTTAGATATAGAATGGTTCTTACTGAAGCAGGTATAAAAAATGCAAAAGAATTTTCTGCTGCAAATCACGATATATTAATGGTAAGAGCTATGGGAAATACATATAATAGTGGACGTGTAGATTTAACTAATTTTAAAGCAAATGGAGATAAAATATTAATACAAAGTCCTGACTTAAAATTTAATAATGATTTTGCATCAGTTCCAAGTATTATAAACTACCTAGGTTCAAAAGATGCTAGAGAAAATGGACAAGATTATAAATATGACTACTCATATAGAAAAAATATGGTTAATGTAGTTGGAATAGCAAGTAAGATGAGTGTATATGGTTCAAATTCTACTAATAATTTCTTGGGTTATGGTGTAGGTAGTGCTTCTATACCTGCTTTAAAAAATAAGAATTTAACAACAGGAATGTATGATAATTATGTGTCTCTTGTTAAAGAATTAAATGAAATAAGAAAAAATCCAGATAAATATCCAGTTGAATATCAAAGAGAGATAGAAGATCAAATTATGTATATAGAAGCATATGCTTCTAGAAATGGGCATAAAGGAAATGTATTTTCATTAACTCGTGCTGGAAGTTCAAAACTTTGGGCTATGGCTGCTCCTGGAGAATATATATATGTTTCTGATGTAGATAATCAAGGAAATAAGATAACAGATGATTATAAATACCGTATAAACTTTGGTTCAAGTTTTGCAGCACCACGTGTTACAGCTGTTGGATCTTTAGTTCAAAAAACTTTCCCTTGGATGAGTGCTCATCAAATAAAACAAACATTATTAACAACTGCAAAAGATGACTATATAGAATCTAGTAATGGTCTTGCTACAGGTATTTATGGTGTAGATGAAAATATTGGTTGGGGAATTTTAGATAAGACTTCAGCTATAAAAGGTCCTGCAAGATTTGTTAAAGCATTAACTCATGAAACAGGGGATGAAAACTTTATAGCTAATATTCCTAGTGGAAATTATGTATTTGGAAATAATATAGCAGGAGCATTTGATATAACTAGATATATGGTAAGCCGTGGACAATTTACTAAAGAAGAAGTTGATCAAATAAATAAAGCGGCTAATGAAGATGAAGCAAGAAAGTTATTCCAAGATAAAGTAAATTCATATATATCAAAGTTATCATTTGAAGAAAGAGAATTATTCCTTGATGCAGGACTTACTAAAAAAGGTAAAGGAAGTTTAGCTTTAGATGGGAATAATACATATACTGGACCAACGACTGTTGAAGAAGGAACTTTAATAGTTAGAGGTGGTATGAGATCTAATATTACTGTTGATAAAGGAGCTAAACTTAAATTAGATATTAATAATGAAGATCTTAAAGGTAATGATAAGAAAGATCAACATACTATAAGAGCTAATGTAACTAATTTTGGTGAACTTTATTCATATTCTGATAACGATGCTATAGCAGGTAAGTATACACCTGTTAGAGGGTCAAAAACATATGTTTCACCTATATCTTTATTAAGTATAGCTAGTATAGATTTGAGTCAAACAGATAATTTCACTGTAGATGTATTAAAATCTAGAGGAATTAGTAAAAAAATATTCAAAGAAATAAAAGTATTTGAAGCAAAAGCAAATAGTAATGAAGTATTAACTAGAGTGAAACTTGGAGTATATCCAATAAGTCAACTTTTATCATTCTCATTGGAGTATAAAAATAATACTTTAGTTGGTAAAATAATAAAAGGTGGATTTGAAAAAGGTGCAGAAGATAAAAGACCAGGTAATGATAGACCACCATTTATAGATGAATTAGAAGAAAAATTAAAAGCAGATAGAGAAAAATTAGATAAGGAAGCAGAAGAAAGACTACATGGATCTACAGGTAATCAACCAAAACCTGCCGCATCAAATAATAGACTTGATAAGATAGGTGAAGCTTTAGATAGTATACTTTATGCTACTTTAAAAGATTCAAGAACTATAGATGGAGAAACTCTTGCTGATTCATTAACAGCTGCATATACAGTTTCTAGTTTAAAATTAAACGAAAATAATAAACTGTTAAATGAAAGTTTATTAAATAAAAAAGTTGCATTATTTACTAATTTAGTAAATGAATTTAATATTTCTAAAGATAGTATAAATAGAATAGATATAAATTCTCGTGTAAATGGATTAAATGTAAATTTAGGATATAGATTTGGTGATTTTAGATTCTTCTTAGGAGGAGAATTCTTGAATGGTAATCACACACAAGATGATATAGTTTCAACTAAATTTAATAGTTTAGGTATAAATGGAATTATAAAATATATTAAAGATAATTATGAATTTGATGCAACTATTGCTACAAATACTTTATTTAAAAAAGTATATAAAGATTACTTATTTGAAAGTAGAAAAGAACATGATCAAAATCAATTTACTGTATCTGAACATTTGAACTTTGGATATAAATTTAATAGTTTAAAGAATTTAGAAGTTAAACCATATTTAGGAATAGATCTTTATACATTCGTATTTAATAAGTATGATAGTGAAGATGGTTTATTAGGTATTAAGTATGATTTACAATCTAATACTAAACTTGCTGCAAGACTTGGTGTTAACACTAAGTATGTCTTAAATAATAAATTAAATTTAGGATTTGATGCAGCATATACTAAATGGTTAACTGATCCAACAATAAGATTAAAAGTTAAGTCAAGTGCTTATGAAGATATTAAAAATGAAGTAAGTTCTGTTAAATTACCAGATAATGAATTTAGAGCTAATTTATCTTTAAATTATACGCCAACTGATAAATTAAGTGTTAAATTTACTTATGGTAATAAGAATTTAAGTACTCAAAATATTAATTTGGGAATTAAATATACATTTTAAAGACTAGTACTAACATGTGCCTAAAGAATATATAAATTTTAGGTGCATGTTTTTTTATATAAATTATTTTATACTCTTTTTATACTTTATAATATGTGATATAATAATTTGTTAGGAGGAATGTTAATGAAGTATATTAAATTTATGATATTTAATATTAAAATTAGGATGGCTTATAGAAGTAGATATATGATAAGTATTATATCATCATATATACAAATAATATCTGCAATATTTATTTGGTTTTTTGTTTTGAAAAATAATAATGGAAATATAAATGGATATAGTGGAAGTGATATGATTAAATATATAGTTTTATCATTTACTATACTTTCATTTTTAAACAATTCAATAGATAAAAATATATCTTTTGATATTGAAAGAGGAGATATAGTAATGTATTTTATTAAACCTATATCATATATAGGAGTTCTAATTTCTCAGAGTATATCTAATGTATTATTTGATGGAGTATTTCTTTTAATTCCTTGTATATGTATAATTACATATTTTGGTGGTTTGAGTATTACGCCTTTAATGTTTTTTATGTTTTTGGTGTCAATATTATTTAGTTCAATAATAATGTTTTTACTTAATTTTATAGTAGGTTTAACTGCTTTTTATATAAATTATATTTGGGGATTTTTAATGATGAAAGAGGTAATATTTAGATTTACATCAGGAGAATTATTTCCTTTATCATTTTTACCTGAAGGATTAAGAAAAATTTTATCATTAACACCTTTTGAATATATATCATATAAACCTATAATGTTATTGATGGGGAAATTAGATTATTCAGGTGTTGTTAATATGTTAACTTTACAGGTGATTTGGATTTGTATTTTATTGTTTTTATCTAAATTACAGTGGAATGGAGCAAATAAAAAAATTAGTGTGAATGGAGGATAAAAAGTTGAATAGATATTTTAGAATATATTTATTAAGATTAAAATTATCTTTTAAAATATTAGTTAATTCATTTACTAATTTCATAATAGGTATACTTGGGTTTTTAATAATACAAATAACTGGTATAGTATTTTTAAATATTACTTTTTCAAATATTCCAAGTATTGAAGGAGTTTCTAAATATAGTATATTAGCTTTATATGGTTTTTCGCAAATTTCAAAGGGGTTAGATCATTTTTATTCAGATTATTTATGGCATTTATCTATATCTGTTGTACTTAAGGGAGAATATGATAAATTTTTATTAAGACCATTAAACACTTTTTTTCAGGTACTAATAGAAAAAACTCAATTTGATGCTTTAGGAGAAATATTCATTGCTTTACTTATATATATTTATGGATTAAAAGGATTAGGTATAGGGTTTAGTTTTAGATTAGTTGCTCTTAGTATTTTTTTAAGTTTTATAGGGGCTATAATATATACTTGCTTTAAAAGTATAGCTGCATCATTTGCATTTGTATATAAAGATACGTATTTTTTACTTAAAGCTATATATTCTATGTCAGATTTTACACATTTTCCAATAAATATTTATCCTAGATTTTTACAAATCTTTTTAACATATATTATATCTTTTGCTATAACTTCATATTATCCAATGGATGTAATAATAAATATGAATATGTTAAGTATATTTAAAATATTAGGTGTTGTTGTAGTATTGATAATATTAACAGCGTATATTTGGAGAAGAAATGAGGTTAGATATGAAAGTTCAGGAGCGTAAAATAATAAGTGTAGAAAATATTAATAAGAAGTTTGATATACATATTAGAAAAGGTATATTTAAAAGAGAAAAAAAAGAAATTAAAGTAGTTAAAAATATAAGTTTTGATATATTTGAAGGAGAGATTGTTGGATTTCTTGGACCTAATGGTGCGGGGAAATCAACTACTATAAAAATGTTAACAGGAATAATTACACCAAATAGTGGTAGATGTTTAATAAACGGGATAGAACCATATAAGGAAAGAGTAGAAAATGCTAGAAATATAGGTGTAGTATTTGGACAAAGAACCTCTCTTTGGTGGGATATGTCACTTCAAGATAATTTAGAATTATTAAAAGAAATATATGATGTTACTGATGAAGAATATAATTTAAGAATGGAATATTTAGAAGAGCTTTTAGGATTTAAAAAATTATTAAATAAACAGATTAGAACAATGTCGCTTGGTCAAAGAATGTTATCTGATTTAGTTGGAGCTTTGATATATAAACCTAAAATCTTATTTTTAGATGAACCTACAATAGGTATAGATATAATACTTAAAGAAAAACTTTTAAATATATTAAAAGAAATTAATAAAAAAGAAAAGATTACAATAATTTTAACAACTCATGATATGCGTGATGTAGAGGCGTTGTGTGATAGAATAGTTATTATCAATGAAGGAGAAAAGATATTTGATGATACTATGGAAAATTTAGTTGATAAATATGTTAATGAAAAAATTATTAAGGTTACTTTAAAAGATAAGGTAGATATTGATAAGATAAAAGAAATTAATGGTGTTTTATCAATTAATTATGAGGATAATTTACTTAGTGTAAATATATTAAAAGATGTTTTAGTAGAAAAAAAGGTGATAATGTCATTGTATGATATGTATAATATTGAGAAATTGGAATTGGAAGAAGAAGATATAACTAGTGTTGTAAAAAAAATATATCAAACTAAAATTTAGGAGGCAGTTATGCAAAAGTATTCAATTAAACCATACATTTCAGAGGAAGATATTTTGAAAAGGGTTGAAGAATTAGCAAAAGAAATTGACAAAGATTTTGAGGGAGAAGAAGTTTTGCTTATAGGCTTGCTTAGAGGGTCAGTTGTCTTTTTAAGTGATTTATGTCGTAAATTAAAAACAGCAGATACACTTGATTTTATGGTTGTTTCTAGTTATGGTAATGGAATGGAAAGTTCTCGGAACGTAAAGATTATAAAAGATTTAGAAGAAAATGTTAAGGGTAGAAATGTCCTTATAGTTGAAGATATAATAGATACTGGTAATACTTTAAAGAAAGTTAAAGAAATAATAGAAACAAGGGAACCTAAAAAAATTAAAATAGTAACATTGCTTGATAAACCCGAAAGAAGAGAAGTTGATGATATAGAAGTAGATTATGTAGGATTTAAAATACCTGATGAGTTTGTAGTTGGTTATGGAATAGATTTTGCTCAAAAATATAGAACTTTGCCTTATGTAGGTATAGTAGTTAAGGAGAATGAATAATGAAAAGTAATACTTTTGTAGTAGTTGGTACCCAATGGGGAGATGAAGGTAAAGGTAAGATTATAGATGTATTATCTCCAAAATCTGATTATGTAGTTAGATTTCAAGGTGGTAATAATGCAGGTCATACAGTAGTAGTTAATGATGAAAAATTTATACTTCATTTATTACCTTCAGGTATAATAAATTCTAAGGGTAAATGCTTGATAGGTAGTGGTGTTGTTGTAGATATAGAAGTTCTTCTTAAAGAAATAGAAAGTCTTGAAAAAAGAGGTCATAAATTAGATAATTTATTGATAGATGAAAGAGCACATATAATAATGCCGTATCATATAGAATTAGATAAGGCTAAAGAAGAAGAACTTGGGGTTAATAAAATAGGAACAACTCAAAGAGGTATAGGTCCTTGTTATATAGATAAAATAGGGAGAAATGGTATAAGAATTGGAGATCTTTTAGATCGTGAAAGATTTAAGGATAAACTAACTTGGAATGTAGGTCAAAAAAATGCGGAATTAATAAGATATGGTAAGAAACCATTTGATTTAGAAGAGTTATATAACAAATATTTAGAACTTTCTAAAAAAATAGAATTTAGAATAGTGGATGGAGTTAGTTTATTAAATGAGGCTATAGATAATAATAAGCTTGTTTTATTTGAAGGAGCACAGGCTTTAATGTTAGATATAGATTATGGAACATATCCATATGTTACATCTTCTTCACCGACTACAGGAGGAGTTTGTGTAGGTTCAGGAGTACCTCCTAAAAAAATAAACAGAGTACTAGGAGTTATGAAAGCATATACTACAAGAGTTGGAGAGGGGCCTTTCCCTACAGAATTAGATAATGAATTGGGTGAAAAAATAAGACAAATAGGTCATGAATTTGGTGCAACGACTGGAAGACCTAGAAGATGTGGGTGGCTTGATTTAGTTATAGGTAGATATGCTACATATATAGATGGATTAACAGATATAGTAATAACAAAAATAGATGTATTATCAGGGTTAGAAAAGATTAAAGTGGCAGTTGCATATGAAATTGACGGTAAAACATATAATTCATATCCTGGAAATCTAAGAAAATCTAAAAAGGTTAATATAGTATATAAAGAACTTGATGGATGGAGTGAAGATATTACTGGAGTTAAGAAATATGAAGACCTTCCAGAAAATTGCAAGAAGTATATAGAATTTATAGAAAAAGAATTAAAAACAAATATTTCTATGATATCTGTAGGTCCAGAGAGAAGTCAAAATATATATAGATATGATTTAGAAGATATAATAAAGTAGGTGAGTGATTTGGATAAGTATACAAATCCTTTAAATGAAAGGTATGCTAGTTCTGAAATGAGTTATATATTTTCTCCAAATTTTAAATTTAAAACATGGAGAAAATTGTGGGTAGTTCTTGCAGAGACACAAAAGGAATTAGGCCTTGATTTCATAACAAATGAACAAATTAAAGAGCTTAAAGATAATATAGAAAATATAGATTTTGAGAAAGCACATGAATTTGAAAAAAAACTAAGACATGATGTTATGGCGCATGTTCATGCTTATGGTGAAGTTGCCCCGAGTGCTAGAAGTATAATACATTTAGGAGTAACGAGTGCATATGTAGGAGATAATACAGATTTAATACAAATTATGGAAGGTTTGAAAATATTAAGAATAAGAATGGTTAATCTGATAAATAGATTAAAAAATTTTTGTTTAGATTATAAAGATATACCAACTTTGGGATATACACATTTTCAAGCAGCTCAGTTAACAACAGTAGGTAAAAGAGGGACTCTTTGGTTGCAAAGTATAATATATGATTTTGAAGAATTAGAATATAGATTAGAAAATTTAAGATTTAGAGGGGTTAAAGGTACGACTGGAACACAGGCTAGCTTTAAAGAATTATTCAATAATGATTTTGAAAAAGTAAGAGAATTAGATAACAGAGTATCTGAAAAAATGGGATTTTCTAAAAAACAAACAGTTTCTGGGCAAACCTACGATAGAAAAATTGATTCACAAATTTTAAATCTTTTAGGGAATATTGCTCAAAGTGCCCATAAATTTACTAATGACTTTAGATTGTTACAACATTTAAAGGAATTAGAGGAGCCTTTTGCTAAAAATCAAATTGGATCAAGTGCTATGGCATACAAAAGAAATCCTATGAGATGTGAAAGAATATCTTCTATTGCTAAATTTGTAATGTCTTTAACGAGTAATGGGAGTCAAGTTGCATCAACTCAGTGGTTTGAAAGAACATTGGATGATTCAGCGAATAAGAGATTATCTATACCACAGGCATTTCTTGGTGTAGATGCTATACTTTTAATATGGTTAAATATATTAGATGGCGTTGTTGTATATCCTAAGGTTATAGAAGCAAATATTATGAAAGAATTACCTTTTATGGCAACGGAAAATATAATAATGGAAAGTGTTAAAAAAGGTATGGATAGACAAGATGTTCATGAAATAATAAGGGAACTTTCTATGGAAGAAACAAAATCAATTAAACTTGAAGGGAAACCTAATAATTTAATAGATAGGATAATTAAAGATGGAAGACTTTCTTTAAAACAAGATGATTTAGAAAATGTTTTAAATCCAAGTGAATATATAGGTTTTGCAAGTGAACAGACTAGTGATTTTATAAAAACAGATATAGATCCAATATTAGAAAAATATAAGGAATTTATTTTAGAAGATAAAGTAGAAATAGAAGTATAGATTTTAATCTATACTTTTTTTTGAATAAATTTTAAGGTTGTATATTATAAAAATTGATTTCATATTTACTTTTAAAGAAATTTGTATAATTCTTTTATTTATAAGGTGTTTTGATATCTAAAAAAATAAACATAAATAAAACTAATGTTAATATATATAACATATATACATGAATTATTGATTTTTTCTTATAATTAGAGTATAATTATTCTTATAATTTTCTTAGAATAGGGAGGTCATATGAAAAAGAATTTAATATTAATAGGGATACTTTCTAGTTATAGTGTATTTGCATTAGAGGGAAGTATAAGTACAGGAATAAAATTAAGTCCTGAATTTAATCCATTAGTAGAAGATAAAGAAAAGGGGATTGATGGTAAAGCATTTAAATATGAAAAGAGTTCTTATGAAGCAAAATTATTAGATTTAAATTTAAAATTTAAAGAAATAGGATTAGAATTAGGAACAACTTTAAAATCATCAAGAGCTGATGCTAAAATTAGTGATTGGGATGGAGATAATAGTGATAAATCACATTATGTGGATAAAAGAGAAAAAGATCATGATGTTATGGTAAAGCTATATAGTAAGTATGCCTCTCCAGTATTTTATGGATTAAAAAATGAAACAGATTTTACATATTATGTTGATAATTTTTGGCAAATTAGAAGTAGAGATAGTAAAGAAAGTAGTGAAATAAAAGACAGCGGAAGGTATGCTGAATATATAGAAGAAGACGGGACTAAACAAGCTTTAGGAAACATGCTATTTAATACAAAATTAAGTGGTAAAGTTTTTGATAAGATTGATTTGAGTGCAAATTTAAACTATAAAGCAAATCAAATAGATAGATTTGATAAAGATGAATCATATTTTAAAGGAGATATAGAAGCTTCTGGTAAAATAGGAGATAAAACAAATTTAAAAGGTAAGTATAATTTTGATTTAGATCTTGATTTTGGTGCAAAGAAATTTAATCCATTAACTACAGATTTAGATGAATATCCTGATTTTTGGGGTGGTAATTATATCACATTACTTGATCAAGGTTTAGATTTAAGTGCAGACTATAAGCTAAGAGATGATGTGAAAATTAATACTAATTTGAATACAACTTTTAAAACATATATACAAGGTGGAATAACAAAATCTCAAAAAATAAGAAGTGTATATAATATAATACAACCAAAATTTGATTTTGGAATTGAAAAAGATGTTGTTAAAAATTTAACTCTTGGAGCAATAGTTAAAAATGAGTTTGAATTAAGAAGTGCTAAATATATTCCAGAAACTCCTGAGCAAATAACACAATATGATTTTTGGAGTTCATATAAACCTAAATTATTATTTAATACAAAATATGATAATGGATTAATAAAATATGATGGTAAACTAGGTTATGGATTTAGTATGACACTTGAACCGTTTATAACAGAATTAAAACATGTTGAGCATGAAATAATAAGTGAAAATAAACTGAACTTAAACTATAAATTTAATGATAAAACTAGTATAGATGGGAATGTTGAAGCTAATGTATCAGTACCTATATTAAATAAATACTTAAATTCTACTAGTACAAAATTAAATATAGATGCAACTGTAAAACATGAATTCTTTAAAGGGTTAACTTTAGAAACTAAATTAGATAATAAATTAGATTTAACAGGACAAAAAACAGTATTAAATTTAGAAAGATTTACAGAAAGCTTTACATTAAATAATACTTTAAAATATAATTTATTGGAAAATGACAAAGAAAAGTTAAACCTAACTGCTAAACTAGGATATGAAAATAGAGAACAGTTTAATCACTTTATAAAAACTGAAAAGAGAAAAGTTGGAGAAAAAGAAGTAGATATTCCTTTAACAAAGAAAATTTGGTATTTAGGTGGAGAAAGTTTACCTTTATATATGATAAATAGAGTTAAATTTGGAATAGGTACATATTATGAGAAAAAAATAGATGATAAATTAAAATTAGAAGCAAAAGTAGATATAGATTCAAAATTAGAATTTTTTGCATTAAGAAGTGAAAAATTATTCACATACAAGAATACAGAAAATTATAGAAAATCAAATAAGGAAAAGCCACAAATAAGTGATTATAGAACTACAAGATGGAATATAGGTGGAGAAATAAAAACTATAGGAACTGTTGGAATTGATTATGCTGTAACTAATAATTTGAATTTAAAAGGTAAATTAAATTCTAAATTAGAATTTGCAAGAGAAGTAATAAATAAAATAGATGATGATACAAGACCAGATAAAGATAGTTTTGGATGGATAGATAAAAGTTTTGGATTTAAGAAATTTGTTCCAAGTATAGAATTTAACTTAGAGTATAAATGGTAAGTTAGGAGGTAACATGAGAAGTAGTAAAATAGCAGCAATTAGTTTAGGATTAATGGCGATAATATCTTGTAGTAGTGCAGGAGTAAATAATACAAATAATAAAAGTGATAAGAGTTTGGAATTTAATAGACCTAATGATTTTGATCTTAAAAGAGGTATTAAATTAAATAGAGATAGAGGAGATCAAAATTATTTAGAAAAGTTGGATGCGTCAAATTTCAAATATAATGGTGGACCTTTATATAAAGGTGAAATATTAAGAGAAGGAACATATATAAGTCCTGAAATAGAAGTAGAGGGAGTATATGCTAAAAATCCTACAATAACAATAAAAAAAGATGATAAAAGATATACAGAATATACTAGTGATGTAGAAGGTAAAATAAAAGTATTTGATAATGGAGAAACGAAAGATGTTACATTTTTAGATCAAAATGCAGTATATGTAAAATTAAGAGATAAGAATGGAAATACAAAAGATATACTTTTAAATCAAAGTGTAGAGGTTAAAGAATTGCCTAAATTTGAAGGTGAAGTAAGATATAAGGATATAAAACAAGGGGCAGATAATGGTCGTGTAAGATACAGTGTATTAACTTATGATGATGGACTTGAGGATACAAAATATGATGAAGATGGAGAAGAATTAAAAATAAACTATAACTCATATACAAAATTAGATAAATATAAAGATTTAGATGATATTGTTGGGAAAAAGAAAGTTTCTGTAAGAACATCTGTAGTAGGTAATAGTGAAGTAAATAAGATTGATGTTGATTTTGGAGAAAGATTATCAGATTATAGAGATAGATATGAAGATATATTATTAAATTTAGATAAATCAACATTAAAATTTAGTGAAGATGGTAAAAATATTACAGGTGGATTTAATCCAGATATAGTTGAAAGATTGACAAAATATGAATTAGATAAAAATCCTAATACAAAAATAGAATTTATAACAGAGATAGAAGATGATGATAAAAATACTATAGGTCATCATAATATAGTAAGAAAAATTGTTAAAGATGGAGTGACTATTTATTCTAAAAAAGAGAAGGCTTATATTGCTTTCCCTGGTACAACAGTAGGTGTGGTTGATGGTACATTTGCTGATGAATCACCAGAGGTAGAAGCTAGAATGTATAGATATCAACCTAAAGGGTTAAATAATTTAAAAGATAAAAATCCAGAAGATAGAAATTTAAAAAGAGAACATGGACCTACGGTTATAGGTTCTATGATAGATGAATTATCAGTAGGAGAAGGGTATACATTAGCTAATCTTCTAGCTTCTATACAATTAAAAACTATTATTGGTTATGGATACACTGGTAAATTACCTGAAGGTATGGAATATGAAAATTTAAAAAATGGAATGATAAATTCTATGCTTACTTTAGCCCAATATTATAGACCTCAAAATAATGAAGTAATTAATAAGAAATTTACAGATTTAACAGGTAAAATTACAGAAATAAAATTTGTTGAAGAAAAAATAAAGGGTTTAAAAGAATATCTTAAAATAAATCCTAATGATGAGGAAGCTAAAGATGAAAAACTTGCTGATTTAACTTCTACTTATTGGACTATATATAATAATGGTAAGGATGATACAAGTGATGAAGCACAAGAGAAAAAAATGGAAGTTAGAAAAGAATTTAGAAAATTCATGAATGAAAAATACAAAGAATTAAAACCGTTAGATGATAATAAAAGAAAAGAAATATATAATTCTATGTATCAAAAAATATATGCTGAAATACTTGAAAAATATGAAGAATTTGTAAATATGACAGAGGTTGAAAAATTAGCAATGACTGATATTCACTTTGCAGCAGGTGCTATTGGAGATACATTAGAAGGAGGATTGACAGGAGATTCGGGCAAATTAATGGCTAGAATGATTGAAGATAATAAAAATATAAAGGCGATAAATATGTCTTATGGTTCTGAATATACATTTGATAAATATATGGCCATTAAAAATATGACAGAAGAAGAAAAACAAAAAGCAGTAGATGCATATAACAATAATACACTTGGATTTAGAACAGCTGTTAAAGTATGGCTTTCTAAAAATGATTTTTCTAATTTAGATGATCATAAATCTAAATATCCTGGAAATTTATCTATACCTTCAGTACTTAAATATTTTGAATCAAGAAATAAGATAGATGTTAATGATTATCAAAAATTATTGGATCTTAAAATGTTGACATTAAGACATGCTTTATTAAAACATAGTGAACTTGTAACTTCTAATAATGATTTACTTTATGTGGTTTCTGCTGGTAATAGTAGAAATAATAGTGGTCAAACTGATGTTGATTTAACTAATTTTGATTCAAATGGAGATAAAATAGTATATGAACATCCTAATAGAAAATATTCTCAAACATTTGTTGATGTTCCTTTATACTTAGAAGAAGTTGAGAAAGAAAAAGCTAAAAAAGAAGAAAGAGAATATAAATATAATCCTAATTATAGAAAAAATATAGTAAGTGTTGTAGGTCTTACATATAAAGCGATTTCAGGTAAAGCTACTGAAAGGTTGCATAATGAATTTAATTTAGCTACAAATGACAATACTGTATACAATAATATAAAAAGTTATGCTTCTTTCATGAGTGAAAGAAGTGATACTTTATTAAAAATAAAGAAAGAAATAGAAAAAAATCCTTCTAAGTATACTAAATCATATATAGATGAAATTAATGCACAGATAAAAGATATAGATAATTTATCTGCGATGGATGTTGATCCTAATGGAAGACCATTTTTATTCTCATTCTCAAGAGCAGGAAAAGCAAAACTTTGGACAGTAGCTAGTGAAGGTATGTATTCATACAATAAGAGATTAACAGAAGAAGAGAAAAAATATAATAAGCCTATGAATCCGGATGGAGAAAAAGATGCAGATCTTGTGCTTAATAATCAATTTATAGGAAGTGAATATTTAGATCAAGGTTCAAGTTTTGCAGCACCACGTGTTACAGCGGTTGCTGGAGAAATAGGGACTAAATTCCCTTGGATGAGTGCTCATCAAATTAAACAAACAATATTTACAACAGCTACGGATGATTATAGAGTTGTTGGCGTTAAAAATCCCGATACAAATGAAATTGTTAAGAGAATAATAGGTGAATATGGAGTAGATGAAAATATAGGTTGGGGTATGATGAATAGAGATAAAGCATACTTAGGGCCTGCAAGATTTGTTAAAGCACTAACTTCAGAAACAGGAGATGATGACTTTATAGCTAATGTTCCTTATGGTAGTTATGAATTCAGTAATGATATAGAAGGAGGATTTAATCCTTATATTTATGCTGGAAGTAGATCAGGAAGTGGTATAAGTCAAGCTGAAGCATTTATTTTAAATAATGTAAAAGATTTAAGTGTTGAAGAAGTTCTTTCTGATGAATTTGATAAAAATCCTTTATACAAACCTATAATTGATGCTTTAAAACTTATAGGTAAAACTAAAACGGAAATATATACAAATATTTTACCTAAATTTAATAAATATATTAATTCGCTAGAGGATTATGAAAAAGATTTATTTGTTGATGCTGGATTAATTAAAAAAGGTAATGGTACACTTGTGCTTTCTGGGGATAATAAATATAAAGATCCAACAATTGTAGAAGAAGGTACACTAGTTCTTAGAGGAAGTTCAGAATCACCAATTATAGTTCATAAAGGTGCTAAACTTAAACTTGATATGAGTTATTTAGAAAGTAAGAAAAATGCTTTATTAGATGATGGAGAAGAACAATTTAAATCTAAAATAAATGGAGATATAATTAATTTTGGAGAGCTTTATTCATATTCAACTTCAGATAGAATAAATGGAACATATAGTGTAATAAAAGATGCTAAAACATATATTGCTTCATTTGCTCATTTATCAGTTAATGAGCTTAATTTAAAAGAAACTAATGAATTTAGTTTTGATATATTTAGAAAAAAAGGTATGGATATATTCGCAAGACCTAAATATTTAGATCCAAAAGAAGCTGAAGAGGAAGATATAGAAGCAACTGAAAAATTAGATCCTAATAAGAAAGAAATTTTAACTATAAACAAAATAAATAAAAAAGATTTATATAAAATAAAGTTAGGAAAAATAGCTATCACACCATATGTTGATTTAGAAATTAAAGAAGAAAAAATAACAGATGATGAAGAAAATGTTAAGGTATTTGCAACTTTAATAAGAAAGAGTTCAAGTGAACTTGTTGATAATCCAATGCCTAATACAGCTCATATAATGGCAGTTCTTGAAGAAAGACTTAATGTAGCAAGTTCTAAAGAAAAAGAAGAAATTTTATCTAAAATAAATAATGTTATTTGGTATAATCAAGATGATGAAAATAAATTATCAGGTCAAACTTTAGCAAACTCTGAAGTTTTAGGGTATGATTTATTAGAAATTAAGAATACTAAAATTAAAGAAAGACTAGCTGTTAAAGGAACAGATGGTAAGTTAGGTGTATTTGTTGATATAATTAATAGTAATAAGTTTAAATTCTCTAATGGAGATAAAAACATTATAACAAATGGGTTTAATTTAGGAATGGATTATACAAATAAATACTTTGTTGTAGGAGCAGCATTAAATTATACTAATTCTCAATTATTTGATTATTCTATACGTTTAGATAAAGATGATAATACTGATATTTTTAATCCAGTTAAACGTTATTTACAAGGTAGAGTTAAAGAGAATAATATAGGAGCAAGTATTTTTGCAAAAGGTATGTACAAAAATGGATATATTTCTAGTATAGGAAGTTTTGATTATTTAGGCAAAGATATAGATAGAAATTTAGGTGGTGAAAAAACAAAAGATATAGCTGCAAGTGATATCATATTTAATATGAATCTTGAAGGAGGATATAGATTTAGATTACCTAAAAATATTGAAATTGAACCATTTATAGGAACAGATTTGATTACATATACTAGAGGAGGATTTAGTGAAGATACTGAATATGGATATAGTAGTGATAAAGAAACTAATTTCAAATCTAAAATAACTATAGGAACAAGATTAAGGGCAAACCTTAATAATAAATGGGATATAGGTGGATATGTAAGTTATTCTAAATATCTAACTGATCCAGTACTTAAAGTTAAAGCTGAACTTTCATCATATAAATTTAGTAATACGTTAAAAGGATTAACACTTGATGATAATGTAATTTCTTACGGTATAGATTTAAGAACTAGATTAAATAATATAGAATTTAACCTAGCTTATAATGGTAAGAATATTAGAACACAAGGGATAAGTACAGGAATAAAGGTTGAATTTTAGGAGGTTAGAAAATGAAAAATAAATTTATAATATTTTCACTTATAGCATCTGTAATTGGATATTCAAGTACATTACCTGTTAATGTAGAAATGGGATTATCTTCAGGATATAGTAGGGTAAATATAAGTGAAAAAGAATTTGAAGAAGTAGGATTAAAAAATGTATCTAATGGAGGATATGATTCAAGTGATATAAATACATCGCTTTCATTAAATATTAAATATCCATTTAAGTTTGATAAATTTAATATAAAAATAGGTGGAGGAGTTGAAGGATTTTTAGAGGCAAATACCACTAAAAATTCTTTTAAACCTATAGAAGATAAAAAATATGCTAATTATTTAGTTTATGAGAATGAGATAAATAAAATAAATGATAAAATTTTAGACATAAATCAAAAAATTGGACTTGTTGATTATGAAGTTGGAGTTTATGCAAATAAAGAAGCTATTGCAACAAGTAAAAAAGAACAATTGACAAAGAATATAGCGGACTCTAATAGAATCATAACTAAACTTGAAGCAGTTATAAAAAAATATCCTACAGAAGAAGCAGTAAAAGATCTTGAGGCAAGATTCGAAAAAGCTTCAACAGATGGTGATAAGTTTAGAAGTGATAGAGAAAAAGTTGAGCCTAAAGTAAAAGAAATTGAAGATCAATTACCAAAAAATGAAAGATTTAGAACAGTGTTTAAAGATTTTGAACAATATACTGATGCATATTTTGAAAGAAAAATATTAAAAGCAGTTCCTAATCAAGAAGATAAAGATAAATATAAAAAACTTAGAGCGGAGTATAAGATTGTAAAAAAAGAATACGATGATTTAAGCACTAAAATTGCTCAAGCATCTAAAACAAAATTAGATTTATTTGAAGATATGACTTTAGCTGATAAAGCAGCTGAAAAATTAGATAAGAGAAAAAAACAATTAGCAGATGATACTATTGCAAAAGATAAAGTAAGTAAAGATGAAGCTGAATATAAATCTAAAAAAAGATCGGCAAATATAGTTAAATCTAATCTTGATTCGATTAAAGATGAACTAATTGAAGAAAAAAAATCTAAAGAAGAAAAAGCAAATGAAATTAAAAATTATGATTTAAATAAGCATGATAATGAAAAGACTTCAGTTAAAGTAAATGATGTTTTAAATGATACATTAATTTTTGGTTCTAATGTTTATGGTTTAGCTGAATTTGAATTAAAATTACAGAAAGATATGACTTTATTTTTTGATACAAAATTAGGTCTTAGAGTTTCTAGTAATCCTTTAAAAGTTGTAATAGATAAACTTGAAGCAGATGGTGATAAAGTTGATGGGAATACATATAAAAGTCTTAAAGAAGTTGAACCTGTTAAAATTTTACCAGTAGTAGGAGTAGGTATTGGTTTAAGATATAAAGGTGGAAGTTTAGAATTTTCAAGTGGCTTAAATACAACTTTAGCTAATATAAAGTTAGGGTATGAATTTTAATATTTAACCTTGACAAAATGGGCTAAATTGTATATACTAATATAGTAAAAATTCCTTTCCCACAAAGGAACCGTTATTCACATAATATTTATAGGAGGAAAAAAGTGAATAAAGATACAAAAATGTTAAAAAAAGAAGAAGTAGTTAGAAATTGGTATGTTGTTGATGCTGAGAATCTAGTACTTGGAAAAGTAGCAGTAGAAATTGCTAAAAAATTAATGGGTAAAGACAAGGTTAGTTACACACCACATGTAGATGGTGGAGATTATGTAGTAGTAGTTAATGCAGAAAAAATAGCTGTAACAGGTAAAAAAATGACTGATAAAAAATACTATAGACATAGTGGATACCCTGGAGGATTAAAAACAAGAAGTTTAGAAGAAATGCTTGCAAAAAAACCAACTGAAGTATTAAGAAAAGCTGTTGAAAGAATGTTACCTAAAAATAAATTAGGTAGACAAATGATTAATAGATTAAAACTAAATGTAGGACCTACTCATACAAATGAAGCTCAAAAACCTACAAAGTTGGAATTTTAGGAGGTAATTAAGTGAGTATACAATATTTAGGAACAGGTAGAAGAAAAACTTCAGTAGCAAGAGTAAGATTAATCCCAGGACAAACAGGTGTAGTAATAAACGGTAAAGACATGAGAGAATTTTTTGCTGGAAGAGAAATATTAGCAAAAATTGTTGAACAACCATTAGAATTAACAGGAACTTTAAATAAATTTGGAGTTGCTGTAACAGTACAAGGTGGAGGAAATACAGGACAAGCAGGAGCTATCAGACTTGGTGTAGCAAGAGCTTTAGTTCAAAATGATGAAACATTAAAATCTCCATTAAGAGAAGCTGGATTCTTAACTAGAGATTCACGTATGGTAGAAAGAAAGAAATACGGGAAGAAAAAAGCAAGAAGAAGCCCACAATTCTCAAAACGTTAGTATTAATAATAACTACAGAGTATATAAAGTCGCATATAGAGTTATATGCGATTTTATTTTGAAATAATTTTTCTTGAAAAATATAGTATTTTAAAGTATAATAAAATTGGAAGAAAATAAGCTTTTTATTTTTATAGGAGGTAAAATGGAAAAGAAAGTTAGAGTAAGAATAGCCCCTTCTCCTACTGGAGATCCTCATGTTGGAACAGCATATATAGGATTATTTAATTATGCTTTTGCACATCATGAAGGTGGAGAGTTCATACTTAGAATAGAAGATACAGATAGAACTAGATTCTCTGCTGACTCAGAACAACAAATATTTGATGCAATGCATTGGTTAGGACTTAATTATTCAGAAGGTCCTGATAATGGTGGACAATATGGACCTTATAGACAGTCAGAGAGATTTGAAATATATAAAAAATATGCATTGGAATTAGTCGATAAAGGAATGGCGTATTATTCTTTTGAAACACCAGAAGAATTAGAAATTATGAGAGAAAGACAACAAGCTATGGGATTACCTCCAATGTATGATAGAAGATCGCGTAATTTATCTAAGGAAGAAATAGAAAAAAATCTTGCTGAAGGTAAACCATATGTAATACGTATGAAGATGCCGCTTGATGGTCAAACAGTTGTTGAAGATGGGTTAAGAGGTAAAATATTCTTTGATAATGATAAAATAGATGATCAAGTATTATTAAAGTCAGATGGTTTCCCTACATATCATTTAGCTAATATTGTAGATGATCATTTAATGGGAATAACACATGTAATACGTGCTGAAGAATGGATAGCATCTACACCTAAGCATATACAATTATATAAAGCTTTTGGATGGGATGAGCCTAAGTGGTATCATATGCCTTTACTTAGAAATGCAGACAAGACTAAAATATCTAAAAGAAAGAATCCGGTTTCTTTAAATTACTATAAAGAAGAAGGTTACTTGAAGGAAGGTTTACTTAATTTCTTAGCTCTTATGGGTTGGAGTTTAGGTGGAGAAAAAGAAATATTCACTTTAGAAGAAATGGTTGAAAACTTTTCATTTGATAGAATTTCTCTTGGTGGGCCTGTATTTGATTTAGTAAAATTAGGTTGGGTTAATAATCAACACATGAGATTAAAAGATATATCTGAATTAACTGATTTAGTTATTCCTTTTATAGAAAAAGAAGGATATGACAAATCTAAATTTAATCGTGAAAAATTAGAGAAAATGGTAGCAATATCAAGAGAAGGAGCACATACGCTTAAAGAAATTGCTAAAGGATTAGATGTGTTCTTTGAAAATGAATTTGAATTACCGGTTGTTACTGACGATATGAATAAAAAAGATAGAAAAGCCGTGGAAAGAGTACTAGAATCTTTAAAATCAGAAGAAGGAATTAAATCTATTAATTTATTCTTATCTAAACTAGAAGTTTTAGAAGAAGATTTAGATGAAGATCATATTAAGGACATATTACATAAATTACCAGAAGAATTAAATGAAGGAATAGGTAAAGTTCTTATGCCTATAAGAGCTGCACTTACTGGAAAATCTAAAGGTCCAGATCTGTATACTATTATCTCTATAATAGGGAAAACAGAAACTATTAAAAGAATAAACAGAACAATAAAGCTATAAGGAGATGATAAAATGGCAAGAGTAAGAGCTAAAGAAGCTATAAGAGTAGCTTTTGGGAAAATCTTGAAAGAAAAACCTTATCACCAAATTACAGTTAAAGATATAGCAGATGAAGCTAAGGTAACAAGACAAATATTCTATTATTATTTTAAAAATATGATAGAATTACTAGAGTTTTATGCTGACGAAGAGGCTAAGGTTTTGTTAGTAGAAAAGAAAAAAGAAAAAACTTTAGAAGAAGCTTATGTATTATTTTTTAAGATAATGAAAGAAAAAAAAGATTTAATTAATAATTTAAATAATCCAGAAGCATCAGGAATTCTAAGAAAAACTTTGGAACAAATGTCTAAGAGTTTATTCACTAGAATTTTATCTAAAAAGTTTGATGGAACAAGAATATCAGATGAAGATAGGGAATTTTTAATTAATTATTATAAACTAAGTTTTGCGGCTATTCTTTATGAATGGGTTGAAAAAGGTATGGAAGAAGATGAAACATATCTTATTAAAAACTTAACTTTAATAATAAATATGGGTCTTGATGCTTTAGTAGATAGATTTGAAGAAAAAAGTATAAAAGAAAGAAAAAAATAAAGAACGCAAAAGCGTTCTTTTTTTATAAAAAAAAACTACTATAACTAGTAGCATTAATAAAAAAATATGGAAGCGATAATCAGACTCGAACTGATGTAAAAGGTTTTGCAGACCTCTGCCTAAGCCCCTCGACCATATCGCCATAACAATTAATTTTATCATCTTGTAACTTATTTGTCAAGATAGTATTAAAAATTTACTATTAATTTTTGTTTATATACACTATATTTTTTAAATTATATTATTTTTATAATTATTTTATCATAGATTTGAAAAAAATAGCTAAAAATGCTATAATGTACTAAAACAATTAAGATTGAAGGTGATTTTGTGATTTCAATAGTTTTGGCTGCAGGAAAAGGAACTAGAATGAAATCGGATATATCTAAATTAATGGCTAAAGCTAATGGAGAACCTATAATTTCTATAGTGGATAGAATATTAAAAGATTCAAATATTAGCAAGAATATATTTATTTTAGGCTATTTAAAAGAACAAATATTAGATTTTATGCCAAATATTGATTATGTTGTACAAAGTGAACAATTAGGAACTGCGCATGCTATAATAATTGCTAAAAATAAAATAGAATCAATAAATGAAGACATTTTGGTATGTAATGGTGATGGTCCATTACTTAAGAGTTCAACTCTTATTAAAATGAGAGAAAAATTTGAAAGAGAAAATTATGATGCATTACTTTTATCATGTGATGTGTCTAATCCTTATGGATATGGAAGAATTTGTAAAGAAAATGAAAAGGTTTTAGATATAGTAGAAGAGAGTGAAGCAAATATTGAACAAAAATTGATTAACGAAGTTAATGCTGGTGTATATATGTTTAAAAGAGAATCACTTCTTAAGATTATTGATAAATTTGATAATAATAATTCAAAAGGTGAATACTATATCACAGATAGTGTTAAATTACTTAATTCTTTAGGATTTAAAGTAGGTAGTTTTAAAATAAAAGATGAGAATGAAATGTTGGGGGTTAATTCTAAATCTCAACTTGCACAGGTTTCTAAAATATTAAGAAATAGAAAAAATGAAGAATTGATGTCAGAAGGTGTAATATTAATAGATCCAGATAATGTATATATAGAAGAAAATGTAAAAATAGGACAAGATAGTGTTATATATCCTAATGTATACATACAATCAGGAACTATAATAGGTAAAAATTGTACTATATATTCTGGTACAAGAATATTTGAATCTATAATAGGGGATAATGTTACTATAGAGTCTTCAGTTATAGAAAAAGCAAAAATAGATTCTTTTGTTAGTGTAGGACCTTTTGCACATTTAAGACCTAAAGCTGAACTTAGGGAAGGTTCTAAAGTAGGAAATTTTGTTGAAGTAAAAAATTCAGTACTTGAAAAAGGCGTAAAATGTGGACATTTAACATATATAGGGGATAGTCATATAGGTGATAAAACAAATATAGGTGCCGGGACTATAACTTGTAATTATGATGGAGTTAATAAACATAAGACTATAATAGGTAAGAATAGTTTTATAGGAAGTAATAGTATTATAGTTGCTCCTGTAAATATAGGGGATAATGTATTAACTGCTGCTGGTTCAGTTATAACTAAAGATGTTGAAGATGATAGCGTAGCCTTTGGTAGAGCAAAACAGGTAAATAAAATTGGATTTAATAAAAAATAAATAGAAAGTGTGGGATTTTGATGTACAACAATCATGAAATTAAAGTTTTTGCAGGTTCTTCTAGTGAAAAACTTGCTGCAAAAGTTGCAAGTAAATTAGGTGTAAAACTTGGTGACAGAGACATAGTAAGATTTGCTGATGGTGAAACATTTGCTAAGTCTAATGAAACGGTAAGAGGATGTAAGGTATTCGTAATACAATCAACATCTAAACCTGTAAATGAAAGTTTAATGGAATTATTAATCTTCATAGATTCTTTAAAAAGAGCATCAGCTTCTGAAATTATTGCTGTAATTCCTTATTATGGTTATGCAAGACAAGATAGAAAAGCGTATCCAAGAGAGCCAATTACTTCTAAATTAGTTGCAGATCTTTTAACTACAGCAGGAGCTACAAGAGTAGTTACTATGGATTTACATGCTAGACAAATACAAGGGTTCTTTAATATCCCTGTAGATCATATGGAAGCTCTTCCTTTATTTGCTAAGTATTTCTCTGACGCTCATTTTGATCCAAAAGATACAGTAGTTGTATCTCCAGATATAGGTGGTGTAAAAAGAGCAAGAGGACTTGCAAGATGGTTAGGTGTACCTTTAGCTATAATAGATAAAAGAAGAGAAAAAGCAAATGTTTCTGAAGTTATGAATATAATAGGAGAAGTAAGAGGTAAAAAAGTAGTTCTTATAGATGATATTATAGATACAGCTGGAACTATATGTAATGCAGCAAAAGCTCTTAAAGATGCAGGTGCAAGTGAAGTTTATGCATGTGCTATTCATCCAGTATTTTCTGGAGAAGCAATACAAAGACTTAGAAATTCAGAATTTAATAAAGTTGTTGTTACTGATACTATACAATTACCAGAAGAAAAGAAATTTGAAAAATTAGTTGTGGTTTCTACTGCTTCGATGTTTGCTGAAACAATAAATAGAATATTCGTTGAAGAACCAATAAGTGATTTATTTGAAATGCCAGTGAACTTAGATATGACTGAAGGGACTCATGAGTAAAATAATACTTTTCCCTACGGATACGGTTTATGGTATAGGTTCACTTCCCATACAAAGTGAAATACAAAGGTTATATGATATAAAAAAAAGAGAAAAAAATAAAAAAATAATAGCTTTAGTCTCTAGTAAGGAAAAAGTGTTTGAAATATTTGAATATAGTAGTTTCATAAAATTTCTTGTTGATAAACTTTTTCCTGGGGAAGTTACTTTAATATCTAAAGCTAAAAAAGATTTTTTAGATAAAACGGGGTATATAGGGGATATAGGTGTAAGAATGCCAAGTAATAGACTTGCACAAGAATTAATAGAGTCTCAAGGGGGAATATTAATGACTACAAGTGCTAATTTAAGTGGTGATCCTACTCCTAAATCTTTTTCTGAAATAAAAAAAGAAATATTAGAAAGAGTTGATGAATATATAGAAAAGGATGAAGATTTAAGTGGTATATCTTCAAGTATATTTAAAATTTCTGATGATAATATATTAGAAATTAGAGAAGGTAATATTAAACTTGAATATTTATTAGCACTAAAGGAGGATTTTTTTGAAAAGTAAAACAGTAAATGCAAATAGTATAACAGATATGGACATGATGAATGCTAGAAGTCAAGCAAATATGGTAGCACAACTTCAAAGAGTAGGGGTGGCTAAAAGAAAAAAAGAAATTAGCTTATCTAAAAATGGTCAAAAGTATTTAGAACAAATGATAATAGAAATGGAAAAACAAATGAAAGTCTATGAAAGACAACTTCCTAATTTATTTCAATTCTTTAATTATATGAAAAAAGAATTATATGTTTCTAAAGGAAAAAAAAGAGAAAAAGAAAAAACTATATTAGTTTCTTTTGAAGAATATGATTTATTAGTTAAGCAAATGAAAGATATAATAAAGGGATTAGAGGTTGAAAAAAGTAAGTTGAAATGGTATTCATTAATGAAAAAAATGGTATTTTCAACTATGAGAAAACAAACTAGTAATTTATTAGATGAATTATTAAAAAAATAGGGTGTGGGGTTAATGGAGGATGATAATAAAAATATATATACTTCCTTAATTGGAAGTATTTTTTTTAATAAAGGTATTATAAAACTTGTGGAAAGTATGATAGAATTTGCTATTTTAAATAAAGCATCAGATATTCATTGTAGGGATGTTAATGGAGAAATTTTTTTAGAGTATAGAATAGTTGGTAAACTATATAAATTAAATATTCCTAAAAATATTAGTTCATCTGAGTTAATATCTAGAATTAAAATTTTATCTAAACTTAATGTTGCAGAAAAAAGAATGCCTCAAGATGGTTCATTTACATATACATATAATGGGAATAGTTATGATATTAGAGTAGCTATATTACCGACTATAATGGGTGAGAGTATAGTTTTGAGAATTTTAAATAATATGCTTGAAGACGTATCACTTAAAGCACTTGGTTATAGTGAAGACAAAATAAAAATATTAAATAAATTATGTAGGATGAATCATGGGTTAATACTAGTAACTGGAGCTACAGGAAGTGGAAAATCAACAACACTTCTCTCTTTAATTAATATTTTAAATGATGGAAATAGAAAAATAATAAGTATAGAAGATCCAGTAGAAAATAAATTAAAAGATATTGTTCAAATACAAGTAAAAGAAGAAATTGGGCTTAGTTTTTCAAATATATTAAGAACTGTATTAAGATCAGATCCTGATGTAATAGTAATAGGAGAAATTAGAGATGAATTAACAGCAGATATTACAGTAAGAGCAGCATTAACTGGCCATTTAGTTCTTGCGACACTTCATACAACAGATGCTGTAGGTAGTTTTTCTAGATTAATAGACATGGGAATTCCTAGATATTTGTTATTGGATTCTATACTTTGTATATTATCACAAAAATTATTAAGAGATGAAAAGAAAAATGAAAGAGTTTGTATAAATGAACTTTTAGAATTAAATGATGATATTATAGATATTTTAAATAGAAATAATAATGAAAATGAGATAAAAAAGAGACTTAAACAATTAGGATATGTTAGTATAGAAGATATAGAAAATAAGATGTATAATTAGAGGAGAAATTAAAATATGAAAAATATAATAGTGTATGATTTTGATAAGACTATATATAATGGAGAAACATCAACTGATTTTATGTTGTTTTTTTTAAAAAGAAATCCAAAATATATAATAAGAATTTTTAATGCTTTATATTCTCTTGTTTATTATAAAAAAAATTTAAAAAAATCTAAAGAAATATTTTTTAAAATTTTAAATGGATTAGATATAAAATTTTTAAAAGAAGAAATAAATGAATTTTGGAAAGTGAAGAAGGATAAAATATTTTCTTGGGTATATGATGAGATTTTTGAAAATAAAAAAATAGCAGATGAATTAATATTAATATCAGCAACTCCAAGTATATTCTTAGATGGAATATCAAAAGAATTGGGGTTTGATAAATTATTGTCGACTAAGTTTGAAAATTTAAATGAAGTATTTAATAGTAAGATAATAGGAGCTAATTGTAAAGGTGAAGAAAAGGTTAGGAGATTGAATAACTATATTAGTGATTATAATATACTTAAATTTTATTCAGATAGTATGAGTGATAAACCTTTATTTGATTTAGCTGTTGAAAAAATATTTGTAAATAAAGGAATAAAAGAAAAATTATGATTAATATTAAATTAATATATCAATATGATGGAAGTTGTTTTTATGGATCACAAAGACAAAAAGATAAGAAGACAGTTCAAGGAACTATTGAAAATATATTACTTACAGTATTTAATGAAAAAATTAATTTAATTAGTTCAGGTCGAACTGATAGAGGGGTACATGCAAAAAAGCAGATCTCTAATTTTATTGTAAACAATGATGATATTAATTTAGAATCTATTAAATATGTTATAAATAAATACTCATTTGGTGAAATAAAAGTTTTGAAAGTAGAAAATGTTAATTTAGAATATAATTCTAGATATGATAATAATGTTAGGACATATGAATATATATTTACAAAGGGAATAAATATTACTCCATTTAATAGTAAATATATATCTCAATTTGATGAAGATATAGATATAGATAAATTAAATTCTATACTTAAACAATTTATTGGTAATCATAATTTTTCTAGTTTTTCACGAAAGGATAATAAATCTAATAAAAATCCTATGAGGGAAATATATGAATGTTATGCTAAAAGAATAAATGAAAATATACATATATACATTAAGGGATCAAGTTTTCTTAAAACTATGGTTAGGATAATGGTTGGAACTACTTTTGAAATATATAAAGGAAAATTAGATGTATCATACATTAAAGAAAATTTTTCTAATCCTAATAGTGATACTAAAAAATATATAGCTCAAGAAAATGGCTTATATTTATATAATGTAGAATAATTATTTGTAAAAATAAATAATAATAAAGGAAAAATTAGTTATACTAATAAGTATCTAATTTTTCCTTTTATTTTCAAGATATGAAAATAATTTCGTTTTATATTAATATTTAATTTTTATTTCATTTATTTTATGCTATTTCTTGTAAGTAAAAAATTAATATAGTATAATTTCAAATATATAGCTTAGTTATAATGTTAATAATTAAAATTAATATGGTATAAAGTTGATTTATAAATAGGAGGAGAATTATGAATAAATCACAAAAAATTTTAATAGCACTTTTCTTTTTAAGTTCAATTAGTATAGCAAATCATGGTAGATATGAACAATATTGGTCTGACTATGAAGATTTTGCAAATAATAGAGGTAAATTTAAAATAGGTCAAAAGGGAGTTATAGTATATAAAAAAGATGGGTTAGGAGATTCTGATACTATAGAACAACCTATACCTAATTTTGACGGTATGGTAGACGGTGGAGCTTATGCTCTTTGGGGAGATCCTCAAATATTATCAACTGCAAGTCATGTTGGTAACTGGGGAAGTTTCACATTTATACAAAGACATTTAAGAAAAGATGTTGATTTATCTGAAGGTTTTAAAGATAAAGCTAATAAAGATAAGGAAAGTATAGTAAGAGAGTATTCTGAACGTGTTAAAATGCCTTATATGAGAAATTTAGGAAATGATTATTCAATAGGAAGATTAAAGACTATTGCTTTTGATGGATATACGCCAGAAACTATTAAAAATAGAAGTCAAATTCATTATGGAGATTTAGTAGCAAGAACTGGGGGTGGAGTAAATAGTTATGCTCAAGATGGTGGAGAGAGATACCCGGTAGGATATGGTAATATAGCTGGAGGATTAAATAAAATATATCATATAGATGGTGGAAGTTTTTGGATAAAAATGAACAAAAAATTCCAAACACCATTAGATAGTGCAAGTAGACCTGGAGATAGTGGGTCACCTGCATATATTTGGGATGCGAAGAATAATAAATGGCTATTAGCTGGAGAAAATTCAGCAGGTTCTGGAGATAATAACTGGAATAAAATGTCAATAATCAAACAAAATCCAGATTTAGTAAATAAATACATGGATAGTATAGAAGATGAAAAAATAACAGAAGATAATGTTACACTTAATGGTAAAACTTTAAGTTTTGGAAATTCTACAAGAGTAATAGAAGATAAGGTAGAAATTGCTAAAAATCAAACATTTGCTAAAAGTGGATTGACATTAACTGTAAATAGTGATAGTGATACTGGTGCTTCTCGTTTTAGATTTATTGAAAATGCTAATATTACAGGTACAGGTAAATTTGATACAGCAGGTCTTATAATAGATAAAAATGTTAATGTAAAATATGATATCATATCAGATAATAAAACGGTTATAAGAAAAAGAGGAGAAGGAAGTTTAACTTTAAATGGAAATTCTAAAAATGATGTTGAAGTAAATATAGGTGAAGGAAGTTTAATATTAAACAATAGTAATGGGTATGCAGCAAGTCATATAAGAGTAGCACAAGGAGCTAAAGTAATATTGAATAAAGATAATCAATTAAATGACAATAAGATATACTTTGGTCATCGTGGTGGTACTTTAGAATTAAAAGGACATAATTTAGAGTTTAAAGATATATATCATTTAGATAAAGATGCAATTATTGCTAATAAAGAAAGCACAACTAAATCAAAATTTACATTTACTCAAGGTAAAGATAGAGTATTTTTAGGTAAATTTAGTGGTAATATGGATGTTGAGTATAATCCTAGTGAAGTTAAAGAAAATGCTAAATGGAATTTAAGAGGAAATACAGATATAACTGGAGATCTTAATGTTAAAAGAGGAATAGTTTCTATTTCTGGTGATGCTATAACAAGTGGATATGAAAATAATGTTTTAGAAAATCAATTTGAAAAAACAACATTTAAAGCAGGGAATATTAATATAGATAATGGGGCAACTTTACAATTAGATAGAGCGACTAATACAAAAAGTAATATTAATGTATTAGGTAAATTAAATTTAACTGCAACAGGAGAAGTTTTAACTAAATTAGATAAAATAAAACCTTATTTAGGATATGAAAATCAAAGTGAAGTTAATAAAGTAAATGTAAATGGAAATATTATATTTAAGAACGGAGATTCAAATAACTTTAATGTTAATATAGAAAATAATAATTTAGTAGAAATTAATTCTAAGATTTCAGGAGCTATGAATGGTGTTAAAGAAGGAAATGGATTACTTAAAATAAATAATAGTAGTAATGATTTTTCAGGTAATTTAACTATAAAAAATGGAGCTGTTGAAAGTGAAAATGAAATAATCTTATCTAATGGAAAATATAAAATAGAAGAAAAAGGACTTTTAAGAGTAAATAATAATTCTAATCTTAATGTTTTAGATAAAATAGATAAAAGTTCAAATGGTGTAATAAGTTTAGGTAATAGTTTAGCTGAATTAGATAAAAAATATGCAGATTATACAAATCTATACATTGGTTCTAAAAATGATATAACAATAGGAGCAAATGATAAAGTTATAGATAAAAGTATAAGTAATATAAATTTAGGTGGTGATAATGGTACAGTTACATTAAAAGGGCTTGAATTAGAGGATGGAACTACACTTAGAAATATTAATGCAGGTAATGATAAACATAGAGGTAATGTAGTTATAGATGGATTATCTAACAAAGCTAATGTTAATATAACTATTAAAGATGGTATAAATTTTGTAGTAAATAATAATAAATCAAATTCTCAATTTTTAGAGTTAGGTTATGGTGCAACGGCAGGAATAGCTTTGAAAAATAACTTAAAGGATACATCTATTGGAGTTCTTGAATTAACTAATGAAAATAGTATAGAGGTAAAAAAAGTAGCAATAGGAGCTAAAAAAGATTCAAATGTAATATTAAATTCATATACAACAACTAACGATAAAATAAGATTTTCTGGAGAAGGTAATTTAACATATACATCTACTTTACAAAATAAGGAGCTTGAAGTTGATGCTCAAAATTTAAGAGGTGGTGTGGTTACTTTAACAGGTGATAACAAGAACTTTACTAATAAAGTAACTGTTATGGGAAATAAAAATGGAGTAAATAATGGAAGTATAACACTTAAATTAGGTTCTGAAATGTTAAAGAATAAAAATGAAGTTTTAATTAAAGATGGTGGAATATTAGATATTAATAATAATGATGTTTCAATAAAATTAAATAACGCTTCAAATAAATATGGAACTTTAACTAATAGTGGTTCTGATAAAGCAAATGTAACACTTGATAGCAATGAAGCTACAACTATAAATACAACATTAACTGGGAATTTGAATGTTATAAAAAAAGGTGCAGGAACTTTAAAATTTGATAATAAAAATAATTTTAAAGGTAATGTTGTAATGAATGGTGGGGAATTAATTTATGATAAAGATGTACTGGAAAATGACGTTGAATTAAATGATGCAGTAACTGTTACGAAAAGAAAAAAATTAGGACAGGATATAACAATAACGACTTATAAGCCTACTAAATTTACTATTTCAACTAATAAATCAAATGGAGATATTAAATCATCATTTGGGATAATAAATGTAAAAGAAAATGCAAATATAAATATAAACTCAGTAACAGTATTAAAAGGGTATGATGATCCTGTATACAGACATCTTAATATAAATGGTGTAAGTAGAGATAGAGGAAGTCTTAATATTGGTAAAGTTACTATTGCAGATGGTGCTAAGATGTATGTTACAAATCAAAGAATGACAATGCAATCACTTGAGGCTAAAGATAATTCTGTTTTAACATTAGATCAAGCTAGTTTAAAATTAGTATATAGTGAAAATACAATATTAAATAGTGGATTAAAAGAACTTGAATTAACACGTTCAAAACTATATTTAAGAGATTATAGCTCTAAAATTAGTGATAAAAATTCTGATAAATTAACTAAAGTAGTTATAAATGCTAGTAATACAGGAGAAGCTAGTGAGATTATAAATGGTGAAAATATTAATGATAATGGTGGTGGTGGAGGAGCGACTTTTGTTAATCCAATATTGTTAAAAAAAACAACTACTAATGTTGCAACATTAATATTTAAATCAGGAGGTTTCTTTGGTTCAGGTACAGGTCTTACTATAAATTCTAAAGTATCTGGTGAAGGGGTTATAAAACTTGAAAGAAATAATGGTGCAAAATTTGAAATTCAAGATAACTTTAAAGATTTTAATGGAAAGGTAATGTCTAATAATCAGCCAGATGTTAATTATGATTTTAACATATCAAGTGATAATTATGAAGATAGAGTTATAGGATATAATTTAATGGGAGTTGGTTCATATACTAATAAATCAAATAAAGATTTAACATTTACCAATTTATCAGGATTTACAGGTAAACTTGTAGCACAAAATGGAGATATTATATTAAAAGATGAAAATGCTATAAACAATACAGCTAAAGTAGAAACAAATAATAATACTAATGTTATACTTTCATCTGATAATAATATTGAGGTAACTAGTATAAACTTAGAAAATAAAAATATAAGTGAAGGAAATACTAATAAAGTTATTAAAGATGGTAGTGGTAAATTAAGTCTAGGTGTTAATACAAATATAACTAATTTTAAAACATTAGAAGTAAAATCTGGAGAATTAGAAATTAAGAAAAATATAGGAGTTTCAAATATAGATTTAAAAGATAGTACAAAACTTAATTTAAACTTTATAAATGATGGAACAATAACTTCAAAAATCACAGGAACAGGGGATTTAATAAAGGTAGGAACTACAAAAATTGATATAGAAGGTTCTAAGTTAAATAGTATAGGAAGTATTGACCTACAAGCAGGAGAATTAAGAATTACAGGAGATAAAGTATTAAGTAATAAAGTAAAAGGAAATGCAGAATTAACATTTAAAAGTTCTAATGCAGAAGTTAAAGATATAGAAAACTTTAGTGGTAACTTAAATTTAGAAAATTCAACATTAACACTAAAAGAAGATAAATCGTTAAATACAGATACAAAGATAATAGTTAAAGAAAATTCAAATATTAAGATAGATTTATTAAGTGATAAAGTGATAAATAAATTAAATGCAGAAAATAAAGGATTAGATACCAATAAGATAGAAAAACTAGGAAATGCAAAACTAACACTAGGAAAAGATTTAAATATTAAGAACTTTAAGAATTTAGATGTAAAAGCAGGGACATTAGAAATAGGTAAAAATATACCAATAGAAAATGTTAATTTAGAAAATAATACTAAATTAAATGTAAATAATACTACAGATATTGAAATGACATCAAATATTAAAGGTTCAGGAGATATAGTAAAACTTGGAGCAGGGAAGTTAAGTATAGCTTCAAGTAAACTTAATAGTGAAGGTAATATTGATTTAAAATCTGGAGAATTAAGTATTACAGGAAATAAAGTATTAAGTAATAAAGTAAAAGGAAGTGCAGATTTAACATTTAAAGGTTCTAATGTAGAAGTAAAAAATATAGAAAACTTTAGTGGTAATCTAAATTTAGAAAATTCAACATTAACACTAAAAGAAGATAAATCGTTAAATACAGATACAAAGATAATAGTTAAAGAAAATTCAAATATTAAGATAGATTTATTAAGTGATAAAGTGATAAATAAATTAAATGCAGAAAATAAAGGATTAGATACCAATAAGATAGAAAAACTAGGAAATGCAAAACTAACACTAGGAAAAGATTTAAATATTAAGAACTTTAAGAATTTAGATGTAAAAGCAGGGACATTAGAAATAGGTAAAAATATACCAATAGAAAATGTTAATTTAGAAAATAATACTAAATTAAATGTAAATAATACTACAGATATTGAAATGACATCAAATATTAAAGGTTCAGGAGATATAGTAAAACTTGGAGCAGGGAAGTTAAGTATAGCTTCAAGTAAACTTAATAATTTAGGGGAAATAGAAATTTCTAGGGGTAATTTAGAAGTTAATTTAGATGCTTTAAAAGTATTTTCTAATAAATTAAAAGGTAATGGAAATTTAGATATAATAAGTTCATCTTCTAATAGAGTTGAGTTTAAGGATCTTAAAGAGTTTTCAGGAAATATAAATGCTAAGGATGTTGATTTAACTCTTGATGGAGATAATGCGCTTAATTCAAATATTAATTTAAGTGGAACAAATAAATTAAATATTATAAATGATAAAAAATATTCTAATTTAAACTTAAATATTGAAAGTGGAAAGACTAATATTAATTCAGAAAATAAAATAGATGCAACAATTAACATTAAAGCAAATTCTTCTTTAATTATTAATAAAGATACTAATATTAATAAGGTTAATAATGAAGGAACTGTAGTATTGGAAAATTCTAAATTACATCTTGATGAGTATGATTCAGATAAAGGTATAGTTGATATAAAGTTGAAAAATAAAATTGATGGTATATTAGATATTAAAAATTCTAAAAAAGATGTTAGTGTTAATGTTAATATGTCAGATGAAATTATTGAAGGATTAAAAAATACTCAGTTATTATTAGCTAGCTCAAATAAAAATATAAATATTTTAAATTTAGATGATATTAATAAAAATTTAGCTAGAAAATTAATGTTTAAATCTGAAAATAATAATTACTATATATATTCAATGTTAAAAAGTAGAGATTTAAGTTATTCAAATATAGTTAATAATTTAGATTCAATTTATAGAAATGTGTATAAAATGAATTATAATAAATTTATTGAAGCTAGATATACACATCAAACAATAGTTGATAATAAAGAAAAAGTGTTTGAAAATTCAAAATATACTACAGCAAATAATACTGATGAGCTTGGTATAAATAGTTCATACTATATAGATAAGCTTAATTTAGGAATTAATTTAGAATATATTCATTCAAGAAATTCATTAAGTATGAAAGTGGTTGATGGAGGAAGTAGTAGTACAAATTATGCTATTCATAGTTTAATATCTAAAATGGGATACAAGAGGGGTATATTTGATATATCAGCTCGTGTAGGTGTAAGTAATATAAATATATTATATGATAATCCGGAAAATATAAAATCTGTAATGACGGGTATGTCAACATCTATAAATCCAGAATATAAATTTAATGAGAATACTTCTGTTAAATATGTAAATGAATTAGGATATGAAAATATATCTTTAAGTGGACAATATATTAAAAAAGCAAAATTATTTAATATATACTATAAAACTGGATTATCTTTAATCAATAAATATATTGATTTAGATTTATTTGCAGGGTTAAGACGTGTTGATAATTATACATCAACAAATAGAGAGGTAGAAATAGATGTAAATAATAAATATATTGAGGGAAATACAATATTTAAATTAACAGCTAAACCCGTAGATACATTAAGAATAAATACTGAATTGGAAGTTAAATTTAATCAAAAACAATTTACTAAATATATATTAAATAGTGGGATAGAGTTTAGATGGTAATAAGTAAAATTTCTAATATTATTTATTAAAATTGAATTTAGAGGATTATATTTTTAAAATATAATTCTCTATATTTTATTATTAGAGTATAATTTGAAAAGTCCTAATAAACGTATAAATAATATGCTTATAGAGCATAAATAAAATTTCATAATATGGAATTTGTTGTTAAGAAAATAAACTTTAGAGCTTTTAAAAATGGTATAAAGTGTAAAAATGATAAAGTTAAAATAATAACTTCGGATTGATGTTGACTTTATTTAATATTAAGAATATATTATCTATATAGAGTATAAATAAATTTGGAGGTTTATTTAATGAAAAAATTAAGCAAAGAACAACTATTAAAAATGTACAAACAAGTACAAGAAATTAGACAATTTGATGATAAAGTTAAACAATTAGTGTCAAAAGGTAAAGTTCCTGGTATGACACATTTCTCAGTTGGAGAAGAAGCATCAAGTGTTGGAGCTATGGCTGCATTAAATCATGATGATATAATCACATCTAATCATAGAGGTCATGGACAAGCAATAGCTAAAGGTATAGATTTAAATGCTATGATGGCAGAAATTTTAGGAAAATATACAGGGATTTGTAAAGGTAAAGGTGGATCTATGCATATAGCAGATGTTGATGCGGGTAACCTTGGAGCAAATGGTATAGTTGGTGGAGGACATGGACTTGCAGTTGGTGCAGCTCTTACTCAACAAATGAAGAAAACTGGTAAAATTGTAGTATGTTTCTTTGGAGATGGAGCAACTAATGAAGGAAGTTTCCATGAAGCTATGAATATGGCATCGATATGGAAATTACCAGTAATATTCTATTGTTTAAATAATGGATATGGTATAAGTGCAAACATACATAAAATGGTTAATGTAGAACATTTATATGAAAGAGCAGCAGCTTATGGTATGCCATTTAAATATATAGAAGATGGTAATGATGCTGTATCTGTATATAATACATTTAAAGAAGCAGTATATTATGTAAGAGAAGGAAATGGACCTATATTTGTTGAGAGTATAACATATAGATGGTATGGTCACTCTTCATCAGATCCTGGTAAATATAGAACTAGAGAAGAAGTTGAAGAATGGAAGAAAAAAGATCCAATATTAAAATTAGCAGATTATATAGTAGGTAATAAAATAGCTACTGAAGAAGAATTAAAAAATATTGAATTAGAGGTAAAAAATATGGTAGATGCGGCAGTTAAATTTGCTGAAGAAAGCCCATTACCACCATTAGAAACAGCGTTTGAAGATATTTACGCAGATTAATTTAAGGAGAAGAATGACTTATGGAAACTAAAGATATGAAATTTAAAGAAGCGATAATATTAGCAATGTCAGAAGAAATGAGAAGAGATCCTGATGTATTGTTAATGGGAGAAGATGTTGGGGTGTTTGGAGGAGACTTTGGAACTTCAGTTGGTATGATAGAAGAATTTGGACCAGAAAGAGTAAGAGATTGTCCTATATCTGAAGCAGCTATAGCAGGAGCTGCATCAGGAGCTGCTATGACAGGATTAAGACCAATAGTAGATGTTACTTTTATGGATTTTATTGTTATAGCTATGGATGCTATAGTTAACCAAGCTGCTAAAACTAGATATATGTTTGGTGGAAAAGGTAAAGTACCTGTAACATTTAGAGTTGCTGCAGGAAATGGAGTAGGATCTGCGGCACAACATTCACAATCACTTGAATCTTGGTTTACTCATATACCTGGACTTAAAGTTGTAGCACCAGGAACACCGGGAGATATGAAGGGATTATTAAAAGCTTCAATAAGAGACAATAATCCTGTAATAATACTAGAATATAAATCAGAATTTAATCAAAAAGGTCCAGTACCTGTAGATCCTGAATATGTTATACCATTAGGAGTTGGAGAAATTAAAAAAGAAGGTAAAGATGTTACTGTAGTTACTTACGGTAAAATGTTATCAAGAGTAATGAAAGCTGCAGAAGACTTAGAAAAAGAAGGTATTTCTGTTGAGGTTGTAGATCCACGTACATTAATACCTTTAGATAAGGATATCATAATAAATTCAGTAAAGAAAACAGGAAAAGTTGTACTTGTAAATGATGCTCATAAAACAAGTGGATTTATAGGTGAAATTTCAGCAATAATTTCAGAATCAGAAGCATTTGATTATTTAGATGCCCCTATAAGAAGAGTAGCTGGAGAAGATGTACCTATGCCTTATGCACAAAATTTAGAATTTGCAATGATACCAACAGTAGATTCAATTAAAGATGCAATAAGAAAAACAGTAAATAAACAGTAGAGGTGAGGATATGGAAAAAGAATTATTAAGAGCAACACCTGCTGCAAGAAAGTTAGCTTCACAATTAAAACTTGATTTATCAGCAATACCAGGAACTGGTGCTTTTGGAAGAGTTCATAAGGATGATGTAGCTTCATATAAAGAAGAAGCTTTTGTTAAGATTTCACCTGTTGCTAGAAGAATGGCTGAAGTTAATGGAATTGATTGGCAAGGTGTTAAGGGAACAGGTATTAGAGGTAAAATAATGAAAAATGATATTTTAGCCTTAATTGGAGATGTTAAACAAGAAGTTAAAGTTGAACAACAAGAAAAAGAAATTATTAAAACGGAAGTTCCTGTTGTTGAAAATAGAGATCAATACGGTGAAGTTGAACATATACCTATGACTGCAATGAGAAAAGTTATATCAAAACGTATGGTTGAAAGTTATTTAACAGCACCGACATTTACATTAAATTATGATATAGATATGACAGAAGTTATAGCTTTAAGAAAGAAAGTTTTAGATCCAATTTTAGAATCAACTGGAAAAAAAGTTACAGTTACAGATATAATATCATTAGCTGTAGTTAAGACTTTAATGAAGCATAAATACTTAAATTCTTCATTAACTCCAGATGGTCAAACAATAATTGCACATAATTATGTTAATTTAGCCATGGCAGTAGGATTTGATGGAGGTTTATTAACTCCGGTTGTATATAATGCAGAAAGAATGAGTTTATCTGAGCTTGTTGTAGCTCTTAAAGATGTTACAACTAGAGCATTAAATATGAAACTTGCTCCAAGTGAATTACAAGGTTCAACATTTACTATAAGTAACTTAGGAATGTATGGAGTTTCTTCATTTGGACCAATAATAAATCAACCTAATTCGGCTATATTAGGTGTAAGTGCAACTATAGAAAAACCAGTTGTAATAAATGGTGAAATTAAAGTTAGACCTATAATGAGCTTAGGACTAACTATAGATCATAGAGTAGTAGATGGATTAGCAGGAGCTAAATTCATGAAAGACTTAAAAGAATTACTAGAAAATCCAATTACGATGTTAATATAAGGAGGAAACATGGCATTAGAAATTATCATGCCCAAAGCTGGGATAGATATGACAGAGGGTGAAATTGTTGAATGGAAAAAGAAGGTAGGGGATCCAGTTAAACAAGGTGAAATAATTTTAGAAATTATGACAGATAAAACAAATATGGAACTTGAAGCAGAAGAAGATGGTTATTTAATAGCTATATTAAAAAATGCTGGAGAAACAGTTCCTGTAACTGAAGTTATAGGATATTTAGGAGAAGAAGGGGAAAATGCTCCGACAGGAGGTGCATCTAGTGAACCTAAATCAGATGTTAAACCTAAAGCTGAAGAAGCACCAAAAGTAGTTGAAGAAACTCCAAAACCTAAGAAAAGTGAAGAAGCTTATGATGTAGTAGTTATAGGTGGAGGACCTGCTGGATATGTAGCTGCAATTAAAGCTGCTCAAGTAGGAGGTAAAGTAGCTGTAGTAGAAAAATCTGAATTAGGTGGAACATGTTTAAATAGAGGATGTATTCCAACTAAAGCATACTTACATAATGCAGAGATTATTGAAGGTGTAAAACATGCTGCAGGACGTGGAATAATGATAGAAAATCCTAACTTCACTGTAGATATGGAAAAAGTATTAGGAATGAAATCAAAAGTTGTTAAAAAACTTGTTGGTGGAGTAGGTGCTTTATTAAAGAGTAATGGAGTAGATGTATTTAAAGGTGTAGGAACAATAACTAAAGATAAAAATGTATTAGTTAATGGAGAAAAACTTATTGAAACTGATAAGATAATACTTGCTGGAGGATCAAAAGTAAGTAAAATAAGTATACCAGGAATAGAGTCTAAGCTTGTTATGACAAGTGATGATATATTAGAATTAAATGAAGTACCACAAACATTAGCAGTAATTGGTGGAGGAGTTGTTGGAGTAGAACTTGGACAAGCATTCTCTACATTTGGATCAAAAGTTACAGTTGTTGAAATGATGGATAGAATAGTTCCAGGAATGGACGGAGAGGTTTCAAATACTCTAAGAACAGCTCTTGAGAAAAAAGGTATGACTATAATGACATCAACTAAACTTCAAGAAATAATTGAAGAAAATGGTAAATTACGTATTAAATTAGAAGGTAAAGAAGATTTAATTGTGGATAGAGCTCTACTTTCTATAGGGCGTGTACCAGATCTTGAAGGTATAGGGGAAATTGAATTCGAACTTGAAAGAGGAAGAATTAAAGTTGATGAATTTATGGAAACTTCAGTTAAAGGAATATATGCACCTGGAGATATCAATGGAACTAAGATGTTAGCACATGCTGCATTTAGAATGGGAGAAGTTGCTGCAGAAAATGCTGTTAATGGTAATCATCATGTAGCTAAACTTGACTTAACACCAGCTGCTATATACACAATGCCTGAAGTTGCTATGGTTGGATTAACTGAAGAACAAGCTAGAGAACAATATGATATTTCAGTAGGTAAATTTAGTTTTGCGGCTAATGGACGTGCTATAGCTAGTGATGAAGACTTTGGATTTATAAAAGTTATTGCAGATAAGAAATATGGAGAAATATTAGGGGTACATATAATAGGACCAGCAGCAGCTGAAATAATAAATGAAGCATCTTCAATAATGGAAATGGAAATAACTGTTGAAGAAATGTTAAAAACTATACATGGGCATCCTACATATTCAGAAGTAATGTATGAAGCATTTGCTGATGTATTAGGACTTGCAGTACATGCACCAAAGAAAAAATAATTAATTTTTAAATAAATAAGAGAGGGATAAAGATAAATATTCTTTATACCCCTCTTTTTTCTTTATATCTAATTTTTCTTATATTTCCATATATTTATTGATAATATTTTCTTTAAAAAAAGTGTTAAATATGTTAAAATTAAAGTAATGATTTGAGGAGGGTATAATGGCTAAAAAAAATGTCAATAAAATAAATAAAGATATAGATAAAAAAAATAAGAATAATATTTTAAATAAAACGAAGGGTAAAAATGTTTTAATTAATATATTTTATGTTTTAATTTCTGTATTTGTATATTTTTTAATTTTGATGAAAGGATATATAAATATAGAAGGAGAAGATGTTTCTTCTTTTGAAAATATACTTTATAGTATAATATATGGCTTTAGATTTATATTTGGTGATGCAGTATATGTATTTTTACTACTTGCAATAAGTATAAATTCATATATAGTATTTAATAGAAATAAAATAAGAAAAGTATATATAGGAAGAAAAATTATACTTATAGTATTTTTCCTTTCTTATTCTTTAATGCTAACATCAGGAGGGATAGGACCTTTATCAAATAATTTTTCTGATGCAATTAGCGAATTAATAGGATATACTTTTGAATTTAGAGGTGGTGGAGCAATAGGGTCAGTATTAGCAATACCATTCTATAGAATAATCAGAGCATTACCTACATTTTTAATATTACTTTTATTAACACTTTCTTCATTATGTCTTTTTTTAAGTAAATATATTAGATTGTTATATAAAACAATATTAAATACTTTAGAATACTATAACAGTGAAGATTATAAAAAAAAGAAAGAAGTATTAAGATTAAAAATAGAGTATGAAAGAAAAAAACAAGAAGAAATTGATTTAAAAAGAGAAAGAGAATTTTCACAACAATTTATTAAGTTAAAAGATGAAAAATTAAATAAAGAAATATCTAAAAAATTAGATATGGATAAAAGTGATGATAAGGAAGATTTTTATACTCCAAGTGAACTTGAAAGAAAGAAAAAAGAATGGATAGAATACTGTGAAAGAATAGATAAACAGGAAAAAGAGGAAAAAGAAAAAAGAGAAGAACAAGCTAGAATATTACGTGAACTTGAAATAGAGAGACAAGAAAAAGTAAAACAAGAAGAACTTGCCAGAGATAATAACTTATCTGAAGAAAAAATTGAAGAGTATAATTTTGAAAACAAATATTATGAAGAATTACATGATAAATATGTTAATAATTTAGAAGAAGAATTTAAATTAGAACAAATGGATGTAGAACCTGAAGAATTAACTATATTAGAAGAAGAATCTGTATTAGATCAAGATTTAAATAGTATAGATAATGAAGAGTTAAATAGATCAGTAGAAGAAGTTTTTAAATATAAGCAAATGGATCCAGAAAAAAAAGAAGAAATGAAAAGAGAAATAGATTCAAACATTACTTTACTTGAAACAGTTCTTAGTAATTTTGGTATAGATGCAAAAGTAGTAGATTATGGAACAGGACCTACTATAACAAGATATGAAATAAAAATACCTCAAGACGTTAAGGTTAAAAAAGTTACTGAGCTTGAAAATGAAATTAAAATGTATTTAAAAGCCGAAAGTATAAGAATAGAAGCTCCAATTCCAGGTAAAGATGCTATAGGTATAGAAACACCAAATAAGATAAAAGAACCTGTATATTTCTCAAATATTATACATTCAGATGCATTAAATGAAGGAATACTTCCGGTTGTTTTAGGTAAGGATATAGTTGGTAAAAATAGAGTTATAGATATTACAAAACTTCCACATTTATTAATAGCAGGAACAACAGGTAGTGGTAAGTCTATAGCAATAAATACAATGATATCTTCATTAATAAGTAAAAAAAGTGATGATGAAGTTAAGTTTATAATGGTAGATCCTAAGATGGTAGAATTAACTTTATATGATGGTATAGCGCATTTATTAACACCAGTAATTACAGATCCTAATATGGCATCTGTTGCACTTAAATGGGCTGTAAATGAAATGGAAGATAGATATAGAAAATTAGCTTCATTTAGAATGAGAAATATAGAAGGATATAATAAAGAATTTAAAAATGATAAGATGCCATATATTGTAATTGTAATAGATGAATTAGCAGATCTTATGATGGTTGCATCAAATGATGTAGAAAAATCTATAGCTAGAATAGCACAAAAAGCTCGTGCTGTAGGTATACATTTAATAGTTGCAACTCAAAGACCATCAGCAGATGTAGTAACTGGAATAATAAAAGCTAATCTTCCAAGTAGAATATCATTTGCTTTAAGATCATCTATAGATTCAAGAACAATACTTGATCAAGTTGGAGCAGATAAACTTTTAGGTAAAGGAGATATGTTATTCCTTGATAATGGTAAGGCTAAACTTGAAAGATTACAAGGGGCCTTTATATCTGATGATGAGGTAAAACAGTTGACTGATATTATAAAAAGTAGTAAAAAAGCTGTATATAATGAAAATGTATTAGCAAGTGTTGATGAAAATGATGATGATAGAGATCCTTATCTTGATCAAGCAATAGAAATAGCAAGTAGAATGACTAGAGATGAAAAATTATCAATTTCTTATCTTCAAAGAGAGTTGAGAGTAGGATTTAATAGAGCATCGAGAATATTTGAACAATTAAAGAAAAATAGCATTATAGATTCAAGTAATAGATATATAGGTGGGGACAATAATTATTAGAAAGGGAGATTTAGATGTTTAATAAATTAATAAAGAGATTTAAAAATTATTTTTTCATGAATAAAAATATTAAAGATATAGGAATAGATTTAGGAACTGCGAATACGGTTCTTTATGTTAAGGGAGAAAATATAGTAATTGATGAACCGACTTATGTTGCTATAAATAATAAAAATAATGGTGAAATAGAATTTATAGGAACTCGTGCAAAAGAAATAATGGGAAGAACACCAATATATATGGAAGTAAAAAGACCTCTTAAAAATGGAGTTATCTCAGAATACGAAATTACAGAAAAAATGTTATCTAAATTTTTAGATAGAATAAAAGAGGGAGAGTTATATAATGATAGAGTAATAATATGTGTACCAAGTGGAGTAACTCAGGTTGAAAGACGTGCTGTTGTTGATGCAGTTAAAGAAGCTGGAGCGAGAGAAGTTTATTTAATTGAAGAACCTATAGCAGCTGCTATAGGAGCAGGAATTAGTATGTTTGAACCTAAAGGACATTTAATAGTGGATATAGGAGGAGGAACTACTGAAATAGCCTTTATAGTTTCAGGAGGAGCTTCAAAAACACATTCTATAAAAGTAGCTGGTGATCAGTTAAATATGGATATAGTAGATTATGTTAGAGAAAAATATAATTTAAATATAGGTGAAAAAACAGCTGAAGATTTAAAAATACTTGCAACAAATGAATTAGATAATACTAAAATGTATGAAATTAAAGGTGCAGAATCTGTAAGTGGAATTCCTAAAGAAATTAAAATATCTGTTGAAGAAGTTAATAGTGCAATAGAAAGAAGTATTAATCATATAATCTATGAAATAGATAAGGTTATAGAAGAGATAACACCAGAAATTGCAGCAGATATTTATGAAACAGGTATACATTTATCAGGTGGAGGAGCTTCTATATTACTTCTTAAACAAAAAATAGAAGATAAATTTAAACTTAAAGTAACGATAGCAGATATACCTATTTATGCTGTAATAAATGGTATAGCAAATATTTTCCAAGAATTTGATAAATTTAAAGATATATTAATTTCAACTAGTGAAGATTATTAGGAGTGTACATGAAAGAGGATATAGAAGCTTTAGTTTTTTTGTCAAAAGAAATAATAAGTATAAATGATTTATCTAATTTTTTTAATGTTGGTATTGTTGAAATAAATAAATTAGTTAATGAATTAGTTGAGGAATATAAGAATAGAGGGGTCAATTTTATTGTTGAAGATGGAAATATATTCATTAGAACAAATCCATTAAATGGCGAAACAATAAAAAACTATTTTATGCCAGAACTAAAGATGAGAAAATTATCTAAATCTTCTCTTGAGGTTCTTACTATAATAGCATTCAAAGGTCCTATAACAAAAGCTGAAATAGAAGAAATAAGAAATACTGGAGTAGATCATATAATTCCTGTGCTTCTTGAAAAAAAATTAGTTAAAGTAGTTGGTAAGAAAAAGGCTTTAGGAAATCCTAATCTTTATGAAGTAACAGAAGATTTTTATGGATATCTTGGTCTTAAAAATAGAGATGAGTTAATGGCTTTTGATAAAAGTAATTGGCTAGGAAGGGAAGAAGATGAGAATAAATAAATATATAGCAGAATCAGGTTTTTGCTCAAGAAGAAAAGCTGATGAGCTAATAATAGAAGGTAGAGTAAGCATTAATAAAAATGTGGCTATTATTGGTAGTGAGGTAGAAGAAGGAGATATAGTAAGAATAGATGGAGAAAAAATAACGGTAAAAAAAGATTATGAATACTACATCTTAAATAAGCCTAAAAGAGTATTATGCGCTAATGAAGATAAATTAAAAAGAACTTTAGCAATAGATTTAATTAAATCTAAAAAGAGACTATTTACTTTTGGTAGACTTGATTATATGACAGAAGGTTTAATTATAATTAGTAATGATGGAGATGTTTATAATAATGTTATGCATCCTAAAAAAAAGTTATATAAGAGCTATATAGCTAAAATAGATAAAGAAATAATAGAAGATCATTTAGATGCTCTTAAATATGGAGTGGTAATAGATGGTCAAAGAACATTACCTGCTAAAGTAAAGATAATATCTAAAAGAGAAATAAGGGTAGCTATATATGAAGGAAGAAATAGACAAATAAGAAAAATGTTTGAAACTTTAGGATATACTGTTAAAAGCTTAAAAAGAGTTAAAGTTGGAGAATTAACTTTAAAAGGAATAGACGTAGGTAAGTATAGAAAAATGACTCAAGATGAGATAAATTATTTAAAGAGCCTATAAGATTGGGGAACAATGAGAGAAATAGAAGAATATGTAAGATATTCTAGCCTTTTTTCATATTATAAAGAGCTATTTTCGAATAAACAAAGAGAGTATTTAGAAGCTTATCTTGAAGAAGATAATAGTCTTACAGAAATAGCCGAAGCTTTTAATGTTAGCAGACAAGCTGTTTTTGACAACATTAAAAGAGGGTGTAAAAGACTTGAAAAATATGAAAAAATGTTGGGTATATTTGAAAAGGATATGAAATATATTAAAAATTTAAAAGAATTAGAAAAAGATTTTGAAATTCATAAGTTAAAAAAACTAATACTAGAATATGAAGGAGGTGTTATTAGTGTTTGAAAGCTTAGGGAATAAATTACAAGATACATTTAAGAAAATATCAGGACAAAGTAAAATAACTGAAAGTAATATATCAGATGCTTTAAGAGAAGTGAGACTTGCATTACTTGAAGCAGATGTTAATTATGGTGTAGTAAAAAGTTTAGTTTCTAGAATTAAAGAAAAAGCAGAAGGCCAAGAAGTAATAAGAGGAGTTAATCCTAAGCAACAGTTTATTAAAATAATAAATGATGAATTAATTGAAATACTTGGAGGAAGTAATACTTTATTAAATAAATCTATACATAAACCTACAATAATAATGTTAGTTGGATTACAAGGTGCAGGTAAAACAACTTTTGCAGCTAAATTATCAAAATTACTAAAAAAAGATAAACAAAGACCTTTTTTAATAGCAGCGGATGTGTATAGGCCAGCAGCTAAAAAACAATTAGAAGTTTTAGCAAAACAAATAGATACTCCATATTTTACTATACATGAAAGTAGTGATGTACTTGATATAGTTTCAAAAGGATTAATAGAAGCTAAAAATCAAGGAAGTGATTATGTATTAATAGATACAGCAGGTAGACTTCATATAGATGAGGATTTAATGCAAGAGTTAGAAAATGTTAAAAAACTTGTTAATCCTACAGAAATACTTTTAGTTGTAGATGGAATGACGGGGCAAGATGCTGTTAATGTTGCTAAAAACTTTAATGAAATTTTAGATGTTACAGGAGTAGTATTAACAAAACTTGATGGAGATACTCGTGGAGGAGCAGCTCTTTCTATTAAAGAAGTTTCTGGTAAACCAATTAAGTACATTAGTGAGGGAGAAAAGTTAGATGATATATCAATATTCCATCCTGATAGACTTGCAAGTAGAATACTAGGTATGGGAGATGTTGTTTCTCTTGTAGAAAAAGCACAGGATGCTATTGATGAAAAAGAAGCAAAAGAAATGGAAAAAAAATTCAGAAAAAATCAATTTGATTTTGAAGATTTTTTAAAACAATTTAAATTGATAAAAAGAATGGGTTCTCTTGGTGGAATATTAAAAATGTTACCTGGTATGGGCGGAGCGTTAGATGGAATAGATATAAATTCTGCTGAAAAAGAAATGAAAAAAGTTGAGGCTATAATTTTTTCTATGACAGTAGAAGAAAGAAGAAATCCTGGTCTTTTAAAAGCTTCTAGTAGAAAAATAAGAATAGCTAAAGGTTCTGGAACAGATGTTTCACAAGTAAATAAATTGATTAAACAATTTGAACAAATGAAACAAATGATGAAAATGTTAAATTCTGGTAATATTCCAGGGTTTGGAAGAATGGGCAAAAGATAAGTAAAATTTATATAATTTGTTTATCCTATAAATATTCTTAGAAAACTATTATAAAATAATTTAAAAAAACTTTATTTTAAGTATTGACTTTTTTAATTTTATAAGTATACTTATATTAGAAAATAAAATATAATTTTAGGAGGAATAAAAATGAAAAATAAATTTTTATTAGGATTATTAGCTTTATCTACTTTAGGATTAGCTAATGTATTTGAAGCAAAGGTTGAAGTTAATGAAGAAGTTGTAAAAGATGCAAAAGTATTTACAGCAGTTAAAGCTAACCAAAAAAATAAATTAGAAGTTAAATTAAATGATACTTTAACAGTTACAGGAAATCTTGAACATAATTTTGAAAAAATTACAGATGGTACAGGATTAGCAGTTAAGGCAGACTTAAAAGAAATGGGAACATTAGAATTATCTACTTTCTTAAGTCGTAAAGCTAGTTTAGGATATACTTATAAAACTAATGCTTATGGTGTAGATTTAGAAGCTAATGCTAAATATACAGAAGAAATGGGATTTGCTAAAAATACATTAGAAGCTGGATTAAAAGGAACTAAAATGTTAGATTCAAAATTAAAAGCTGAAGGAAGAACTAAACTTCAATATGCTATAAATGATGCTAAATTAACACCTGAATTTGGAGGAATGCTTGAATATAAACCAGTTGAAGCTTTAGTTTTAAAAACTGATTTAAATGTTAATACTCCAATAACTATTAAAAAGGATGCAACAACAGCTACATTTGAAGTTAAATCTAAAAACTTCGTTGAATATAACGTAATGTTAAATTCTATGTTAAAAGTTAGCCCTCAAGCTGAATTAGTTTATACTTTAGGTGGAAATTTAGCTAAAGAAGCTAACTTAAATCATGGATTAGAAATAACACCTGCATTAGCTACTGAGTATCAAATGAACAAAGTTACTTTAAATGGAAAATTTGGAGCAACAGTTAAATTTGCTGGAAAAGAATATACTTCAGTAACACCTAAATTAGAAGCAGGATTAAAATACGTTTGGTAATTAATCATTCATTCTATCATAATTCTATAAGGGTACGAAAGTACCCTTATTTTCTTGCAAAAAAAAAGATAAAGTGATACTATAATATATATAATTTGTTGGGAGAAGGTTATGCAAAATTTTTGTTCTTTAAATGAAAGAGAATATGAGATAGTATATTTTTCTGATTTTGATAGTAGTTTTGAAAAATTAAAATTAGTATCTCAAATAAAGAATAAGATACTCATGCACTTAGGGAATAATGAAATCAACCCTAAGTTTTTAAGCTATATGTTAAAATTATTTAGATATTCTGTTGAACATGATTTTGAAATTTTCTATATTATAGAAAATGAAGAATCTCTTAAAGATATTAATATTATTGAATCTCAAAGATATTTTAAAATATTTAAGTCTATAGAAGAATATAATGAATTAAAGACATTTGCGGGGTTTGAAGTTAAAATATATGATGATAATGTATATGTTAGAAATCTACTTAAAGATGAACTTATTAAAAGTAGATTTAGTATAAAAGAGAGAAATAGTTTAAATTTTTTAAAGAAAAATCATGACAGCAGAGATAATAGTATATATATTATAGATTTTGAGAGTTATAAAGAAGAAAAGATAAAAGAAATAAAGAAAATAAAAGATGCTAATCCAGATTCTATGATAATATTAGTGGCTTTTGAATCTGGAATTGATTATGCACTTAAAATGCTTAAATATGGAATAAATGCTGTTATTAAAAGACCATTTGATGTTAAGGAGTTAGTAGGTCTTATTAAATCTTTAGCAACAAGTGCAAATTTAAAAAAGGAAAATAAAAGATTAGTTAGTGAGGTATTTAATAGAGAAAAAGAAGTTTCAAGATTGTACAATATTGTAAATGAAGAATTAAAATTAGCTGGAGATATACAAAGATCTTTAATGCCAGATAAAAGAATAGATTTTAAAAATTATACTATGGAATATTTATTTTCTCCAAGTATGAATGTAGGAGGAGATTTCTGTGATTTTATACAAATAGATGAAGATAAATTTGCTGTAATATTTGCTGATATATCGGGTCATGGAATACCAGCTTCATTATTATCGTCTATGCTTAAAGTTTCTATATATAATTCAGCGTTAAAATTAGATAATTTACCAAGGTTAATGTCACAATTAAATGAAGAAATAATAAATGTATTTCCTAAAGGTAAGTTCGTAAGTATGTTTCTTGTTGTAATAGATACATTTAATAATATTATGAAGTTTTGTAAAGCTTCACAAGAACCTGCTTTGATGTATAAGTCTTCTACATCTATTGTGGAAGAATTAGAAACTGAAGGTCAGATATTAGGATTATTTTCACAAAAGATATTTGGAGATATAGTATTTGAAGAAAAAACTTTAGATTTTAATAAGGGTGATGTGTTATTACTATATACAGATGGTATAACTGAAGAAGTGAATGAAAATGGGGAATATTATGGACTTGAAAGACTTAAAAAAAATATTTTGAGCGATAGATTGGAATATATAGAAAATGATTTAGTGGAATTTATACATACTGATAAATTTAATGATGATTTAACTCTTTTAAGAATAATAAGAAATGATTAAAAAGGTAGAGATTTAAAAATATCTCTACCTTTTTAATATATTAATTCTTTCATATCTTTATATAGCCCAATATTAAATTCTAACCTTTTACCATTTGTTGGATGGTTAAATGCTAAGAAATATGAATGTAGCATTTGTCTATTAGCTATTTTGTTATATTTAGAGTCAGGATTATATAAACTATCGCCTATTATTGGGTGATTTATTGATTTCAAATGAACTCTTATTTGATGAGTTCTACCTGTATATAGCTTACATTCTACAAGACTGACTTCTAAATTTTTAAATCTTTCTATAACTTTAAATTCTGTTTTTGCATATTGACCTCTTGGATCTATTATTCTATCTAATCTATCACCATCTTTATAAATATTTTTTTCTATTATAAAAGTATCAGATTCTATAATACCTTCAGCTATTGCTAAATATTTTTTTTCAATATTTACATTTTCACTTTGAAAAAAAGATTGTGTAAATGCATTTTTAGCTATAATAATTAATCCAGAAGTATTCATATCAAGTCTATTTACAAATCTTGGAACTATGTTTTTTTGATATTTGTGATTAAAGTAGTATACTATGCCATTAGCTAGTGTTATATCTACTTTTTTTAATGTTGGATGAGTAAGCAAGAATGGAGACTTATTAATAATTAATAAGTCTTCATCTTCATATACTATATTTAAATCTAAATATTTTTCTTCAAGATTTGTACCTTTTTCTTTTTCTTTAACTTTCAAAATACCTTCTTTTGGCAACTTATATGTTGTTTTAACTTTATTATCATTAAAATAAACTTCAATATTTCTTAAGCTTCTTCCAGAATATCCATGAAACTCTCTTAGATACTGAGACACTTTCATTCTAAATGATCTGGAATCAAGAATAAACTCTTTCATTAAAGTAATTTAGGAACAATACATACAGCGTATACTGGTCCTGCATGAGTACCAACAGTAGGTCCGATCACATAAGGTTTATTAACTATAGTAATTTTTGGATTGTTCTTAAATCTTTCAAGTAAGATATTAATGTTTTCTAATTCTTTTGGTGTTCCTCCCCAAGCGGTATATAGGTAAAGGCTTTGTTTTTGTGCTACTTTTTCAACGTAGTTAACAACAAAATTTAAAGCAGCTTTATCTCCAAATACTTTTTTCTCAACGGCTATAGAACCTTGAGAGATAGTTACTATAGGTTTTAAGTTTAAGAAGTCTCCAATAGATTTAGCAACTTTACTGATTCTTCCACCTCTTTCAAGATATTTTAAAGAATTTACTGGAATTAAAGTCTTGTTTTTAGCTTTAAACTTATCACACCATCTTAATATTTGATCTAAACTTTCATGATTTAAGGCACGTTTAGCTGCTTCTTTAATCATAATTCCTAAAGGTAATGATACTAATTGTGTATCATAAAGAATTATATCGTTTTCTTTATTTAAATTATTTATTACCATTTTAGCAGTCTTAAATGTTCCGCTTAAATTGCTTGAAATATTAACGATTATAACTTTCTTATATCCTTTGTTTAAAAGGTTAGTATAAAGATTCATTAACTCACGTGGTGAAGGTTGTGAACTTTTAAACATAGCATCTTCTTCAATAAGTTTTTTCCAAAATTCTTCTTTAGAAATATCAACGGTGTCTTTATAGTGGACCCCATTACTTTCAAGTCTTATAGGAGTTAAATATATAGGAAGACCTTTCATTTCATCTTCTGATAATTCAGAAGCTGAATCAGTTACAAAAGCAAATTCTGATAGATTATCAGGCTTATTAGTTACATACATATAATAATAATAATTTTCTTGCTCACCATCTATAAGTTGAAGATTTTTATATCCTTTGAATGAGTTAGTTATATCTTCATTTTTTTCTTTACCTTCTACTAAAACGATAGAAGTAGTTTTTTCTGTTATGTATGTATTTTTTAATTCGTTAACTAATTCAGATAAAGAAGGATTACAGTGTTTTATTTTAGTGTTAACTAAAGCGATGTAATCACCATTTTTAATAGTTAATCCATCAACTTGTGTATCTCTGATAGCACGAGTAACTTCTATAGAGTAGTTTGATTTTTCTTCTTCTTTTATATTATTTAATATATTATAATAGTTATTTAAATAGAAATAACCTTCCAGCATAGTTTTAGTAGGAACTACTATTACATTTTTTTCAGTTTTTTCTACAGCAATATTTGCTGTTGCGATAACATTTTTATTATTAGGTAATATTACGATTTGTTTATTAGATGTAACTTTAGCTACTGCATTTAATATATCTTGTACACTTGGATTTTGGCTTTGACCTCCCAATAATACAACGTCAGCACCTGCTTTTAAGAATTCATCTTTAAGTTTATATGTATCTGCTAATATTACATATGAATATTTAGAAAAATTTTGTTTGTGGTTAGAGAAAATTTTCGTTTGATCTTTTTCACTACTTATCAATCCCTCATTTTGTAATTTCATATTCTCTATCTTAATTTTTTCTAAATCGCCATGAATAACTGCTAACTCTAAAGCTTGTCCTGGATTATTTGTGTGAACATGTATTTTAAATTTCTTAGAAGTTTGAGCAAATACGGCAGAATCACCTAATTTTAAAATACTTTCTTTAAATTTATCGATATCAAAATCAGCATTACGTATTATAAATTCAGTACAGTATTTATAATGAATTTCTGCTGGATCATGAGTCATGTTGTTTATTTTAGAATCAAAACTTTTTTCTTCTGATTCTCTTGTAACGATTTCTTCTATTTCTAAAAGCGCTTTACTCATACCTACAAAGAAATAATAAAGACCCATAGCTCCAGAGTCAACAACTCCAGCTTCTTTTAATTTCTCTAGTAAGTTTGGAGTATTATCAACAGCTTCTTTAGCTGTTGTTGTTAATATTTCTAACATTTGATCTAGAGAATCTGTATTATCTTTAATTTCATTAGCTTTTTCACTTATACATCTTATTACTGTAAGTATAGTACCCTCAACTGGAGTATCTACAGCTTGATAAGCAACTTCTTTTGCGCTTTCTAAAGCTTGTGCAAGATCTTTAACTTCTAATCTTTTTTTATCACCGATACCTCTTATAAACCCTGTTATAATTTGAGATAGTATAGTACCAGAATTACCACGAGCTCCCATCAAAACGGCTTCTTCTATTACGTCTTTTACCTCTTGCATGTTACTTTTTTTAGTAGTATCATTTTCTAAATCATTTTTCATAGTTTCTAAAGTCATAGACATATTTGAACCAGTATCTCCATCAGGTACAGGATAAACATTTAATTCATTTAAATAATCTTCATGTTTTTTAACCCATTTGGCACCGCTTATTAAAATACGTCTTAATCTTTTAGCGTCAATATATTTTATACCCACAATTCCTCCTAATTATTTATAACATATTGTTTTTTAAGCTCTTCCATTTCTTTTTGTTCTTTTATTTCTTCTATTTTTTTAACTGATAATAGTATAGAATTTTTCTTTTCATTTTTTTCAAATACTATAGCTGTCACAGTATCTCCTTCATTTACATCTTCTAATAATTCATTTTTAGGTATTAATCCTTTAAAATCATCAGTTAGTTTAACAAGAACACCACTTTCTATTTTGTCAGTAATAATAACTTTGTATTCTTCGTTTAAAGTATATGCATTGCTTGCAACTTCAAATGGAGATACTCCAAGTTTTTTGATACTTGCAACAATATTTTTTTCTTCTTTATTAATTTCAATAATTTTAACGTCAATAGTATCATTTACGTTATATTTTTTTTCATCATTTTTTTTCCAAGAAAATTCAGATTTAGGGATAAATATTTCTATATTTTCATCACTTTTAGCGAATAATCCAAAGTCTTTAATACGTGTTACTTGAACTTTAACTATATCGTTTACAAAGTGGAAATTATCAATTTCTTCCCATATTTTATCAAATACAACTTTTGAACTTAAAGATATTCTTTCTTTTTCATCATTAAATCCTATTATTTCACAAGGAATAACATTACCAACTTGATATTCTTTTTCTATATTATTAACTTTTTTGTAGAATAAATCAGATATATGTATGAAACCTTCGTCTTCTCCAAGATCAACTACAACTCCAAAATCAAGTATTTGTTTAATTGGAGCATCGAAGTTTTGTCCTAACTTGTATTTTGCTTTTTTATCAAACCAAGGGTTTTCAGTTAATTGTTTTAAACTTAATTTAACTTTATTTTCATTTTTATTAAGTTCTATTATTTTAGCTGATATTTCATCACCTATTTTAAATTGTTTTAATTTAGTTTCTTTATTCCAAGATAATTCTGAAGAGTGTAGTAAGGCTTTTATTGAACCAAGGTTAATAATTAAACCATATTCTAATATATTATTAACTTTACCTTTTACTATATCTCCAATATTTGTTTCATTAAAGAATGTTTCTATTTCATCTTTAATTATATTTAATCTTGAAAGAGTTATATTTTTGCCTCTCTTTTCAGTAATTTCAAAATTAAATTCTTTAGATATAACATCATCTTCTTTGTTGAATCCTGATTGTCTATAAGGTAGTATAGCTGTTAATGAGTTTAATTTAACTACATAGCCAATTTTACCTCTTTCTAATATTTTACCTTTAACTATATTTCCTTTATTTAAAGATTTTAATTCTTCTTCTCTTTCTAAAGCGTTTTTAGAAACTAGTAAGAATTCATCTGTTACTGCATATACAAGAGCAGATACACTTTCCCCTATTTCTAAGTTTTCAATTTCCTCTAATTTGATACGTGCTTCTAACTTGTTGTTAGTATTTAGGTATCCAAATTCAGTATCTTTTCTTATTAAAGTACCTTCTATCTTTTCCCCTTTTTCTTGTGAAATAGGTAAATAAAGGTCTAGTTCTTTTTCAAAATCATTCATTTTGTTATTACTCCTAATTATTTGAATTTTTTTACTTCTATTAAATCTTTAAGAGAAGCAAGTAGTTGTGTTTCTTCTTCTTTGTTACCATTGTCGGCAATAATTTCAAATTTATTACCTTTTTCAAGTCCAATAAGCATTATTGACATAATGTTTTTGGCATCATAAACTTCATTTTTGAACTCAAAATATACATTTCCTTTAAATTTGTTAGTTATACTACAAATTTTTGTCGAAGGTCTAGCATGTATACCTTGTTCGTTTAAAACTTCAACAGTAATCTTTTCCATAAAAAACTCCATATTTAATGTATAGTCATACAATATTATATACTATTTATTTGATAATATCAATAAAAAAACGAGACTACATTTCCTTGATTACATTTATCAATTTATCATTTGAATATTCCATCCTATAAATAAAGAAGTTTTTATCATTTTCTAATATGTGTTTTAAAAAAATTTTGTCACCTTCCCAAAGATTTAAGTTAAGTATATCTTTTTTATTTATGTATTTAAGATCACCTTCGTTACATTCTCCTAAATTACCTTCAAAATCATTACTTGTGAATACATAAATGTATTCTACTTTATTATTATATACAAATATTATAATACCTCTCATATCTACTTTGTTTAATTTTAAAGAAGTTTCTTCTAATGTTTCACGCCTAATAGATTGAAAAGGGTCTTCTCCTTCTTCGATTTTTCCACCAACGCCTATCCATTTGCCTTCATTTATGTCATTTTTCTTTTTATTTCTATAAAGCATAAGTATTTCATCATCTTTTAAAAGATAACAAACTGTGTACATTTTCAAACTAATCACCTCAATTATAAGTATAACACATAAAATAAATTAAGTGTTTAAAAATAAAAACAAAATTTTTAAAAAAAGTAGTTGACAATGAGATAAATTTTATGAT